>NZ_BAAALG010000006.1:145924-157359 GCF_039528155.1 Nocardioides dubius | reverse complement strand
CCGTCGGCCCGCGCACCGCCGCGATCATGCCGGTGCACCTCTACGGCCTGCCGGCGAACCTGCCCGCACTGACCGAGATCGCCGAGAAGGCCGGGCTCGCCCTGGTCGAGGACGCCGCGCAGGCGCACGCCGCCGCGATCGGCGACCGCCCGGTCGGCGCCTGGGGCAAGGGCGGCTGCTTCAGCTTCTACCCGACCAAGAACATGCACTCGCTCGAGGGCGGCATGGTCTCCACCGACGACGCCGAGCTCGCCCGCACCCTGCGCCTGCTGCGCAACCAGGGCATGGAGCAGCGCTACGCCAACGAGATCGTGGGCGCGAACGTCCGCCTCACCGACGTCGCCGCCGCGGTCGGCCGCAACCAGCTCTCCCGCCTCGGCGAGTGGACCGAGCGCCGGATCGCCAACGCGGCCCGGCTCACCGCGGGCCTCAAGGGCGTGATCACGCCGGTGGTGCCCGAGGGCTACCGCCACGTCTACCACCAGTACACGATCCGGGTCCCCGAGCACCGCGACGCGCTCCAGGCCGCGCTCACCGAGCGCGGGATCGGCTCGGCCACCTACTACCCGACGCCGATCCACCGGCTGCGGCCGTTCCTGGCCGCCGACGGCAGCCCGGACCCGCGTTGGGAGCTGCCCGAGACCGAGCGGGCCGCCGCCGAGGCGCTGTCGCTGCCGGTCTTCCCGACGCTGACCGACGCCGAGCTCGACCGGATCATCGATGCCGTCAACGCGTCGATCGAGGCCCTGTGATGGCGCGCCTGCGAGCCGGCCTGGTCGGCATGGGCGCCATGGGGCGCAACCACTTCCGGGTGCTGGGCGCCCTGGACGGCGTGGACCTGGTCGGCGTCGTCGACCCGGCGCTGGGCACCGCCGAGCATGCCGGCGTCCCGGTCCACACCGAGCTCGAGCAGCTGCTCGCGGCCGGGGTGGACTACGTGACGGTGGCCTGCCCGACGTTCCTGCACGAGGAGGTCGGCCTGCAGCTGGCCGAGGCCGGCGTGCATGCCCTGATCGAGAAGCCGCTGGCGGCCACCAGCAAGGGCGCCCGCGCGGTCCGCGACGCCTTCGCCGAGCGCGGCCTGGTCGGCGGCGTCGGCCACATCGAGCGCTACAACCCGGCGCTGCAGAGCTTGCGCGAGCGGCTCGCTGCCGGCGACCTCGGTGAGGTCTACCAGGTCGTCACGCGGCGCCAGGGCCCGTTCCCGGCCCGGATCGCCGACGTCGGCGTGGTCAAGGACCTCGCCACCCACGACATCGACCTGACCGCCTGGGTGACCGGTCGCGACTACGTCACCGTGGCGGCGCAGACCGCCCGGCGCAGCGGCCGCGAGCACGAGGACATGGTTGCGGTCACCGCAGAGCTCAGCGACGGCGTGATCGCCTCGCACCTGGTCAACTGGCTGAGCCCGCAGAAGGAGCGCACCACCGTCGTCACCGGCGAGCGGGGCGCGCTGATCGCCGACACCCTCACCGCGGATCTGACCTTCCACGCGAACGGCGCGATTCCGCTGGAGTGGGAGTCGCAGCGCAACTTCCGCGGCGTCTCCGAGGGCGACGTCACCCGCTTCGCCCTGGCCCGGCGTGAGCCGCTGCTGGTCGAGCACGAGAAGTTCCGTGACGCCGTGGTGAGCGGGGACGCCAGCCAGATTGTCGACCTCGACCAGGGCGTGCGGATCGTCGAGGTCTCCGAGGCGATCCTGGACTCCGCTGCGACCAACACCACGGTGACGCTCTAGCGATGTCTCCCGACGTGTCGGTGATCGTGCCGGTCTACAACACGATGCCGTACCTGCGCGAGACGCTGGCATCCCTGATCGGCCAGAGCATCGCGCCCGGACGGATGGAGGTCGTCGCCGTCGACGACGGCTCGACCGACGGCTCCGGCGAGGAGCTGGACCGGGTGGCCGCGGCGCACCCGGGGCTGTTCACCGTCATCCACCAGCCCAACTCCGGTGGACCGGCGCAGCCCTGCAACCGTGGCCTGGACGTGGCGCAGGGGCGCTACGTCTTCTTCCTCGGCTCCGACGACCACCTCGACCCCGAGGCGTTCGAGCGGATGGTGGCCGCCGCCGACGAGTGGGAGTCGGACGTGCTCTGCTGCCGCCTGGTGGGCACCGGCGGCCGGTGGGTGAACCAGTCGCTGTTCACCGAGACCCGCGCCGAGGTGCCGTTCCCCAGCGCGCTGCTGGCCAGCGCGCTGTCGAACACCAAGCTGTTCCGGCGCTCGGTGATCGAGGAGCACCGGATCCGGTACCCCGAGGACATGCGGGTCGGCAGCGACCAGCCGTTCACGATCGAGGCGATGCTGCACGGGCGCCGGGTCTCGGTGCTGGCGGACCGGCCCTACTACTTCGCGGTCCGCCGCGAGGGCATGGAGAACATCACCTACACCTCGACCTGGCAGTCGCGGCTGCGCGACCTCGGTGCCGTGGTGCGCAAGGTGGCCGCGCTGCTGCCCGTCGGCGAGGCCCGCGACGAGATCCTGCAGCGGCACTTCACCGGCGAGCTCGCCACCTTGCTGCGTCGCGACTTCGGCGAGCTCGAGCCCGCCGCGCAGGCCGAGCTGGTGGCCGGCCTCAACGAGCTGGCGGCCGACTTCCTCACCGACGGCATCCGGGCGCGGATGCGTCCGCTGGCGCGGGTCCGCTTCCGGCTGGCCGCGGCCGGCGACCTCGAGTCGCTGCAGCGGCTGCACGAGGCCGAGGAGGACGGCCACCGGGTCTACGTCGACGACGAGGCCGTGCGCCAGGTGCCGTGGATCTACGCCGACCAGGTCCTGGACCCCGAGTTCGTGGTCCCGCCGGCCACCCGCAAGACGGTCTTCGGCCGGTCCGTGCGCGAGGGCCGGATCTGGCTGGAGGGCTCGCTGCTGCGTGGCGAGACCCCCACCTCGCTGGCCCCGGAGATCGTGGACCGGGTCTGCGTCAGCGTCGTCAACGCGCCCAAGGGCACCGGCTGGGGCGTGCGCCTGCAGACCGAGCCCGACCGGCACGCGCCTCGGCGGGTGCCGGTGAGCATCGCCGACGGCGTGCTGCGCTGGTCGATGGACCTGGCCGAGGTGCCCCGGATCAAGCCGGGCCTGGTGATCTGCCCGCGCATCGACGTCGTCACCACCGAGGGGCGCTACCGGCTGCCGGTACGCAGCGAGGACGCCCCCTCCACCACCTTCACCCGCAACGGCACGGCACTGACCGCGCGCGTCTTCCCCGACACCTCGGGGCGCACCCTGCTTGAGATCGAACGGAGCATCTGATGACCAGTTCCACCGTCTGCGTGGTCGCACTCGGCAAGATCGGCCTGCCGCTGGCCGTGCAGTTCGCCAGCTCCGGCGCCACCGTGATCGGCGCCGACGTCGACCAGCGCGCCGTCGACCTGGTGAACCGCGGCGAGGAGCCGTTCCCCGGCGAGACCGACCTGGGCGTCAAGATGAAGGCCGCCGTCGAGGCCGGCCTGCTCAGCGCCACCACCGACACCGCAGCGGCGGTGGCGAAGTCGGACGCCGTCGTGGTCGTGGTGCCGTTGTTCGTCGACGCCGACGGCGTGCCGGACTTCGGCTGGATGGACTCCGCCACCCGCGAGATCGCCAAGGGGCTGCGCCCGGGCACCCTGGTCAGCTACGAGACCACGCTGCCGATCGGCACGACCCGCGAGCGCTGGGCGCCGATGCTGGAGGCCGGCTCGGGTCTCAAGGCAGGGGAGGACTTCCACCTGGTCTTCAGCCCCGAGCGGGTGCTCACCGGCCGGGTCTTCGCCGACCTGCGCAAGTACCCGAAGCTGGTCGGCGGGATCAACGCCTCCTCGACCGCGGCCGGCGTCGCGTTCTACGAGTCGGTGCTGCAGTTCGACGAGCGTGACGACCTGCCGCGCGCCAACGGCGTCTGGGACCTCGGCACCAGCGAGGCCTCCGAGTTCGCGAAGCTCGCCGAGACCACCTACCGCGACGTCAACATCGGGCTGGCCAACCAGTTCGCGCGCTACGCCGACAAGGTCGACGTCGACGTGCAGCTGGTGATCGAGGCCTGCAACTCCCAGCCCTACAGCCACATCCACCAGCCCGGGATCGCGGTCGGTGGCCACTGCATCCCGATCTACCCGCGGATGTACCTGTGGAACGACCCGGAGGCGACCGTCGTCCGCGCTGCCCGTGAGGCCAACGCGGAGATGCCGTCGTACGCCGTCGACCTGCTCCAGGCGGCGCACGGCGACCTGGCCGGCCTCGCGGTGCTGGTGCTCGGTGCCGCCTATCGCGGCGGGGTCAAGGAGACCGCGTTCTCCGGCGTCTTCGGCACCGTCGCCGCCCTCGAGGCGCGCGGTGCGACCGCCTACGTCTCCGACCCGATGTACACCGACGCCGAGCTCGAGGCGCACAAGCTCAACCCGCACCGCGGCGAGCCGGTGGGCGCGGCGATCATCCAGGCCGACCACGCCGAGTACCGCTCGCTCACCCCCGCCGACCTCCCCGGCGTCAAGGTCCTGGTCGACGGCCGCCGGGTCACCGACGCCACCGCCTGGCAGGCCGACGGCGTCCGCCGCGTCGTCATCGGCGGCTGAACCCTGGAGATAGTCCCTGACGTTTTCGTGGTTTGCGGTCCGTTTTGTCCACGAAAACGTCAGGGACTATCCGAATTCGGGGGTGTCAGGCCTCGGTGAGGACGCCGTCGGCCTCGGTGTAGGTGGCGCCGGTGGCGGGGCAGGTCCAGCGGCCGTCGCCCTCGTCGGTGAGCCGGTGGCCGGCCTTGCCGACCCAGCCGATCTGGCGGGCGGGGACGCCGAGGACGAGGGCGAAGTCGGGCACGTCCTTGGCGACGACGGCACCCGCCGCGACCATCGCCCAGCGGCCGATCTTCAGCGGCGCCACGCAGACGGCGCGGGCCCCGATCGAGGCGCCGTCCGCGATCTCGACGCCCACCGCGACCCAGTCGGAGGCCCGCTTGAGGTTGCCATCGGGGTCGACCGCGCGCGGGTACTGGTCGTTGGTCAGCACCGCTGCCGGGCCGATGAAGACGCCGTTGCCCAGGGTGGCCGGCTCGTAGACCAGCGCATGGTTCTGCAGCTTCACGTTGTTGCCGAGCTGGCAGCCGGTGCCCACATAGGCGCCGCGGCCGACGATGCACCCGGTGCCCAGCGACGCGTTCTCGCGGATCTGCGCCAGCTCCCAGACGGTGGTTCCGTCACCGAGGGTGGCGGAGTCGGCGACCTGGGCGGAGTCCTTGACCACTGCATTCATGGCCCACAAGTTACGGCAGTGCCGGGCGCTCGCCGTGGCCGACTCCGCTGGCGGGCCGACCACGGCTGGTCGGCTGCTGGTTACGATGGGCGCTCGTTTCCGGCTCAGTTGGGAGAGAGCGCACCGATGTCTGCCAGCCCCGAGGGTGCCTTCGGCCCCACGGCCCACGTGCTCCACATCGGCCCCCACAAGACCGGATCGACGGCTGTCCAAGCCGCGTTGTTCCATCAGCGTGACGACCTGCCGGCACACGGGCTCTACGTCCCTCAGCACAAGCAGCGGCGCCGTCAGGCGGGCTGGGCGCTCGGCCTGGAGGGCGGTCCGGCGGGCGTGCCCCGGCCCCCCATGCACCGTTGGAACGGCCTGGTCGCCGAGGTGGCGGCGGTCGAGGGCCTGCGGGTCTGCGTGAGCAACGAGGACTTCGGTCGCGCCTCGCCGGAGCAGGCGCGCCAGCTCGTCGACGGCCTCGGCGGCGACGACCCGCAGATCGTGGCCGCGGTCCGCAACCTCGACCGCCTGCTGCCGTCGCTGTGGCAGGAGCGGGTGAAGGCCGGGATCGACACCGGCTACGAGGACTGGCTGAAGGTGGTCCTCGGCGACGACCCGAACGCGTGGGAGAAGCGCGACGCCCTCGGGTTCCACGACGTCGAGGAGATGGTGCAGCGCTGGGTCGACGTCGTCGGTGCGGACCGGTTCACCCTGGTGGTGATCGACGACAAGGACCCGGGTGACCTGCTCAGCCGCTTCGAGACCCTGCTCGGGCTCCCGTTGGGCCTGCTCAAGGGGTACCCGGGCGAGTCCAACCGCGGGCTCACCTATGCCGAGGCCGAGATGATGCGTGCCTTCAACGCCCTGGCGGAGAAGGCCGAGGTGCCGCGGCCACTGCGCGCGCGCTACCTCAACCACGGCTTCGTGCGGGCCTTCAAGGCGAGTGCGCAGCGTTCGCCCGGGCCGTCCGGTGCGCCGCACCCGGCCTGGGCCTGGGAGTGGATCGAGCAGCAGAACAAGGCCCGCGCCGACTTCGTCGCGAGCTGCGGCGTGCGGGTGCTCGGCTCCGTGGAGTCGTTGCGGGTGATGCGCCCGCCGGTGCAGGTGCCGGCCGACTGGGAGCCGCACGTGCCGATCGAGCTGATCGCCGAAGGGCTCTTCGAGCTGATCCAGAAGGTGGATCTCGACAAGCAGCGCACGGCGCTGCAGATCGAGCAGCTGACGACGCCGCCCGCGCCGGCCAGCCTGCTCTCCCGCGTCGCCCGGCGGCTGCGTCGTCGCTAGCCGGGTGATCGGCGACACCAACCACCCCGGTAGTCTGGACCAGCCCGGTCAGCCCCGGCCAGGCGCGCTCGAGACCTCCGTTAGGTGCCCCCTTGATGGAACGCTCCTTGCTGCTTGTCGTCGGCCCCGGACGAAGCGGCACCAGCTCGATGGCCGGTGCGCTCAGCCATGCCGGCTACGTCACGCCCGGTGCGTTGCGTGGCAACGAGACCAACCCCAAGGGCTTCTTCGAGCCGCGCTGGGTGGTCCAGCTGCACAAGGAGCTGCTCAAGCGCAGCGGGATGCTCGCCCTCGACCCCGACCCCGAGGGGCTGGCGATCGTCGCCGAGCGCGCCCTGCGCGACGGCCTGCGTGACGAGGTGCGGAGCTGGCTGGAGGCACGCTTCGAGGAGAGCCCCCAGCTGGTCCTGAAGGACCCCCGGCTGATCTGGTTCCTCGACCTGTGGACCGGCGCGGCCCGCGACCTCGGCGTCGAGCCGGGCTCCGTGGTGATGCTGCGTCACCCGGCCGAGGTGACCGCCAGCCGCAGCGCCTACTACGACGCCCGTGACGTCGCCGCCGTCGCCGGCTGGATCAACGTCGCCACCCTGACCGAGCAGGTGACCCGCTCGGCGCGCACCGTCGTGCACTACCCCGACCTGCTCGCCGACTGGCGTGTGCAGTTCGAGCGGATCGGCGCCGACCTGGGCGCGCGGTTCGAGCCGGCGATCGACCAGCGCCCGCACCCGGTCGACGAGCTGATCGACCCGGCGCTGCGCCGGATGAGCCCGGACTGGGAGCAGGTGGCCGCACCGCGCTGGCTGCGCGACCTCGCCGAGCGGACCTACCAGGCGCTGCTGCGGGAGAGCAACGGGGAGCAGGTCGACCCGGCCGAGTTCGACGCGCTGCGCACCGAGTACCTGGAGGACTGGCACGCCGCGATCGGGATGACGCAGGTCGAGCGGCGCCGCACGATCCGCAAGGCGGAGCGCCGGGCCACCCGCGCGGCGACGGCCGCGGCGAGCGCCGCGGTGGGCGAGCCTGAGCGGCGCGGCGTCCGAGATCGTGCGTCCTCGGCGGCGCGCAAGCTGCTCGGCCGCTGACGGCCCGGGGCCGCGGGATGGCACACTTCGGGGGTGCCCGAAGCTCGTACTCTCGTCCTGATCACCGGTACCGGCCGTAGCGGTACCAGCACGATGTCCGGCCTCTTCCACCATCTCGGTGTCGAGGTCCCCGGGCCGTACCTGGGCGCGAACGCCTCGAACCCCAAGGGCTTCTACGAGTCCAAGTGGTCGGTGCGCTTCCACGAGGAGCTGTGCTCCCGGGCACGGATGCACGTGATGGACTCCCGGCCCAGCGCCTACGACGACCTGCAGGCGGTGATCACCCCGCGGGACCGCGCCAAGCTGGCGCGTTGGGTCGCCAAGGTCGGCGCCGAGCACGATCAGATCGTGGTGAAGGACCCGCGCAGCGTCTGGACCCAGCAGCTGTGGCAGGAGGCGGCGGCCGCCGACTCCCGGGATACGGTCTTCATCTCGATGCTGCGTCACCCCGCCGAGACGATCGGCAGCCGGGCTGCCTACTACGCCAGCGCCGACGAGGCGAAGCGCCGCCGCTACGAGGTCTTCAACGTCGCCCGCTGGGTGAACAACCAGCTGGTCAGCGAGCGGCACACCCGCGGGCGGTCCCGGTCCTTCATCGGCTACGCCGACCTGCTCACCGACTGGCGTGGGGAGGCGCGCCGGCTCAGCGACGAGCTCGGCGTCCGCTGGCCCGGATCCATCGCCCCAGACGTGGTGAGCCCGGTCGACGAGTTCATCACCCCCGACCTGCGCCGGGTGCAGGTGCGCTGGGAGGACCTGGAGATCCCCGCCGAGCTGCAGCAGATCGCGGTGGAGGTCTGGGAGGCGGTGCTGGCGCTGCGGGCGGCCGGTGGCGCCGACGCGCAGCAGTCAGCGGCGATGGACGCGCTGCAGCTGCGCTACCAGGAGCTCTTCGAGCGCTCCGGCGCGATCAGCCACGACGCCGTCGAGGCCCGCGCCGCCGAGCGCGAGCGCGAGCAGACGCCGGCACCGGCACCGACCCCAGCCGGGGACGACCGGCCGATCCGCGACGTCGGTGCCCGCGAGCTGCTGGGCGTGGTCGGGCGGCGGGCGGCCGCCCGGGTCCGACGACGCGGCTGAGCTCAGGACGTCGTCTGCTCCAGCAGGGATGCCAACGGGTCGTCGCGGCGCACGTCGATGATCTGCCCGGTGACGTCGTCGGCCAGCAGCACGTCGAGTGACGTGCGGGCCACGGTGTCGGAGGCCAGCAGCGAGTCGCTCGGCTCCTCGCCGAAGGCCTTCGTGCGCATCGGGGTCCCGGTCCGCTCCGGGTTGATGCAGTTCACCCGGACCCCGTCGGCTGCCCACTCGTCGGCCAGTGCCTGGGTCAGGTTGACCACGGCCGCCTTGGCCGAGGAGTAGAGGCTGTACCCGGCGCGTCCGCGGGTGTACGAGCTGGAGGTGTAGAGCAGCAGCCCGCCCTTGCTCGCGCGCAGCGCCTCGTGGAAGGCCTGGGCGATGAAGACCGGCGCCAGGTAGTTGACCTCGGTGGCCGACCAGATCGTCTCCTCGCTGGTCTCGGTCAGGTTCCCCCGCGGCAGGATGCCCGCGGTGTTGACCACGTAGTCGATCCGGCCGTCCGCGGCGAGCACCTGGTCGCGGGCCGCCACGATCTCGTCGCGGCGCTCGACGTGGGTGCCGGTCGCCGAACGGCTGAACCGGTGCACCTTGGCGCCGCTGCGCTCAGCCAGGTCGGCGACGTCGCCGCCGATGCCGTAGCTGCCGCCGAAGACCACCACGGTCTTGCCGGCCAGCCGCTCCGCGTACTCGGCGTCGGTGTGGCCCTGCGGCTGGTCCTGCACGGTGAGCTGGAAGAGCTTGTCGGCGATGTAGACGTCGATCGGCTCGGTGACCTTCATGTTGCGCTCGTCGCCCGCGACCACGGTGATCGGCACCTCGGGCAGGTACTTGAGCACTACCGAGCAGTCGTCGGTGGCAACGAAGTCCGGGTCGGCGGCGGCGCGCTCGTAGGCACGGGAGATGGTGCCGGCCCGGAAGGCCTGCGGGGTCTGGCCGCGGCGCAGCGCCGAGCGCGGCGGGATCGCGCGGATCACGTCGTTCTCATCGACCTCGATGATGGTGTCCGCGGACGGGATGGCGACGTCCACCGCCTCGTGGACCTCGAGCGCGCTGAAGCACTCGCCGATGATCCGGTGGCTGACCAGCGGGCGGACCGCGTCGTGCAGCAGCACCCGGGCGGTCGGGTCGCCGATCTCCTCGAGCGCCTTCATCGATGTCTCGCTGCGGGTGGCACCGCCCTCGAGGATCGCGGTCACCTTGTCGTAGCCGCCCTTGCGGACGATCTCGCGGACCGAGTCGAGGTGGCCACGCGACATCAGGATCAGGATCTCGTCGACTTGGGGGTGCGTGTGCATCACCTCGAGGGTGTGCTCCAGGATCGTCTTCCCAGCGACCTTGATCAGCTGTTTGGGGATGTCGAGACCCACCCGGGAGCCGACGCCTCCGGCGAGGAGGACGGCGACGTTGCGGGGAGCGGAGGCAGCACCTTCGGACATGCGATCTACTCTCTCATCCCGCGCGCGATCCCACGGAGTGGGTAGTGTTCCCCGGACCGCTGCCTCGCCTATCGCTGCCGGAGGATCTGCCATGCCCAGGACCACGCTCCGTCGAGGGCTCCAGCGCATCACGGCCCGGCTGCACCCGGAGCCGGTCGCGGCTCCGGCACCGGTGGTCGGGATCGTCGAGTCGGTGACCCGCAACCGCCTGGTGGGGTGGATCTCGGTGCCCGAGGACCACCCGGACGTGCCGATCACCCTGCAGGTCGGGCGGCTGGAGATCGCGGCCACCTACCCGACCGCGGACGCGCCGATCTCGCGATCGGTGGTGCGGCAGCGCCGTGACGAGGAGTCCGGGTCGCCGCGTCGCCAGGGGGTGGCCAGCGGCCGCCGCGACGACCGGCGCAACTCCGGGCAGCAGGTGCGCGCCTTCTCCTTCCAGATCGCCGGGCTCTGGGCGTTCCTCGGGCGCCGCAATCGGCTCACGGTGCGGGTGGACGGCCGGCCGCTGCCGATCGCCGGGCACGGCATGTACCTGACCCCGCGGCGCAGCGGGGAGCGCACCTTCGCCGAGCTCGAGGAGCTGATGGCGCAGGGCTACCAGCTCACCAAGTCGGGCTACCTGATGGCGCCGCAGGAGAGCCGTGGCGTGTGGCGTGACGCGGTCCGCGACCTCTACGGCCGCACGCGCGAGCTGATGGTCGCCAGCCACGGCTACGAGCCGTTCCTCTTCTACGGGAGCCTGTTGGGCTCGGTGCGCGACGGCGGGCCGATCGGGCACGACAACGACTTCGACTGCGCCTACATCTCGCGGCACCGGACCGGCGTCGAGGCCGGCGAGGAGCTCGTGGAGATCGCGCTGGCGCTGATCGAGGCGGGTCTGAACGTCGATCTGCGCAGCCGCCTGCTGCACGTCAACGATCCGGCCACCGGCCAGCGCGTCGACGTCTTCCACGGCTGGTTCGACAAGGACGGCGTGCTGCAGACCGCGTGGGGGACCGCCGGCACGACGGCGTTCACCGAGAGTGACTGGCAGGGCACCGAGGAGGTCGACTTCATCGGCGTCCCGATGGCCCGGCCGCGCAACGCCGAGCGGTTGCTGGCCCATGTCTACGGCGACGACTGGCGCAACCCCAAGCCGGGGTTCAGCTGGTCGTTGAGCCGCACCGACGTCGGCACCGACGGAATCCTGACCGTGGAGCAGCGGACCAAGGTGTATTGGGCGAATTTCTATGCGCGGACGGCGTATGGGTCGGGTTCGTCGTTCTTCGAGTTCGTGAATGCGCGTGCGGAGATGCCGGGGACGGTGATCGACATCGGGTGTGGTGATGGTCGT
>NZ_BAAALG010000006.1:145279-145909 GCF_039528155.1 Nocardioides dubius | reverse complement strand
GCGGTTGATGGCGGCGATCGCGACGCATGCTCGTGCGGGTGATCTGTTCGCGGCGGAGTTCCGTACCGACAAGGATGAGTCGGTGCAGAAGGTGCATGGCAATCACTATCGGCGGTTCCAGAATGCGGTGGAGTTCCGTGATTCGTTGACGGCGAAGTTCGGGTTCGGTGAGGTGTTGTTCGAGGTGGAGGACACGGGGTTGTCGCCGTATGGGGATGAGGACCCGGTGCTGTACCGCGTCATCGCCCGCAACCTCGGCTGAGCCGGAGCCCACCGGCCGGCCACTTGGTGCGTCGCGCTGTGAAGGCGCCGGATCCTCGGTAGTGTGCCTGAGTTCAGTGCCGCCGCGGCGGCAGCGTCGGTGGGGAGTCGAAGGTGGCCGAGGTGTCAGTGCGGGAACAGCTGAGTGGATTGGCCCGGAGGTCGCGTGCGTTGGTCGCGCGAGGGTCGTCCTCCTCGCGGGTGCCGGTGATCGGCGTCGTGGAGAAGTTCACCTGGTACCAGGCTGTCGGCTGGATCTCCGTGCCCGTCGGCTCGCCGTCCACGCCGGTGGACCTCTACGTCGACGAGATCCTGGTCGCCTCCACCCACCCGACCGTCGCCACGCCGGTCCGGGCCTCGGCGGGTCGG
>NZ_BAAALG010000006.1:144284-145270 GCF_039528155.1 Nocardioides dubius | reverse complement strand
ATCGAGCCGCCGGCGGCGCCGACCGCCCGCGCGGCATCGCCGGTCCCGAGGACGGGACCCGCAACTCGGGCCAGGAGGTCCGGGTCTTCAGCTTCCAGGTGCGTGGCCTGTGGCGCTTCATGAAGTGCACCACCAAGGTCAGCATCCGGGTCGGCGGCGTGCCGCTGCCGATCGCCTGGCACGGGCTCTACCTCCACCCGGCCAAGGAGGGCAAGCGCACCCCGCAGCAGCTGCGGCGCCGGCTCAAGAGCGGCTACAAGCTGGCCAAGACCGGGCGGCTGACGCTCTCGAAGGATCTCGACAGTTCATGGCAGGAGAAGGCGATCGACATGTATGAGCAGACCCGTGAGGTGTTGGCCGAGAAGCACGGCTACGACGCCATCGTCTTCTACGGGAGCCTGTTGGGCTCGGTGCGCGAGGGCGGGCCGATCGGGCACGACGACGACTTCGACTGCGCCTACGTCTCCAACAAGCGGACGGGTCCGGAGGCGGCCGAGGAGCTCGTGCAGATCGCGCTCGACCTGATCGAGGTCGGCTTCTCGGTGGACCTGCGGGTGAACTGCATCCACCTGCACGACCCGGAGACCGACCAGCGCATCGACCTGTTCCACATGTGGTTCAACGAGGCCGGCAAGCTGCGCATCCCGTGGGGCGTTGCCGGCACCACGCCGTTCACCGAGGACGACTGGCAGGGCACCGAGGAGGTCGACTTCGCCGGTGGCAAGGTGCTGCGCCCGCTGAACGCCGAGAAGATGGTCGCCCACCTGTACGGCGACGACTGGCGCCAGCCGAAGCCCGGCTTCAACTGGGCACTCAGCCGCACCGACGCCGCCGCCGACGGTCGGCTCACCGTCGAGCAGCGGACCAAGGCCTACTGGGCGAATTTCTATGCGCGGACGGCGTATGGGTCGGGTTCGTCGTTCTTCGAGTTCGTGAATGCGCGTGCGGAGATGCCGGGGACGGTGATCGACATCGGGTGTGGTGAT
>NZ_BAAALG010000006.1:136229-144271 GCF_039528155.1 Nocardioides dubius | reverse complement strand
GATGGCGGCGATCGCGACGCATGCTCGTGCGGGTGATCTGTTCGCGGCGGAGTTCCGTACCGACAAGGATGAGTCGGTGCAGAAGGTGCATGGCAATCACTATCGGCGGTTTCAGAATGCGGTGGAGTTCCGTGATTCGTTGACGGCGAAGTTCGGGTTCGGTGAGGTGTTGTTCGAGGTGGAGGACACGGGTCTGTCGCCGTATGGGGATGAGGACCCGGTGCTGTACCGGGTCATCGCCCGCGCCGGCGCGTAAGACCCAGCCCCCAACGTCGAGTGGTGCCGCACTGCACCGGCGAACGCCTGATGGTGCAGCCAGGCACCACTCGACGTTGTGACTCAGGCCACCGCCGCCCGCGGTTCCCAAGGAGGAATCAGCGGGCGTAGCCTCGTCGTTGCACTGAGTAGCAGTACTCAGCAGAACCAAGCCACCAACAAACCGTCTGGTACCCACACCGGCCCGCACCTGCGGGTGGTCGGAGGGACTGAAACGTGAGGCTGTAGATGATGACCGCACGCCTGCGGGTCGGGGTGGTCGGCGCTGGCCGCGTCGGCGCCGTCCTGGCCTCGGCGCTCCGTGCCGCGGGCCACGAGATCGTGGCCGTCGCCGGCGAGTCCGAGGCCTCTCGTGCCCGGGCCGCTGCCCTGCTTCCCGGCGTCGAGATCGCCAAGCCCAGCGCCGTCGCGCGGGCCTGCGACCTGCTGCTGCTGACCGTGCCCGACGACATGCTCGCCAATGTGGCCGAGATGCTGTCGGCCTCCGGCGCGATCCACGCCGGGCAGTACGTCGCACACACCTCCGGGCGCCACGGCCTCGCCGTGCTGGAGCCGGTGCGTGCGGTCGGCGCGCACCCGCTCGCGGTGCACCCGGCGATGACGTTCACCGGCACCGAGCTCGACCTCAGCCGACTGTCGGGCTGCGTCTTCGGCGTCACCGCCGAGACCGAGGAGCGCGCTCTGGCCGAGTCGCTGGTCGCCGACCTCGGGGGCCGCCCGATGTGGGTGCCCGAGGAGCGCCGCACGCTCTACCACGCAGGTCTCGCCCACGGTGCCAACCACCTGGTCACCCTGGTCGCCGAGGCGATGGAGATGCTGGTCGCGGCCGGTGGCGACAACCCCGCCGACACGCTGCGCCCGTTGCTGGAGGCCGCCCTCGACAACGCGCTGCGCAAGGGCGACGCCGCGCTCACCGGCCCGATCGTGCGCGGCGACGTGGAGACCGTCCGCGCCCACCTGGCCGACCTCACCCTGAACGCACCGCATACGTTGCCCTCCTATGTCGCGATGGCGCGCGCCACCTTGGACCGTGCCGCTGCGGACGGCCGGCTGCTGCCGCTGCGCGCCGCCAAGATGTCGCAGGTGCTGGAGGCCGCGCTGGCCGGAGCGCGCTGGCCGCAGAACGCCCAGGGCACCGAGCCCTGGACCATCGACGGGATGATCGGCTGATGCCCACCCCTGTTCTCGTCTCCACCCGCGCCGAGCTCGTCGAGGCGCTCGCCGAGCGCCGCGGTCGCGGCCAGCAGGTCGGCCTGGTGCCGACCATGGGCGCCCTGCACGAGGGCCACGGCGCCCTGATGGAGACCGCCCGCGCCGCTGTCGGCGACGGCCCCGTCGTGGTCTCGATCTTCGTGAACCCGCTGCAGTTCGGCGCCGGTGAGGACCTGGACCGCTACCCGCGAACCCTGGACGCCGACCTCGAGCTCTGCGGCGCGCACGGCGTCGACGTCGTCTTCGCGCCGTCGGTCGCCGAGGTCTACCCCGGCGGCGACCCGCAGGTCACCGTCGAGCCGGGCCCACTCGGATCGGTGCTCGAGGGCGCCACCCGGCCCGGTCACTACCGTGGCGTGCTGACCGTCGTCGCCAAGCTCTTCGGCCTGGTCCGCCCGGACGTCGCCGTCTTCGGCCAGAAGGACTACCAGCAGCTGGTGCTGATCCGGCGGATGGTCAGCGACCTCTGCCTCGGGGTCGAGATCGTCGGTGCCGAGACGGTGCGTGAGCCGGACGGCCTCGCGCTCAGCTCGCGCAACCGTTACCTGAGCGCGCGTGAGCGCGAGCAGGCAGTCGCCCTGAACCGGGTCCTGCGCCGTGCCATCAGCGACGCCGGCCTCGGCCCGGACTCCGCGCTCGGCGCGGGCCGTGCCGAGCTGCGCCGGGCCAACGGCGTGGATCTCGACTATCTGGTGGTCACCGACCCCGACCTCGGCCCGGCTCCGGCCCAGGGCGAGGGCCGGATCCTGATCGCCGCCCGGGTGGGCACCACCCGCCTGATCGACAACCTGCCCATCCACCTCGGCGCCCCATCGCCGACCCGAACCTCACCTAACGACACCGAGGGAGACAGCTGATGCTGCGCACCATGATGAAGTCCAAGATCCACCGGGCGACCGTCACCCAGGCCGACCTGCACTACGTCGGCTCGGTCACCGTTGACGAAGACCTCCTCGACGCCGCAGACCTGTTGGCCGGTGAGCTGGTCCACATCGTCGACATCACCAACGGCGCCCGCCTGGAGACCTACACCATCGCCGGCGAGCGCGGCTCCGGCGTGATCGGCATCAACGGTGCCGCCGCCCGCCTGGTCCACCCCGGCGACATGGTGATCCTGATCGGCTACGGCCAGATGACCACCGAGGAGGCCAAGGAGTTCCAGCCGTCGGTCGTCTTCGTGGACGCCGACAACAAGATCCTGGCCACCGGCTTCGACCCCGCCGAGGCGCCCGAGGGCAGCGGGCTGCTGCGCGGCGACCTGGTCAGCGGTCGCTGACGCCTCGGCCCACCGACACTCCGTGACCACCCTCCCCGCGCGGCTCGCCGCCCCCGCTCCCGGCTGGACGACGACGGCCGACGTCGTGGTGATCGGGTCCGGCATCGCCGGGCTCACCGCTGCACTGCGCATCCACAGCGCACTGCGCGACCGCGCCGACGACGACGGCGCCCGGGTCCTCGTGGTCACCAAGGACGTCCTCTCGGCCGGCTCCACCCAGTGGGCCCAGGGCGGGATCGCCGCCGCGCTCGGCCCGGGCGACACCCCCGAGCAGCACCTGCACGACACCCTGGTCGCGGGCGCCGGCGCCTGTGACGTGGACGCCGTCCGGGTGCTGGTCACCGAGGGCCCGGAGGCGGTGCAGGAGCTGATCGACCTCGGCACCCGCTTCGACCACCACGACGGCGTGCTCTCGCTGACCCGCGAGGGCGGCCACCACCGCGACCGGATCGCGCACGCCGGCGGCGACGCCACCGGCGCGGAGATCCAGCGTGCCCTGATCGCCGCCGTCGAGGCGTCGTCCGGGATCGAGGTGATCCAGCACGCGCTGGCCCTCGACCTGCTGCGCGACGCCGAGGGCCGTGCTGCCGGCGTCACCCTGCACGTGATCGGCGAGGGCCAGCGTGACGGCGTCGGTGCCGTCCGGGCGCGCGCCGTGGTGCTGGCCAGCGGGGGCATGGGCCAGGTCTTCAGCCAGTCCACCAACCCGGCGGTCTCCACCGGGGACGGGATGGCGCTCGCGCTGCGCGCCGGCGCCCGGCTGCGCGACCTGGAGTTCGTGCAGTTCCACCCGACGGTGATGTACCTCGGGCCGGAGAGTCGTGGGCAGCAGCCGCTGATCTCCGAGGCGGTGCGTGGCGAGGGCGCCTTCCTCGTCGACTTCGAGGGCAACCGCTTCCTCCAGGGGCAGCACGAGCTCGCCGATCTCGCGCCGCGCGATGTGGTCGCCAAGGCGATCACCCGGCGGATGCTGGAGACCGGCCGCCCGCACATGTGGCTCGACGCGCGCCACCTGGGTGCGGAGTTCTGGGAGCGCCGCTTCCCGACCATCCTGGCCACCTGCCGCAGCCATGGGGTGGACCCGGTGACCGAGCTGATCCCGGTCGCGCCGGCCCAGCACTACGCCTCCGGCGGCGTCGTCACCGACCTGTGGGGACGCACCGACATCCCCGGCCTGTACGCGACCGGCGAGGTCGCCTGCTCCGGCGTGCACGGAGCGAACCGACTCGCCTCGAACTCGCTGCTGGAGGGGCTGGTCTTCTCCCGGCGGATCGCGGAGGTGCTGCCGGCGGAGCTCCCCGCCTGGGCCGAGCCGGTGGCCGACCCGCGCCCGACCGGCATCGTGGACGGCGAGCTGCGCAGCGAGCTGCAGCGCATCATGACCGAGCGGGCCGGCGTGCTGCGCAGCGATCAAGGGCTGCGTGCGGCCCAGGCCGCGCTGACCGGGCTGCTGACCCGCCCGGTCGGCGACGTCAACGTCACCGCCTGGGAGACCACCAACGTGCTCACCCTGAGCCTGGCGCTGCGGGCCGGCGCGCTGGCCCGGCAGGAGACCCGCGGCTCGCACTGGCGTGAGGACCACCCCGAGCGCGACGACGCCGACTTCGCCGGTCACTTCGACATCCGACTCCTGGCCGGAGAGCTGACGCAGGCGTTCGTCCCTGCCGCCGCCTCCGACCTCTCGCCGACCTCCCGAGGAGCCTGACGTGGACATCGTCGCCACCGACTTCGACCAGCTGCCGACCGCGCTGCTCGCCGAGCTCGAGGCTGCGGGACTGGTCGCCGCCGAGGTGTACGCGGACGTCGTGCGCGCGATCGCCGAGGACGTGCCGACCGAGGACGTCACCAGCGCGGCGACGATCCCGGCCACCGATCTCGGCGTCGCCGACTTCGTGACCCGGGAGCCGGGCAGCATCGCCGGCCTCGCGGTAGCCGAGCTCGTCTTCCGCTACGTGGTCGGCCCCGAGGTGCGGATCGAGCGTCCGGTCGCCGACGGCACCGCGGTTGCGGCGCGGACCACCGTGCTGACCGTGCACGGGCCGACCCGCTCCCTGCTGATCGCGGAGCGGACCGCGTTGAATTTCCTGTGCCACCTGTCCGGGGTGGCCACCGCGACTGCCCGCTGGGTGGCGGCGCTGGAGGGCACCGGCGCGCGGGTGCGCGACACCCGCAAGACGATCCCCGGCTGGCGTCGCCTGGAGAAGTACGCGGTGCGCTGCGGTGGCGGCGTCAACCACCGTGGCTCCTTGTCGGACCAGGCGCTGATCAAGGACAACCACGTGCTCGCCGCGGGCGGGGTGGTGGCGGCCTACCGTGCAGTGCAGGAGCGCTACGCGCACGTCGAGCCGCCGCTGCTGATCCAGGTCGAGGTCGACTCCCTCGAGCAGCTGCGCGAGCTCCTGGAGATCGGGGTCACCTCGATCCTGCTCGACAACATGTCGCCGGACCAGCTGCGTGAGGCGGTCCGCACCAGCGCCGGGCGCGCCACCTTGGAAGCGTCCGGCGGGCTTACCCTCGAGAGTGCGGCCGAGGTCGCGGCTACCGGTGTCGACTACATCGCGGTGGGTGCGCTCACGCATTCGGCCAAGGTCTACGACATCGGCATGGACCTTCGCCCGGACGGTGCCTGAGATGGCATTGCTGGCCGCGGACATCGGCAATTCCCATACCGTCATCGGACTGATCGACAACGGCGAGGTCAGTGCGCACTGGCGGGTCGCCACCGACGAGCGGCGAACCAGTGACGAATGGGCGTTGCTGGTGCGTGGTCTGTTGGCGCCCGAGGAGATCTCCGTGGACGGAATCGCCGTCTGTGCGACCGTTCCGGCGGTGTTGCACGAGTGGCGCGAGATGCTGGAGACCCATTTCGGCACCTGTCCTGCCGTCGTCGTCGAGCCCGGGGTGCGGACCGGAATCCCGGTGTTGACCGACAATCCCCGTGAGGTCGGAACGGACCGGATCATCAATGCCCTGGGTGCGGCGCGCGGATATCAGGGTCCGAGCATCGTGGTCGACTTCGGGACGGCGACCACCTTCGACGTCGTCACCGCTGCGGGCCAGTACATCGGGGGAGCCATCGCGCCGGGCATCGAGATCTCGCTCGAGGCCCTGGGCCGCCGCGGAGCACAGCTGCGCAAGGTCGAATTGATGCGGCCGCGCTCGGCGATCGCGAAGAACACAGTCGAGGCGCTGCAGTCCGGGATGCTCTTCGGCGTCGCCGCCCAGGTCGACGGACTGGTGGCGAGGATGATCTCGGAATTGGGACATGATCCGGCCGAGGTGAATGTGATCGCCACCGGCCATCTCGCGCCATTGGTGATCGGTGAATGTGCGGCATTCACTGCCCATGATCCGTGGCTGACGCTGCGCGGACTGGAATTGGTATTCAGGCGTAACGCTGGCTGACGACAATCGGACTAGACCTGTGCAATGATGCCAGAGACATATCGACGGCTTGGGTTGAGGAGTCTTTGCAGATGGCACAGAAGGTTCACATTGTTCTGGTCGATGACATCGACGGAAGTGAAGCCGAGGAGACCGTTACCTTCGGGATTGACGGCGTCTCGTATGAGATCGACCTGAATGCTGACAATGCCGCCAAGCTGCGCGATGCAGTGGCGCCGTACGTCGGCCACGCACGTCGTGTCGGCGGTCGCAAGGCAGCCGGTCGCAAGGCCGCTGCCGGCGGTCCGAGCGCAGGCGACATCCGCGAATGGGCACGGGAGAACGGCTACGAGCTCTCCGACCGCGGCCGGGTTCCGGCCGAGGTGCGTCAGGCCTACGACGCCGCCCACTGAGCAGCCCCACCGTGTGCCCCCGAGTCGTCGGACTCGGGGGCACACGGCAATTCGCGAGGCGCGATGCCCGACGTGCATCGCGTCTGTTCGCTGAGAGCGGACCGGGATGGTGTGCTTCCCGGGAACACGTAGGGTGGAGCCAGACGTTGGTACCACTGTCCGCACGTCCATCCGAGGTGCGCAGCGGACCAAGCAGCAGATAGCGAGGCGCGTACATGTTTGAGCGGTTCACCGACCGAGCCCGACGAGTTGTCGTGCTGGCCCAGGAAGAGGCCCGCATGCTCTCGCACAACTACATCGGGACCGAGCACATCCTGCTCGGCCTGATCCACGAGGGGGAAGGCGTCGCCGCAAAGGCGCTGGAGTCCCTCGACATCTCCCTGGAGGCCGTGCGCGCCCAGGTCGAGGAGATCATCGGCCAGGGCCAGCAGGCGCCCAGCGGCCACATCCCGTTCACCCCGCGCGCCAAGAAGGTGCTGGAGCTCTCGCTGCGCGAGGCCCTGCAGCTCGGCCACTCCTACATCGGCACCGAGCACATCCTGCTCGGCCTGATCCGTGAGGGCGAGGGCGTCGCGGCCCAGGTCCTGCAGAAGCTCGGCGCGGACCTCAACCGCGTTCGCCAGCAGGTCATCCAGCTCCTCTCCGGCTTCCAGGGCAAGGAGGCGGCGTCGTCCGGCGCCCCGACCCAGACCGACGCCCCGTCGTCGTCGCTGGTCCTCGACCAGTTCGGTCGCAACCTGACCCAGGACGCCCGCGAGGGCAAGCTCGACCCGGTGATCGGGCGCGAGCAGGAGATCGAGCGGGTCATGCAGATCCTCTCCCGTCGCACGAAGAACAACCCCGTGCTGATCGGTGAGCCCGGCGTCGGCAAGACCACGATCGTCGAGGGCTTGGCCCAGGACATCGTCAAGGGCAACGTGCCGGAGACCCTCAAGGACAAGCACGTCTACACCCTCGACCTGGGTGCCCTGGTCGCCGGCTCGCGCTACCGCGGTGACTTCGAGGAGCGCCTGAAGAAGGTGCTCAAGGAGATCCGCACCCGCGGCGACATCATCCTCTTCATCGACGAGATCCACACCCTGGTGGGTGCGGGTGCCGCCGAGGGCGCGATCGACGCCGCCAGCATCCTCAAGCCGATGCTGGCCCGTGGCGAGCTGCAGACCATCGGTGCCACCACGCTCGACGAGTACCGCAAGCACCTGGAGAAGGACGCCGCGCTGGAGCGCCGCTTCCAGCCGATCCAGGTCGCCGAGCCGTCGATCGCGCACACCATCGAGATGCTCAAGGGCCTGCGCGACCGCTACGAGGCGCACCACCGGGTCACCATCACCGACGAGGCGCTGGTCTCCGCTGCGACGCTCGCCGACCGCTACATCTCCGACCGGTTCCTGCCGGACAAGGCGATCGACCTGATCGACGAGGCCGGCTCGCGTCTCCGGATCCGTCGGATGACCGCTCCGCCGGACCTGCGCGAGTTCGAC
>NZ_BAAALG010000006.1:66645-136165 GCF_039528155.1 Nocardioides dubius | reverse complement strand
CCTCCCTGCGCGACGAGGAGAAGCAGCTCATCCTGAAGAAGGCCGAGCGCGAGAAGCAGTGGCGCGCCGGTGACATGGACGAGGTCGCCGAGGTCGACGAGGAGCTGATCGCCGAAGTGCTGGCGGTCGCGACCGGCATCCCGATCGTGAAGCTCTCCGAGGAGGAGTCCACGCGACTGCTCAAGATGGAGGACGAGCTGCACAAGCGGGTGATCGGTCAGGAGGAGGCCGTCAAGGCGCTCTCCCGTGCGATCCGTCGTACCCGTGCCGGCCTGAAGGACCCGAAGCGTCCCGGTGGATCGTTCATCTTCGCCGGCCCCTCGGGCGTCGGCAAGACGTGGCTCTCCAAGACGCTCGCCGAGTTCCTCTTCGGCGACGAGGACGCCCTGATCCAGCTCGACATGTCGGAGTTCTCCGAGAAGCACACGGTCTCGCGGCTCTTCGGCTCGCCTCCCGGCTACGTCGGCTACGAAGAGGGTGGCCAGCTCACCGAGAAGGTGCGCCGCAAGCCGTTCTCGGTGGTGCTCTTCGACGAGGTCGAGAAGGCTCACCCGGACATCTTCAACTCGCTGCTGCAGATCCTGGAGGAAGGTCGCCTGACCGACTCCCAGGGCCGCGTCGTCGACTTCAAGAACACCGTCATCATCATGACGACGAACCTGGGCTCGCGCGACATCGCCAAGGGCGTCAGCCTGGGCTTCGGCAACGCGTCGGACGCACAGACCACCTACGAGCGGATGAAGACGAAGGTGCAGGAGGAGCTCAAGCAGCACTTCCGCCCGGAGTTCCTGAACCGTGTCGACGAGGTCGTCGTGTTCCCGCCGCTGTCGCAGGAGCAGATCATCGCGATGGTGGACAACATGATCGCGTCGGTCGAGCTGCGGATGAAGGACCGCGACATGTCGCTGGAGCTCACCCAGGGCGCCAAGGACCTGCTCGCCAAGCGCGGCTTCGACCCGGTGCTGGGTGCGCGTCCGCTGCGTCGCACGGTGCAGCGCGAGATCGAGGACGTCCTGGCCGAGAAGATGCTCTACGGCGAGGTCGGTCCCGGCCAGATCGTGCTGGTGGACGTCGAGGGCGAGGGCGCCAACGCGACCTTCACCTTCAAGGGCCAGAAGGTCGGCACCCTGCCCGACGCCCCGCCGCTGGAGGGCGCGCTCTCCGAGGGTGACGTCGAGCCCGGTCCGGTCGACGTGCCGAAGTCCGAGGGCGAGACCGCCTGAGGCCCCAGCAGCACCAGCTTGATCGAAGAGCCCCGCCTGATGGCGGGGCTCTTCGCGTGTCCGGGGGAGCTTGCGCGGGTTCGGGTCAGGGGAGCGCGTAGAGCGCTCCGTCGCGGACCACCAGTCCGTCGGCCACCAGGCTCTCCAGTGCTCGCTCGCGCTGCTCGGCCAGCGACCAGACGACGTCGAGCCGGGCCTTGGGCACCGCGCCGGGAGCGTCGCGCAGCACGGCGAGCAACCGGCCGCGCACCTGCCGGTCGGTGCCTGCGTAGGTCTGCGCCTTGCGGGCCGGCCCGTCCCAGGCGGGCTTGCCGGCCGCGAGCCAGGCGCAGCTGTCCTGGATCGGGCAGCGCTCGCACCCCGGCGAGGAGGCCGTGCAGACCAGCGCGCCGAGCTCCATCACCGCGACCGCCCAGGTGGCCGCGGTCGGGGGGTCGTCGGGCAGCAGCGAGGTGGCGAGCTCGCGCTCCGCCTTGCGGACCGAGGTGTGTGGGAACTCCTGGCCGCTGAGCGCGCGGGCGAAGACCCGGCGCACGTTGGTGTCCAGCACCACTTCGCGGCGGCCGTAGCCGAAGGAGGCGATCGCCGCCGCCGTGTAGTCGCCGACGCCGGGCAGGCCGAGCAGCTCGGCGTAGGTGTCCGGGACCACGCCGCCGTGCTGCTCGACGATCGCGGTGGCGGCGGCATGCAACCGCAGCGCGCGGCGGGGATAGCCCAGGCGTCCCCAGGCGCGGACCGCCTCGCCGGGCTCCTCGGCGGCCAGCGCCGCGGGCGTCGGCCAGCGTTCGAGCCACTGCGCGTGGACCGGCAGCACCCGGGCCACGGGAGTCTGCTGGAGCATGAACTCGGAGACCATCACCGACCAGACGGAGGCGTCGTTGCCGCGCCAGGGCAGCTCGCGTGCGTGCTCGTCGAACCAGTCGAGGACGGGGTTGTGCAGGTCACTCATCACGATCATCGTAGTGTCGCTCCCGCACTCTCCGCCCACCGCTGGATAGCGTTCGTCCCATGAGCGGTGTCACCCGGCCGAGCGGCCCCCTTCCAGCGCGGGTCTACTGGGTGCGGCGCGCGCTGGTGCTGGGCACTGCGTTCGTGCTGGTCTTCGCTCTCGCCCGCCTGCTCGGGGGCGGATCCGACGGCTCCTCCGAGGCCACTCCGCAGGCCGAGCAGGCCGCCGCCAAGCCGACCAGCGAGGTCGAGACGGCGCCGAAGGCGGAGACCACGCCGTCGGCCGGTCAGAGTGGTCAGGCCGGCAAGAAGACGAAGAAGGCCAAGCGGAGCTGGCCGGTGGCCGACGGCGACTGCCTGCCCGAGGAGGTCCGGGTCTCGCCGGAGATCCGCAGCGCAGCGGCCGGGGCGGACCGGATCCGGATCCCGCTCACCCTGACCACCGACCGCGAGGCCTGCATCTTCGACTTCTCGGCCTCCACTGTGGTCCTCAAGATCACCTCGGGCAACGACAAGATCTGGAGCAGCCAGCACTGCCCGACCGTCCTCGGCGAGCGCCGGGTCGTGGTCCGCTCGATCCGTCCGGTCCGGCTCAACGTGGACTGGAACGGCAAGCGCTCGAACGAGGAGTGCGACCCCCGCACCGCGGGCTGGGCGTTCAAGGGCGGGTACCACGCGATCGCCGCGCCGCTCGGCGGTGAGCCGGTCGACCAGTACTTCGAGCTCACCCAGGCCGAGAGCAAGGTGATCACGAAGGTGCGCGAGCCGAAGCGCAAGGCGAAGGCCAAGGCCGGCGCCGAGGCGTCCGTCGACGCCGACTGAGTCCGCGGAGCGTCGAGCGGAGCGGATCAGACGTAGCGCTCGAGGATGCTCGACTCGGCCAGCCGGGAGAGGCCCTCACGCACGCTGCGAGCGCGCAGCTCGCCGACGCCGTCGACGGCCTGGAGGTCGTCGATGCCGGCCGAGAGCAGCTTCTGCAGGGTGCCGAAGTGGTCGACCAGCCCGTCGACCACGCCGCTGGGCAGCCGCGGCACCTTGGCCAGCAGCCGGTAGCCGCGGGGCGCGACGGCACCGTCGAGGTGCTCGGCCGCGCCGAGGCCGAGCGCCTTGGAGACCGAGCCGGCGTCGACCAGGTCGGTGGCGGAGAGCCCTTCGAGGCGCTGCAGCAGCTCGATCGGGGTCTTCGCCCGTCGGCCGGTGGGCAGGTAGTCGCGGATCACCAGCTCCCGCTCGGTGTCGACCCCGGTGACCAGCTCCTCGAGCTGGAGGGAGAGCAGCCGGCCGTCGGTGCCGAGCTCGAGCACGTAGTCCTCGATCTCGCGGGCGATCCGGGTGACCATCTCCAGTCGCTGGGCGACCACCACGACGTCGCGGACGGTGACCAGATCCTCGATCTCCAGCGCGGACAGGGTGCTGGAGACCTCGTCGAGGCGCAGCTTGTAGCGCTCCAGGGTGGCCAGTGCCTGGTTGGCGCGCGACAGGATCTGGCCGGTGTCCTCCAGCACGTGCCGGGTCTGGCCGACGTAGGCGGCGATGATCTGCATCGACTGCGACACCGAGATCACCGGGAAGCCGGTCTGCTTGGCGACCCGGTCGGCGGTCCGGTGCCGGGTGCCGGTCTCCTCCGACGGGATGGTGTGGTCGGGCATCAGGTGCACTGCGGCGCGGTGGATCTTGGTGAGGTCGGCGTCGACGATGATCGCGCCGTCCATCTTGGCGAGCTCACGCAGGCCGGTGGCGGTGAAGGGGACGTCCAGGGTGAAGCCACCGGTGGCGATCGACTCGACGATCTTGTCCTGGCCGAGCACGATCAGGGCACCGGTACGGCCGCGCAGGATGCGCTCGAGCCCGTCGCGCAGGGCCGTGCCGGGGGCGATGGATGCCAGGGTTGCCCGCAGCCGGAGGCTGTCGTCGGTCGGCTCGATAGTGGCCACGTTGTCCCCGTTCGGAGGTTGCTGCTGCGCGTCGCCTCAGTCTAGGGCGTGTGGGCGCTCTGGTTGCTCAGACGCCGCGGGGCTTGGCGTGGCTGATGTGGCCCTGGAACCCGAGCAGGCGCATCAGGCTGCCGATGTCCGGCACGTCGAGGACCTTCATGCCGTCGACCATCCGCTCGGTGCGTCCGGGGCCGGTGGTGCTGCCCCGCTCGCTGGGCACCACGGCGTAGCGGAAGCCGAGCCTGGCTGCCTCGGCGAGGCGTTGCGGCAGGTCGCGCACCTGGCGCAGCTCACCGGCCAGGCCGAGCTCGCCCATCGCGACGATGCCCGACGGCGCCTCGCGGCCGTGCGTGGCCGAGGCGAGCGCGATGGCGATGGCCAGGTCGGTGGCCGGCTCGTGCAGCCGCGCGCCACCCACCGTGGCGACGAAGATGTCGTTGCGGTGCAGCTCCAGCCTCGCGTGCTGCTGCAGCACCGCCATCACCATGGAGACCCGGGAGGAGTCGACGCCGGAGGTGGTGCGCTTGGGCTTGTCGGCCGGCTGTGCGACCAGGGCCTGCACCTCGGCGAGCATCGGCCGGCGGCCCTCCATGCTGACCGCGACGCAGGTGCCGGGCACCTGGTTGGCATGGTGCTCGACGAAGAGGCCGGTGGGGTCGGAGACGGCCCGGATGCCCTCCGAGCCGAGCTGGAAGCAGCCGACCTCGTCGACCGGCCCGAAGCGGTTCTTCACCGCGCGCAGCAGCCGGAAGCGGGAGTTCCGGTCGCCCTCGAAGTGCAGGACGACGTCGACCAGGTGCTCGAGCACCCGGGGCCCGGCGATGGTGCCGTCCTTGGTGACGTGGCCGACCAGCACGGTGGTGATGTTGCGGGTCTTGGCCATCCGGACCAGGGCGGCGGAGACCTCCTTGACCTGGCTGACGCCGCCCGGGACGCCGTCGACGTCGGCGGCACCGATGGTCTGCACGGAGTCGACCACCAGCAGCTCGGGCTTGACCGCCTCGATGTGGCTGAGCACGGCGCTGAGGTCCGTCTCCGCGGCCAGGTAGAGCTCGTCGTGCACCGCGTCGGTGCGATCAGCGCGCATCCGCACCTGGGCGGCCGACTCCTCGCCGGTGAGGTAGAGGGTGCGCCGCCGGGAGCGCGCGGTCTGGGCGGCGACCTCCAGCAGCAGGGTGCTCTTGCCGACGCCGGGCTCGCCGGCCAGCAGGATCGCGGCGCCTGGCACCAGGCCCCCGCCGAGCACCCGGTCCAGCTCGGCCACGCCGCTGGTGCGCGCGGTGGCCTCGGTGACCGACACCTGCCCGATCGGCACCGCAGCCGAGGTGACCGGCCCGGCCTGGGTGCGTGCGGTGACCACGGCGGCCTCCGCGACCGAGCCCCAGGCTTGGCACTCGCCGCAGCGACCGACCCACTTGGTGGTCTCCCAGCCGCATTCGCTGCAGCGGTACGCGGGGCGGTTCTTGCGAGCAGTGGCCATGGGGAAGAACCTACGGCCACCCTCCGACATCGGCAGCGGCCATCCCCAGCCCGAGGCCGGCTCAGCCCTCCAGGACCGGCTCGGGCAGTGCCGCCAGGGTGAGCAGCAGCTGCACGCAGTGCTCGCTGAACTCCTCGCGGCTGACGCGGAGGCTGCCGGCCACGTAGCCGCTGAAGGTGTACGCCAGCGCACCGGCGAGGCTGTTGGCGACCAGCTCGCGGTGCGCCGTCGAACGGGCCGCGGGCAGCTGCTCGCGCAGCATCGCGACCAGGGCCCGACCGACCGTGTCGACCCGGGGATGGAGCAGCAGGTCGCCGGCCGGTGCCAGGAAGAGGACCCGGCCCCGCGAGGGCTCGTCGATGGTGGCGGCGAGGACCGCCGCAACGGCAGCGCGGGCGACGCCCTCCGGCGTCGGCGGGGCCTGCGCGACGGCCTCGCTGAGCGCGGCGCTGACCTCCTCGGCGACCCGGTCGAAGGCCGCCAGGACCAGCAGGTCGCGGTTGGAGAAGCTCTCGTAGAAGTAGCGCTCGGACAGGCCGCTCAGCCGGCAGACCGCGCGCACCGTGAGCCCGGCGGCGCCGGCCTCCGCCAGCAGGGTGACGCCGGCGTCCAGCAGCTGCTCGCGGCGCCGTGCGCGCCGCTCTTCCAGGGAGCTGCCGTTCCAGTCACGCTTGCTCATGTTTCTCATCCCATCGTTGACAACACGTGTTGTCAACTTCTAGTTTGCGGGGCATGGCCCAACTTCCTGCCACCGTCGACAGCACAGCACACGGTGCCGACGCCTTCGACCCGTCCGACTACCTGGAGGGCATCTCCGCCGTCTTCGCCGGGATGGCGAACGTGATCATGCAGCTGGGCCACCCGGCGGTCGGCTACGGCGTCTACGAGAGCAAGGTCGACAGCGGCAATGCGATGAAGCGCCCGTTCAAGCGGGCCCGCACCACCGGCACCTTCCTCGCCGTGGCGCTGCTCGGCGACCAGCGCGACCAGCGCGACATGCGCAAGGCGATCGACTCGGTACACCGTCATGTCCGCTCCGGCCCGCAGAGCCCGGTGCGGTACAACGCCTTCAGTCCCGACCTCCAGCTCTGGGTGGGCGCCTGTCTGGCCAAGGGCACCTTCGACATCATCGAGGCGCTGCACGGGCTCCCGGACGAGGAGACCATGGAGCTGCTGCTGCAGCACTTCGGCGCCTTCGCCACCAGCCTCCAGGTCCGGCCCGAGCAGTGGCCGTCGAGCATGGCGGCCTTCGACGCCTACTGGCAGGAGGGACTGCGACGGATCGAGATCGACGACACGATCCGCGAGCACCTGCTGATCCTGCTCAACCTGGGCAACATGCCCGCACCCCTCGCGGTCCCGTTGCGCGGCATCGTGCGCTGGATCAACACCGGCTTCCTGCCGGACTCCTTCCGGCGCCAGATGCGGCTGGGCTGGACGGCGCGTGACGAGCGCCGCTTCCGGCGGCTGATGCGGGCCTACGGCGCGTTCAGCCGCCGACTGCCGAAGGTGCTGCGGCTGTTCCCGCTGAACCTCTACCTGTGGGACCTGCGCCGCCGGGTGCGCACCGGCAAGCCGATCGTGTAGTGGCGCGCAGGCGGGCTCGCCTCAGTAGTGGCGGTGCCACAGGTTGACGGCGTAGTCGACCGTGGTGCCGGCATGGCTGCGGCAGATCTCCTGGGCCAGGTCACGGGTGAACTCGATGCCGACGACGGCCTCGAGATCGGCCCGGGAGTCGAACTCCCAGGTGGTGGTGATCGGGGTCCGGGTCCAGCCGTGCTGCGACCAGAAGGCCTCGACCCGCTCCGGCATCACGTAGGGGTAGCCGCGGGCGAACCAGCCGCCGAAGGTGGAGGTGGTCGGGTCGTTGTCGATCACGAAGGCGGTGCCCCCGCGCCGGACCACCCGGTCCAGCTCGGTCAGGCCGGGCTCACAGCCGGGGCCGAAGAAGTACGCCCAGCGCGCATGCACGACGTCCACGCTGGAGTCGGGCAGCCCGGTCTCCTGCGCCGTGCCGCGCAGCGTGCGCACCCGCTCGATCCGCTTGGTGCGTCGTCGGGCCAGGGCGAGCAGATCGGCATGCGGCTCGACGCCGATCACGGCGTCGGCCTCCTGGGCCCAGGTCGGCAGGTGGTAGCCGGTGCCGCAGCCCAGGTCGAGCACGGTGCGCCCAGCCCAGGGCGCGATCGATCGCATTGCGGACTCGACGAGTCGCGGGCGGTCGAAGGCGCGGTTCTCGATCTCGTAGGTCGCGGTGTGGTGCCAGATGTTCGGGCTCGGCACCACACCGGGGAGCCGAGAGCTCAGATCCGGACCAGGCCGTTGGGCGTCTGGAAGTGCGCGGCGACGACGCCGGGGGTGCCGTGCGGGGCGACCCACTCGACCTTGACGTCCTCCAGCGGCGACTCGACGCTCTCGCCGAGCCACTCGCTCACCCGCTGCGGATCGCCGGCGATCTCCAAGCAGGCAAGGGAGAAGTCGGGCGATGCGCCGAAGCTCGGGTGGTCCTCGGCGGGCGAGAGCCACTGCACGAAGAACGGCAGCTGCGGGTCCGCGATCAGGCCGTTGACGCCGATCTGCTTCCAGGTCAGGGCATGGCCGTCCGGGCGGTGCCGGCTGCCGTCGACAGCCGCGCGGCCCAGGCGCTGCTCGACCGAGGCGATGTCGTCGACCGCGACCACCCAGCCGAGCCAGCCGCCGCCGAGGGCGGAGCGGGCTCGCACGGCCTGGCCGAACGGTGCCTTGTCGGAGGCCGGGTGGTCGAGGACCTCGACGACCTCCAGGTAGGTGTTGTCGGCCAGCGCCATCGTGCGATTGCGCGTGCCGAAGCGGGGGTGGACGCCACCGTCCACGAACTCGCGTCCGAGCAGGGAGCTCAGTCGGTCGGCAGTGGCGGCGAGGCCATCGGGTCCAGCTGCGTACGAAAGGTGGTCCAGGCGCATGTCAGGCATTCTGCTCGGGGCCCGTTTCGTTGGTCACACTGGGGTATGAGTCTCTTGACGTCGAGACGATTTCGTGCGATGGAAAGGCCCCCAACGCCGGTGGCGTCGTTCAGTGGCGCGAGGCAGGATGCAGCGCGAGCGCCGAGCGTGAGCGCAGATGCGCCTCGCAGTGGCGTGTCAGCTCGGCGTAGCCGGCCTCTCCCATCAGTGCGGTCAGCTCGGCGGCGTTGGTGACGTAGAACGGCTCGACCGCGACATGGGCCTCGGTGTTGCCGGTGCAGTACCAGTCCAGGTCGTGGCCGCCGGGACCCCAGCCGCGACGGTCGTACTCGGAGATGCTGACCTCGGTGTAGCTCTCGCCGTCCGGCAGCTCGACGGTGCGGAAGGTGCGCCGGATCGGCAGCTGCCAGCAGACGTCCGGCTTGGTCTCCAGCGGGTTGCGTCCCTCGCGGATCGCCAACGCGTGCAGGGCGCAGCCGGCACCCAGGTGGAAGTCGCTGCGGTTGGCGAAGATGCAGCCGGCGCCGCCCGGGGTCTCGATCTGGCGGGTCTTGCGCTCGCCGTCCTCGTCCTTCTCGATCCAGTCCTTGCGCCGGACGTTGCCCTCGGGACGGAACTGCCACAGGTCGGCGTCGAGCCGCTCGACGAACTCCGCGACCCGGTTCTCGTCGTCCTTGTCCGAGAAGTGGGCGCCCAGGGTGCAGCAGCCGACCTCGGGGGAGTCGGCGTAGATCCCGGCGCACCCGGACCCGAAGATGCAGGTGTAGTTGGAGGTCAGCCACGTGAGATCGCAGCGGAAGACCTGGTCGGCGTCGGCGGGATCGGCGAACTCGACCCACGCGCGAGGAAAGTTCAGGGGCACCTCGGGCACACCGGCAACCCTACGTCGGATGGGCGGCTACCGTGGTCCTATGAGGTTGGGCGTGCTTGACATCGGCTCCAACACGGGCCATCTGCTCGTGGTGGACGCGCACGGCGGTGCCGCACCGCTGCCTGCGTTCTCCTACAAGGAGCCGTTGCGGCTGGCCGAGCACCTGGACGCCGACGGCGCGGTGAGCCAGCTCGGCGTCGACGCCCTGGTCGACTTCTGCGCCGCCTCGCTGCGGGTCGCCGAGGACAAGGGCTGCGAGGAGATCCTGGCCTTCGCCACCTCCGCGGTCCGGGAGTCCAGCAACGTCGACGACGTGCTGGCGCAGGTCCGCACCCGTACCGGCGTCGGCCTCGAGGTGCTGGCCGGCGAGGACGAGGCACGGCTCACCTTCCTGGCCGTGCGCCGTTGGTTCGGCTGGTCGGCCGGCCGGCTGGCGGTCTTCGACATCGGTGGTGGCTCGCTGGAGATCGCCGGCGGTCCCGACGAGGCGCCCGACGTCGCCTGGTCGCTGCCGATCGGCGCAGCCCGGCTGGCACGGGACTGGTTCACCACCCTGCCGATGGACGAGGCGACCCTGCGCGACATCCGCCGTCGGCTCCGCGCCGAGATCGCCCGCGACGCCGGCAACCTGCTGCGCCACGGCGCACCCGACCGGGCGGCTGCGACCTCCAAGACCTTCCGCTCGCTGGCCCGGATCTGTGGTGCCGCCCCGTCGGCCGACGGGCCGCTGGTGCCGAGGCTGCTGCCTCGCGCCGACCTGGGGGAGTGGCTGCCCAAGCTGGCGGGGATGAGCGCGACGGAGCTCGCCGAGCTGCCCGGCGTCTCGCCGAGCCGCACGCATCAGATCCTGCCCGGCGCGCTGGTCGCCGAGGCGGTGATGGACATCTTCGACCTGCCGGCTCTGGAGATCTGTCCCTGGGCGCTGCGCGAGGGCGTGATCCTGGAGCGGTTCGACCAGCTCAGCGTCCTCGACGAGGACGGCGACGGGGTGCGTGACCTCACGGGCGGGACTGTCTGACGTGCCCCTGATCGGTCTCTCCACCGCCTCGGTCTATCCGGAGTCCACGGCGCATGCCTTCGGGTATGCCGCGACGCTCGGGTACGACGCCGTCGAGGTGATGGTCGGGATCGACGCGCTGAGCCAGCAGATGACCGCGATCAAGCAGCTGGCCGAGCATCACGGGGTCGGGGTCTGCGCCGTGCATGCCCCCTGCCTGCTGATCACCCAACGGGTCTGGGGGACCGACCCCTGGGGCAAGCTGGAGCGCTCGGCCGAGATGGCGCAGGAGGTCGGCGCCGACGTGGTGGTGGTGCACCCGCCGTTCCGCTGGCAGAAGGAGTACGCCCGCGAGTTCGTGCAGGGCATCGAGGGTCTGGAGCAGTCCACCGGCGTCGCCTTCGCGGTGGAGAACATGTACCCGTGGCGCGCCAGCAGCAAGCGGTCGGTGGAGGCGTACCTGCCGGGGCGCGATCCATCGCAGGAGCGCTACGCCAACGCGACCATCGACCTCTCCCATGCCGCCGTCGCCCAGGAAGACCCGATCGCGATGGCGGACCGGCTGGGGGAGCGGCTGCGGCACATCCACCTCACCGACGGCACCGGAAGCGCCAAGGACGAGCACCTGGTCCCGGGGCGCGGAAACCAGCCGGTCGCCGAGCTCCTGCAGCACCTGGCCTGTGGCGACTTCGCCGGGCATGTGGTGGTGGAGATCAACACCCGCAAGGCCAGCACGCCTGCGCAGCGCAGCGCCGACCTGGCCGAGTCGCTGGACTTCGCCCGCGAGCACCTCGGGCTGACCCGGGTCGATCGGGGCTGAGATGCCGGCTGCCGTCGACCTCTCCGCGCTGACCGTGGTGCGTGGTGGACGGCGGGTGCTCAGCGAGCTGGACCTCACCGTCCCCACCGGTCAGGTGACCGGCCTGCTCGGCCCGTCCGGCTGCGGCAAGTCGACCCTGCTGCGCGCCATCGTCGGCGTGCAGCGGATCACCTCCGGCACGGTCCGGGTGCTCGGTGCGCCGGCCGGCTCGCGTGAGCTGCGGAGCCGGGTCGGCTACATGACCCAGTCGCCGAGCGTCTACGCCGACCTGAGCGTCGACGAGAACCTGGGCTTCTTCGCCCGGGTGCTCGGCGTGGGGCCGGACGCGGTTGCCCGGGTCCGCAGCGCCGTCGACCTCGACGAGTTCGGCTCCCAGGTGGTCGGCCGGCTCAGCGGCGGGCAGCGCTCGCGGGTGAGCCTCGCTGTCGCCCTGCTCGCCGAGCCCGAGCTGCTGGTGCTGGACGAGCCGACGGTCGGCCTCGACCCGGTGCTCCGGGTCTCGCTGTGGGCGCTCTTCGCGCGCCTCGCGCAAGGCGGCACGACCGTCCTGGTGAGCAGCCACGTGATGGACGAGGCGGAGCGCTGCGATCGCCTGCTGCTGATGCGCGACGGCCGCCTGATCGCCGACGACACCCCGGCCGCGATCAAGCGCGCGGCCGGCGTCGGCGACGTGGAGAGCGCCTTCCTCGCCCTGGTCGAGCAGGAGGCGCGATGAGTCCGCGGCTGACCCTCGCGGTGGCCGGCCGGGTGCTGCGCCAGCTGCGGCGCGACCACCGTACGATCGCGATGCTGCTGGTGCTGCCCTGCCTGCTGATCACCCTGCTGTGGTGGATGTTCCACGACCTGCCCGGCGACCGGTTCGACACCTTCGGCCCGGGCCTGCTGGCGATGTTCCCGTTCATCGTGATGTTCCTGGTGACCAGCGTGACCACCCTGCGCGAGCGCAGCGGGGGCACCTTGGAGCGGCTGCTCTCGATGCCGATGGGCAAGGGCGACTTCCTGCTCGGCTACGCGCTGGCCTTCGGCCTGGTCGCCGCGCTCCAGTCCGCGCTCGCGGTCGGCGTCAGCGTCGGCCTGCTCGGACTGGAGGTGCAGGGCTCGGTGGCGTTGCTGGTGGTGGTCGCGATCGCGGACGCCGTCCTGGGCACCGCACTGGGCCTCTTCGTCTCCGCCTTCGCGCAGACCGAGTTCCAGGCGGTGCAGTTCATGCCGGCCCTGGTGATCCCGCAGATCCTGCTCTGCGGGCTCTTCGTTCCCCGGGCCGCGCTGCCGGACGTCCTGGAGGCGATCAGCAACGTGCTGCCGATGTCGTACGCGGTCGATGCGATGGAGAGCCTGCGGGCCGGCAGCGACGTGGGCGACGTCTGGTCCGACATCGCCGTGGTGGCGGGCTTCGCGGTGGTGGCCCTGGTGCTCGGGGCGATCACCCTGCGCCGGCGCACCGCCTAGGTCGCCCTCGGGGATTCGACGGGCTGCCTCCTCACGCGCGTCGCGTGGCATCGGTTCCCCTGCGGCGTAGCCTGCTGAGCATGTCACTGCTCCGGCAACCCTTGCTGGCGCTCTCGAGGAGTGCAGCAGTCAAGAAGATGGCGACGACGCTGCCGGTCTCGTCGGGGATCGTGGCGCGCTACGTGCCAGGCGAGTCCACGGCCGAGGTGATCGAGACGGTCGCGAGCCTGCAGGCCCACGGGCTGCGCACCAGCGTCGACCACCTCGGGGAGGACACGCTCGACCTGGACCAGGCCGAGGCCACGGTGCGGGCCTACGAGGAGGTGCTGGCTGCCTCGGCCGAGCACGGCCTCGCCGCGGACGGCGAGGTCTCGGTGAAGCTGACCGCGGTCGGCCTGGCCTTGGCCGACGGCGAGCGGGTGGCGCTGGAGAACGCGCGGCGGATCTGCCGTGCGGCGCGCAACGCGGGCTCGGTGGTCACCATCGACATGGAGGACCACACCACCACCGACGTCACCCTGGAGATCGTGCAGGCGCTGCGCGCGGACTTCCCGGACACCGGCGCGGTGATCCAGGCCTACCTGCACCGCTCCGAGGACGACTGCCGGGCGCTGGCGGTCGCGGGCTCGCGGGTACGGCTGTGCAAGGGCGCCTACGCGGAGCCCGAGACGGTCGCCTACACGGATCGGCACCAGGTGGATCTCGCCTACGTGCGGTGCCTGCGCGTGCTGATGCAGGGCGGCGGCCATCCGATGGTGGCCACCCACGATCCGCGGATGGTCGCGATCGGCACGGCGCTCGCGCGGGCCGCCGGACGGGCGCCGGGAAGCTATGAGTTCCAGATGCTCTACGGCATCCGGCCCCAGGAGCAGCGACGCCTGGTGAGCGAGGGTGAGACGATGAGGGTGTACGTGCCCTACGGGCACGAGTGGTACGGCTACCTGATGCGGCGTCTCGCCGAGCGGCCGCAGAACCTCTCGTTGTTCGTGAAGTCCCTTGTCGCCAAGACGTGAGTTCCCAGGAGAGTCATGAGCCAGACCGCCATCATCGGTGCCGGAGTGATGGGCGAGACGCTGTTGTCGGGTCTGATCCGGGCCGGTCGCCCGGCAGCGGAGCTGCTGGTCGGTGAGAAGCGCCCCGAGCGTGCCGCCGAGCTGATCGATCGGTACGGCGTCCGCGTCGTCGACAACCTGGAGGCCGCGCGCGCCGCCGACACCGTCGCCCTGGTGGTCAAGCCGCAGGACATGGGCGCCGTGCTGGCCGAGATCGCCGGCGTGCTGCGCCCCGGCCAGCTGCTGGTCTCGCTGGCTGCCGGCATCACCACCGCCTTCATCGAGGAGCACGTGCCGACCGGTGTCGCCGTGGTCCGGGTGATGCCGAACACGCCGGCCCTGGTGGACGCGGGGATGGCGGCGATCTCGCCCGGCAGCCACTGCGACGACGAGCACCTCGACGTCGCCGAGTCGCTGCTCTCCGCCACCGGCAAGGTGCTGCGGGTCCCCGAGCACCAGATGGACGCCGTCACCGCGATCTCCGGCTCCGGTCCGGCGTATGTCTTCTACGTGGTCGAGTCGATGATCGAGGCGGGCGTCCACCTCGGCCTGCCGCGGGCGATCTCCACCGAGCTCGTGGTGCAGACCCTGGTCGGGTCGGGGAAGATGCTCGCCGAGACGGGCACCCACCCCACCGTGCTGCGCGAGCAGGTCACCTCCCCGGCAGGCACCACCGCCGCTGCTCTGCGCGAGCTCGAGGTTCACTCGGTGCGCGCTGCCTTCCTGGCGGCGATGGAGGCCGCCCGGGATCGCTCACAGGAGCTCGCCGGCTCCTGAGCCCGCACGCGCGCGAGCACGCGCGGGGTTCGTGGACAGGACCAGGAAGTCCCCGTGCGTGCCGTAGCCGGCGACCCGGCCTGCGGTCGGGGTGCCGTCGAAGGTCAGCATCAGCCAGCCGTCGTCGACCTCGAGCAGGGTCGGCCAGGGCAGGTTGCTGGGGTAGAGGGCGACCAGGGTGCCGACCTCGCGCATCGTCAGGTCGAAGACGGGGAACCGGCGACGAAGCGCCGGAGCGCTGTCCGGGCCGTCGCTCGCCAGCACCCGCCACTCGTCGTCCAGGCGCAGGATCTGGGTGCCCTCGCTGGCCGTCCGGCCCTCGGCCTCGCCGAGCAATTCCCAGTCTGACAAGGCGTCCGGCCGTCGCGCGCGCAACAGCGCGGGCCCGAAGACGAAGAACTCCGAGGCGACCACGAGGGCGAGATGCCAGTGGCCGTCGATCAGGGTGAGGTGCGGGTCCCAGGCCCCGACGCCGCGCACCGCGTCGTCGAGGTCGAGGGGCACGGTGGGCACCACGTGCTCGCCCGCGAGCAGGTCCGCCTCGCTGCTGCCCCAGGCGATGCCGACGTCGTCGTGGTCGAAGTCGCCCCAGGTGCTGGTCGCCAGCAGCCAGCGATCACGGTGCCGCACCAGGTGCACCGCATGGTCGCCGTGCACCGCGCCGTCCCGCTCGAACCACAGGGTGGCGCGGTGCTCCAGCCGATGGCTGAGCGGGTCGAAGGCCCAGACGCCGCAGTGCGCGGTGCCGAAGAACCCGGGCCCGGCATGGGTGAGGGTGAGGAAGGCCCAGCCGTCGCGGGTGAACGGGGTGCCGTCGTCGTGGGTCACCAGATGCAGGTCGCGGACGCCGAGCTGGCCGAAGCGACCCTGGGCGCGGATGGCTGCGTTGCTGTGCACCCGGAGCGCGTCGCCGAGCTCCGCCGGCAGCGGGGCACGGGCCCGAGCGGTCCAGGCGCGGCCGTCGTGGGTGAGCACCGTCGCCTGGTCGCCGGTCACGGTGACGCCGACGCGCACCGCCGAGTGCGGGGACCGGCCGCTGCGCCGGCTGCGATGCGTCGTGCGCACTCCGTCGGCGTCGACCAGGTCGAGTCCGGTGTGCCCGGTCTCGAGGTCGTGCCAGCCCTCGATCCGATGCGCGCCGTCGGTGAAGCCGGCCACCACGGTCGCGGAGCCCTCGCAGGCGACCTCGACGGCGTGGCAGCGCGGGCGAGGGTCGGCGCCGGGTGGCAGATCGGCCACCAACTGCAGCGGCCGCGAGCGGTGCACCCGGTGGAACGGGCCTGGCAGCACCTAGCCTCCGATGTCGGACGTGGGGCCGGGATCCGCGCCGGCCGGGGCGGGCGCCAGCCGCTCCTCGGGGCTGTTGGGCAGGAACTGGGCAGCGATCACCGGCCACGCGGCGTCGATCAGCTCGACCAGGGGGATCCGCCGGGCCCGCTGTACGTGGGGCTTCTCCAGCTCGCGGGCGACGAAGCGCATGATGAAGCGCCGCAGCTCGCCGTCCAGGCCCGAGACCCGTTGCAGGACAGCGGATCGCACCTTCTCGGTGCTCACCTGCAGGTGGATCTCCTGCTCCGTCGGCGGGCGGATGTCCCAGACGATGGTGAGCGGGTCCTCGAGGTGCATGGTGACGGTGAGCGGCAGCACGACGTCGGCCAGGAAGCGCATCGAGTCGACGCTCAGGTGCAGGTCGAAGACGACCGAGACCGGCACGAAGATCTGGTACCCGGGGACGTCGCCTTCGAGAGGGTGACCGTAGGAGGGCTTGTAGGTGCCGGTGGCGGTGGCCTTGGCCAGCTTGCGCCCGGGGCCGGCGCCGATCGGTCCGAGCGCGAAGGTGTCGCCGAGGACCCGGTCGATGGACTGGGTGACGCGATCCTTGTGCAGGATCAGGCGCATGAAGTCCGGGCCGAACCGGCTGAAGTCGGTGCGGTCGCCGGTCTCCGGGCTGGTCTCCGGCAAGGGTTGGGTCACAACGCCGACCCTAACCGACCTGCGGGTGCTGGCTGGGGCGAAATGACTCCGGGGCCGTGGACGATGTCCACGGCCCCGGAGGAGGGTGGCCAGGGGCGGGGTCGAACCGCCGACCTACCGATTTTCAGTCGGTCGCTCGTACCAACTGAGCTACCTGGCCGCGCCGCGCAGAACCATACCCCAGCAGGGGTCTGGGTGCGAAACCGTGGGGCTTTGGCACCCGGTGCGCGTGGCCCTTATGCTGTGCGAGCACGAACGGGCGGCCTCGGCCGGCCGGGAGAGCAGGCCCCCATCGTCTAGTGGCCTAGGACGTCGCCCTTTCACGGCGGTAGCACGGGTTCGAATCCCGTTGGGGGTGCTGGAACCAGCGCAGCAAGACCCCGATTTGGGAATCACCCGGGGTCGTGGGTTAAGGTTCTACCGCTTCGGAACGGAGCAAACGCAACAAAGCAAGGCCCCGTAGCGCAGTTGGTTAGCGCGCCGCCCTGTCACGGCGGAGGCCGCGGGTTCGAGTCCCGTCGGGGTCGCAGATGAGGTCCGGCAGAGAGATCTGCCGGGCCTCGCGTCATTTCCGGGTTGTGTGCTCACGTAGGTTCGGCTCTGTGATCGAGATGGAGCGCGCCGAGTTCGAGGAGCTCGTGGACCGAGCCCTCGACCAGATCCCCGACGAGATCGCGGCCCTGGTCGAGAACGTGGTGGTCCTGGTCGAGGACGACGCCCCCGCTCACGATCCCGATCTGCTCGGTCTGTACGACGGCGTCGCCCTCACCGAGCGCTCGGCTAACCATGCGCTGGAGCTGCCGGACCGGATCTTCATCTACCGCAACCCGCTGCTGGACTACTGCCACGACGCGGCGGACCTCGAGGAGCAGGTGACGATCACGGTGGTGCACGAGATCGCCCACCACTTCGGCATCGACGACGCCCGGCTGCACGAGCTGGGCTACGCCTAGCCGGACGCTAGTGGTGCCCGGGCTGGTTCGCGACCGGTGAGCGCGGGCAGGAAGTCGGCAGGTCGCCGGCCGGCTGCCGGACCAGCTCGGTGAAGAGCCAGCGCTGGAGGGCGGCCTGGTCCGCGGTGGTGGCCAGGGTCAGCATCCGCTCGTTGCGGCAGAAGGCGTCCGCCAGCTCCAGGACGTCGATCATCCGGCTCATCATCGCCGGGGCGCTGGCGGAGATCGAGACGGTGAGGTCGAGGACCCGGGGGTCGTCCTCGGTGGCGCCGTCCAGGAGCTCCAGGCCGCGGGCCTTGCTCCACTCCTCGCCGAAGGTGCCGAACAGGTCCGAGAGCACCCGGGCGGTGGGGTAGGCCGCGGCGTGGGCGAGCGCGAGCAGCCGCAGCTCGCGGCTGAGGTCGCGGAAGTGGCGGGCCCAGGCGGCGAAGCGGCCGACCGGCAGCCCGAGCAGGTGGACCTGGTGGCCGTCCCCGGGCGCCACCTTCGGGTGCTGCAACGCGGAGGCCTCGTAGACCTCGCCGAAGACGCTCGGGTCCTCGGCGAGCGTGGTGGCCGGCTCGAACCAGACCGTCTTGCCGTCGCGCTGCAGATAGGCGCCCCAGGCGCTCGAGCACATCGCCACCATGCCCAGGCCGCGCCCGATCGTGGAGAGCAGCTCGTCGTCGTCACCCATCCGGGGGTTGGGCACCGGCGGCTTTGCCGAGCCGTCGGAGACCTCGATGCGGGGGTGCAGGCGGGTGCCGCGGATCCGCAGCCCGATCGGCGGCTCGGCGTGCAGCAACGCGTTGGTGACCAACTCGGAGACACCGATCTCCGCGCACTCGATGAGGTCCTCGCGACCGAGCTCCTGGCACGCCTGGGATACCCAGCGCCGCGCGTCCTGGACGGACCGGGGGTTGGGCTCCAGCGTCAGTGTCGGCTTGGTCAGCGGCAATCCAGCTCTCCTGCACGCGGCCTAGGTGCAGCCATGTTGTGCCAGTTCGGAACGTCCATACCCCGATCTGCGCCAGGTGAAACATCGATTTTTCCGGGAACCGGCGGACCGCAGGTCCCGATTCCACTCAGCGGACACGAAGTGGGATCATGGAGGGGACAACCGGTACCAGGAAAGGCCCCCAGGGGATGTCAACCGACAAGCAGAACAGGCACCAAGTCGTCGTCATCGGGTCCGGCTTCGGCGGACTCTTCGTCACCAAGGCGCTCAAGCGCGCCGACGTCGACGTGACGATGGTCGCCAAGACCACGCACCACCTGTTCCAGCCCCTGCTCTACCAGGTCGCCACCGGCATCCTGTCCCAGGGCGAGATCGCTCCGCCCACCCGCGAGGTGCTGGCTCGCCAGAAGAACGCGCAGGTCCTGCTCGGCGAGGTCACCGCGATCGACCTCGAGTCGCGCACCGTGACCCACAACGTGCTGGGCCGCGAGACGGTCACCTCCTACGACTCCCTCGTGGTCGCCGCCGGTGCCAGCCAGTCCTACTTCGGCAACGACCACTTCGCCGAGTTCGCGCCCGGCATGAAGAGCATCGACGACGCGCTCGAGCTGCGCGGCCGGATCTTCGGCGCCTTCGAGATGGCCGAGAACGCCGCGTCGCGTGGCGAGCCCACCGACCACCTGCTCACCTTCGTGGTGGTCGGCGCCGGCCCGACCGGCGTGGAGATGGCCGGTCAGATCGCCGAGCTCGCCCACAAGACGCTGCGCAAGGACTTCCGTGCCATCGACACCCGCGACTCGCGGGTGATCCTGCTCGACGCCGCGCCCCAGGTGCTGCCTCCCTTCGGTGCCAAGCTGGGCGCCAAGGCGAAGGCCGAGCTGGAGAAGATCGGCGTCGAGGTCCAGCTCGGTGCGATGGTGACCGCCGTCGACGAGCGTGGCCTGGAGGTCAAGGAGAAGGACGGCAGCGTCCGCCGGATCGACTCGGTGGCGAAGATCTGGGCCGCCGGCGTGCAGGCCAACCCGCTGGGTCGCACCCTCTCGGAGCAGACCGGCGCGCCGCTGGACCGGGCCGGCCGGATCGCCGTCAACCCGGACCTGACGCTGCCGGGGCACCCCGAGGTCTTCGTCCTCGGCGACATGATCAGCCTCGACCACCTGCCCGGTGTCGCGCAGGTCGCCATCCAGGGTGGCAAGTTCGCTGCCCGGGAGATCGACAACCGCCTCAACGGCAAGGCGCCGCAGGGCCCCTTCAAGTACTTCGACAAGGGCTCGATGGCGATCATCAGCAAGTTCCGCGCTGTCGCCAGCGTGGGCAAGCTGAAGCTCAGCGGCTTCGTGGCCTGGCTGATGTGGCTGGCGGTGCACCTGATGTACCTGACCGGCTTCAAGAGCCGGATCGGTGCGCTGCTCAGCTGGGCGATCACCTTCATCGGCAACGACCGCTCCGAGCGGACCGTCACCGAGCAGCAGATCTTCGCCCGGGTCGCCCTGGAGCGTCTCGACGGCGGAACCCGCGAGCTGGTCAGCGATCCCGGCGAGATGGACGCCATCATCGAGGCGCGCCGCGCCGAGTTGGAGGCCGTTGCCGAGGAGGAGTCGCGGCTCACCGACACCGGTGCCCGCGGCGTCCCGGACGAGAAGGCTCCCGAGGGCCAGTCCGAGGCATCCGCCACCTCCTGAGGCGCCCGCCCTTTCCCGATAGTCCCTGACGTTCGGCCCCTGAAATCGAGGATTTCAGGGGCCGAACGTTCGTCAGCGACGCCGCAGTGGCGCCAAGCCGCGACTTGCGGCCGGGCTCACTCGAAGCGGGTCGGGGTCTGGCTCTGCTCCCGCGCCCAGCGCGGCAGGATGAAGAGGCCCTCGGCCTCGACGGTGACGCCCTCGGCGTCCTTGAGGTGACCCTTCACCGTGGTCTTGTAGCCCTCGACCTTCTCGATCCAGGCCTCGCCGTGCAGGTCGCCCAACGGCGTGCCGCGGCGGTAGCGCAGGGTGAGCGTGCCGGTCATGCCGGGAGCTCCGCCCGCGGCGGCTGCCTCACCCGCCAACTGGTCGAGGATCAGGGCGCTGACACCGCCGTGGACGAGGCCGGGCGGGCCCTCGTAGGCAGCGCCGAGATGGAAGTCGGACCAGGCACGACCCTCCGGCTCCTGGGTGATCACCAGGGGCGGCGCGATCGCGTTGCGCAGGCCGATGACCGCATTGCCCTGGGCGCGGACGTCGCCGGAGCCGGCCCGGTTGACGCCGAACGAGCCCTCCATCTGGCTGACCCGCAGGCGGGCGACGAGGCGGTCGATCTCCTCGCGCACGGCGATCAGCTCGGGGTCGTCGACCGTGCTGCGGATGACGGCGTCGACCAGGTCACGGGTGGAGGCCGCGAGCCCGCCGCGGACGGCGAGCTCCCGCTCCACCTCCTCGGGCGAGCGGGGGTCCTCTTCAGTTGTGTCGAACATGCCAGCACTCTAGGCGGCGCTCGGACCTCCGGTGAGCTGCGGTACCGCTCGGTGAGGCCCGCACCGCAGGCGGCTCACTGTCCGTGGTGCCGGCGGTCGGAGTCGGTGGCCCGGCGGCGAGCCTCGGCGCGGCAGACCTCCAGGACCGGCATGAACTCCCGGCCGTCGACCATGGTGGAGTCGATCACGAAGGCGCGCATGCTCTTGCGGTGGATGCTGACCTTCCAGTTGCGCCGTCCCGGGGTGCCGGTGGCGACCAGGTCGGTGTAGGGGCTGGTCAGGTCGAAGCGGTGGTGACTGTCCTTGCTCCGCACCTCGAGCGTGCCGTGCTCGATCTTGACCCGCGGCGGCGCGGCGGTCGAGTGCGCGCTCCACAGGATCAGCATCAGCACCCCGCAGAACGCGGCGATCGCGATCTCGGTGATGCCGCGGCTGTCGTAGGCCAGGTAGCCGGTGCCGATGGTGGCGACGACGCTGAGGAAGAGGAACATCGCCAGCAGGTGCTGGGTCGAGCGCTGCGGGTCGAACTCGACCAGCGCGGGGACGCCGCTGCCCACCGTGAGCGGGCGCTCCGGCGGGCGATGCTTGCGGGGCAGGTCGCCGTCGTCATGCGGCTGGGGGGAGTGGGGCTCCGGCGTTCGGCGCTCCTGCGGCGGCACGGGCGTCGCCGGCACGGGCTTCGCCGGGCGGGTGGTGGCAGCCGGGGGCGTGACGGGGGCCTCGGGTGCGGCGGGCTTGACCGTCGAGGCCGGGGACGCCGTGGTCGGAGCGGGCGCGGTGCCGCCCTCGGCGCGTAGGACCGCCTCCAGAGCGATCGCCATGATCGCGTCGTCCGCGGCCGGGTTGGGCGGCGGTGCGTCGACCTTGGCGCGTCGCTTGCCGGCCTGCACCGGCTTCGGCGCCTCCGCATCTGTGGTGATGTCGGCCGCCGGGTCGGGCCCGGCCGAGTGGGCGCCACCCTGGCGGGGCGGGTCCAACGACGGCGTGGTCGCGGCGGGCTCGGCAGCCGTTTCCGTCGTACTCGGGGCGGGCATTCCGTGCGCGTCGCGCAGCGGTGCCAACACGTCGACGGGTGCGTCGAGGGGCTTCTTCGGCGGGCTGGCGACGGAGTCGCGCAACGAGGCGAAGACGTCGACCCCGGCAGGGATCTCCGGTGCGTCGAAGGTGGCCGGCGTGGTCGGTGTCGGTGTGGCGGGCCCTTGGGATGCGGTGGTGAGGGACGCCAGTGGGTCGATGGGGGGAGTCGGTGCTGGATTGGCTGGTGTCTCGGCGGGCGGTGCGGCAGGGGTGGCGAGGGTTGCCAGCGGGTCGATACGGGGAGCCGGTCGCGGCGGGAGCTGCGGTTCGCCCAATGCAGCCGGCGGGGCAGCAGGAACCGGTGCGATGACAGGCTCCGTGACCGGAGCCTCGGCCACGGGCTGCTCCTCCGCGCGCGCGGTCTGCGGCGCGGGAGCGGGCTCCGGCTCGCCACCACGTCGGCTGCGCACCATCCGGGCCAGTCGCTCGGCTCGCTCGTCCCGCTCGGGCACGGAGCCGGCGACCGCGAGTGCTGCGTCGGGCACCACGGGGACGGCCTCCGCCGGGGCGACTTCTGCGGGTGCGACCTCTGCCGGTGCGATCGGAGCGAGGGCAGCGGACTCCGCGCCCTGCGTGGCGTCGGCGTGCTCCGATTCCGGCGCCTCTGCGCCGGCGACCGCCCGGTCGGGCTCGGCGTGCGTCGGGGTCTGCTCGCCACCCGATGCGGCGTCGCGCTCGGCGTCGCGCTCGGCCACGTATGCAACCGGGGTGATCGGCTCCTGCGCCGGCGTGGCGATCCTGGCCGATGCATCGTCGTCCGGTGCAGGGAGGGGCGCGGGCTCGGAGACCAACGACTCCAGCCCCGCGATCCGGGTGTCGAGGGGGTCGAACCCTGCTTCCTTGCGGCGCGCCCGCAACCCGGCAAGGGAGAGCCGGCCCGCAGGCTGCTCCACCGGCGAGGCCGCAGCGGCCACGTCAGCGAGATCGACAACGGGCGCGGCGCTGGAGGACGGGACCGGCTCATCGGTGTGCGGCCTCGTGCGCTGCGCGTCCGCGGGCTCAGGGTGCTCGGTGACCCGTGCCGCGACGACGTCGTCGGAAGGAGGGGTCGCGCTCTGCGTGCTGGGGGCATCGCCGAGTGCGCCGAGGATCTCGGCAGCGAAGTCGCGGGGCTGGCCGCCGCGCGCCGCGCGACGCTCGGCGAGGCGGGAGAGCGCCGAGCGGGGGCCGTCGCCACGGGTCCGAGCGGGCGCAGACTGCACGGTGCCCGGCGGCTCCTCATGCGGGCTCGCCGACGTGTGCCCCTCGGCAGCCGCGTCGTCGTCCGCCGTGCGGGTGGCGAGCCAACGATCGATCAGGCCGCTTCGTGGCGTTCCCTCTGCTGCCGAAGCCTGCTCCTCCATATGCAGCAAACTACGCAACTTCCCTGTTCGTTACGCATGAACTCGGAAAAGGATCACCCGGGGCACGGGTGCCGCGCGGTGCTGCCCGGCCGGCGCAGGCCCGCTACCGGCGCTGCCGCAGCGGTGGGGGAGGCAGGTGGTAGGCCCTGTGGGACTCGAACCCACAACCAACGGATTAAAAGTCCGGAGCTCTGCCAATTGAGCTAAGGGCCCACCCGGGAGCCTAGCCCGCCGTCGCGCTCGGCGGGGGCGAGGGTCGTCGAACTCCGGCGCGGCGGCCCCGGTGGCAGCCAGAACCTGCCAGGTGGCAGGCCGAAACACTCATTAACGCAGAAGTTCCACAGGGTTCACTTCCGCAGATGGTTCCCTTTGAGCCCGAAGTTGGTAGTGTCTGGCGTGCAACGGTGCAAGTTCCAGCAAGGCTGACGCCCCAGGGAGTTTGTGATCCAAAGGCGTTTCTTCTCGTGGGATGTCTCACTAGTCGGAGCGACGTGTCACCGCATCTGTTGTGGGGCCGTCGAAGTGGCGGCCTCTCGCCCCGATTAAGGAGTAACGAGCAATGGCTCAGGGCACCGTGAAGTGGTTCAACGCTGAGAAGGGCTTCGGCTTCATCGCGCAGGAGGACGGCGGCGACGACGTCTTCGTGCACTACTCGGCGATTCAGACCCAGGGCTACAAGTCCCTGGACGAGAACCAGAAGGTCGAGTTCGACGTCACCCAGGGCCCGAAGGGCCCGCAGGCGGAGAACGTTCGCCCGGTCTGATCGGCTTTTGCTGATCGACATCCCGAACGAGGGCCAGCTGGCCTGACTTCAGCGGAGGTCCCAGTCCACACGGACTGGGACCTTCGTGGCATTTCTGGGTCATTTTCCGCTCCAGGGGTTTGGAGCTGGGTGGCCCGGGGGATGATGGGGATGCAGGTGCGCCTCAGGGGTGGAGGTGCCCGGCAGCCAGGCGAGATTCGGGGGAGGAGGAGTGTCGTGCAGGACCAGTTCGATGTGACCCTCGAGGACGGCGAGCTCCTCGTAGAGGTCGAGATGACCGCCAACCTCATCGTCGCCGCCAGTGAGTCCGACGGGCCTCTGTCGCAGGAGCAGATCGACGCCATCCTGGGCGTCACGCCCGTACGCCCCCCGGAGCCGCGGGACGACGTCGAGGCCGATCCCGGCCCCTCCGCGTAGCCGCGCGGGCATGTCGCGAACCGCCCGATGGACCCGCAGTTGGGCGACACGCCGCAAGACGCCCTAGCATGTTCGCGTTCTTCTCCTCCTCATCAGGAGTTCTCCGTGGCTTTCCGCTTTCGACCGGTAGACGCTTCGTTCTACGACCTCTTCTCAGAATCGGCGCAGCACCTCGTCCGGGGAGCAGAACTGCTCGCCGAGATGCTGTCCGACACCTCTGACCGGCCCACAGTCGCAGCTGCGATGCGTGACGCCGAGCACGCGGCTGACGAGACCACCCACGCCATCGTGCGCCGGGTGAACAGCACCTTCGTGACGCCCTTCGACCGTGAGGACATCTACGACCTCGCCTCCGGCCTTGACGACGTCATGGACGAGATGGACGAGGCCGTCGACCTGATCCTGCTCTACGAGGTCGGCACGCTGCCGGCGGAGCTCTCCGCGCAGGTGGAGGTGCTCCAGCGCTGTGCGGAGCTCACCGCCGAGGCGATGCCTCGTCTGCAGGCGATGCAGTCGCTCGACGAGTACTGGATCGAGATCAACCGCCTCGAGAACACCGGTGACAAGTCGCACCGACGGATCCTGGCGAGCCTCTTCAGCGGCAAGTACGAGGCGCTGGAGGTGCTGAAGCTCAAGGACATCACCGAGGCGCTCGAGGGCGCCATCGACGCGTTCGAGACGGTGGCCAACATCGTCGAGCAGATCGCCGTCAAGGAGTCCTGAGTCCGTGGAACTCGCGATCGTCATCGCGGTTGTCGTCGTTGCCCTCGTCTTCGACTACACCAACGGCTTCCACGACGCCGCCAACGCAATTGCGACGTCGGTCTCCACGCGGGCGCTGACCCCGCGGGTGGCCCTGCTGATGGCAGCGGTGATGAACTTCATCGGTGCCTTCCTCGGCCAGGAGGTCGCCAACACGGTCGGCTCGGTGATCACGCCAGGTGACGGCACGCACGGCCTGGTGATCGTGATGGCCGGCCTGTTGGGCGCCATCGCCTGGAACATGATCACCTGGTACTACGGTCTGCCGTCGTCGTCCTCGCACGCACTGATCGGCGGCCTGGTCGGCTCGGCCGTCGCTGCCGGGGTGACTGTGAAGTGGGACGTCATCGTGGAGAAGGTCGTCATCCCGATGATCTTCTCGCCGCTCTTCGGCTTCGCTGCTGCGTTCTTGCTGATGCTGGCGATCATGTGGATCTTCCGCCGCGCCAACCCACACAAGGCGCAGCGCACCTTCCGGATGCTGCAGACGGTCTCCGCGGCCGGCATGGCGCTGGGTCACGGCCTGCAGGACGCCCAGAAGACGATGGGCGTCATCGTGCTGGCGTTGATCGCGGGTGGCTTCCACTCGGCGGACAGCGACTCGATCCCGTTCTGGGTCGTGGTCTCCGCGGCCGGTGCGATCTCGCTGGGTACCTACTCCGGCGGTTGGCGGATCATGCGCACCCTCGGTCGCCGGATCATCCACCTGGACCCGGCACGTGGCTTCGCCTCCGAGGCGGTGGCGGCGGGTGTCCTGTACACGACGGCCTTCGCCTTCCACGCTCCGATCTCGACCACCCACACGATCACCTCCGCGGTGATGGGCGCCGGTGCCACCAAGCGGTTCTCCGCGGTGCGCTGGGGCGTCGCGAAGTCGATCGTGACCGCCTGGGTGCTCACCTTCCCGGCAGCCGGTGCCGTGGCCGCAGTGGCCTACTACCTGTGCCACTTCTTCCTCGAGGTCATCTGATCCTCACCGATCGTCCCTAACGTTCTGGTCGTTCAGCCGCCGTCGCGGCAACCAAAACGTTAGGGACGACGCTGATTTGAAGGCGGACGTCGGCTGCCTGTGGATAGCCGGCCGAAGGGCGCGTCGGTCGGTCAGCATGAGGCATGACCACCTCGCCGCTCCCCAACCCGTCGACGGCGGGTGGCAGCGGGCCGTGGCGGGCACCGGCCCCCGGACTTCGCGCCTGTGCACTGCCGGGACCGAGCTGGGCCGGCACGTTGACCCTGCCGGTCCGAGTCGACCCTACGGGGCGCTCCGGACCCACCCGGGCCCAGTCACGCGGACCGCTGTGGCGTTGCAGCTCGCGCGGCCGCTATGTCCCGCGAAGTGTCGACGCTGCCCGCCCCGAGCAGCGGATCCTTGAGGCGTCGATGACCCTGCGCTCCGGCGCCGGCGTCACCGGCTGGGCAGCGCTGCGCTGGCTCGGCGGACGTTGGTTCACCGGTCGTGGACCGGATGGGTTCTCCCTGCTGCCGGTTCCGATCGCCAGTGCCTTGCACATGCGGCAGCAACGGGGAACGCAGGTGACCCAGGAACGCATCTCACCGCGCGATCTCACCGTCCATGAAGGCGTGGTTCTGACGACGGCGGTGCGGTCGGTCTTCCAGGGGATGCGGGCAGCGAGCACCGACCTGGACGCAGCGATCGTGGCCGAGATGGCGATGTTCAACGACCTGGTGAGCCGCGACGAGCTGACCAGGTACGTGCTCGCCCACGGCCGATTCCACGGGATCGCGCGAGCGCGCTCCTGCCTCGCGTGCCTCGACGAGAACTCCTGGTCGCCCCAAGAGGTCCGGATGAGGTGGATCTGGCTTGCAGCGGAACTGCCGAGGCCACTGTGCAATACGCCGGTCTTCACCCGCGACGGGCACCTGGTCGGTGTGCCCGACCTGTTGGACGAGGAAGCGGGGCTCATCGGCGAGTACGACGGTGCGCATCACCTCGATGTCGCACAGCGCCGGCGCGACATCCAACGAGAGGCGGAGTTCCGGCGTCTGGGGCTTGAGTACGTGACGATGGTGGCCGGCGAGGACCCGGCACGGGTGGCGGACCGGTTGCGCGCCGCACGCGCACGCTGTGCCCACCGCGCGCCGTCAGCGAGAGCGTGGAGCCTCGAGCCGCCGTCGTGGTGGATCCAAACCGACTCGGTGGTCGCGCGTCGCGAGCTCTACGGCACCCGTCACGAGCATCGCCTCGGCCACCGTCGGATCATCTGACCTCTGGGCTCCGGGCTCCTCGCCGTTGAATTGCAATCGTCCCTAACGTTTTGGCTGTGCCGGACGCGTATCGGCAGCCAAAACGTTAGGGACGATCCGCCGCCCCACGGAGACGCGGCAAGGGGAGGGTCAGCCGAAGCGGCCCGAGATGTAGGCCTCGGTGGACTCGTTGTCGGGATTGGAGAACATCTTCTTGGTGGGGTTGAACTCGACCAGGTGGCCGGGCTCGCCGACGGCCTTGAGGTTGAAGAAGCCGGTGTCGTCGGAGACGCGGGCGGCTTGCTGCATGTTGTGGGTGACGATCACGATCGTGTAGTCGGACTTGAGCTCGTGGATCAGGTCCTCCACCGCCGCGGTCGAGATCGGGTCGAGGGCCGAGCAGGGCTCGTCCATCAGCAGCACCTGCGGCTCCACGGCGATCGCGCGGGCGATGCAGAGTCGCTGCTGCTGGCCGCCGGAGAGGCCCATGCCGGGCTTGCCGAGACGGTCCTTGACCTCGTTCCACAGGTTCGCGCCGCGCAGCGACTTCTCCACGATGGCGTCGGCCTCGGACTTTTTCATCCGCTTCGAGTTCAACCGGTTGCCGGCCAGCACGTTCTCGTAGATCGACATCGTCGGGAACGGGTTGGGCCGCTGGAAGACCATGCCGATCTCACGACGGACCGCGACCGGGTCGATGCCCGGGTCGTAGAGCGACTGGCCGTCGACGACGACCTTGCCCTCGACCCGCGCCCCCGGGATCACCTCGTGCATCCGGTTCAGCGAGCGCAGGAAGGTGGACTTGCCGCAGCCGGACGGCCCGATGAAGGCGGTCACCGCGCGGGCCCGGATCGTCATGTTGACGTCCTGGACGGCGAGGAAGTCGCCGTAGTAGATGTTCAGGTCGGAGACGTCGATGCTCTTTGCCATGTCAGTTGCTTTCCTTGTGGTGCCGCGCGCTCAACGCTTGGTCTTGGGGGCGAAGAACCGGCCGACGGCGCGAGCCAGGAGGTTCAGGAACAGGACGAGGACGATCAGGACCAGGGCGGCGCCCCAGGCCCGCTCTTGGCCGAACTCGGGCGGAACCCCGGGCTGCATGTAGCTGTAGTAGATGAAGACCGGCAGCGAGGCCATCCGCTCCGAGAAGGCGTCGAAGTTCACCGAGTCGGTCTTGCCGGCGATGATCAGCAGGGGAGCGGTCTCGCCGGCGACCCGGGCGATGGCGAGGGTCACGCCGGTGATGATGCCGCCCAGCGACGTCGGCAGCACCACCTTGGTCACCGTGCGCCACTTCGGGACGCCGAGTGCGTAGGAGGCCTCGCGGAGCTCGTGCGGCACCAGCTTCAGCATCTCCTCGGTGGCGCGCACCACGATCGGGATCATCAGCACGGCGAGTGCGACCGAGCCGCCGAAGCCCATCCGGACGCCGGGCCCGAAGAAGAGCACGAACAGCGCGTAGGCGAAGAGGCCGGCGACGATCGAGGGGATGCCGGTCATCACGTCGACCAGGAAGGTGATGATCCGGGCCGGGAGCCGGTTGTTGCCGTACTCGACGAGGTAGATCGCCGTCATCACGCCGATCGGCACCGAGATCACGGTGGCCCAGGCGGTGATGATCAGCGTGCCGACGATGGCGTGGTAGATGCCGCCACCCTCGCCGACGACGTTGCGCATGCTGTAGGTCAGGAACTCCGCGCTCAGCGCGGGAGCTCCGTTCTCCACGACCTGCCAGATCAGGGTGACCAGCGGGATCAGCGCGATCCCGAACGTCGACCAGATCAGGATCGTGGCGAGGCGGTCCTTGCTGCGGCGTGCGCCCTCGACGCCGCGCGACCAGGCCGGCAGCACGATGGCGAACAGGAGCACGGTGACGAAGGCGGCTGCGTACAGGCCCCAGCCCGCGAGCAGGCTGACCAGCCCGGCCACCGAGCCCGAGATCAGCAGCGCGATCAGCGGTGCCCACTTGGGCAGCTGCGGCGCGACCAGGGGCAGGGCCGTGTAGGTCTTCTCCGGAGCGGTCTCAACGGCGTTCATGGCAGATCAGCCCTTCACCTGGCCGCGGCCCGCGATCCAGCGGCCGAGGAAGTTCACCAGGAACGTGACGACGAACAGCACCAGGCCGCTGAAGATCAGCACGTTGACGGAGATCCCGGAGGCCTCCGGGAACTTCAACGCGATGTTCGCGGCGATGGTGGAGGGGTTCTGGGTGGAGATCAGGTTGAAGGTCACCACACCGGTGGCCGAGAGCACCATCGCGATCGCCATGGTCTCGCCCAGGGCGCGACCCAGGCCGAGCAGCACGGCGGAGATGACGCCGGAGCGACCGTAGGGGAAGACCGTCATCCGGATCATCTCCCAGCGGGTGGCACCGAGCGCCAGGGCGGCCTCCTGGTGCAGCGTCGGCGTCTGCAGGAAGACCTCGCGGCTGATCGAGGTGATGATCGGTAGCGCCATCACCGCCAGCACGATGGCGGCGGTGAGGATGGTGCGGCCGGAGGTGGCCGGACCCTCGAAGAAAGGCAGAAAGCCCAGACGCTCCTGGAGCGTCTGGTAGAAGGGCAACACCTTCGGAGCGAGGAACTGGATGCCCCACAGTCCGTAGACCACGCTGGGCACCGCGGCCAGCAGGTCGATCAGCCCGCCGACGATCCCGGCCACCCGCCGCGGCGCGTAGTGGGAGATCACCAGCGCGACGCCGATCGCCAGCGGCGCGGCCATCAGCATGGCCAGGGCCGCGGCCAGCAGCGTGCCGAAGAGCAGCGGCCAGACGTAGACGATGATGTTCGACTCGCCGATCTCCTCGGGGCTCGCCGTGATCGCCGGCCAGCCCTCCAGGGTCAAGAAGATCGCGACGCCGGCAAGGGCGACCAGGATGGTGAAGGCCGCTCCGGTGGCGAGGCCGGCGAAGATCGTGTCGCCTGGCCGACGGGCCGAACGGGTGCTCTGTTCGGCGCTGCTCTGGGTAGTGCTCACGTGAGTTGACTCCTAGGACCCGCGTAGGGGCGAGGCACCTGCCCCGCCCCTACGCGCTTGGTCACTTGGCCGAGATGGCAGAGATGATCTTGGTGGCCTCGTCGGACAGCGTCGCGGAGAGCGGCGCCGAGCCGGCGTTCTCAGCTGCGGTCTTCTGGCCCTCGCTGCTGACGACGTAGGTCAGGTAGCCCTTGACCAGGTCGGCCGTGGCGGCGTCCTCGTAGGTCTGGCAGGCCAGCAGGTAGGAGGTCAGCACGATCGGGTAGACGCCGGCCTCCTGGGTCTTGTGATCGAGGTCGACCGCCATGTCGACGGCCGGGCGACCCTCGACGCGGGGCGAGACCTCGAGGATCTTCGCGGCGGCCTCGGGGCTCGGCGCGACGAACTCCGTGCCGACCTGGACCTTGACGGTGCCGAGGTCGCCGGCCTGGCTGGCGTCGGCGTAGCCGATGCTGTTCGGGTTGTCGGTGACCGCGCTGATCACGCCCGAGGTGCCGGTGGCGCCCTCGCCGTGCTTGATCGGCCAGGTCTCGACCTCGCCGTGCGGCCAGGCGTCGGGGGCGACCACGCTCAGGTAGTGGGTGAAGTTCTCGGTGGTGCCCGAGTCGTCGGCGCGGTGCACGGCGTTGATGTCAGCGTCCGGCAGCTTGACGCCCTCGTTGAGGTCGGCGATCGCCTGGTCGTTCCACTTGGCGATCTTGCCGTTGAAGATCTGGCTGATCACGTCGGCGCTCAGGTTGAGCTCGTCGACGCCGTCGATGTTGAAGACGACGGCGATCGGGCTGACGTAGGCCGGGACCTCGATCGGGTCGGCGCCACAGTTGGCCGCCGCGTCGGTGAGCTCCTGGTCCGCGAGGTAGGAGTCAGAGCCGGCGAAGGCGAAGCCGCCGGAGATGAAGCTCTCCCGGCCACCGCCCGAGCCGACCGGGTCGTAGTTGACCGTGACGCCGGAGCCGTTGGCGCTCTGGAAGCCGGCGCGCCATGCGGTCTGCGCGGCCTCCTGCGAGCTGGCGCCGCCACCGTTGAGCGTGCCGGACAGGCCGCTGTCGCCGCCGGTGTCCCCGTTGTCCTCGTTCGCGGCACCGCAGGCGGCGGTCAGCGAGATGGCCGCGATCGCGGCCACGGCCGGAGCGACGCCCCGGCGGAAAGAAGTGCGCTTCACTTCGTACTCCTGGTTCTTTGATCACTTGTCGATCCTGAAACTAGGAAGGCCAAGTGACCGAACCTGGCGGCCTTGGTGAACGGATGGTGAACGTCATTTGGCGCTTTGGTCACCGGACGGCGGAGATGCGACGGCCATCACGTGAACGACGGCGTGACGGGGTTGACCCCGGCTGTTAACGCACCCACCAGATCTCGGTGGCCACGACCTTGCCCTCGCGGTGGTGGACGACGAGCATCTCGCCGGGCTCCAGGCCCGGGTCGGGCACGTCGAGTGCCTTGAACACGTCGGGGAGCACGGGCCGGTGGCTGCACAGCACCGTGCGGCGGCCGTCCTCCAGGAGTCGCGCCACCACGTCGCCGACCGAGGCAGCAGTGGCCTCCTCCTCGCTGAGCGCGGGCACCGTGTGGATGGTGCGGTCGGTGGCGTCGGCGTAGGGAACCAGGGTGGTGACACAGCGCGTGCTCGGCGAGGAGACGAGCCGCCTGACGTCGTAGGAGGCGAGCAGCGGCACCGCCCGCTTGGCCTGGGCGTCGCCGGCCACCAGCAGGGGCCGGAAGCGATCGTCGCTGCGCCACCGCGATCGCGAGCGCGCGCGGGCGTGGCGGAGCACGACCAGGGTGTGGGTCTTCGCCGCGCGCCCAACCGCCTCCTCGAGCGTCTCCCGGTCACGGGAGTGGGTGAGCAGGTCGGCGGCCTCGGCGAAGCCGACCCAGCGGACCGCGTCGATCTCGGCGTTGGCCTGGTAGCCGGAGACGTCGGTGCTGCCGACCGCTCGCCCGACCCAGTAGTGCACCAGCTTGTCGCGACCGTTGACGAAGTAGTGCTGGCGCCCCAAGGGGCGGCCGAGCCGGATGTCGAGCCCGGTCTCCTCGCCCACCTCGCGCACCGCGCAGGCCGTGACGTGTTCGCCGCGATCCAGTTTCCCCTTGGGAAAGGACCAGTCGTCGTAGCGCGGACGGTGCACCAGCAGTACCTCGCCCGGCTTCCGGACGACGACTGCGCCTGCGGCAATGATCTCGGCCTGCGGCATACGGCTAGTCTCACATCACCCATCGACCTCCAGGAGCATGGCCCGTGAAGTTTCTCCAGACGCGCGCGCGGCGGTGGACCCTCGTCGTGGTGGTCGTGGCACTGCTCGCAGCCGCCGCCGGCGTGGCCTGGTGGATGTGGCCGCGCCCGACCACGTTGCAGGAGGCCGCCCGGCTGCTGCCGGCCGACATGCAGCGGGTGAGCTTCACCGACTGGGCGGCGATCCGTGCGGAGCAGGGCGTCGACGATGTCAGCGGCGAGGCAGGGGAGGCGCTGGTGGCCGAGGCCCTGGACGCCGAGCTGACCAACTCCGCGCTGGCGCCGTCGTCGGCGATGTTGGAGCAGGGCCTGGGCCTCAATCCGCTCGCGGCGCAGTGGGAGGTGCTGGGGCAGTCGAAGGCCGGTCAGGTGGTGATCCTGCGCACCGACGAGAGCCTGGCCGCAGTTCGTACCGCGATCACCGAGCTCGGCTTCTCCGAGCCGGACGACGACGCCACCTCCGGTGGGGTCTGGCAGGGCGGCCCGGACGCGATCGCGGAGGTCAGTGGGCTGGCCACCTACGAGCTCTCCCACCTGGCCTTCCTCGACGACGAGGGCCTGTTGCTGGGCTCGGACTCCCCGGATTTCCTGGCCACCGCGGTCGAGGTGGCGCAAGGCGACGAGGACGGGCTCGACCAGGACGACCTGATGGCGGCTGCCGGTGAGCCGTTGACGGCGACCGTGCTGCTCGGTGAGCAGGCCTGCGGTGAGCTGAGCATGGCGAAGGCCGATGCCAGTGCGCGGGCGGAGACCCGTCGGCTGGTCGAGGAGGTGGGCGGCGTCTCGCCGCTGACCGGCTATCTGGTGGCGATCGGGCCGGGCGGCGATCTCACCGTCGGCTTCGGCTTCGAGGACGACGAGCAGGCGGCCGACGACAAGGGCCCCCGCTCGGCGCTGGCCAAGGCGGAGGACCCGGGCCAGTTGCTCGCCTATCCGGAGGTCTTCGCCTTCGACTCCGCCGAGGTCGACGGCAGCGTGCTGGCGATCCGAGGAGAGCTGCAGCCGGACGCCTTCCCGCTCTCCGCCCTCGCCGCTGGACCGGTCCTGCTCGCCACCTGCTGAAACCTCCGGGCTAGCGGCGGCGGTGGCTGGCGATCAGCAGGGACTGCAGGTGCTGGGTGCCCGGGGTGCGGGTCCAGGTGCCGTCGGCGTCGAGCTCCCAGGCATCGGTCTCGGGGTCGAAGGCGCGGTCGAAGAGCTCCTCGAGGTCGCTGACCAGCTCGGGGCGCGGCAGCCGCACCAGCACCTCGACCCGGCGGTCCAGGTTGCGGTGCATCATGTCGGCCGAGCCGATCCAGGCCACCGGCTCGCCACCGCCGGCGAACCAGAAGATCCGGCTGTGCTCGAGGAAGCGGCCGAGCACCGAGCGCACGGTGATCGTCTCCGACAGGCCCGGCACGCCCGGTCGCAGCGAGCAGATCCCGCGGACCAGGAGTCGTACCGACACCCCCGCCCGCGAGGCCAGGTAGAGCGCGTCGATCACGGCCTCGTCGACCACGGAGTTCGCCTTGATCCAGACCGCCGCAGGCCGGCCCTCGCGGTGGTGGGCGATCTCGGCGTGGATCTGGGCGATCAGGCCGTCGCGGACCGAGTCGGGTGCCACCAGCAGTTGGTCGTAGGAGGCGTTGCGCGAGTAGCCGGAGAGATTGTTGAACAGGTGCGCGACGTCCTCGCCGATCACCTGGTCGCTGGTCAGCAGGCCGAGGTCCTCGTAGCTGCGTGCCGTCTTGGGGTTGTAGTTGCCGGTGCCGATGTGGGTGTAGCGGCGGATGCCCTCGGGCTCGTCGCGCACCACCATCGCCAGCTTGCAGTGCGTCTTCAGCCCGACCTGCCCGTAGACCACGTGGCAGCCGGCGTGCTCCAGCTTGCGCGCCCAGCGGATGTTGTTGGTCTCGTCGAAGCGGGCCTTGATCTCCACGATCACCAGCACCTGCTTGCCGGCCTCGGCGGCGTCGATCAGGGCGTCGATGATCGGCGAGTCGCCGGAGGTGCGGTAGAGCGTCTGCTTGATCGCCAGCACGTGCGGGTCCGCCGCGGCCTGCTCGATGAAGCGCTGCACCGACGTCGCGAACGAGTCGTAGGGGTGGTGCAGCAGCACGTCGTTGCGGCGCACCGACTTGAAGACGTCGACCGGGCTCGCCGACTCCACCGGAGCGAGCAGCGGATGGGTGGTCGGCACGAACGCGTCGTACTTGAGGTCGTCACGGTCCAGATCGGCGATGTCGTGCAGCCCGCGCAGGTCGAGCGGACCGGGCAGGCGCACCACCTCGCCCTCGGTGACCCCGAGCTCGTTGACCAGCAGCTCCAGCACCTCGGGATCGATCGACTCCTCGACCTCGAGCCGCACCGGCGGCCCGAACTTGCGGCGCAGCAGCCCCTTCTCCAAGGCGGCGAGGAGGTTCTCCGCGTCGTCCTCCTCGACCTCCAGGTCCTCGTTGCGGGTGACCCGGAAGGTGTGCGTCTTGAGCACCTCCATGCCGGGGAAGAGCCGCTTGAGGTGCTCGCCGATCACGTCCTCCAGCGGCACGAAGCGCTGGTTGCCCAGGGCGACGAAGCGGTTGAAGTTCGAGGGCACCTTGACCCGGGCGAAGTGCTCCTTGCCGGTGCGCGGGTTGCGGACCAGAACCGCGATGTTCAGCGACAGCCCGGAGATGTAGGGGAACGGGTGCGCCGGGTCGACCGCAAGCGGGGTGAGCACCGGGAAGACCCGTTCCTTGAACAGCCGCTTGCAGTACTTCTGCTCCTCGCGGTCGAGCTCGTCCCAGCGCAGCAGCTCGATCCCCTCCTGGCGCAGCGAGGGAACGACGTCGTCGCTGAAGACGGCGGCATGCCGGCTCATCAGCTCCGAGGTGGTCTGCCAGATGGTGTCGAGGACCTCACGAGGCCGTTGCCCCGACGCCGTGCGGACCGCGACCCCGGCCGCGATCCGGCGCTTGAGGCCGGCGACGCGGACCATGAAGAACTCGTCCAGGTTGCTGGCGAAGATGGCCAGGAACCGGGTCCGCTCCAGGAGCGGGAGGGCGGTGTCCTCCGCGAGCTCCAGCACGCGCTGGTTGAAGCGCAGCCAGGAGAGCTCGCGGTCGGCGAACCGGTCGGCGAACGCCTCGAGGTCGGCCACGTCGGCGGCGGCGGCCAGGTACGGCGGGTCGACGTCGAAGGTGTCGGTGTGCACGGACAGCACGTCGTCGCTCGGCCCCTCGGAGAAGGGATCGACGGCGTGAGTGGGCAGGCCCTCGGCGCTCATGGCGGTCAGTGTGGCACCTGGTGGTGAACAGCAGGTGACGTCCAGCGGTGGTGGGCGGGCCGGAGTAGGGTCGCCTCATGTCGACAGCCGGAGCAGTTGCCGCTCGAGCCCACCGGGTCCAACAGGCCGCGGAGCGTGGCGCCGTCCGGGCGCTGTTCGCTCTGCCGGAGCGCGCCAAGCGGCTGCTGGCCGGTGCACCGGTGGTCATCGACGGGCAGACCCTGGACGTGAGCACCCAGCTGCTGCTGCGGGTGCAGCGGCTCAGCCGCAAGCCCGGCGCGGAGACCTTCCCGATCCCGCAGGGGCGGGTGGTCCTCGCCGAGCAGAGCGAGCTGCTGGGCGAGGCGTTCGCGATGGGCGCGATCAGCGACACCGAGGCGGGCGGCGTGCCGGTCCGGGTCTACGTGCCGCGTGAGCTGCTGGACGCCGCGGCCCGGCCGACCCTGGTCTTCATCCACGGCGGCGGCTTCATCTACGGCGACCGGCACTCCACCCACGACAGCGTCTGCCGGTTCCTGGCCGACCGGGCCGGCGTCCAGGTGATCTCGGTCGACTACCGACTCGCTCCGGAGGCGCCGTTCCCGGCTGCCTTCGAGGACTCGCTGGCGGTCTACCGAGCCGTGCTCGGCGACCCCGAGCAGTGGCGCGTGGACGCCGACCGGATGGCGGTCGGGGGTGACTCCGCCGGTGGCAACCTGTCCGCAGCACTCGCCCTCGCCGCTGCTCGCGAGGGGCTGCCGCTCGCGTTCCAGCTGCTGATCTACCCGGTCACCGACTCGTTCGGCGAGAGCGCCAGCCGCCAGCTCTTCGGTCGGGGCTTCTTCCTCACCCACGAGTTCATGGACCTGGCGATCGACGCCTACGTCCCAGATCACGCGCTGCGCCCGGACCCGCGGGTGCACCTGCTCGGCGCCGAGATCCCGGACGGCGTCGCCCCCGCTCTGGTCGTCACTGCCGGGTTCGACCCGCTGCGGGATGAGGGCGAGGCGTACGCACGCCGGCTGGTCGAGGCCGGCGTCGACGTCGAGCTGCGCCGTGAGACCGGTCTGATCCACGGTTTCCTGAACTGGCTGGGCGCACCGTGTGCGGCGCGCGACGCGGTCGGCGTGATGGCCGAGCAGCTCTCTGCGGCGTTGAAGCGGTGACCACAGCAGCCTTGGCACAGTGGTTCGATCAGCGCACCCGGCGGTGGCAGGAGTGGACGCTCCCGCAGCTGCTGGCTGCGAAGGGTGACACGAAGGTCAGTCTCGTGGTGCCGGCGCGCAACGAGGCAGCCACCGTCGGCGACGTCGTCTCGCGGGTGCGGGATGCGCTGGTCGACACCGTGCAGCTCCTCGACGAGGTCGTGGTGATCGACTCGGACTCCACCGACGACACCTTCTCGGTGGCCAGCGACGCCGGCGCCCGGGTGCATCGGGCCGCCGAGATCAGGCCGGACCTGGGCTCCTTCCCCGGCAAGGGCGAGGCGATGTGGAAGTCGCTCTTCGTGACCACCGGCGACATCGTCGTCTTCATGGACGCCGACCTGCTCGACTGGGACACCCACTTCGTCCCGGGCCTGCTCGGGCCGTTGCTGACCGACCCGGGCGTCGAGCTGGTGAAGGGCTTCTACGAGCGCCCGCTGCTCACCGCCAAGGCGCTGCCCGACGGCGGCGCCTACGAGGGCGGTCGGGTCACCGAGCTGGTCGCCCGGCCGTTGATCGCGCTGCACTTTCCGGAGCTGGCAGGGCTGGTGCAGCCGCTGGCCGGCGAGTGGGCGATCCGCCGCGAGCTCTTCGCCTCGCTCTCGGTGCCGACCGGCTACGCGGTCGAGCTGGCGGCGTTGGTCGACACCCTGCGGCTGCGCGGCGCCGACGCGATCGCCCAGGTCGACCTCGGCCGGCGAGCGCACCGGCACCAGGCCCTGCGCGACCTGGGCGGGATGGCCGCCCAGATCCTTGCCGCGGCGCATACCCGGGCGGGCGGACCCCTCCGTGCGGATGATGGACTCTCCCTGCGTCAGTTCCGCTCGGACGCCTCCGGCTCGGTGCCGGTGGACCGGTTAGTGCCGACCAACGAGCGGCCCCCGGCGCGGGACTATCTGGAAGGAGCCCGATGACCCTGAAGCTGGGTCGCCACGAGTTCGACGACCAGCAGACGTTGATGATGGCGATCGTCAACCGCACGCCGGACTCCTTCTACGACAAGGGCGCCACCTGGGCCGAGGACAAGGCCTTCGACCGGGTGACGCAGGTCGTCGAGCAGGGTGCCGAGATCGTCGACATCGGCGGGATCAAGGCGGCACCGGGCGTCGAGATCGACGCCGCCGAGGAGATCCGCCGGGTGGGCTCGTTCGTGGGCCGGGTGCGCGCCGCGTTCCCGGACCTGGTGATCTCGGTCGACACCTGGCGCGCCGAGGTGGGCCGGGTGGTCTGCGCCGAGGGCGCGGACCTGCTCAACGACGCCTGGGGCGGCGCGGACCCAGAGCTGGTCGACGTGGCCGCCGAGTACGGCGCCGCGATCGTCTGCACGCACACCGGCGGGGTGAGGGTGCGGACCCGTCCGCACCGGATCGAGTACGCCGACGTCGTCGCCTCGGCGATCACCGACACCGTTGCGTACGCCGAGCGGGCACTGGCCGCTGGCGTGGACCGGCGCTCGATCATCATCGATCCCGCGCATGACTTCGGGAAGAACTCCTTCCACTCCCTGGAACTGACCCAGCGCCTGGACGAGATGGTGGCGACCGGCTGGCCGGTGCTGGTCTCCCTTTCCAACAAGGACTTCGTGGGTGAGGCGCTCGACCTCCCGGTCGGCGAGCGGCTGCTCGGCACCCTGGCGGCGAGCGCGATCAGCGCCTGGCACGGGGCTCGGATCTACCGGGTGCACGAGGTGGTCGAGACCCGCCAGGTGGTCGACATGGCGAACGTGATCGCCGGCCGGCTGGCGCCGAAGCGAGCGATTCGAGGACTCTCATGAAGGTCGCCGTCGTGGCCGGGGCACCGGCGCTGCTGGCGCAGTACGCGGGTCGCGTAGACCCGATCGCCGAGGTCCGCGAGGCGTGCCTGGCAGCGGTCGGCTGGCTGTGCGCCGACGCCGACGCGGTGCGCGTGGTCGCCCGGCCCGCCGATCAGGCTGAGCGTGCGCACGGCATCGAGGTCGGCTACCAGGAGCGGGTGGCCCGTGAGCTGTTGGCCGGCTTCGCGGGAACGGTCGAGGTCGTCACGCCTGAGGCATTCGTGCTGGACGCGAGGCCGACGCTGCTCGTGGCAGACGGCTCCGCCCGGCGCGGCGAGAAGGCGCCCGGCCACCTCGACGAGCGCAGCTTCGCCGTCGACGAGGCGATCGAGCGGTCCCTGAAGGCAGGCGATCCGACCGACCTCGCCCTACTGGACCTCACCCTGGCCGAGGAGCTGTTGATCGCCGGGGCACCCGCGCTGCGGCGTCTCGGCGAGCTCGACCCGCAGGTGCGCAGCGCCGAGCTGGACTACGCGGGCGACCCGTTCGGCGTCCGCTACTGGGTGGCGCGCTGGGAGATCGGCTGACGGATCTCGCAGCGGCCGATCTCCCCTGAGCGGGCGACTATGTCGCGGATCCCGTTCGAGCCGTAGCCGGACGCCGGGTGTCGGTGTCCGGTCCGGCCGCGGCGGACGGTCGCTGACCGGCGAGAACGCCGCCCAGGACCAGTGCCATGCCGAGCGCCTGGACCGCGCCGAACGGCTCGGCGGCGAAGGCGACCCCGAGTGCGGTGCCGACCACCGGGTTCACCAACCCGATCAGGGCGACCGCGCCGGCCGGCATCAGCTGGAGACCACGGAACCAGCACACGTAGGCGACGCCGGTGCCGACGATCGCGATCCAGGCCAGGCCCCCGACGGCCGGAGCGTCCAGCGCGGGCGGGGCCCCTTCGACGATCAGCGCCACCGGGGTCAGCACGAGGCCGCCGACCACCAGCTGCCAGGAGGTCAGGGTGATCATGTCGACCGGCGGCGTCCACTTCTTGACCAGGGTGAAGCCGAGGGCCGCCACGGTGACCGAGGCGAACGCCGCGAAGAGTCCGACGGGGTCGGTGCCATCGGGATTGCGCAGCACCAGCAGGGTGACGCCGGCCAGCCCGACGAGGGCCGCGCCGACCCGGACGGCGGTGGGACGCTCGGCGATCAGCGGCCATGCCAGCGCCATCACCACCAGTGGCAGCAGGGCCTGGATGGTGGCGGCCAGACCGCCGGGCAGGTGGTAGGCCGAGAGGAAGATGAGCGGGAAGAAGAGGCCGAAGTTGAGCAGGCCGAGAGTGATCGCCTTGAGCCGCCATCCCGGCGGCGGCAGCTGGCGACGCCAGGCGAGCAGCACCAGGCCGGCGGGCAGAGCGCGAACGGCGGCGGCGAAGAGCGGGCGGTCCGGGGGCAGCCACTGCTCAGTGACCAGATAGGTCGTGCCCCAGGCCGCCGGAGCGATCATCGTGATGAGCACGTTGCGCGTCGAGATTCCTTCCATGGAAGCAATAATGCCTTCCTGGGAAGGTATATTCCTGATCTGTGGACCAGGACCGCGTGGATCGCATCATCGAGCAGTGGCAGCGCGAGCGCCCCGACCTCGACGTCTCGCCCCTGGGCGCGATCGGTCGCCTGCACCGTGTGGGTGCCCAGTTGGAGCGCGAGCTGCTGCCGATCTTCGCCGAGGAGGGCCTCGGCCAGGGCGACTTCGACGTCCTGGCCACGCTGCGGCGCGCCGGCGAGCCGTACGAGGCGACGCCGAGCCGGATCGCCGCGACCAGCATGATCACCTCGGGCGCGGCGACCAAGCGGATTGCGCGCCTGGAGCGGGCCGGGCTGGTGACGCGTCGCGCCTCCGAGTCGGATGGCCGTGTTCAGGTGATCGGGCTGACGCCCGAGGGCAGGGAGCTCATGGACCGCCTCGTCGAGCGCCATGTGGCCAATGAGCATCGCCTGGTGGGGATGCTGGAGCCCGCCGACCGCGAGCACCTCGCCCGCATCCTGCGCTCGTGGGCGTTGGCGCTGGGCGACGGCGAGGGCTGAGCGCTCAGATCGCGCAGGCCTCGGCGGTCAACCGAAGCTGACGGCGCTTGTGGGCGATCGCCTCGGCGGTGAAGACGATCAGCGCCGCCCAGACCAGGGCGAAGCCGATCCAGCGGGCGGTCGGCATGCTCTCGTCGAAGATCCAGACCCCGATCGCGAACTGCAGGATCGGCGCGAGGTACTGCAGCAGGCCGAGGGTGACCAGTGGCAGGCGGGTGGCGGCGCCGCCGAAGCAGAGCAGCGGCACGGCGGTCACAATGCCGGTGCCGACCAGCAGCAGCGCGTGCAACGTTCCCTCGGTGCCGAAGTGGTTCTCGCCCTGTGCGCTCAGCCAGGCGACGTAGCCGAGGGCGATCGGGGCGAGGGCCAGGGTCTCGAAGGTGAGCGTCTCGACCGCGCCGGCGTTGGCCTGCTTCTTGGCCAGGCCGTAGGTGCCGAAGCTGAGCGCGAGCACGATCGCGACCCACGGTGGACGGCCGTAGTCGATGGTCAGCACGATCACGGCCGCTGCGGCCACGCCGAGCGCCCACCACTGCAGGGAGCGCATCCCCTCCCCGAGGACCAGCACGCCCATCAGCACGGTGACCAGCGGGTTGATGAAGTACCCGAGTGAGGTCTCCACGACATGACCGTGATTGACCGCCCAGATGAAGGTGCTCCAGTTGACCGCGATCACCACGGCGGCGACCAGCAGCAGGTAGCGGGTGCGCGCGACCCGCCAGAGCCGGACGACGGCCGGCCACTTGCGCATCAGCAGGACGACGGCACCCATCGCCAGCATCGACCACAGCACCCGGTGGGCCAGGATCTCGATCGCACCGGCCGGCTCCAGCAGCGGCCAGTAGAGGGGGAAGAGGCCCCACATCACGTAGGCGGCCACGCCCAGGAGCAGTCCGCGCTTCTCATCAGCCACGCTCAGCAGCGTACGCCCCGGCCGCCACCGGTTTTTGCATCGAAGTTTGTGTACACGGCAAGGTTTAGCCGGTGGGGCCGCGCGGTACAAGGAGTGCGGACTTCACACCCATCGTCAGCCCGTGGGGGGCTGCTGACTACCCCGAGGAATCACTATGAGTATCAAGCGTTTCGTCACCGGCGCGGTTGCCGCCGGTCTGCTCGGCCTCACGCCGATCGCCCTGGCCGCTGCACCGGCCCAGGCTGCCACTCCGTCGGCCACCGCCATCGCCGGCCAGATCTCCAAGAGCAAGACCGAGTACGGCGACTCCTTCTACATCAGCGGCAACGTGCAGTCCGAGTTCGGCTACCCGACCGGCACGCTGACCCTGTCGCGCAAGCTTGCCGGCGAGTCGTCCTACAAGGTCGTCGGCACCGACACCTCGCCGGGCTACTTCTGGTTCGACCTCAAGGCCGCGGGCAACGCCACCTACGTGCTCTCGTTCAGCGGTGGCAGCGACTCCCAGTACGACTACCAGCCGTCGTCGATCTCGACCAAGCAGTCCGTCTTCCGCAAGGTGACGGTCAAGACCAACAGCCGCACCATGACCGCCAAGGGCAAGGTCACGCCGAGCTTCGGCAAGAAGAAGATCCTCGTCCAGATCAAGAAGGGCGGCTGGAAGACCTTCAAGCGGGTCAAGACCGACAAGGCCGGCAAGTACTCGGTCCGCCTGCCCGGAAAGCGCGGCAAGGGCAACAAGTACCGCCTCGTCATCAAGGCCGACAAGCGCTTCGTGACGAACAACTACCACACGATCACCTCGCGCATCTACTGACGCGAATGAGCGAAGCGCCCGACCGGATCTCCGGTCGGGCGCTTCTGCTTTGCCGCTCGATGTGACCTCAGCGCGCTGTTTCGGTGGTTTTGTGAGCGCTGAGGTCACATTGGGGTTAGACGGTCCAGGTGTCGTTGCCGTTGATGAGGGCTTGGAGGCGGGCCTTGGCGTCGGTGGGGTTGTCGCCTTGGGCGGTGCGGACCTGGGCGCGGGCCTCGTCGTCGTAGGTGGGGCGTTCGACCTGGCGGAAGATGCCGATGGGGCTCTGGTGGAGGTAGCCGGCGTCGGTGAGGCGGCTGATCGCGAACGCGGTGGAGGGGTCGGGGTTGTGTGCGTCGTGGGTGAGGATCGCCTCGGTGGCGACGTCGGCGACGGGGACGACCTCGATGGCTCCGGTGGTGGTGCGGATCAGGGCCTTGTCCCCGAGGCCGGTGTCGGCGTCGCGGGGGCCGAAGGTGATCGGCTCGCCGTGCACGAGCGGGATGATCGCGTCGGCCTTGGTGTCCGGGGACTTGATGGCGTCGAAGGCGCCGTCGTTGAAGATCGGGCAGTTCTGGTAGATCTCGACCAGGGAGGTGCCGCGGTGGGCGGCGGCTGCGGTGAGCACGGAGGTGAGGTGCTTGCGGTCGCTGTCGATGGTGCGGGCGACGAAGGTGGCCTCGGCGCCCAGGGCCAGGGAGACCGGGTTGAACGGGTGGTCCAGGGATCCCATGGGGGAGGTCTTGGTGACCTTGCCGGTCTCGCTGGTGGGGGAGTACTGGCCCTTGGTGAGGCCGTAGATGCGGTTGTTGAACAGCAGGATCGTCATGTTGACGTTGCGGCGCAGGGCGTGGATGAGGTGGTTGCCGCCGATGGACAGCGCGTCGCCGTCGCCGGTGACGACGAAGACGTGGAGGTCTTCTCTAGCGGTGGCCAGGCCGGTCGCGATGGACGGTGCGCGGCCGTGGATGGAGTGCATGCCGTAGGTGTCGAGGTAGTAGGGGAACCTCGAGGAGCAGCCGATGCCGGAGATGAAGACGACGTTCTCGCGGCGGATGTTGAGCTCGGGCAGGAACCCCTGGACGGCCTTGAGGACGGCGTAGTCGCCGCAGCCGGGGCACCAGCGGACCTCCTGGTCGGAGGTGAAGTCCTTGCCGGTGAGCTTCTCGCCTTCGGCGAGGGTCGGCACGCCGTCGGTGCCGCGCAGGGTGGGGAGACCGAGATCGGTGCTCACGAGATCGCCTCCTGGCTGTTCTGGGTGAGGTCCACGCTGATGCCCTCGGCTTCGGCGACGAGGTCGCCGATGGCGTGGGCGAGGTCGGCTGCTTTGAGGGGCAGGCCGCGGACTTGGTTGTAGCCCTGGGCGTCGACGAGGTATTTGGCGCGCAGCAGCATCGAGAGTTGGCCGAGGTTCATCTCGGGGACGAGGACCTTGTCGTAGCGCTTGAGGATGTCGCCGAGGTCCTTGGGGAACGGGTTGAGGTGCCGCAGGTGGGTCTGGGCGACCTTGTAGCCGGCCTTGCGGACCCGGCGCACACCGGCACCGATCGGGCCGTAGGTGGAGCCCCACCCGATGACGAGCACCTTGGCGTCGCCGGTGGGGTCGTCGACCTCGAGCGGGGGCAGGGAGTCGGCGATGGCGTCGATCTTGGCCTGGCGGGTGCGGACCATGTGATCGTGGTTGGCGGGGTCGTAGGAGATGTTCCCGTGACCGGCGCCCTTCTCCAGGCCACCGATGCGGTGCTCGAGACCCTTGGTGCCGGGGATCGCCCAGGGCCGGGCCAGCGTCTCGGGGTCGCGGGCGTAGGGCTCGAACTCGGCGCCGCTCTTCCCCTCAGCTGCGAGGGTGTCGAGGGTGGTGAAGTTGGGGTCGATGAGCGGGAGGTCGTCGATGGCGGGGATCGACCAGGGCTCGGAGCCGTTGGCGAGGTAGCCGTCGGAGAGCAGCATGACGGGGGTGCGGTAGGTGATCGCGATCCGGGCGGCCTCGACGGCGGCGTTGAAGCAGTCGCCGGGGGTGGCGGGTGCGACGATCGGGACCGGGGATTCGCCGTTGCGTCCGTACATGGCCTGGAGCAGGTCGGATTGTTCGGTCTTGGTGGGCAGTCCGGTGGAGGGGCCGCCGCGTTGCACGTTGACCACCAGCAGCGGCAGCTCGGTCATCACCGCGAGGCCGATGGCTTCGCCCTTGAGTGCGACGCCGGGGCCGGAGGTGGTGGTGACGCCGAGCTGGCCGGCGAAGGAGGCGCCGATGGCGGAGCCGACGCCGGCGATCTCGTCTTCGGCTTGGAAGGTGGTGACGCCGAAGGACTTGTGCTTGGACAGCTCGTGGAGGATGTCGGTGGCCGGGGTGATCGGGTAGGAGCCGAGGAACACCGGGAGGCCGGAGCGGACGCCGGCGGCGACCAGGCCGTAGGACAGGGCGAGGTTGCCGGTGATGTTGCGGTAGGTGCCGGCCGGCATGACGGCGGGCTTGACCTCGTATTGGACGGCGAAGGTCTCGGTGGTCTCGCCGTAGTTCCAGCCGGTCTTGAAGGCGGTGATGTTGGCGTCGCGGATGGCGGGTGCCTTGGCGAACTTCTTGGACAAGAAGTCGATGGTGGTCTCGGTGGGGCGTCCGTACATCCACGACAGCAGCCCGAGGGCGAACATGTTCTTGGCGCGGGCGGCGTCCTTGCGGGAGAGCCCGAACTCTGCCACCGATGCGACCGTCATGCCGGTCAGGTCGACCGGTTGGACGTTGTAGTCGCCGAGCATGTCGTTGGCGTCGCCCAGCAGGTCGAGGGGGTTGACGTCGTAGCCGGCCTTGTCGAGGTTGCGCTTGGAGAAGTCGTGGGTGTCGACGATGATCGTGGCGCCCTTGGGCAGGTCGCCGAGGTTGGCCTTCAACGCGGCGGGGTTCATCGCGACCAGCACGTCGGGGGCATCGCCGGCGGTGAGGATGTCGTGGTCGGCGAAGTGGACCTGGAACGACGAGACGCCGGGGATGGTGCCCTGGGGGGCGCGGATCTCGGCGGGGAAGTTCGGCAGCGTGACGAGGTCGTTGCCGAACGCCGCTGACTCCTGGGTGAACCGATCACCGGTGAGCTGCATGCCGTCACCGGAGTCGCCAGCGAAACGGATGATCACTCGGTCGAGCTGCTTGACCTGCTTGGTCACCGCCACAACCTTCTTCCTGCGCAGATGGATGTCAAACGTACTGAGGGTATGTCAAAAGTGGAACCTGTTCCACTTTTTCGTCGAACCGGCCCGAGGTCGCGCCTTCTCCCGCGGGAGCCGAGCTGCAGTCCTCAAATATACGGATTTCTTCTCTCCCATTCTGGACCCGCCCTGGTCGGGCCGCACGCCGGGGTGCGCCATGCGGACAGTTCGCGGCTGTGATCGGGGCCACATCTCGATAAATGCAGTCTTTTTCGCTAAAGTCGGCTAATCTCCTCGACATTAACGAGAAACGCCCTCGGGGGAGGGTGGGAAAGAGTGGTCATGAGGAACAAGTTCAAGGCAGCTGTGGTGGCATCGCTTCTTGGTGCGCTGACCTTGGCCGGTTGCAGCAGTGCAGGCGGCAGCGATGATGACAAGACGATCAACCTGGTGGGCTTCGCGGTTCCGCAGGCCGCCAACGAGGCGATCGAAGACGCCTTCCGGGAGACCGACGAGGGCGACGGCGTCAAGGTGTCCGGCTCGTACGGCGCCTCCGGTGAGCAGAGCCGCAAGGTCGCGGACACCAAGGGCAAGGACGTCGACTACGTCCACTTCTCCCTGGAGTCCGACGTCACCCGCCTGGTCGACGCCGGCCTCGTCGCCGAGGACTGGAACGCCGGCGCCAACAAGGGCATCGTCTCCGCGTCGATCGCGGTCATCGCCGTCGAGAAGGGCAACCCCCTCGGCATCAAGGGCTGGGAGGACCTGACCCGCAAGGACGTCAAGGTGATCACCGCCGACCCCGCCTCCTCGGGCGCGGCGCGTTGGAACATCCTGGCGCTCTACACCTACGCCAAGCAGCAGGGACTCTCCGAGGCTGAGGCCGATGAGTACCTGAAGAAGGTCTTCGGCAACGTCACCTCCTGGGCCGCCAGCGGTCGTGAGGCCACCGAGGCGTTCAAGAAGGGCGTCGGCAACGTGCTGATCACCTACGAGAACGAGGCGATCCTGGCCAAGCAGAACGGCGAGGAGCTCGACTACATCGTCCCCGACCACTCCTTCCTGATCGAGAACCCGGGTGCCGTGCTCAAGGACGCCGACCCGGTTGCGACCGACTGGCTCGACTTCGTGCTCAGCGACGCCGGTCAGACGGAGTTCGTGAAGAAGGGCTTCCGGCCCGTCGGTGACCTCGACATCTCCGGCATCCAGGTCGACGGCGCCAACGACCCGAGCAACCCGTTCCCGGTTCCGGCCTCGCTCGACACCATCACCGACCTCGGCGGCTGGAAGGCCGTCGCCGACGAGTGGTTCGGCAAGGACGGCGTCAAGCTGCGCTTCGACAAGCTGTATGCCGAGGCAACTGCAAAGTGACGACTGAGGTTGTCACACCCCCTGGAGGACCGACGCGCAAGCGCCGGTCCTCCGGTGGCTTGTTCCGGCTCTCGGCAGCCTCGGGCCTCGGCCTGGGGCTGGGCGTGCTCTGGTTCAGCGTCCTGGTCCTGATCCCGCTGGCAGCCGTCGTTGGCGCGGCAGCGGCAGGTGGCTGGGGCGCGTTCTTCGACACGCTCACCGAGCAGCAGACCTTCAACGCGCTGAAGCTGACGGTCTTCCAGGCCTTCGGCGTCACCGTCGTCAACGCCTTCGTCGGCACCCTGGTCGCCTGGGTGCTGGTGCGAGACGACTTCGTCGGCAAGCGACTCCTGGACATCGTCATCGACATCCCGTTCGCGTTGCCCACGATCGTCGCCGGTCTGGTCCTGCTGAGCCTCTACGGTCCCGACAGCCCTGTCGGGATCAACATCGTGAACACCCGCGAGGGCATCTTCCTCGCGCTGCTGTTCGTGACCCTCCCGTTCGTGGTCCGCACCGTGCAGCCGGTGCTCCTGGAGATGGAGGCCGAGGCCGAGGAGGCGGCGGCTTCCCTCGGCGCCTCGCGGTTCACCACCTTCCGGCGGATCATCCTGCCCAGCCTGGTGCCTGCGATCACCGCCGGCTCCTCGCTCGGCTTCGCGCGAGCGATCTCCGAGTTCGGCTCGCTGGTGCTGATCTCCGGCAACACGCCCAACCAGACCGAGGTCGCCTCGCTGAAGATCCTCAAGTTCCTGGAGAGCGACAACCAGGCCGGGGCCGCCGCGGTCGCCGTCCTGCTGCTGTTGGTCGCGGTCGTGGTGATCGTCGCGCTGGACGTCTTCTCGAGAAGGGTGGCGCGCCGTGCCTGACGTCAAGCAGATCCGTCGCCAGAAGGGGCCGGTCACGTACCTGCTCCGGATCTTCGTGATCACCTATCTCTTCGTCCTGGTGGTGTGGCCGCTCAGCGAGGTGGTCAAGCTGACCTTCGCCCCGGTGGAGGCCAACGCCGAGGGTGGGTTCGCCGCGTTCTGGGAGCGCCTCCAGGACCCGGCCGTCACCTACGCCTTCGGCCTCACCCTGACCTGCGCCTTCTGGGCGGTGCTGATCAACCTGGTCTTCGGCGTCGGGATCTCGCTGCTCCTGGTGCGGTACGAGTTCCCGGGACGCCGGATCCTGTCGGTGCTGGTGGACCTGCCGATGTCCGTCTCCCCGGTCGTCGTCGGCCTGGCGCTGGTGCTCGCCTACTCGAGCGGCTCCGGCTGGTTCGGCGAGTCCCTGGAGTCGGTCGGCATCTTCATCATCGGCTCCACGCCGGGGATGATCATGGCCACCGCCTTCGTCAGCCTGCCGCTGGTGATCCGCGAGATCATCCCGGTGCTGGAGGAGATCGGCACCGACGCCGAGGTTGCCGCGAGCAGCCTGGGCGCCAACGCCTGGCAGACCTTCCGCCGGATCACGCTGCCGAGCATCAAGTGGGCGATCGCCTACGGCGTCGTGCTCAGCCTGGCCCGGTCGCTCGGCGAGTTCGGCGCGGTGAAGATCGTCAGCCCCGGCGCCGAGTTCCGTGGCGAGACCGCCACCCTCCTCATCCAGAACCGCTATACCGGCTATGACGAGTCGACCGCGTACGCAGCAGCCTTCGTGCTGGTGCTCGCCGCCGTCCTCGCGCTGGTGGTGGTGACCTTCATCCGCCGTCCGGAGGACCGCACATGAGCATCGAAGTGACAGGGATCAACAAGAAGTTCGGCGACTTCGTCGCCTTGGAGGACATCAACGTCTCGCTGCCCACGGGCCAGCTGACGGCGCTGCTCGGGCCCTCGGGCGGCGGCAAGTCCACGCTGCTGCGGATCATCGCGGGTCTCGACTCGGCGGACTCCGGTGCGGTGAGCATCGAGGGCGTCGACGCGACCTCGCTGCCGCCGCAGAAGCGCAACGTGGGCTTCGTCTTCCAGCACTACGCCGTCTTCAAGCACATGACGGTGGCGAAGAACGTCGCCTTCGGCCTGGAGATCCGCAAGCGGCCCAAGGCCGAGATCGCCGAGCGGGTGAACGAGCTGCTGAAGCTGGTGCACCTGGAGCAGTTCGCCAAGCGCCTGCCCTCGCAGCTCTCCGGCGGCCAGCGCCAGCGGCTGGCGTTGGCGCGTGCGCTCGCCGTCGAGCCGTCGGTGCTGCTGCTCGACGAGCCGTTCGGTGCGCTGGACGCCAAGGTCCGCAAGGAGCTGCGCGACTGGCTGCGCCGGCTGCACGACGAGGTGCACGTGACCACGGTCTTCGTCACCCACGACCAGGAGGAGGCGTTGGAGGTCGCCGACCAGATCGTGGTGATCAACCAGGGCCGTGTGGAGCAGATCGGCACGCCCGACGAGCTCTACGACGAGCCGGCGAACGACTTCGTGATGTCGTTCCTCGGCGAGGTGACCTCGCTGTCGGGTCGGCTCGTGCGCCCGCACGACATCGCGGTCAGCACCACCCCGGCCCTCCCCGAATCGGTCGAGGGGCAGGTCAGTCGCCTGCTGCGCGTCGGGTTCGAGGTGCGCGCCACGGTGCTCACCGACGAGGGCGAGACGGTCAGCGCCACGATGACCCGGACCCAAGCCCGGGCCCTCGGCCTGCGCGAGGGGCAGAGCGTCTGGCTCGACGCCGTCCCCGGCGCCACCACGGTTTCGCCTCCTGGACGTCGGGTCGCCGCCGGCCTGTAGGCAGCTGGCGCACGCTCGGCTGCTGACGGCATCATGTGCCGAGATCGGCCCCCGAGGCAGTTGCTTCGGGGGCCGATCGGTGTCTCGGTGCGACGATGTTGACGGCCACGCGGCGGCCACTGACGGCACCACGGGATAGGACTGAATGGCGGCCAGCAGACGCGACGCTGGAGAACGAAGAGTCCCTGACGCAGTCGACGTTATTTTCGCCTCAGTCGCGAAACAGCAGGTGCGTTGGCCGACCGCCGACCGGATCGATCACCTGGAAACCGCCCCGCCGAGCACCCTCTGCGGACGTGTATCGATACTCGAGCTGCTGGAGCCGCACTCCGTAGCGATCCTTGATCTCGCGGTAGCGCTCATGCGGATGAACGTTCCATCCGAGGTCCCCGCAGTACTCGGTGCATGCGATGGGGAACAACACGGCAGATGCCAAGATGTCAGCGATCTGCAACGGGACATGCGTATCACTGTGCCCGAAGACTGGCGACTCGACTAGGTGGGGATACGCGCTGCCCCCGGTTCGGTACCTACGCGTCGTGATACCCATGACGCTCGGCACGTTCTTCACCTTGGTGCGAGCATCCAAGATCATCATGCCGGGGGTATCGGCTGCGGCGAGCTGCGCTTGGAAGGTCTCAGCCATCTCGGCGATCGCCCGGCTGTAGACGGCACGGTCAGTTTTTGGCTTCGGCGCGTCCGGGACCTTGACGACGATCTTCCCTACAAGTTGACACCCATGTTTTTCGAGCAGTGCGAAGATCTTGTCGAGAACTCGATGAGCGCGGCGCCGATGGTTGCGCCCTGCGGTTGGCCGGTGGAAGTCCTTGCGAAGGGTGGAACCCTTCATCTCGAACTCGATGAGGTCGCTGAGCATTGCCGAGTCGCGATGCAGTGAGGGGTTGAGTTCCTTCTTCAACTGGAGGAAGTCCCAGGTCAGCTCGGCTACGTTCGAGGAGGCGACCGTCAGCCCCACGAGGACAAAGACCGGCGTCGAGTTTGGGATTGAGACCCTCAGCGCCTCCGCGTCGCCTGACTCATCGATGTAGCACAGGTGCACGCGGTCTCCAAGAAACAACTATGGCCGCCCAACGGGCGGCCATAGGACTTGTTGCACCGCGTGCAACGTTCGCGTCACTGACGCAAGACCAAGGAAACCATGTGGGAGCGAAAAGTTCAATGTGGACCAGAAGATACATGCATGTAGTTCTTGGACGAGGCACGTCCGCCAGCGTTTCGACCACTGTACGCGGTGCAGGCATGGCGTCGGAGGCCCGTTCCTCCCGGATCGCGACCGACGCCATGTGCATCCCGCAACGATCCGGACCAAGTCGTTGCCGGGCGCGTATGGCCCGGGAGGTACCGGAAGGCTTGCCTTCCCGAAGCGATGGATGGGCCCAACGCTGGCGGCGACGGCGAAACGACAGAAGGCGTTCCGGCACCGCTTCGCCTGTGGCCCGGTCGCGGCCGGCTGTGACGTCGTGACGGTTTCAGCGGCCGTAGGGAACGGCGGCCCGACGATCACGCTGTCGATGTATAGCCACCTACGGCCCACTGCCGAGCATAAGATCAAGGGCCGCCCAACTGAACTGATCCGCGCATCCTTGCCGGATTTGCGGACGGACTCGTTGCGGGCTGGGCGGCCCAGCGAACCCCTTGTTGGCGATAACAGGAAGTGTCAGCGGTAGTTCGTGAACTGGACGGCGAAGTCGTAGTCCTGGGACTTCACCAGCTGCTGGACGGCCTGGAGGTCGTCGCGCTTCTTGGAGGAGACGCGGAGCTCGTCGCCCTGGATCTGGGCCTTGACGCCCTTGGGGCCCTCGTCGCGGATCAGCTTGGAGATCTTCTTGGCGTCCTCGGAGGTGATGCCCTCCTTGAGGCTCACGGTGATCTTGGAGACCTGGCCGGACTGGCGGGGCTCGCTGGCGTCCACGATCTTCAGGCTCTGGTTGCGCTTGACCAGCTTGCCCTGGAACACGTCCAGCACGGCCGAGGCGCGGTCGTCGGCGGAGGCCTCGATCTCGATCACGGCCTCGCCGTTCCACTCGATCTTCGCGCCGGTGCCCTTGAAGTCGAACCGGGTGGCGATCTCGCGGGCGGTCTGGCCCAGTGCGTTGTCGACCTCCTGGCGATCGATCTTGCTCACGATGTCGAACGACGAGTCAGCCATGGGTACTCCTTCTTCCTCGCCCGGTCAGTAGCGGGCAAGCGGTTCGGTTCGGTTCGGCGCCCTCGGTTTTCGCCTCGGGCGGCCACTGCGCTATTGTTGCTGCTTGCTACGGCCCGGCCAAGCCGGGGGTGGCGTGCGGCAGATTGCCCGAGCGGCCAATGGGAGCGGACTGTAAATCCGTCGGGAAACCTTCGAAGGTTCGAATCCTTCATCTGCCACACAGAGCCGGCCTGTGAACTGCGAGAGCAGGGAGCAGGCCGGTTCGCATTTGCGCCCTGACTGATCGCCGAACACCCGGCGAGAGACAATGGCGCAGGCAGACGGAGGGAACACAGGTGGACGGCGAGACGCGCGAGCTGCGCTATCCGCTGGGACAGGCCCGGGCGTTCGTGGTCTGGGCGCTGGCGCTGGCCGTCTACGTGATGGCGGTCTTCCACCGCACCTCGCTGGGCGTCGCCGGCCTGCTCGCCACCGACCGCTTCGAGATCTCCAACTCCGAGCTCGCCGCCTTCACCGTGCTGCAGCTGCTGGTCTATGCGGCGATGCAGGTGCCGGTCGGGGTGATGCTGGACCGCTACGGCCCGCGCGTGCTCCTGGTGGCGGGTGGCGTCCTGATGAGCCTCGGGCAGCTCGCCTTCGCCGTCGTCGAGGGGTTCGGGCCGGCTCTGGTCGCTCGCGGCGTGGTCGGCGCCGGCGACGCGATGATCTTCGCCAGCGTGATCCGGCTGGCGAACTGGTGGTTCACCCCGCGTCAGGTGCCGATGGTCGTTCAGGTCACCGGGATGGTGGGCCAGCTCGGCTCGGTGCTGGCCTCGGTGCCGCTGACCCTGCTGCTGCGCGAGTACGGCTGGAGTCGCACCTTCGCCACCGCCGCCACGGTGGGCCTGGTGATCCTGATCGGCGTGCTGCTGGTGGTGCGCGACTCGCCCTACCTCGAGCGGCAGGTCAGCGAGATCGACCTCGGCGCGCTGGTGCGCTCGCTGCCCGGGGTGTGGCGCAGCCCCGGCACCCAGGTGGGCTTCTGGGCGCACTTCACCTCCCAGTTCGGCGTCAACTGCTTCGCCCTGCTGTGGGGCTTCCCGTTCCTCGTCGAGGGTCAAGGACTCTCCGAGGAGACGGCGTCCACCGTGCTGTTGGTGATGGTCGCCTCGGTGCTCGTCGTGGGCATCGTGATCGCCAAGCTGATCGAGCGCTTCCCCTTCTACCGCTCGCTGCTGGTCTTCGCGGTGGTGGTCGCGATCGCGACCGTGTGGGCCGTCGTCCTGCTCTGGCCCGGGCAGAGCCCGCTGTGGCTGCTGTTGGTGATGGGCGTGGTGACGGCGGTCGGCGGGCCCGCGTCGATGGTCGCCTTCGACGTCGCCCGCACCTTCACCTCGCCGCAGGCGGTGGGCCGGGTGACCGGGGTGGTCAACGTGGGTGGCTACCTGGCCACCCTGCTGGTGACGGCGCTGATCGGCCTGATCCTCGACCTGCATGCGCGCGACGGCTCGACCCGGACCCTCGTCGACTTCAAGCTGGCGATGTCGGTTCAGTTCCTGTTCTGGATCGGCGGCAGCGTGCAGATGCTGCGCTGGCGCCGCCGGGCGATCATCGCGCTGAACCAGGACGACGACACGCACGTTCCGCGGCTGCGCCAGGGCGATCAGGTCTCCGCGCCGCTGATCTGAGGATCTGTCCCGAAGGGCTAGATTGCTGAGATGGGCGATCAGTCAGTGCCGGCGAACACCCGGCAGATCGAGGAGTCGGTGGTCACCGACTTCAGCGATCGGATGAGCTATGGCGGCTACCTGGACCTGGCCACGCTGCTCGCGGCACAACGCCCGCTGTCGCAGCCCGAGCATCACGACGAGCTGCTCTTCATCGTCCAGCACCAGACCACCGAGCTCTGGCTGAAGCTGGTGCTGCACGAGCTCACCGATGCCTGCGCCCGGCTGCGCGCCGACGACCTGGGGCACGCGCTGAAGAACATCGCCCGGGTCAAGCACGTGCAGAAGACCCTTGCCGAGCAGTGGTCGGTGCTGGCCACGCTGACCCCCAGCGAGTACGCCGAGTTCCGCGGCGTGCTGGGCAACTCCAGCGGGTTCCAGTCCTGGCAGTACCGCGCCGTCGAGTTCACTCTGGGCAACAAGAACGCCGCCATGCTCAAGGTCTTCGAGGCCGATCCGCAGGCGCATGCGGTGGTTGCCGAGGCGCTGGACCAGCCGTCGCTCTACGACGAGTTCCTGCGCTACCTGGCCCGCGCCGGCTATCCGGTGCCGGCCTCGGTGCTGGAGCGCGACGTGCGCACCGCCTGGTCCTTCCATGAGGAGCTGGTGCCGGTCTTCGCCGCCATCTACGCCGACACCGCGCAGCACTGGGCGGCGTACGAGACCTGCGAGGAGCTGGTCGACCTGGAGGACAACTTCCAGCTGTGGCGCTTCCGGCACCTGAAGACGGTGGAGCGGATCATCGGGCTCAAGCCCGGCACCGGAGGAAGCAGCGGTGCTCCCTTCCTCCGGCGCGCGCTCGAGCTGACCTTCTTCCCCGAGCTCTACGCGGTGCGCACCGCGCTGTGAGCCGTCGGCCTCAGCCGAACTCCGCCCGGACGGCGTCCGTGTGCGCACCCAGCTCCGGGCCGGCGCTGCGGATGGTTCCCGGGGTTCCGGTGAAGCGCGGCACCACGCTCGGCATCGGCATCGGCTCCGGGTAGCCGGGCGCCTCGATCCGGGTCACCATCTCCCGGGCCCGGTACTGCTCGTCGGCGACGATGTCGGCCGGGGTGAAGATCCGGCCGCGCGGGATCTCGTAGCGGTCGATGGCGGCCTCCACGGCCTCGCTGGGCAGGTGCGAGGTCCACTCCTCGATCAGGGCGTCGAGTGCGACCGCATTCACTCCTCGCGCCTGGTGGGTGGCGAACCGCTCGTCCTCGATCAGCTCGGGCCGGCCCATCGCCTCGGCCAGGCGACGGAAGAGGGAGTCGCTGTTCGCGGCGATCAGGACCTCGACGCCGTCCTGGGTCGAGTAGACGTTGGACGGCGCGACGCCGGGCAGGGTGCTGCCCGCGCGCTGCTTGCTGATCCCGCCGACCTCCCAGTCGGCGACCAGGGACTCGGTGAGGGCGAAGACGCTCTCGTAGAGCGCGACGTCGACCTCCTGGCCCTTGCCGGTGCGGTGCCGCTCGTTGAGCGCTGCCATCGCCCCGCTGACCGCGAAGAGCGCCGCCGTCGAGTCGCCGAGGCTGATCCCGGCCCGGACCGGCGGACGGTCGCCGAAGCCCATCAGTGCCCGCAGCCCGCCCATCGCCTCGGCGACGCTGCCGAAGCCGCGGTCGCTCGCCCGCGGACCGTCCTGGCCGAAGCCGGAGACGTGCACCATGATCAGGCCGGGGTTCTCCGCTGCCAGGGAGGCGTAGTCGAGCCCCCAGCCCTGCATCCGGCCGGGCGCGAAGTTCTCCAGCACGATGTCGGCCTGCGCGCAGATCGAGCGGGCCAGGGCGCGGTCGGCCTCGGCCTTGAGGTCGAGGACCACCGACTCCTTGTTGCGCGCGATCGCCGGCCACCAGAGGCTCTTGCCGTCCTGGAGCACGCCCCAGGTGCGCATCGGGTCACCGGTCGGCGGCTCGATCTTGATCACCCGCGCGCCGTAGTCGCCGAGCAGCTGGCCCGCGAACGGCCCCGCGATGAAGCCGCCGAGCTCGACCACCGTGACCCCGTCCAGGGGCCCCCGGCTCATCGCCGGCCCCCGGCGGGGGAGTGGTCAGTGCGTGGCGCCGTTGCCGTAGACCGTGCGGTACCAGATCGCGCTGAGGATGTCGACGGCCGAGTCGTCGTCAGGAGTCTCGACATCCTCATCGCCTCCCGCCGCGAGCCAGACCCAGCAGAAGCCCTCGAGCATCGAGACGATCGCCGACGCCAGCTGCCGCTCGGGCAGCCCGGGGTTGTGCCCGGCCCGCTCCGCGTTGTGCAGCGTGGTGATCACCTCGCGGATGCCTGCCCCGCGGATCCGTCGCCACCGCGCCGTGTAGGCGTCGTCGCGCATCGACATCTGGAAGACGCCGATCAGCTCCGGCAGGTACTTGCGATACGAGTTCCAGTAGGTGCGCACCGCGCCGCGGATGTCCTGCTCCGGGTCGCCGGTCTGTGCAAGCAGCGAGCCCTTGAGCACCTCGTCGGTGAACTCCTCGAGCAGCGCCTCGAGCAGCTGCTCCTTGTTCTCGTAGTAGTTGTAGAACGATCCCGCCGAGCGGCCGGCCGCCGCTGCGATGTCCGAGATCTTGGCGTTGAAGTAGCCCACTTCGGCGAACGTCGTGCGCGCGGCTTGCAGGAACGCTGCCTCGGTCCGCTGGCCCTTGGAGGTTCCGGACATGCTGATTCGCCCTTTCGTGGGGTTGGGAGGCTCGGGTGGCCGATGAGGCCGCTGACGAGTCTTGTCGCCGCATGAGCATATTCATTTCCTCCTGGGGGGTTGCGCAAACTCAATTCTGAATCTAACGTCAGAATCAAGTTTTCGGAACCCCCAGACCTGAGGAGAGATCGGCATGGCGATGATGAACGGGGCCCAGTACCTGGCGTCCTTGCAGGACGGACGGCGCATCTTCGCCGAGGGCGAGGAGATCAAGGTCCTGGCCGAGCACCCCCAGTTCGCCAAGTCGTTGCGCCTGGTCGCGGAGGGCTACGACGCCCACTACCAGCCCGGCGCCGACGCCAGCGGCCCGTACTTCAAGATCCCGCGCAGCAAGGAGCAGCTCAAGGAGCTGCTGACCGAGCTGATGGAGTGGGACATGGTCACCGTGACCACCAGCCAGGGCCTGCTCGCGCTGCTCACCGCAGCGGCTCGGATGCGCGAGGACCTGCCGGAGTACGCGGAGCGGATCGAGCGGTACTTCGCCTACTGCCAGGAGAACGACCTGCGGTGCGTGCAGGCGATCACGGACGCCAAGGGCGACCGCAAGTTCTCGCCCGGCAAGCAGAGCGACGAGGACTCCTACACCCACATCGTCGAGCGCCGCGAGGACGGCATCGTGATCCGCGGCGCCAAGCTGCACATCTCTTCGGCCGCGGTCAGCCACGAGCTCGTGGTGATGCCGACCAAGGCGATGAAGGAGGGCGAGGAGCAGTACGCCGTCGCCTGCGCGATCCCGGTCAACGCCCCCGGCGTCAAGATCGTCAACACCAGCTACGCGCCGCGCGAGCGGATCGAGGACTTCCCGGCCAGCAGCGAGCACAACATGCCCGAGGGCTTCATCATCCTCGACGACGTCTTCGTGCCCAACGAGCGGATCTTCCTGGCCGGCGAGACCAAGCACTCGCCGACCTTCGCCCACGCACTCGGCCTGTGGGAGCGGCTCGGCGGCACCGCCCACATGGCGGAGTTCGGCGACACGCTGGTCGGCCTGGCCCAGCTCATCGCCGAGGCCAACGGCACCGAGAAGATCGTGCACATCAAGGAGAAGATCGCCGAGATGGTGATCTACTCCACCCTCGTGCGCTCCGGCCTCGAGGCGGCGATCGCCAACGCCGCCCCCAGCCCGGAGGGCTGGTACTTCCCCAGCGAGCTGTACACCAACGCGGCCAAGCACTACGCGGCCTCCGAGTACGGCCTGATGACGCGGCACCTGCACGACATCGGCGGCGGCTCGATCGTCACCGCTCCCTCGATCGCGGACCTGGAGAACGAGGAGGTGGGCCCGGCGATCCGCAAGTACATGTCCGGCAAGGACGGGATCGACGGCGAGTACCGGCTGCGGCTGTTCCACGCCATCCGCGACTTCACCGCGGACGCCTACGGCGGTTGGCAGCTGGTCACCATGATCCAGTCCGGCGGCGGCCTCTACGCCCAGCGGATCGTGGCCCGCAAGCACTACGACATGGAGAACGCCAAGGCGCTCGGGCGGAAGCTCGCGGGGCTGGCATGACCACTCTGGCCGTCCCCACGGACCTGGCGGCGTTCGCCGATCACGTCCGCGAGCAGCTCCAGGCGCTGGCGCCGGCGTTCGTCGGCGAGCCCTCGGCGCTCGAGGACGACGACCGGATCGCCTCCGTCGAGGAGCTCCGCGACGGGCACGAGGAGGAGGTCGCGCAGGTCCGTGCCCTGCAGGCGGCCCTCTTCGACGCCGGCATCGCCTGGCCGAGCGGACCCGTCGAGCTCGGCGGGCTGGGCCTGACGCCGGCCCACGACGCCGTGCTCGAGGCCGGCCTCTCCGACCTCGGCTTCCCGGGCCGCGACGCGCTCTTCGTCGGTCTCAACATCGTCGCGCCGGCGCTGCGCCACCACGCCCAGCCGCAGGTCCGCGAGGCCGAGCTGGTCGCGCTGTACCGCGGCGACAAGATCGGCTGCCAGCTCTTCTCCGAGCCGGGCTCCGGCTCCGACCTGGCCAGCGTCTCCACCAAGGCGGTGCGCGACGGCGACGACTGGGTGCTCACCGGCCAGAAGGTGTGGACCTCGATGGGGCACCTGGCCGACGTCGGCGAGGCCCTGGTGCGCACCGACCCGACCGTGGCCAAGCACGCGGGCCTGACGATGTTCCTCGTCGACATGCACGCGCCGGGCGTGACCGTGCGGCCGATCCGACAGATGACCGGCGGTGCGGCGTTCAACGAGGTCTTCCTCGACGGCGTCCGGGTGCCCGACAGCCACCGGATCGGCGAGCTGGGCCAGGGCTGGCGGGTGGCCAACACCAGCCTGGGCTCGGAGCGCTCCACGATGAGCGGTGCCTCCGGGCCGCTGACGCCCTACGTGCTGGAGCGGCTGACCGCGCTGGTGCGCCGGCTCGAGTCCGAGAGCGACCCGGTGCACCAGCCGCAGATCGCGCGCACGGTCGCTGCGGTCACCGCGATGCGCGCGGCCGCCGGCCTGAGCGCGGGCTCCTGGACCCACCAGCTCGAGCCGGTCGCGGGATCGGTGCTCAAGATGCTGATGGTCCGCGCGCTCGACGAGATCGTCCGGCTGGTCCAGGCGGTCCTCGGCGAGCGGCTCGCGGTCGACCACGGCGAGCCGGACACCTTCGCGTGGTCCGAGTTCGTGCTCGGCGTGCCCGCGCTGCACCTGGCCGGCGGCACCGACGAGATCCAGCGCAACGTGATCGCGCAGCGGGGCCTCGGGCTGCCGCGTCGCTGAACCTGGGCCCGGTCCGCACCGCGACCACGGCCCGTCCACCACCCACCCTGAGTTGTAAGGAGCCGCACCATGGAATCGTTCGTCCAGCTCCGTAGCGGTCGGACGCCTCGCCAGATCCACCGCGACGTCGAGGACCTGAAGGACGACGAGCTGGGGCGCTTCGGCTTCAGCGGCCGCGTCGCCCACCTGTACCGCAAGAACGACCCCACCAAGTTCCGCCTCGAGGGCGATCTGGGCGGCGTCGACACCGACACCTTCGCGCTCTCCCCGAGTGACGAGAGCGACCCCAGCGGTGAGCCGCTGCTGATGTTCTTCAACGACGACTGCCGGATCCTGCTCAGCAAGCGGGCCGAGGCGGCACCGCACTGGAGCCGCAACGTCGACGGCGACGAGCTGGCCTTCGTGCACCAGGGCAGCGGCTACTTCGAGACTGAGTTCGGCCGGCTGCCCTACCGCACCGGCGACTGGGTCTACCTGCCCAAGTCCTGCACCTACCGGCAGGTGCCCGCGGAGCGCACGCATCTGCTGATCGTCGAGGCCACCGACGACTTCCGGGTGCCCCGCGACGCCTACCTGGGCCGGTTCTTCCCCTTCGACTCCTCGCTGATCGCGATCCCCGAGGCGGAGGCGTTCCCCGAGGACGGGCGCGAGGAGTACGAGGTCAGGTTCAAGCAGCGCAGCGGCCAGACCCGCCTGTTCTATGGGTTCCACCCCCTCGACGTCGAAGGGTGGAAGGGCGACAATTTCCCCTTCACCTTCAACATCGAGGACTACGACGTGCTCGGCTCCGACGACGTCCACCTGCCGCCCACGGTGCACCTGTTCATGGAGGCCACCGGCGTCTACGTGATGAACTTCCTGCCCCGCCCGGCCGAGGGGAAGCAGGGCGTCGAGCGGATCCCCTGGTACCACCGCAACGTCGACTACGACGAGATCGCGTTCTACCACGGCGGCAGCGTCTTCGGCATCGACATGCCTGCCGGGCTGATCAGTCACGCACCACAGGGGTTGCACCACGGCATCCCCGAGCGCGCCCGTGAGCGCGCCCGTCGTCGTCACGACGAGGACAAGACCGTGGAATGGAAGGTCATCGCCATCGACACCCGACGTCGACTCACCGCCACTGCCGCCATGTCGGCAGCGGTCCAGGTCGAGGTCCCCGAGGAGGTCCGGGTATGAGCACGAAGCACGCGTATGAGCGGATCCCCTATCTGGTGGTCTTCGCGGACAACTCCGCGTTCCGCGACACCTACGGCGGCGTCACCGAGGACGTCGTCCTGGAGAGCTATCTCCTGCGGCCCACGGATCACTCCTCCGACACGGTGATCGTCTTCATGCACCCGATCGGCGGCGGCGCCTACCTGCCGATGAGCAACGCACTGCCGCGCGCCGGGCATCACGTGATCTACGCGAACTCCCGCTACCGCGGGCAGGACTACGGCCTGATCATGGAGAAGGTCGTCCAGGACCTCGGTGCGGTGATCTCGGACGCCCGCGAGCGCCTGGGCTACAAGAACGTGATCCTGGCCGGCTGGAGCGGGGGCGGCTCGCTCTCGCTCTACTACCAGCAGCAGGCGCAGCACGCCACGGTCACCTCGACGCCCGCCGGCGACGGCCCCAACCTCACCGAGCTGGACCTGCCGCCCGCCGACGGGATGATGCTGCTGGCCGCCCACGTGAGCCGGGCCGGCACGCTGACCGAGTGGATGGACCCGTCGATCCTCGACGAGAGCGACCCGACCAAGCGCGACCCCGAGCTCGACATCTACAACCCCGACAACCCCAACCAGCCGCCGTACTCGCCTGAGTTCATCGAGCGCTACCGGGCGGCGCAGATCGAGCGGAACCGCAAGATCACCCGCTGGGTCAAGGAGCAGCTGGCCGAGTACAAGGCCAACGGCGAGCCGTTGATGGAGCGCGGCTTCGTGGTGCACGGCACGATGGCCGACCCGCGCTGGCTGGACCCCACCCTCGACCCCAACGATCGGGTGCCGGGACGCTGCTACCTGGGCGATCCGCGGATCGTGAACATGGGACCGGTCGGCCTGGCCCGCTTCTCCACGCTGCGCAGCTGGCTGTCGCAGTGGAGCTGGGACGACGCCCACGGTGACGGCCCGGTCTGCGCGGCCGACCTGAAGGTGCCGACCCTGGTGATCGGCAACTCCGCGGACGACGCCTGCACCCCGAGCCACACCCAGCGGCTCTTCGACGGTGTCGGGCACCCGGACAAGGAGCTGCACACCATCGAGGGCGCGACCCACTACTACTCGGGCAAGGCGCAGGTGCCGTACCTCAACCAGGCCGTCGACGTGATCACCGAGTGGCTGGCGGCCCGTGGGTGGGCAGCACGGTGACCTCCGAGCTCACCGCGCCGATGCCGCCGGTCCTGCTGGAGCAGGTGTTGCGCAGCAACGCCCGCCAGATGCCGGACCATGTGGCCGTGGTCGGCACTCAGGTCCCGGTGACCTGGGCGCAGCTCGACGCCGGCGCCGACCGGGTGGCCGGGATCATCGCGGACACCGGCGGAGCCGGCTCCCAGGTGGCCTTCTTCGGTGCCAACGACTTCGGCTACCCGATGGTGCTGGTGGGTGCCCATCGCCAGCGCTCCGCGCTGGTGGGTATCAACTGGCGCCTGCCGGACGAGTCGATCCGCGCCTCCTGCCAGCAGGTCGGCGTGACCCACGTCTTCACCTCGGTCGCGTTCGCCGAGCGGGCTCGGGCGATCATCGCGGACAGCGAGATCCACCTCGTGGTGATCGACCAGAGCACGGCCGAGCCCTGGCCGGAACAGGCACCGGGAGCGACCCTCCCAGCAGAGCCGGACGACGTCGCGATGGTCTTCTTCACCTCGGGATCGACCGGTGTGCCGAAGGCGGTTCCCTACACCCGCAAGGCGTTCGAGATCGGCGCGTCGACCCCGGTCGTGCACGGCTTCACCAACGACTCGACGCTGCTGGTGGTGCCGCCGACGTTCCACCTGGCCGGCTCCTACTGGGCGCAGTACGGGATCCTCTACGGCGCGCGGCAGGTCTATCTTGCCGATGCCTCGCCCGCGGCCCTGGTGGCCGGCATGGTCGAGCACGAGGTCACCCATGCGGTGCTCGTGCCCACCCTGATCCGGATGCTCCTGGACCAGCTCGCGGCGCAGGGCACCAGCCTGCCCGCGTTCCGGCACCTCGCCTACGGCGCCTCGCCGATGCCGGTGCCGATGATCCGTGAGGCGCTGGCGGTGATCGGCTGCGAGATGTGCCAGGTGTTCGGGATGACCGAGGCCGGCGGCGTCGTCACCTACCTGCCGCCCGAGGACCACGTGGTCGGCGGGCCCCATGCCGCGCGGCTCGGCTCCGCCGGGCGGCCGACCGCGGGCGTCGAGGTCGAGGTCCGCGACCTGGTGCTCGATGAGCCGGTGCCGGTCGGCACCTCGGGCAACCTGTGGTTCCGCACCACCTTCATGGCCGACCACTACCTCGGCCAGCCGCAGGCCTCGGCAGCGGTCTTCGTCGACGGCTGGCTGAACTCCCGCGACGTCGGCCGACTCGACGCGGACGGCTACGTCTACGTCGAGGGCCGCTCCGACGACATGATCATCACCGGCGGCGAGAACGTGCACCCGAACGAGGTCGAGTCGGTCATCACCGAGCTGGCCGAGGTCGTCGAGGTGACGGTCTTCGCGACACCGGATCCGCAGTGGACCCACAAGGTCAACGCCGCCGTGGTGCGACGCGACGAGTCGCTGAGCGCGGAGCAGGTGCGCGAGCACTGCCGGAGCCGGATGGCCGGCTACAAGGTGCCCAAGGAGATCCACTTCCTCGAGGCACTGCCCAAGACAGCAACCGGCAAGGTGTCGCGCTCCGCCGTGGTCGCCGCCGTCCAGGAGGAGGTCCGATGACCGACGAGCTGACCCCCGACGAGATCCGCCAGGCACTGCGTGAGGTCTTCGCCGATCAGGGCGGTCTGGTGGAGGTGCGCGGCGCCCGCGACGGCCACGACCGGCAGACCCCGCTGGCCGTAGCCGGCTTCGACCCCGAGCGCTGGGCCACCCTGGCCGAGCAGGTGGGGCTGGCCGCGCTGGCCGCCCCGGAGCAGTGGGGCGGGCTCGGGCTCGGCCTCGCCGCACTCACCGCAGCCGTCGAGGAGTGCGGAGCGAGCCTCTACCCGGGGCCGGTGAGCGCTGCCCTGCAGGTCGGCCTCGCGCTGCGTGGGGCCGACCCGGCCAGCACCGACGCGGAGATCGTCGACGCTGTCGAGGCGATGCTCGCCGGCCGGATCGCGGCAGGCTTCGGCAACGGCGAGGGAACCCTCGTCGACGGCCGCTTCGACGGCACCCTGCACCGGGTGACCCACGGTGCGGTCGCGGGGCTGGCGCTGGCCGAGGTGCGGTTGCCTCAGGGCACGGCGCTGGTCCTGGCGGTCGTGCCCGAGGGAAGCGATCGTCGCCGGGTCGAGGCGATCGACCTGACCACGCCGCGTGCCGATCTGGGCCTGCGCAACGCCCCGGCCGTCGTCCTGGCCATGGGCAGCGACAAGCCGGCCCGCACCAGCCACGTCACCGCCGGCCGGCTGCTGTTGGCGGCCGAGCAGGTCGGCGGCATCGAGGGGTGCCTTGCCCAGATGGTCGACTACGCCAAGGTCCGCGAGCAGTTCGGCGCGCTGATCGGCAGCTACCAGGCGATCCAGCACCGGTGCGCCGAGACCGCCATCGACGCGGCGTCCTCGCGGGCGCTGGTCGCGGCGGGTGCCGAGGCCTTCGACCGCGACGAGGTCGCCGTCGCCTACCGGTACACGCTGCTCGCCCAGGCCGAGGCCGCCAGCCGGTTCGTGGCCGCCTCCGACAGCCTGATCCAGGTCTGTGGCGGCATCGGCTTCACCTGGGAGCACGACGCTCACCTGTTCTTCCGCCGCGCCCGCGCGATCGCGCCCCGCGGCGGCGCGCCCGAGGCGCTGCGGCACCGCGCGGTCGAGGCCGGATGCCTCGACCTGCTCGCCCCCGCCTGACCGTTCCGTACGAGAGGACCTCCATGTCTACAGCAGTAATCGTCCAAGCCGTCAGGACACCGATCGGCAAGCGGTTCGGCTCCCTGTCCGGCTGGCATCCGGTCGAGCTCGCGGCCGAGGTGATCGCCGCCGTCGTCGAGCGCTCCGGCGTCGACCCGGCCAGCATCGACGACGTGATCATGGGCTGCGTGAGCCAGGTCGGCCCGCAGTCCACCAACATCGCCCGCAACGCCGCGCTGGCCGCCGGGCTCCCGCAGACGGTGCCCGGCACCACCATCGACCGGCAGTGCGGGTCGTCGCAGCAGGCCATCCACTTCGCGGCCCAGGCCGTGCTCTCCGGCGCCCAGGACATCGTGCTCGCTGCCGGCGTGGAGTGCATGAGCACCGTGCCGATGTTCTCCAACGCACCCGGCGGAGACATCCGTGCCGTCTACGGGGAGCGGCTGATGTCGCGCTACGCCGACCGGGAGACCTTCGGTGTCGCCGGTCTGGTGCCCCAGGGGCTCTCCGCGGAGTCGATCGTGGCGAAGTGGAGCCTGTCGCGCGAGCAGCTCGACGGCTACGCGCTGGCCAGCCAGCAGCGCGCTGCTGCGGCGCGCGCCGAGGGCCGCTTCGAGCGCGAGATCGTGCCGGTGCAGCGCAAGGTGCGGGACCGCGAGACCGGCGAGGTGACCGTCCACGACGAGCTGTTCAGCGTCGACGAGTGCATCCGGGAGAGCACCGCCGAGGCGCTTGCCGGCCTCAAGCCGTCCTTCCTGCCCGACGGCAAGGTGACCGCCGGAAACGCCTCCCAGATCGTCGACGGCGCCGCCGCCCTGCTGGTGATGCGCGAGGAGACCGCCCGCGAGCTGGGCCTGGAGCCGATCGCGGCGATCCGGCAGATGAGCGTGATCGGTGCCGACCCGGTGGAGATGCTCACCGCCCCGATCCCGGCCACCCAGCTGGCGCTGCGCAAGGCCGGCATGAGTGCCGACGAGATCGACCTCTACGAGGTGAACGAGGCGTTCGCCCCCGTCGTCCTGGCCTGGCAGCAGGAGATCGGCGTCGGCTCCGAGAAGGTGAACGTCAACGGCGGCGGCATCTCGCTGGGCCACCCGCTGGGTGCCTCCGGCGCGCGGCTGATGGTCACCCTGATCCACGAGCTGCAGCGCACCGCGGGCCGCTTCGGCCTGCAGACCATGTGCGAGGGCGGCGGCATGGCCAACGCCACGATCGTCGAGCGCCTGTCGTGACGCTGACCGCCGACCTCAGTGGCCGGGTGGCCGTGGTCACCGGTGCCTCCTCGGGCATCGGGCGCCACTTCTGCTCGCTTCTGAGCCGCAGCGGCGCCACCGTGGTGGCCGCCGCGCGCCGCCTCGAACGGCTGCAGGAGCTCGCGGACGGCGAGCCGGGGATCGTGCCGCAGGCGTGCGATGTGACGCAGGCCGACGACGTCGCCCGGCTGATCGAGACCGCGATCGTGCACGGCGGCCCGCACGTGGTGATCAACGCCGCCGGGTTCGGCGAGGCGACGCCGGCCGCCGAGACGTCGATCGCCGACTTCCAGCGCACGCTGGAGGTCGACCTGACCGCCACCTTCGCCGTGGCGCAGGCCGCAGCAGCGGCGATGCCCGAGGGCGGGTCGATCATCAACATCGCCTCGATCCTCGGCCTCTCCGGCTCCTGGCCGGTCACCCAGGCCGCCTACTGCGCGGCCAAGGGCGGCGTCGTCAACCTGACCCGCCAGCTCGGTGCGGAGTGGGCGCGCGACGGGATCCGGGTCAACGCGATCGCTCCCGGCTGGTTCCCCAGCGAGCAGACCGACGAGATGTTCGCCAACGAGCGCTCGCTGAGCTGGGTCAAGCGGAACACCCCGGTCGGGCGCCCGGGGCGGCTCGACGAGCTCGACGGCGCACTCCTCCTGCTGTCCTCGGACGCCAGCAGCTACATCACCGGGCAGATCCTCGCCGTCGATGGCGGCTGGACCGCCCACTGAACCGGAACGAAAGGACAGCACGGTGCGCCGCACCCTCTACGAACAGACCCACGAGGACTTCCGGGCGAGCTTCCGCACCTTCGTCGCGACCGAGATCGTGCCGCATCACGAGCGCTGGGAGCAGCAGGGCCGCGTCGACCGGGAGATGTTCCTCAAGGCCGGCGAGCAGGGCTTCCTGTGCATGGCCGTGCCCGAGGAGTACGGCGGCCTCGGCGAGAACGACTTCCGCTACAACGCGATCATCGGCGAAGAGCTGCAACGGGCCGGAGTGATCGGCTCCGGCATGTGCATCACGCTGCACAACGACGTGATGCTGCCGTACCTGATGGAGGCGACCGACGAGGAGCAGCGCAAGCGCTGGCTGCCCGGCATGGTCACCGGAGAGATCATGGCGGCCATCTCGATGACCGAGCCCGGGGCCGGATCCGACCTCGCCGCGCTGCGCACCTCGGCCCGGCTCGACGGCGACGAGTACGTGCTCAACGGTGCCAAGACCTTCGTCACCAACGGCCTCAACGCGAACCTCTACGTGGTCGCGGTGCGCACCAACGCGGCCGAGAAGCACAAGGGGATCAGCCTGATCGCGGTCGAGGAACCGACTCCCGGCTTCGACCGCGGCCGTCACCTCGACAAGATCGGGTTGCGCAGCCAGGACACCGCCGAGCTCTTCTTCGACGACGCCCGGGTGCCGGCCGCCAACCTGATCGGCGAGGAGGGGCGTGGCTTCACGATCCTGATGGAGAACCTCGCCCAGGAGCGGCTGGGACTGTGCGTCTCGGCGATCTCGGCCAGCCGCACCGCGCTGTCGTGGACGGTCGACTACTGCGCCCAGCGCGAGGCCTTCGGCACCCGCGTGCTTGACATGCAGAACACCCGCTTCACGCTGGCCGAGCTGGCCGCGCGGATCGATGCCACCCAGGTCTTCGTCGATCACCTGATCGCCTTGCACAACAGGGGCGAGCTGAACAGCGTGGACGCCGCCAAGGGCAAGCTGCTCACCACCTCCCTGCAACGCGAGGTGGTCGGCGAGTGCCTGCAGCTGCACGGTGGCTACGGCTTCATGCGCGAGTACCCGATCGCGCGGGCCTACCTCGACGCCCCGATCCAGACCATCTTCGGCGGCACCAACGAGATCATGCGCGAGATCATCGGCCGCACCCTGGAGGGCGAGCACGGTCGCGCGGCACTGGACGGACGGTCGGCATGAGCATCCGGATCGCGCGCAGCGAGGGGGTCGTCGAGATCACCTTGGACCGTCCCGAGAAGCGCAACGCGATGACCGACGCGATGTGGGCGCAGCTGGAGGCTCATCTCGCCTCCATCGACCCCGCGTCCGGCGACCGGGTGCTGGTGATCACCGGTGCCGGCGAGGCCTTCTGCGGCGGCTCCGACGTGGACGGCCTGCTCGACGATCTGCCGTCGCTCCCGGCCCGGATCGACGTCTCGAACCGCTGCGTGCTGGCGATGCGCGAGCTGCCGATCCCGACCATCGCCAAGGTCGACGGGATCGCCGCGGGCTCGGCGCTGAACCTGGCGCTGGCCTGCGACCTGCTCTACGCCAGCGACCGGGCGCGCTTCGCCCAGCTCTTCGTGCACATCGGGCTCTCCGTGGACAGCGGTGCGAGCTGGCTCCTGCCCCGGCTGGTGGGGGAGCGCAAGGCGCGCGAGCTGTGCCTGCTCGGCGAGCAGGTCTCGGCAGCCGACGCGCTGGCGATCGGCATGATCAGCAAGGTCGTGCCCGCCGCCGAGCTCGCCGCGACGGTCGCCGAGGTGGCGAGCCGCCTGGCCGGCTACAACCCGGCCGCTCTGGCCGGCACCAAGCGGATGGTGAACCAGACCTGGCAGCTGGACCTCGCGGGCGCACTGCGCGCCGAGACCAGCAACCAGGTCGCGGTGATCCGGACCGACCATGCCCGCACGCTGATCGAGCGATTCACCCGTCGTTGAGGAGGCTCGGATGACCACCCCACCCCAGGCCGTGCGGATCGTCGAGGTCGCACCGCGCGACGGCCTGCAGAACGAGTCGGTGCTGTTGAGCACCGAGCAGAAGAGCACGCTGGTGCAGCACGCGATCGCCGCGGGCGCCACCAACGTCGAGGTGACCAGCTTCGTGCATCCCAAGGCCGTGCCGGCGATGGCCGACGCCGAGGCGCTGCTCGCGATGCTGGAGCCGGTCGACGGCGTCACCTTCAGTGCGCTGATCCTCAATGAGCGCGGGCTCGACCGGGCCCTGGCTGCCGGGGTGCGCGAGGTGAACATGGTCGTGCACTGCACCGAGACGTTCAGCCAGCGCAACCAGGGCACCGACATCGCCGGCGGGATCGCGATGTGGGGCAGGGTCGCGGCGACGGCCCGCGCCGAGGGCGTGCGCGCGAACCTCACCCTGGCGGTCGCCTTCGGCTGCCCCTTCGAGGGCGAGGTCGCGGCCGAGGTGGTGCGCGAGGTCGCCTCCCGCGCCGTCGAGGCCGGTGCTCCGGCGGAGCTCTCGCTGGCCGACACCATCGGCGTCGCGGTGCCCCGCGACGTCACCACCCGCTTCGCCCTGGCGGTCGGCGTCGTCGGCGCCGGCACCGCGCTGCGTGCGCACTTCCACAACACCCGCAATGCCGGGGTGGCCAACGCCCTGGCCGCCGTCGAGGCGGGGGTGGGCATCCTCGACGCCAGCCTCGGCGGCATCGGTGGCTGTCCCTTCGCGCCGGGCGCCACCGGCAACGTCGCCACCGAGGACCTCGCCTACGCCCTGCAGCGCAGCGGCATCGCCCATGGCCTCGACGACGCCGCGTTGCGCGCCGGCGGGCTGTGGCTGAGCGAGCAGCTGGGGCGGCGACTGCCGTCCATGGTGCTCGCCGCCGGGGGCTTCCCGCAGCCCGCCGCGGGCTGAGCCGTCCCGCCGTCCTGAACCGCGGTCCTTCCGCACCCCATCCCAAGGAGCCGACACGTGCCTGAGCTCACCTCCTTCACCGTGACCACCCACGACCAGATCGTTCTCGCCACGCTCGACGTGCCGGGGCGGAGCATGAACGTGATCGACCAGGCGGTGCTGCGCGAGCTGCGCCTCGTCGTCGAGTCGTTCCTCGCCGACGACGAGCAGCAGGGCCTGGTGCTGGCGTCGGGGAAGAGCGGCTCCTTCGGCGGCGGCGCGGACCTCCGCACGCTGCCCGCGCTCGCCGACGATCCGGGCACGCCGGAGTTCCTGGCGCAGACCCATGCCCTGATGGAGCTGATGGCGGACGCCGAGAAGCCGATCGTGGTGGCCATCGACGGCTACGCCTTGGGCGGCGCGCTGGAGGTGGCGCTCGGCGGCAGCAGCATCGTGGCCACCGATCGCTCGCAGCTCGGACTTCCCGAGTCGACGCTCGGCCTGATCCCCGGCGGTGGTGGCACCCAGCTGGTGCTCGACCGGGTGCCGGCCGCGGTCGCCGTCGAGCTGATGGTCAGCGGCCGCACCCTGACCGCGGCGCAGGCGCTGGAGGTGGGGCTCGTCGACGAGATCGTCCCTGCCGAGAAGCTGCTCGATGCCGCCCTGGAGCGGGCCCGCGGCGCGCGGG
>NZ_BAAALG010000006.1:39423-66537 GCF_039528155.1 Nocardioides dubius | reverse complement strand
CCGCCGAGCGCTGCCGCTGCGGCCGCCGTCGTCGAGTGCGTGGGCGTCGGCCTGCGGGCCGGCCGTGCGGCGGGACTGGCCGCCGAGCGCGCGGCCTTCCAGCGGTTGCTGGCGTCGGCCGAGAGCGCGGCTCTGGTCCACCTGTTCCACGTGGAGACCGCGGCCAAGCGTCGCTTCCGGAGCACGGGCGAGGCGGACCGGGCGATCGGCGTGGTCGGTGCGGGGCAGATGGGCGCCGGGATCGCGGCGACCGCGGTCGCGCACGGCCTCGACGCCGTGGTCCGTGACATCGACCCCGCGCGTCTCGAGGAGGCGCGGGTCCGTGCCGCCACCTCGCCCGCCGCGGAGCGGCGCTGGCGCGCCACCACCGGCTGGGAGGGATTCGCCGGGAGCGATGTGGTGGTGGAGGCGGTCTTCGAGTCCCCGGACCTCAAGCGGGAGACGCTGCGGCTGATCGATGCCGAGGTCGGCGCGGATACGCTGATCACCACCAACACCTCGGCGATCCCGGTCGCCAGCCTCAGCGACGCCGTCTCGCGACCCGAGGCGTTCCTGGGCACGCACTTCTTCTCCCCGGTGGAGCGGATGGCGCTGGTCGAGCTGGTGCCGCATGCCGGCACCTCCACCGACGCGGTCGAGCGGGCCGGGCGGATGGCGCGGGCGATCGGCAAGGTGCCGGTGGTGGTGGCCGACTACCCGGGCTTCTTCACCTCGCGGGTCTACGCGCGCTGGCTGATCGAGGGGCTGCGGCTGCTCGCCGACGGCGCCGACCCGGCGGTGATCGAGGCGGAGGCCCGAGCCGTCGGCTTCCCGGTCGGACCGCTGCAGGCCAGCGACGAGGTCACCCTGGACCTGGTGCTGGCGGCCAGCGTGGTCCAGGTCGCCGAGCAGGTGCTCACCGAGCGGGTCGACGTCGTCGAGGTCAGGGCGCTGCTGGAGCGACTGATCGAGGCGGGGTTCCGGGGCAAGCGGTTCGGCAAGGGCTTCTACCGCTACGCCGAGGGACGCCGTGACGGCCTCGACCCGGCCGTGCCGGAGCTGATCGGTGCCGCGGGTGCCCCGCTGCCCGCGGGGCTGGCGGGGGAGCGGCTGCTGCTCGCCTTCGTCACCGAGGCGATCGCCTGCTGGGACGACGGCACCCTGTGTCACCCTGACGACGGCGACCTGGCTGCGGTGTTGGGCATCGGCTTCCCGCGTGCGCTGGGCGGCCCGTTCCAGTGGAGCGACCGCACCGGTGCCGCCGAGGTGGTCGCGAGGTGTCGGGTGCTGGAGGCGCGGGCCTTCCCGGTCGGCGAGTCGCTGACCCGGCTGGCGTCCGGTGCCGGGCGGTTCGGCGCCGAGCCGCGCCGTGCCCGGCCCGGCCTCGGCTGAGCCCACTCGGACCGTCCTACCCGGCGTCTCCTGCGGCGCCGGGTAGGACTGCTGCTCACCAGCCGAAGAGCCGCCGGGCGTTGTCGTGCTCGATGGCGCTGCGCTGCTCCTCGGCGAGCGGGTAGGCCGCGAACTCGCGCTCGAAGTACTCGATGGTCGGGCTCAGCGCGTAGGGCCAGTCGGTCCCGTAGAGGATCCGCTGCGGGTCGGCGAACGCCAGCAGGCTGGGCAGGGAGGTCGGCGAGGTGGACAGCGCGGTGTCGAAGTAGAACCGGCGGGCGTCGGCGAGCAGCTGCTCGGCGTCGCGGCGCGGCTCGAGCATCGTGGCGGACATCGCAGCGAGCCGATGCACGTTGTACGGCAGGAAGCCGCCGGCATGGCTCAGGATGATCGACACGTCGCGGTGCCGGTCCAGGACACCGGCGTAGAGCAGGCTGATCGCGGTGCGCACGGTGTCGAGCAGGAAGTCGGCGATCGCTCCGGAGACGCCCGGAACCAGCGGCTGCGTGGTCCAGTTCGGGTGCACGAACACGACGGCGCGGCGTCGGTCCAGCTCGGCCCAGACGGGCGCGAACTCGGGGTCTCCCAGGTAGCGCCCGTCGACGTTGGTGAGCAGCGTGTAGCCGGCGCAGCCGAGAGCCGAGGCATGCTCGATCTCCGCCAAGGTGGCCTCCACGTCGGGCAGCGGGAGGGCCGCGAAGAAGGCGAGCCGGCCGTCGTTGCCCGGGGCCAGCACGCTCGCGGCCAGCTCTTCGTTGGCGGCGTGCGCGGCCGGGACGGCACGGGCGGCGTCACCGAACCAGACGCCGGGAGCGGTCAGCGAGACCACCGCGCGGGCGACGTGATGGTGGTCCATCGCGCGGAGTGCGTCGTGCGGCGTCCAGGGGCGGACCGGGCGGGACGGGGCGAAGTGCTCCACCTCGCGCACCCAGCTCGGCGCCGAGGCGTGGTGGTGGACGTCGATGCGGTCGTTCATGCGAGCCTCCTGGGATTTCGGCGGCAGGGTATTGCGTCGCCGTAAAACTGAGTCTAATCTCAGTTTCAGTTTAGATGTGAGGGCGGCCACACGAATCTCGGACGTCACGCGGCCCCGACCAACCGTTTTCCACGAAGGGAACCCCGATGCGCTTGAAGACTGGCCTCGCATGCGGAGCGCTGGCGCTCTCCGTGCTGACTGCGTGTGGCGGTGGCACCGGAGGCGGCAGCGACTCGAAGGCGGACGACAAGCTCGTCTTCGCTGCCACCTTCGCCCACACCACGCTCGACCCCGACCTGATGCCGCTGCGCCACATGCAGCTCTACGGAGCCCCGGCCTACGACAGCCTGCTCTTCCTCGACGGGGACGAGGAGATCCAGCCGATGCTGGCCACTGAGTGGAAGGCCGGCGAGGACGCCACCGGCCCGTTCCTCGATCTCACCCTGCGCGAGGGGCTGACCTTCGACGACGGCACGCCCTTCACCTCGGCGACGGTCGCCGCCAACGTCAAGCGCTCCCAGGAGCTGGAGGGCAGCACCAACGCCTCGGTGCTGGCCGGGGTCACGGTCGAGGAGACCGACGAGACCCACGTCCGCCTGCGCAACCCGGCCGGCGTCGGCGCACTGCCCCGCACCCTGGCCAGCATCGGCGGGATGATGATCTCGGACAAGGCGATCGCCGACAAGGTCGACCTGACCGAGACCGAGGCCGGCATCGGTGCGTTCAACCTGAAGAGCGTGCAGCCCAACCGCGTGGTCTACGAGGCCAACCCGGACTACTGGGACGACAGCGCGGCCGCGGTCGAGACGCTGGAGATCACCTACCTGGCCGACGACGCCAAGCTCAACGCGGTGCGCTCCGGCGAGGTGGACGTCACCGTCCTGCCGGAGAAGCTGACCAAGACCGCCGAGGACGCCGGCTACAAGATCGTGCGCAGCAGCGGAGCCGAGAACTACACCTTCTCGCTGAACACCACGATGAAGCCGTTCGACGACCCGCGGGTGCGCGAGGCCGCGGCGATCTCGCTGGACCGCGAGGCGATCTGCGAGGGCGTCCTCGAGGGCGCCTGCGTGACCAACGGCCAGGTGATGGGCGCCGGAACGAAGGCATTCGACAAGGACCTCGGCCTGAAGAACTTCCCCTACGACATCGAGCGGGCCAAGAAGCTGATCAGCGAGGCCGGTGCCAAGGGCGCCAAGGTCGAGATCGTCACGGTCGCCGGGAACTCGGTCTTCGAGCAGCTGGCCACGGTCTTCCAGGCGCAGCTCAAGGAGATCGGCCTGGACGCGAAGGTGCTCCCGGTCGCCCCGCCCGAGGTGGTCAGCCGCTTCGGCATCGAGAAGGACGTGGCGATCGCCTTCGGTGCGATCGGCAACGCGATCGACCCCTCGGAGAGCCTCGCGCGCTACCTGCTGCCCGGTGGCCTCTACAACCCCGGCGGCTACGTGATGCCGGAGATCGTCGACCTCGCGGCCCAGGGGCTGAAGGAGCCCGACCAGGCGAAGCGGGTGGAGATCTATCGCGAGCTGAGCGGAAAGCTCCCGGTGGACGGACTGCTCATCCCGATGCTCACCCCGACCACCGCCTACGTGATCGGCGAGCACGTCGAAGGCTGGCAGGACCCGTGGGCGCCGTCGTTCCCGACCTTCCGCGGCGTCTCGGGCTGAGGTAGGGCCCCGGGCCCCGAAGAGGAGAAGCAATGGCTGTCTTGGTGCTGCGGCACGTGATCGGTCGCCTGCTGTTGGCGATCCCGATGTTGCTGGCGGTGACGTTCGGAACCTTCGTCCTGCTCTACTCGATCGGCGACCCGGCTGCGGCGATCGCCGGCGACAGCGCGAGCGCCGAGGAGATCGAGCGGATCCGGCAGGACAACGGATTCGACCGGCCGATCGTGGCGCAGTACGCAAGCTGGCTGGGCGGGGTGCTGACCGGCGACCTGGGTGACTCGATCCGCAATCGCGGAACCGTGGGCCACCTGGTCGGTCAGCACCTCCCGCCGACCCTCTTCCTGGCGGTGCTGGCGATGGGGATCGCGATCCTGGTCGCCGTGATCGCGGGCATCGCCGTCGGGCTCCGTCCCGGCGGCTGGCTCGACAAGGCCGTCTCGATGCTCTCGGTGCTGGGACTGGCCGTTCCGAACTTCCTGGTCGGACTGGCGCTGATCCTGGTCTTCGCGATCTGGATCCCGATCTACCCGGCCGGCGGCTACCGCTCGGTCAGCGAGGTCGGGCTGACGACGTCCCTGCAGTATCTGGTGCTGCCGGCCTTCGCGCTGGCCACCTCGCTGATCTGCCTGCAGACCCGCACCTTCCGGGCCTCGCTGATCGCCGAGTACCAGCAGGACTACGTGCGCACCGCACGGATGAAGGGCGTCAGCGAGGCCGGCGTCTTCCTGCGCCACGTGGCGCGCAACGCCGCCGCCCCGCTGGTGACCGTGATCGGCCTGGAGGTCAGCATCCTGATCACCGGCGCGCTGCTGGTGGAGGTGGTCTTCGCGGTACCGGGCATCGGCACGCTCACCATCGACTCGGTGCGGGGACAGGACTTCCCGGTGGTGCAGGCCCTGGTCGCGCTCTTCGGCGCGATCATCCTCGCCGCCAACCTGGTGGCCGATCTGGTCGCCCTGTGGCTCAACCCGATGGCGAGGAGCAAGGCATGACCGAACTCGTGACCGGCGCGCTCGCGCCGAGCGCCTCGAAGCCGAAGGCCTCGGCCCGGTGGCGCGTGCGCGGCGTCTCCTGGGGTGCCCGCCTCTCTCTGGTCTTCATCCTCGCCAGCCTCGCGGTGATGGTGCTGGTGGAGTACCTGCCGCTGCAGGACCCGGCCCAGCAGGATCTGGTGAACACCCTCGCTCCGATCTCCGGTGAGCATTGGATCGGCACCGACGAGCTCGGGCGCGATCTGTTCAGCCGGCTGCTGTGGGGCGTGCACACCTCGCTGCTCGCCGGGCTGACGGCGGTCGCCGTCGCGGTGGGCATCGGCCTGCCGCTGGGGCTGTTGGCCGGCTACCTCGGCGGGTGGGTGGACCAGGTGCTCTCCCGGCTCGCGGACGTCGTGCTGACGGTGCCGGCGCTGATCCTGCTGCTGGCCGCGCAGACCGCGCTGGACACCAGCATCCAGGGCCAGATGGCCGTGCTCGGCTGCATCTTCGCGCCCCGGGTGCTGCGGGTGATCCGGGCCGAGGCGCTCGGCGTCTCGACCGCCGCCTTCGTGACCGCGGGACGGATGTCCGGGGCCTCGCATGCGCGGATCCTGCTGCGCTACCTGCTGCCCGGGGTCCGGGCCCAGGTGGTGGTGCAGATCAGCTACCTGCTGGGGCTGGCGATGGTCGTCGAGGCGGGCATCTCCTTCCTCGGCATCGGCGTCAAGCCGCCGGACTCGTCACTGGGCACCCTCCTGATCGGCGCCTCCGCGCTGCTGAGCAGCCATCCGCATGTGGTGCTGGTGCCGGCCGCGGTGCTGACCACGCTGATCCTGAGCCTCAACGTCTTCGGTGACTCCCTGACCGAACAGCGGAAGAAGTGAGTGGGCAGATGGCCACGATGAGCAAGACCCGAGCTGCCGACGTCCGGGTGGAAGGCCTGTCGCTCGAGCTCGACGAGCCCGGAGTGGCGGTCGGGGAGGCGCAGCGACTGGTCCGCGACGTCAGCTTCGGCGTCGCCGCCGGTGAGATGGTCGGCCTGGCCGGGGAGTCCGGTTCGGGCAAGAGCCTCACCGCCTCCGCGATCGCCGGCCTGATGCCGAGTGGGGTGCGGCGTGCGGGCGGCACGATCTTGATCGGAGCCGAGGTGTGCCCGCCCGGACACCGGCATCCCGATGTCGCGATGATCTTCCAGAACCCGATGACCAGCCTCAACCCGTCGGTGCGGATCGGCGACCAGATCGCCGAGGCCGTCCGGCTGCGGCACAAGGGCACCTCCAGGAGCGCGGCGCGCAAGCGCGCCGTCGAGATCCTGGAGCAGGTCGAGGTCTCCCAGGCCGCGTCGCGCGCCCGGCAGTATCCCTTCGAGTTCTCCGGCGGGATGCGCCAGCGGGCGATGATCGGGATCGCGATCGCCCGCGACCCCGCCGTCCTGGTGGCCGACGAGCCGACCACCGCACTCGACGTCACCGTGCAGCGCGGCGTGATGGACCTGATCGACCGGTTGCGCACGGATCTGGGGCTGGCGGTGCTGCTGATCAGCCACGACCTCGGCGTGATGAGCGAGCGCTGCGACCGGCTCCTGGTGATGTACTCCGGCGAGCTGGTGGAGGTCGGCGGCACCCGTCAGGTGTTGGACCAGCCGGCGCATCCCTACGTCGACGGCCTGCTGCGCTGCATCCCCGATCGGGCGATGGCGGCGGGCAGGCTGCAACCCCTGCTCGGGCAGGTCCCGCCGCCCAACCGCTGGATCTCCGGCTGCCGGTTCGCCGATCGGTGCGGATCGGCGACGCCTGCCTGCGAGAGCGCCCCGGTGCCGTTGGCGCCGTTGAGCCCGTCGGCGCAGGGGCGCGAGGTGCGCTGCATCCATCCGCTGACCCCGGCGACTGCCGGCGAGAGGAGCGCTCGATGAGCGAGGTCCTGCTTCAGGCCGAGGGCCTGGTCAAGGAGTACCGGTCGTCGCGGTGGCCGGCGCCGGCGCTGCGCACCCGGGCGATCGACGACGTGTCGTTGGAGATCCGGGCCGGCGAGACCGTCGGCATCGCGGGCGAGTCCGGTTCGGGCAAGTCGACGTTGATCGGCGCCTTCTGCGGGCTGGTCCGTCCGGACGCCGGCACGGTGCGGCTGGCGGGCCTCCCGCTGTATCGGGGACGCCGGTTCCAGCGTGAGCTCTGGCGCTCGATCCAACTGGTCTTCCAGGACCCGTACACCTCCTTGAACCCGGCGATGACCGTGGCCCAGAACGTCGCCGAGCCGCTGCTGCTGTGGCACCGCGAGGATCGCCGGGACGCGGAGTCGAGGGCGCGCGAGCTCCTCGATCAGGTGGGCCTCTCCGGGCCGCTCGTCGAGCGCCGGCCGACCACCCTCTCCGGTGGCCAGCGGCAGCGGGTCTCGATCGCCCGGGCGCTGGCGGTCGATCCCCGCCTGCTGCTGCTCGACGAGTCGGTCTCCGCGCTCGACGTCTCGATCCAGGCGCAGATCCTCCAGCTGCTGATGGACCTGCGTGCCGAGCGCGAGCTGACCCAGGTGCTGGTCAGCCATGACATCAGCGTGCTGAAGCTGTTCTGCGATCGGGTGATCGTGATGCAGCACGGGCGGATCGTCGAGGAGTGCGCGGCGGCGGACCTCGAGCCGGAGCTGGTCAGCGAGCCCTACACCCGCCAGCTCCTGGAGGCGGTCCCTCGGCTGTGATCCGCCCGGATCGGTGGGCAGCATGACGAAGGGCCGGTGGCGATCGCCACCGGCCCTTCGCACGTCGTCAGCGCTGGCCGATGCCCGAGGGCGTGAATCCGTAGATGCGCTCGGCGTTGCTGACTCGCAGCTTGTACTGGTCCTCGGCGCTGAACGAGCCGAGCTGGGCGTCGATCCCCTTGCGGATGTCGGGCCACAGCGAGTCGGCGTGCGGGTAGTCGACCTCGCACATGATGTTGTCGACGCCGAGCTGCTCGATGAACCGGGTGCCGACCGGGTCATAGATGAAGCAGCCGAAGACGTTGCGTCCGAAGTACTCGCTGGGCTTGTACTTCAGCGGCGTCTCCTTCGTGGTGGCGCGGTCGAGGTAGTAGTTGTCCATCACCTGCAGCTGGAAGGGGATCCAGCCGATGGAGGCCTCGGAGAAGGCGACCCGCAGGTCGGGGAAGCGGTCGAAGGTGCCGGAGAAGGTGTACTCGGTGAGCGCGTAGCAGGCGTTGATCCACACCTCGCTCATGTGCGTGAAGTAGTCACAGTCCTCGGGCGAGTCCACCTTCGACGACGACCCGATGTGACAGGAGATGACCAGGTCGCGCTCCTGTGCGGCAGCGAAGAACGGGTCCCAGTGTCGCGCGCTGTCGAAGAGCGAGGGGTAGCCCTGGACGTGGGGGCGCTCGCTGAAGACGACGCTGCGCACGCCGCGGCCGTCGAGGCGCTCGAGCTCCTTGACGGCGAGCGCCGGGTCCCACAGCGGCATGATCACCGCGGGGATCAGGCGGCCTGGAGCGGCGCCGCACCACTCCTCGGTGATGAAGTCGTTGTAGGCCTCGATGCTGGCCAGGGCCAGGCCCTTGTCGGGGTTCTGGTTGAGGTAGGTGCCGCCGAAGCCGGGCATCGACGGGAAGCACATCGAGGCGAGGATGCCGGTGTCGTCCATGTCCTTGAGCCGCTGCTCCACGTCGTAGCAGCCGTCGTGGAGGTCCTCGAAGTTCTCCACCACGACGCGGTACGCCTGGTCGGGGATCCGGTCGACCGCACACTGGAGGCCGGAGAAGGGCCGGACCAGGCCGTCGAAGTCCCAGGCGAAGCCCTCGTCGGTGCCGACCACGCGGGGAGCGCGGTCCAGGTACTTGCGCGGCATCCGCGAGGTCCAGGTCTCCGGGCCCTCCACGACGTGATCGTCGACGGAGATGATGGTCCATTCGTCAGTCATCGGTTCCACTTCCTCGGGTCGTTCCTATGGGTGGCGTCGATATGTCCTGCGTCACATCATCTGTACTCTAAAAATGAATCCAGGTTCATGTCTAGGTCGGGAGCGCATTGTTTCGAGGGGTGGGATCGCGCGCCGCAGCCCTTGGCGGAGGGTTCTTCTAAAACTAAAGTTGGATTCAGTTCTTTAGAGTGGAGGATCAGGAGATGACAGTGGAGACAGCAGTGCGGCGGACCGCGATCGTGACCGGTGCCGGGCGCGGGATCGGTGCCGCGGTGGCCCGCCGGCTCGCCCGGGAGGGCCTTGCGGTGGCGGTGTTCGACCTCGACGCCGAGGCCGCGAGCTCGGTGGCCGAGGAGATTCGGTCGGCCGGTGGGACTGCCGGTGCCTTCGGCGTCGACGTCGCCGATGAGGGCGCGGTGCAGGCCGCCGTCGACGACGTCGCGCAGAGCCTCGGGGCGCCGGTGGTGCTGGTCAACAATGCCGGGATCACGCGGGACAACATGCTGCACAAGATGAGCGTCGACGACTGGGACTCGGTGATGTCGGTCCATCTGCGCGGCGCCTTCCTGCTGTCGCGCGCCGTGCAGCCGCACCTCAAGGCCGAGCGCTGGGGGCGGATCGTGAACCTGTCCAGCATGTCGGCGTTCGGCAACGTCGGTCAGGCGAACTACGCCGCGGCCAAGGCCGGGATCTGGGGGTTCACCAAGACCCTGGCGCTGGAGATCGGGCGTCATGGCGCCACCTGCAACGCGATCGCCCCGGGCTTCATCCAGACCGAGATGACCCGCGCCACCGCCGAGCGTCTCGGGGTCACCTTCGAGGAGCTGATCGAGTCCAGCGCCAAGGAGACCCCGGTAGGACGCGTGGGCGTGCCGGAGGACATCGCCCACGCCGTCGCGTTCTTCGTCTCCGAGCAGTCCGGCTTCGTCTCCGGCCAGGTGCTCACGGTCGCCGGCGGCCCGAAGGGCTGACCCTCGCAGCGCGCCTGGCGGGGATAGTCCCTGACGTTTTCGTGGTTTTCGGGGCAGAGAACCACGAAAACGTCAGGGACTATCTGGTGGGTCAGCCCATGGCGACGGGGCGCAGTCGTGGCTGGCGGCCGGTGGGGAGGGCCTGGTAGATCTCGGCGACCAGTGCTGCGCGGATCTCCTGCGAGGCAGGGTCGTCCCAGAGGTTGCGCCACTGGTGCGGGTCCTCGGCGACGTTGTACAGCTCGCCCTCGGTGCCGTCGTAGGTGATCACATCGGGGACCGGGGCGTCGCCGCGGTCGAACTCGGCGTAGCGCCGGGCCCGGGGGAGTCCGTAGTCGGTGTCGGTGGGCTCATAAGCGGTGCACAGCCAGCCGTCGGCGGCGATCGTCCGCATCCGGTAGCCGGTGTCGAGCTGGCTGTCCCACTCGATCAGGGCGCGCCGACGCGGGCCGTCCGGGCCGGTCGGCATCGCCGTGCCCTCGATCCACTCCGGCGTCTCGATCCCGGCGATGGCGCAGAAGGTCGGCGCCAGGTCGACCTGGCTCACCGGCTCGCTGACGACGGCAGGGCTGAGGCCGGCCGACGGCGCGGGGCGCCAGATCATCGGCAGGCGCATCAGCGCATCCACGTGGTACGGCCCCTTGAACAGCAGGCCCAGGTCGCCCTGGAACTCGCCGTGGTCGGTGGTGATGATGACGTCGGTGTCGTCGAGCTGGCCGCGTTGCCGGATGTGCTCGAGCACCCGGCCGTAGGCCTCGTCGAGCAGCTCGTTCTTGATGTGCACGACGGCGTTGACCTCGCGGATCTGGTCGTCGGTCAGGTCCGCCGGCACGAAGTCGCCCGGCGCTGCGTCGATGTTCGGCACGCTGCCGTCGTACCAGGCCAGCCAGTGCGCGGGCTTCTCCGACAGGATCGCCTTGATCCGCTCGGGGGAGCCCGGGTGTCCGGCCGGGAGGTCCAGGGTGCGCCAGTCGATCCGGTCGCGCTCGCTGGCCGGCAGGTCCCACGGGTGGTGCGGGTCGGGGAAGCTCATCCAGCAGAACCAGTCCTCGTCGTCGTCGAGGGTGTCGAGCCAGGCGATCACCTGGTCTGCGATCCAGTCGGTGTGGTAGTTCTCCCGGGCGACCTGGTGCGCCTTGACGGCGGGTGCACCGGTGTCGCCGCCGGGGGTGGTGGCGAAGATCCGCAGGAAGCCGTCCACCTGATCGGGGTGGTTCTTGCGCAGCCAGTTCGCGTAGTGCGAGGCGCCGAGGGGGCCGTGGCCGGCGAACGACACGTAGTCGAATCCGCGGTACGGGCCGTGGCTGTCGGTGAGTGCCAGTCGGTTCTGGGGGTAGGCGCCGTCCGGGTCGGCGATCGGCTCGAAGTGCACCTTGCCGATCAGCGCGGTCCGATAGCCCGCGTCGGCAAGCGTCGCTGCGATCGAGGGTGCGTCCTGGGGCAGCGGCACGCCGTTGGCGATCGCGCCGTGGGTGCGCGGGTGCTGGCCGGTCAGCATGCTGGAGCGTGCGGGTGTGCAGATCACGTTCGCGCTGTAGGCCCGCTCGTAGCGGATGCCCTCGCTGGCGAGGGCATCGGTGACCGGGGTGCGGGCGACCGTGCCGCCGTTGCAGCCATAGGCGTCGTAGCGCTGTTGGTCGGTGGTGATGAAGAGGATCTTGCGGCCCATGCCAGGCTCCTTCGTCGAGACTCAGATCACCATAGTGGAAGTGAACTCAGTTTTAGAAGGGCTGTGGGTCGGGCGGGGCGGGCATTCCCGCGGGACGTCGTCCGACCGAGCAGCACCTGCTCGCAACGGATGACGCCCCGCGAGGTCGCCGTCGTCGGCTCAGCCGCGTCCGAGGATGCGGTCCAGGAGGCTGGGGCCAGCCTCGTGGCCACCGCAGCGCTGGTCCTGCGGCACGCCGCGCATGACGTCGTCGACGTGCATGCCGCAGCCGGCCCAGGTGGTCAGGCCGCACTTCTTGCAGGTGGCGGGTCGGCACATGGTGGGTGTTCCTCTCGTTCGGTGTGTCAGTTGAAGGCGCAGCCGCTGCGCACGCCGAAGCGCCGCAGGATGCTGGCAGCGGGGCAGAAGCCGGTGAGGCTGGCCTGGAGCAGGTTGGCTCCGACGAAGCCGGTCAGCAGCAGCCACCAGGGCGAGACCAGGGCGGCAAGGACGGTGCCCAGTAGGACAAGGGTTCCGGCCAGGGTCATCACGGCGCGGTCGAGGTTCATCGAGCTCTCTTTCATCAGTCGTGGGCGAAGGAGATGGTGGGCAGCACGCGGCGCAGCCACGCCGGGCACCACCAGGCGGCGCGTCCGGTGAGCCGCAGCATCACCGGCAGCAGGACCAGGCGGATCAGGAACGCATCGAGCAGGACGGCGACGCCCAGCACGATGCCCATCTCCTTGGGCGGCAGCGGACCGCTGATCGCGAAGGTGAAGAAGACCGCGACCATCACCGCACCGGCGGCGAAGATGACGCGACCCGAGTTGGCGAGGGCGCCGACCATGGCCGCCTTGGCGTCCCCGGTCCGCTCGAAGTGCTCCTTGGCGGAGGCCAGCAAGAAGACGGTGTAGTCCATCGCGATCGCGAAGATCATCGCGAAGAAGAAGACCGGCGCCCAGGCGTCGAGGAAGCCCTGCGACTCGAAGTGGAAGAGGTCCGCGCCGTGGCCGTCCTGGAAGATCAGCTTCGCTGCGCCGAAGGCGGCACCGGTGGAGAGCAGGGAGGCCAGGGTGCCGAGCAGCGAGATCAGCGGTGCCTGCAGGGCAACCAGCAGGAGCAGGAAGCCGAGCACCAGGATCACGCCGATCACCAGCGGGGTCGACTCGTCGAGCTGGGCCTTGAGGTCCAGGTTCTCGACGGCGGCGCCGCCGACCAGGGTGTCGTCAGGCACGGCCGCACGCAACCGGTCCACGGTGTCGCCGAGAGCGGGGTCGGAGGGGTCGACGGTGGGGATCGCCTGGATCAGCACCAGGTCGGCGTCGTCGAGCGCGGGCTGGGCAGGCATCGTCATCGCGATCCCGGCGTCCGCGGTCAGCGCGGCGGTGGCCGCGTCGGCCTGCGCGGTCGGTGCGATCACCTGGAGCGCGCCAGGGGCGCCCTCGCCGAACGCCTCCTGCACCCGGTCGTAGCCGACCCGGGCGCTGGCGTCCTGGGGCAGCACCTTGATCGACGGCATCGCGGTGTTCAATCCGAGCACCGGAGCGGCCAGCGCGATCAGCACCACCAGAGCGCCGAGCCCGAAGGCGATCGGGCGCTTCCAGAGCAGCTCGCCCCAGGTCGCGAACCGCGGTGAGCTCTGGTCGGCCTTCGGCTTGCGCACGGCGACCTTGTTGATCCGCAGGTCCAGCTTGGCCAGCACCAGCGGGAGCAGGGTCAAGGTGGCGGCGAGGATGAAGACCACTGCCAGCATGATCCCGCCGGCCATCGAGCGGAAGGCTGGCGAGGGAACCAGCATCACCGCGGAGAGTGAGATCAACACGGTCGCTCCGGAGAGCAGCACCGCCTTGCCGGCGGTGTCCATCATCTCGCCGATCGCCTCCGGCATGGACTTGCCGCCGGCCATCCGGGCCGCGCGATAGCGCACCACCAGGAAGAGCGCGTAGTCGATGCCCAGCGCCAGGGCGAACATCATCGCGAAGTTCATCGCCCAGATGGAGACCGGGACCAGCTCGTTGATCAGCACCAGCGAGCCCGCCGAGGCGACCAGGCCGGCAAGGGTGAGCAGCAGCGGCAGGCCGGCCGCCACCAGTGCGCCGAAGGCGAGCACCAGGATGCCCAGCGTCACCGGCCACGACATCATCTCGGACTTCAGCATCGCGTCGAGGTTGGCCTCGTTGAAGTCAGACCACAGCTGCGAGGCGCCGGTCGGGTCCACCTCGACGCCGTCGCCGGAGAGGTCGCGCAGCTCGTGCTTGAGGTCGTCGGCGACCTTGACCATCTCGTTGGTGTCGACACCGGCCCCGGCCATCACGATGCCGGTGCGCCCGTCCTCGCTCAGGGTGGCGCCGGGGGTCGGCGGAACCACGCCGGCCAGCCGGTCGTCGGCCTCGAGGACGGCGGTCACCTCGGCCAGCACCTCGGCGCCGCGGCCCTCACTGAGCGGGGCGTCGTCGCTGTGCACGACGACCTGGAGCGCGGAGCTGGCGTTGCCGCCGAAGTGGTCCTCGGCGAGGGTGCGCACGGCGACCGAGTCGGAGCCGTCGGCCTGCCAGCCGGCGCCGGAGAGGTCGGCCTCGACCCGCGGCGCGAAGGCGCCGAGGCCGATCACCAGGAAGACCCAGATCAGGGTGGTGGCACGGCGGTGGTCGATCACCCATTGACCGAGGCGACCCAGAGGGCCGTACCGCCGATCCACGTGCAGGGCGGGGCTGGACATGCGGGGAACTCCTTGTTGGTGGGAGGGGAGGCGCTCAGGCGAGGGCCTGGAGGGCGGTGGCTGCCGCCAGTGCGATGAGCACTGCGGCGAAGGTGCGGGTGAGGGGACGACGTGGCACGCGCATCGCGCGCCGCGCGGAGACCGAGGCGACGGCCGCGGCGGCGAGGGTCAGCACGACCACGGGCGCCCAGTCGACGTCGATGCCGAGGCTGCCGCGGGCGGCGAGAGCAGCGGTGCTGGTCACGGCGATCACCACCAGCGAGGTGCCGGTGGCCTCCAGGATCGGCAGGCCCAGCGCGAGGACCAGGGCGGGCACCACGAGGAAGCCGCCACCCACTCCGAAGAGGCCGGTCAGCATGCCGAGCGCGACCGCGGTGAGCAGGATCTTGGCCGCACGCGGGCAGGCGCAGTGGAACGCGGGCGAGAAGGTGACGATCGGCTCGTCCAGCACGCCGACGCCCGGGGTCGGCTCGCCGCGGCGCAGCATGCTCACCGCGACCGCGACCATCAGCACGCTGACCCCGGTGAGCAGCAGGTCCTCGTCGAGCTGCTGGGCGAGCACCGCCCCGGCGACGCTGCCGAGGGAGGCGACCAGGCCGAAGGCCAGGCCGGCGCCGAATCGGATCGGGCGCCGGCCGCGCGCGGCGAGCGCGGCCAGGGCGGCGCTGACTGCCACCACCAGCAGTGAGCCCGTGGTGGCGGAATGGGCGTCAGTCCCGAACAGGTGCACCAGCGCCGGCACGGCGAGGATCGAGCCGCCGGCGCCGAGGACTCCCAGCACCAGCCCGATCGCCGCTCCTGCGAGCAGTGCCAGGCCCAGCTCGATCATCGGCCCGGGCTCTCCAGGTCCGCCTCGGCGGCGTTGCCGAAGGCGTCGTCGATGGCGACCGGCCGGCGGCCCGCGGCGGCCAGGATCGAGGCGGCGATCGAGGCGCGGTAGCCGCCGGCGCAGTGCACCCACACCTCGCCGGCCGGGACCTCGTCGATCCGGGCCAGCAGCTCGTGCAGGGGAATGCTCTGCGCGCCGCGCAGGTGGGCGGCCTCGAACTCCTTGGCTCGCCGGACGTCGAGCAGGTGCACCGCCCGGTGGCTGCGGACGTCGGCCAGGTCGGCGAAGGTGGCCGTGGGATGACCGGTTGTCTGCTGCCCCCAGTCCTCGGGGCCGCCGGTGGCGTGCGCGACCGGGGAGTCGACGCCGATCCGGCTGAGCTCGCGGATCGCCTCGCTGACCTGGTCGGCGCTCTCGCCGAGCAGGGTCAGCGCGGTGCCCCACGGGATCAGCCAGCCCAGGTAGGTGGCCAGGGCGCCGTCCGTGCCGAAGTTGAGTGCGCCAGGAGTGTGGCCGGCGGCGAACGCGGTGCGGGTGCGCAGGTCGACGACCCACTCGCCCTGGGCGATCCGCCGCTCGATCTCGGTGGCATCGGCCCGATCCGGGAGTGCGAGGTCGGTGGCGGCGGGTCCGGTCGCGTTCTGCGGCGCCATGTGCACGTAGTAGGCAGGCCAGGCGTCCAGCCCGGCGAGCAGCTCGCGCACATAGGTCGCGGCGTCCTGGGTCAGTGCCGGGTTGACGGCGATCTCCTGCTCGATGGTCGACGACGTCGCCTCGCTCTGGGTGGCCGAGCAGAAGGAGCCGAACCCGTGCGTGGGGTAGAGGTCGGTGGAGCCGGGCAGCAGCGCGGCGATCCGGTGCGCGGAGGCGTGCTGGTGCTGCGCGAGGTGCTCCGCGTGCTCAGCGCCCAGCAGGTCCGGGCGGCCGGTGGCGCCGTAGAGCAGGGAGCCGCCGGAGAAGAGTGCCGCCGAGTCGCCGATCGTCTCGCCGGCCTCGTGCAGGGCGAAGGCGAGGTGGGTGAAGGTGTGGCCCGGGGTGGCCACTGCGGTGACCCGCATCCGGTCGCCGACCGCCACCGTCTCGCCGTCGCTGATCGGCGTCCGGGTGAAGGTGACGTCGTCGGCGGCGTTGACGTAGTAGGCGGCGGCGTGGCGCTCGGCGAGCGCGAAGCCGCCGGTCACGTAGTCATTGTGGATGTGCGTCTCGAAGACGGCCAGCAGGCGGACCCGGTGCTGCTCCAGCAGGGACTCGACCCGATCGAGGTCGCGCTGTGGGTCGATCACGAAGGCGACCTCGCCGTCGTGGACCAGGTAGCTGCGATCGCCCAGGCTCGCGGTGTCGAGGGCGATCACCTCGAACGAGGTCGCTCGCTGCGTCGCGCAGGTCTTCTCGGTGCCGTTGCTGGTGCTCATCAGTCCTCCTTCGCTATACCCCCTGGGGTATCTGGTTGATCGAACATAACACCCCCGGGGGTATATTCCAATGAGAGCGCTCGAAGCGGGCGCCGACCGACATGGCAGCCTGAGGGCGCGGACGGGCCACCGTGCTCGGCGAGAGGAGAGAGTCATGCAGCTGGATCCCGAGGAGATGACTCCGGTGATCAACCGGATCAAGCGCGCGCAGGGGCAGCTCGCCGGCGTGCTGCGGATGCTGGAGGAGGGGCGCGAGTGCGAGGACGTCGTCACTCAGCTCGCTGCGGTCTCCAAGGCGCTGGACCGCGCCGGGTTCGCCATCGTCGCCAGTGGTCTGCAGCAGTGCTTGGCCAACGGTGCCGACGAGTTCGACGTCAAGAAGATGGAGAAGCTGTTCCTCTCCCTGGCCTAGATGTGACCTCAGCGCGCTGTTTCGCGAGGAATTGCGACGCAGAGGTCACATTGAGGCGGGGAGGATCTGGCCGGTGACCTCGCCGAGGGCGATCCGCCCGCCGAGGGTGCCGGGGGCGGTGTAGCGCAGGACGACGGTGTCGCCGTCCTCGAGGGCGAGGCGCCCGTCGCGACCCACCGGCTCGCGCCAGCCCCAGGTGAGCTCCAGCAGCGAGCCCTGGGTGGCGGCGTCCGCACCGGAGATCGTGCCCGAGCCGAACAGGTCGCCGGTGCGGATCGAGGCGCCGTTGACCGTCAGGTGCGCCAGCATCTGGGCCGGGCTCCAGTACATCGCCGCATACGGCGGCCGGGCGATCACCTCGCCGTTGAGCTCGATCTCCACCGCGATGTCGAGACCGCGTGCGGTGGCCGGCTCCAGGTAGGGCAGTGGCGTCGGGTCCTGGCCCGGCAGGGCGGTCCACGCCGCGTCGAGCGCTGCCAGCGGGGTCACCCAGGTGGAGATCGAGGTGGCGAACGACTTGCCGAGGAACGGGCCCAGGGGCACGTACTCCCAGGCCTGGATGTCGCGCGCCGACCAGTCGTTGAGGCCGACCACGCCGAAGACGTGCTCGGTGAACGCCGATGCCGGCACCCGGTCGCCGAGGGCGGAGCCGCGGCCGACCACGAAGCCCAGCTCGGCCTCGATGTCGAGACGGGTCGAGGGACCGAACTCCGGAGCGCCCTCGCCGCGTCGCTGACCACTCGGGCGGCGGACGGCGGTGCCGCTGGCGACCACAGTGCCGGCTCGCCCGTGGTAGCCCACCGGCAGGTGCTTCCAGTTCGGCAGCAGGGCGTCGCCGTCGGGGCGGAAGATCATGCCCACGTTGGTGGCGTGGTGCTCAGAGGCGTAGAAGTCCACGTAGTCGCCGACCTCGATCGGCAGCTGCATCCGCACGCTGTCGATCGGCAGCAGGAACGGCTCTGCGGTGTCGCGTCCGGCGTCGGTGGTGAGCAGGTCGACGAGCCACGCCCGCAGGCCGGCCAGCTGATCCGGAGGACAGGCCATCAGTCGGTTGAGGGAGGGCTGCTCCAGGGCGTGGGCGATCTCCATCAGGTCGCTTGCGGCGACCGGAGCCAGGTCGAGTAGGTAGTCGCCGATCCGGGCGCCGATCCGCGGCGCCTCGCCGGGCAGCGTGAAGACGCCGTAGGGAAGGTTGTCGACGTCGTGCAGCGAGCCGGCCGCCCCCGGCACCCAGGTGCTCACAGCAGCCCCAGCCCGCGCAGGTCCTGCTCCGGCTCGTCGATGCTGCAGGAGCCGAAGCTGATGAACCAGCGCCGGGTCCGCGCCAGTGCATCGAGGCCGACCGATTCGCGCGCGTCGGCGGCGAGCCGCTCCGCGTCGCGTTCCTCCAGAACGCCTTGCACGATGGACGGATCGGCGCCGTCCAGGCTGGCGCGGGTGGCCAGCAGGACGTTGAGGAAGCCGTGGTGGGTGATCCCGTCCTCGCCGGTGTGCCGCGCCGCGCGGTGCAGTCCGGCCGTGCACTTGAAGGGCGTCTCGCGGTCCAGGGCCGCGGTGATCCAGGAGCCGAGCTGCGCGGTGCTCGGGAACAGGTGCTCCTCGACGCCGCCGGTGCGCAGCTTGAGCCGCAGCTCGGCGCCGGCCACCTCGTCCGCGGCGCCCAGCCAGCCGTGGGTGGCCTCGCCCTGAGGGAGCTCGACGTAGACCGCGACGTCGTCGTCGAGCAGGCCGAGGTCGCGGGCCTGGTTGACGGCGGCGACCACGCGCCGGGCGTTGCCCACCAGGTCGTCGGTGTCGCGCAGGGCGATCTCCACTGCGGCCGGGGTGACGCCGCCGATCCGGTGCGCCACGCTGAGCGCGGGAGCGATCCCGCCGGCGCCGGCTCCGATCACGATGCTCACCGCCAGGCTGTCGGTGACCAGGCCCTTGAGGTCGGCCAGTCGGTGGTCGCCGATCACGAAGGTGCCGACCAGCGGCTGGGCTGCGGTGTCGCGGCGCAGGAAGTGGGCACGCACCGCCTCGTCGAGCGGCACGTTGCCCGGCGGATAGATGGCGGCGTCGTCGATCAGCCCGAGCAGAACCTCGGGCGGTGACTGAATGATTCCGCGGGTGCTTGCGTCGTTGTCGGCCACGGTGCGAGGCTAGCGCGTAACGGCTGAGCGGACGAGAGTGTTCGATTAAAGGACGGATCAGATGGTCTTCTACCGACAGGTCGGCACGGTCCCGGCGCAGCGGCACACCCAGCTGCGGGGACCGGACGGACGGCTGCGCTACGAGGAGCTGATGGGGGAGGAGGGCTTCTCCTCCGACTCCTCGCTGCTCTACCACCGGCACGTCCCCTCTGCGATCGTCGGCAGCGAGCCGTGGCAGCTGCCCGACCAGGCGCTGACGCCGAACCACCCGCTCAAGCCGCGCCATCTGCGTCTTCCCACGCTCGCCTTCGCCCCTGATGCGTGCCCCGTCCAGGACCGCCGGCTGCTGCTCGGCAACGCCGACGTGCGGATCGGCTACGTCGTCACCGAGAGCACCTCGCCCCTGTACCGCAACGCGATCGGCGACGAGTGCGTCTTCGTGCAGAGCGGCCGCGGCACCGTGGAGACGGTCCTCGGCGTCCTCGACTACCGGCCGGGGGACTACGTCATCCTGCCGCGTGCGACCACGCACCGCTGGGTGCCGGCCGAGCGCAGCGAGCTCTACTGCATCGAGGCCAACTCGCATCTCGCACCGCCCAAGCGCTACCTCTCCCGCTTCGGGCAGCTGCTCGAGCACGCACCCTACTGTGAGCGCGACCTGACCCCGCCGCGCGACCTCGAGGCCCTCGTGGACGGCGTCGAGGGCGAGCGCGACGTCCCGGTCCGGGTCAAGCACCGGGTGCGGGGGCTGCCCGGTCAGATCGGCGGCACCACGCTCACCTCGCAGCAGCACCCGTTCGACGTCGTCGGCTGGGACGGCTGCCTGTATCCCTACACGCTCAACATCGACGACTACATGCCGATCACCGGCAAGGTGCACCAGCCGCCGCCGGTGCACCAGGTGTTCGAGGGGCACAACTTCGTGATCTGCAACTTCCTGCCGCGCAAGGTCGACTACCACCCGCTCTCCGTGCCGGTGCCGTACTACCACTCCAACGTCGACTCGGACGAGGTGATGTTCTACGTCGCCGGCGACTACGAGGCACGCAAGGGATCAGGCATCGGGATCGGCTCGATCTCGTTGCACCCGGGGGGTCTGCCGCACGGTCCGCAGCCCTCGGCCATCGAGGCGTCGCTGGGTGCCGAGCGGTTCGAGGAGACCGCCGTCATGGTGGACACCTTCGCGCCGCTGGAGCTCGGCGCCGGTGCCGCCGAGTCCGAGGACCCCGGCTACGCCTGGAGCTGGGCCAACGATGCCTGAGCAGGTTCTCCGATGAGCCGGCGCGCCCTAGGGTGGGTCGCATGAACCGGCTCGCCGGCTTCGCTGTCGCCGTGCTCGTGGTGCTGTTGGGCACCGCGCCGCTGGCGGTTGCCGCCGCGCCCGGGGCGCTGCCCGCGCCGCCGTCGGCGATGGGCGGCCCGCAGCCTGCTGCCGACGCAGCCGTCAACGACGCGGCCGACGATTCCGCCGACGACGCCGAGCCGCTCGTCGCGCTGAGCCGGCCCCGGATCGCGGGCACCCCGCGCTACGGCCGGGTGCTGCGAGCGGTGGCGCCGCGCTGGTCGCAGACGCCGGCGAAGGTGGCCCGGGCCTGGCTGCGCGACGGGGCCGTGATCAAGGGCGCCAGCGGCACTCGGCTCCGGCTGCGCCCACGCGACATCGGCCACCGGATCCAGGTGCGCTACACCGCCCGTGACGCCGCGGGCGCCGAGCACGTCGTCCGCTCCGCCGGGCGCCGGGCCCTGCACCGGGTGCCGGTGCGGCGCGTGGTGCGCTACTCCGTGCAGACCCGCGGCCGGATCGTCGCGGACCTGGCCACCTTCAAGCGGCTCGCCCGCGAGACCTTCGCCGACCCGCGTGGCTGGCGCGGCGCCGGGGTCGAGTTCCGGCAGGTCCGCTCCGGCGGGTCGATGACCCTGGTGCTCGCCGAGGCCTCCCAGGTGCCGCGCTTCTCCCCGGCCTGCAGCGCGCAGTGGAGCTGCCGGGTCGGGCGCTACGTGGTGATCAACCAGACCCGGTGGCGTCACGCCTCGCCGGCCTGGCGTGCCGGCGGCGGCACGCTGCGCAACTACCGGCACATGGTGGTCAACCACGAGAGCGGGCACTTCCTGGGCAAGGGCCACCGCAGCTGTCCGCGCCGCGGCGCGCTCGCCCCGGTCATGCAGCAGCAGTCCAAGGGGCTCGGCGGCTGCCGCTTCAACCCCTGGCCCACGCCCGCCGAGCGCTGAGCCGGACACCCGGCCCGCAGCAGAGCCCGAAGCAGCCGTTCCACCCACCGCAGAACCCACCAGAGAGGCCGCACCATGCGCGTCGGAGTGCCCAAGGAAGTGAAGAACCACGAGTACCGGGTGGCGCTGACGCCGGTCGGCGTGCACGAGCTGGTGCAGCACGGTCACGAGGTCGTCGTCGAGCGCGATGCCGGGGTCGGCTCGCTGATCGCCGACGACGAGTTCCGGGCCGCCGGCGCCACCATCCTCGACGACGCCGACGAGGTGTGGGCGCAGGCGGAGATGGTGCTCAAGGTCAAGGAGCCGGTCGCCCAGGAGTACCACCGGATGCGCGAGGGCCTGACCCTCTTCACCTACCTGCACCTGGCGGCCGACCCGACGCTGACCGACGAGCTGTTGCAGCGCAAGGTCACCGCGATCGCCTACGAGACGGTCCAGCTGCCGTCGGGCGGGCTGCCGCTGCTCTATCCGATGTCGGAGGTGGCCGGCTGTCTGGCGCCGCAGGTGGGGGCGCACTGCCTGCTCCGCGCCGAGGGCGGTCGCGGTGTCCTGCTCGGCGGCGTCGGCGGGGTGGCGAACGCCAAGGTGGTGGTGATCGGCGCCGGCGTGGCGGGCCAGAACGCCGCGAACATCGCGCTCGGCATGGGCGCCGACGTCACCCTGCTCGACACCGACCTCGACAAGCTGCGGATGTCGTTCTGGCGCTACTCCAACCGGGTGCACGGGCTGGCCTCCTCGGCGCTGGCGATCCGGCAGCAGGTGACGCAGGCGGATCTGGTGATCGGTGCCGTGCTGATCCCCGGCGCCAAGGCGCCCAAGCTGGTCAGCAACGAGCTGGTCGCCGAGATGAAGCCGGGCTCGGTGCTGGTGGACATCGCCGTCGACCAGGGTGGCTGCTTCGAGGACACCCTGCCGACCACCCACGACGATCCGACGTTCACCGTGCACGGCTCGACCTTCTACTGCGTGGCCAACATGCCGGGGGCGGTGCCGAACACCTCCACCTACGCCCTCACCAACGCGACCCTCCCGTACGCGGTGGCGCTGGCGAACCAGGGGTGGCAGCAGGCCTGTCGCGCCGACGGCTCGCTGGCGCTCGGGTTGAGCACCCATGCGGGGCTGCTCACCAACGGGCCGGTGGGGGAGGCCACCGGCCACGATGTGGTGCCGCTCGCGCACGTGCTGACCTGACGACGCGGCCCCGACGGGCTGAGGCACACTGGGAGGGTGAGCAATCCTGAGCACGATCCCGGCGTTCTGGTCTGCACCGAAGGGGCCCCGGTTCCCGGCCTCGAGGTGATCGAGCCGCGCGAGGTGCCGCTCGGCGGCCCGCGGGCGATGCTGGTGCGGCGCACCCTGCCGTCGCGGCAGCGCTCGCTGATCGGTGCCTGGTGCTTCCTCGACCACTACGGTCCCGAGCCCGTGGCCAGCAGCGGCGGCATGAAGGTGACCCCGCACCCGCACACCGGGCTGGCCACCGTCAGCTGGCTGTTCACCGGCGAGATCGAGCACCAGGACAGCGCCGGCAACGTCGCGATGGTGCGTCCGGGCGAGCTGAACCTGATGACCGCAGGCCGCGGGATCAGCCACAGCGAGGTCTCCACCCCGGCCGCCGACGTCCTGCACGGTGCGCAGCTGTGGGTGGCCCTGCCCGACGCCACCCGGCACGTCGAGCCCGGCTTCGACCACTACGTGCCCGCGCCGGTGGCGCTGGACGGTGCCGTCGCGCGGGTCTTCCTCGGCTCGCTGGCCGGCGACACCTCGCCGGTGCGCACGCACACGCCGCTGCTCGGCGCGGAGCTGCTGCTCGAGGCGGGCGCCGAGCTGACCCTCGACGTCGACGCCGCCTTCGAGCACGGCCTGCTGCTGGACGCCGGTGCGGTCCAGGTCGAGGAGCAGCCGCTCGCCCCCGGCGAGCTCGGCTACCTGGCACCCGGCCACGCCCGGTTGCGGCTCAGCGCCACCGAGGAGTCGCGGGTGCTGCTGCTCGGCGGGCCGCCCTTCGGCGAGTCGATCGTGATGTGGTGGAACTTCGTCGGCCGCAGCCACGAGGAGATCGTCGGGTTCCGCGAGGAGTGGCAGGCCCAGATCATCCGCGACGGCGCGCTGATCCCGGACAGCCGCGAGGCGGCTCCGGGCCGCTTCGGCGTCGTCAGCGGCCAGCCGCTGCCGCCGATCCCGGCACCGCCGCTGCCCAACGCCCGGCTCCGCGAGCGTCGCTGAGGTGCCGCGGGGCGACGCCGTCGTCGACGCGGACGGGATCGCCCGCTGCCCCTGGGGCGCGGCGCCCGGAGCGATGCGCGACTACCACGACACCGAGTGGGGCGTGCCGGTCGAGGGGGAGGCCGCGCACTTCGAGCGACTCACCCTCGAGGCGTTCCAGTCCGGGCTCTCCTGGGCCACGATCCTGGCCAAGCGCCCGGCCTTCCGCGAGGTATTCGACGACTTCGACGTGGACCGGATCGCCCGCTACGACGACGCCAAGCAGGCCGCGCTGATGGCCGACGCCCGGATCGTGCGGAACCGGCTCAAGGTGCAGGCGACGATCACCAACGCCCGCGCCACCATCGCGCTGCGCGAGGACGGCGGGCTGGCTGCCCTCCTCGCCTCCTTCGCTCCCGAGCGCTCACCCCGTCCGCGCCTGGTCGCCGAGGTGCCCACCACCTCGCCGGAGAGCCTGGCGCTCAGCAAGGCCCTGAAGAAGAGAGGATTCACCTTCGTGGGACCCACCACGATGCATGCGCTGATGGAAGCGCTCGGCATGGTCGACACGCATCTGCTGGACTGCCACCGCCGGCGGGCGATCTGAGTGGTCAACGGACTGATGTGGCTGCTCGCCTTCCAGATGGTCGGCGAGCTCATCTCCCGGGGCCTCGACCTCCCGGTGCCCGGGCCGGTGATCGGCATGCTGCTGCTCTTCCTGGTCCTGCTGTGGCGCCGCCCGCCCGAGAGCGCCGGCGTGCTGCGGGTCTCCGAGGCGATGCTGCGCCACCTGCAGCTGCTCTTCGTGCCGGCCGCGGTCGGCGTGGTCACCTATCTCACCGTGCTCCGCGAGCATGCCCTGCCGATCGCGGGCGGGCTGGTGCTCTCCTGGCTGGCCGGGCTGATCACCGTCGCCGCCCTCGTGACGCTGCTGACCCGGCGGCCCAAGGCGGCCTCGTGAGCGAGATCCATGAGCTGCTGCGCACCTCTCCGCTCGCCGGCGTGCTGCTGACCCTGGTGGGCTACCGGATCGGCTGCGAGGTGAAGCGGCTCAGCGGGGGACACCCGCTGGCCCAGCCGGTGCTGATCGCCGTGCTGATCATCGGCCCGCTGCTGTGGGCGCTCGACGTCGACTATGACGAATACCTCACCGGGGCCTCGGTGATCGCGTTCTTCCTGGGCCCGGCCACCGTCGCTCTCGCGGTCCCCCTCTACCGGCAGGCGGCGCACCTGCGCTCGTTGCTGGTGCCGATGCTGGTCGCGATCCCGATCGGCACCGTGGTGGCGGTGGTCACCGGGATGGGGCTGGTCCGCGCCCTCGGCGGCGACCGCGACCTGCAGCTCACCATGGCGCCGAAGTCGGCGACCACCCCGATCGCGATCGGGATCACCGAGCAGATCGGCGGCATCCCGGCGCTGGTCGCGGTCTTCACCATCGTCGCCGGCATCCTCGGCGCGGTGCTGGCGCCGACGGTGCTGAACCTGCTGCGGATCCGCGACCGGCGGGCACGTGGGCTGGCGATGGGCGTCGTCTCGCACGGCGTGGGCACCTCGCGCTCGCTCAACGACCATCCGGTCGAGGGTGCGTTCGCGGGGCTGGCGATGGGGCTGACCGCGCTGGTGACCAGCCTGGTCGTCCCGATCGTCGTCCACCTGCTCTGAGGCGCACCCTCCGCCCGGGCGAGCACCTGCTCGCAACACATGACGTCCTTGGTGACTCACCGGTAACGTGTGGGACATGTCACCTCTTCATGCATTCGGCGACGACGCCCTCGGCGAGCTCGACGCGGTCGGCGTCGCGGAGCGGATCGCCTCGGGGGAGGTGTCCGCGAGCGAGGTCGTGGACGCCGCGATCGCCCGCATCGACGCCGTCGGACCCGCCCTGGGGGCGGTTGCCGCCCGTGCCTACGACGCTGCCCGAGCGGAGGCCGCGGCACCCCGCCCGGGCTTCTTCTCCGGCGTGCCCACCCTGGTCAAGGACAACGCGGACGTGGCCGGACTGCCCACACAGCAGGGCGCTGACGCCTGGCGCGGCGCCCCAGCTGCGGTGGACGGCGACTTCGCCCGGATGTACCGGGCCACGGGCGTCGTGGTGCTCGGCAAGTCGCAGCTGTCGGAGTTCGGCTTCAGCGCCTCCGCGGAGCACCCGCGGCTCGGTGCCGTGCGCAACCCGTGGGACCTCGACTACACCGCAGGGGCGTCGTCGTCCGGGGCCTCGGCGCTGGTCGCCGCCGGCGCCGTGCCGTTGGCCCATGCCAACGACGGCGGTGGCTCGATCCGGATCCCGGCCGCGGTCAACGGACTGGTCGGCCTGAAGCCGACCCGGGGCCGGATCGCCCAGGACAAGATGATGCGCGAGATGCCGGTGCGGATCGTCGCGGACGGCGTCGTCACCCGCTCGGTGCGCGACACCGCGGCCTTCTACCGCGAGGCGGAGAAGGTCTATCGCAACCTCAAGCTGCCGCCGATCGGCGACATCGCCGGCCCCGGGAGGCGCCGGCTCCGGATCGCGCTGGTCACCGAGTCGGTGGGGCGCAACGCCGCGCCCGACGTCGCCGAGCTCACCCGTGGGGTGGGGGCGATGCTGGAGCAGATGGGCCACCGGGTCGAGGTCGTCGCACCGCCGGTCCCCGACTCGTTCGCCGACGACTTCCTGCTCTACTGGTCGCTGCTGAGCCTCTACAGCGTCAAGATGGGCAAGCGGACCTTCGGGCCCACCTTCGACGCCAGCAAGCTCGACAACCTCACGCTCGGGCTGGCGCGGCACTGCCGGCGCAACCTGCACCGGCTCCCGCTGGCGACCGCCCGGATGGCGGCCTCCAAGCGCACCTCCGCGGCGTTCTTCGCCGACTACGACGTGGTGCTGACGCCCACCCTGGCCCATGCCACGCCCAGGATCGGCCACCTCGACCCGACCCAGCCGTTCGAGGTGATCATGGAGCGCCTGCTGGACTGGGTGGCCTTCACGCCGCTGCAGAACGCGACCGGCGATCCGGCCATCTCGCTGCCCCTGGTGCGCGACGCGCAGGGCATGCCGCTGGGCATGATGTTCGCCGCCCAGCAGGGCCATGAGGCGACGCTGCTGGAGCTCGCCTTCGAGCTCGAGGAGGCGGTCGACTTCGCGGCGATCCAGGCTCACCAGCCGCTCTGAAACCCTCGATGGGCACCCGATTTTCGCTTTCCGCCAGGCGTGTGTAATGTTCTCTCTCGTTCGCCCCTTTAGCTCAGTCGGCAGAGCGTCTCCATGGTAAGGAGAAGGTCTACGGTTCGATTCCGTAAAGGGGCTCTGGGTAGGGGCCCAGCCGGTGTGCCGGCTGGGCGCCCCGTCCCGGTGGCGGGGTAGCTCAGGTGGTTAGAGCACACGACTCATAATCGTGGTGTCGCGGGTTCGAGTCCCGCCCTCGCTACTCAAGATGACGCAACACATCGCAAGATGTGACCAGACTGTGAAGAAGGATTCCCGTGGCCAGCAAGAGCTCTGACGTTCGTCCGAAGATCACGCTCGCGTGCGTCGACTGCAAGGAGCGGAACTACATCACCAAGAAGAACCGTCGGAACGACCCCGACCGTCTTGAGCTGAAGAAGTTCTGCCCGCGTTGCCGCACGCACACCGCGCACCGCGAGACCCGCTGACCGCGGACTGCACTTCCGCAAGGGCGACACCTGGC
>NZ_BAAALG010000006.1:31521-39391 GCF_039528155.1 Nocardioides dubius | reverse complement strand
TTTTCACCCCAGCGGGTCGGCGGAGGTGGCTGGACGCCGCGGATCGCCGGCCCCGGCGCGCTGCTAGCGTTTCGGTCATGCCGATTGATGCTTCCCTGGTGGGCCGGGAGTTCCCGCCCACCGCCCCGTATCCGGTCACCGAGGTCAAGGTCCGCGAGTTCGCCACGGCGATCGGTGCCCCCGTCGTCGAGGGCGTGGTTCCGCCCACCTTCCCGATCGTGGTGGCCTTCGCAGCGATGAACGACTTCCTCGCCGACGTCGAGGCCGACCTGTTCCGGATCGTGCACGGCGAGCAGCGCTTCGCCTACGAGCGCCCGGTCCGCCCCGGCGACGTGCTGACGGCGACGCTGACGGTCGACACGCTGCGCCAGATCGGTGGCAACGACATCATCGGCACCTCCAGCCTGATCACCGATGCCGACGGCGAGGTCGTCTGCCGCACCAAGTCGACCCTGATCCACCGCGGAGAGACCTCATGAGCGAGCTCACCCCCCAGCAGTTCACCGTGACCCGCGCCGACCTGGTGCGCTACGCCGGCGCCAGTGGCGACTTCAACCCGATCCACTACTCCGAGCGGGTGGCCACCTCGGTCGGCCTGCCCGGCGTGATCGCGCACGGCATGCTCACCCTGGCGCTGGCCACCCGCGCGGTCGAGGAGTGGGCCGGCGGCCCGGACCGGGTCGTCGAGTTCGGTGCCAAGTTCACCAAGCCGGTCGTCGTGCCCGACGACGACGAGGGCGTCGTCATTGACGTCACCGGCAAGGTCACCGCCGAGGACGAGAGCACCCGCTCGCTCTCGGTCGCGGTCACCTGCGACGGCGTCGGCGTGCTCGGCGCGATGAAGGCCGTCGTGCGTGTCTGAGGTGCTCCTGCGCGACCTCACCACGCTGCGGGTCGGCGGGCCCGCGCGCTCGTACGTGCGGGCTACCACCGAGGCCGAGTTGATCGCAGCCGTCACCGCGGCCGACGACGCCGGTCAGCCGGTGCTGCTGGTGGCCGGAGGCAGCAATCTGCTGGTCGCCGACGAGGGGTTCGCCGGGACGGTGATCCAGGTCGCGACCAGCGGTGTCGACGCGGTCTCCTCCGGCCCGCAGATCGACGTCGCCGTGCAGGCCGGGGTGGTTTGGGACGACTTCGTCCTGCGCACCGTCACCGAGGGCTGGAGCGGCGTCGAGGCGCTCTCCGGGATCCCTGGCGCGGTCGGCTCCACGCCGATCCAGAACGTCGGCGCCTACGGCCAGGAGGTCGCCTCCACGATCGCGGAGGTCAAGGTCTGGGACCGCCGGCTGCGCGGCATCCGGCGCTTCGCCGGGCAGGAGTGCTCCTTCGGCTACCGGCACAGCCGGTTCAAGGCCGACCCGGGCCGGTTCGTGGTGCTGGACGTCGTCTTCCGGCTCGACATCGACACGCTCGGGCAGCCGATCCGCTACGCCGAGCTGGCCCGCACCTTGGGCGTCGAGGCCGGGGAGCGGGCGCCGTTGGACGCCGTCCGCGAGGCGGTGCTGGAGCTGCGCTCGGGCAAGGGGATGGTCCTCGACGAGGCCGACCACGACACCTGGAGCGCAGGCTCCTTCTTCACCAACCCGTTCCTGGACACCGAGCAGGCGGCAGCGCTGCCCGAGGCCGCGCCGCGCTACCCGCAGCCCGACGGCACCGTGAAGACCAGCGCCGCCTGGCTGATCGAGCATGCCGGGTTCGGCAAGGGCTACGCGCTGAGCCCGGACGCACCGGCGAGCCTCTCGACGAAGCACACGCTGGCGCTGACCAACCGGGGCGGCGCCGGTGCCGAGGACCTGCTCGCCCTCGCGCGCACCGTGCGTGACGGCGTGGAGCGGGCGTTCGGCGTCCGGCTGGTCAACGAGCCGGTGCTGGTGGGCTGCACGCTGTAGCGACCGAGCGTTGAGTGGTGCCTTCCTGCGCCACCCAACGCCGCCTGGTGCAGGGGTGCGCCGGTCAGCTGGCCTCGGAGAGGACAGCCAGCCCGATCAGCAGGACCAGGCCGAGGAGCGCGACGCCGAGCAGGCAGCTGCCGACGATGCCCATCACCTTGCCGGCCTTCGCCTCGCTCAGCCCGCCCAGCGGTTGCGGGCTCTGCTCGATCTCCCGGACCACCCGGGCGCCGTAGAACCAGGCGAACGGGCTGACCAGCAGCGGCAGGCACATGCTCATCCCGCCGGCGAGGGCGACGATGCCCCAGACCAGCGCGGCGTTGGCGTCCGGGTGCCGGGGCGGCGGCGGTGGCCAGGGAAACGGCTGGCCCCAGCCGGCTGGCGGCAGCTGGCCCGGCGGCACGGGGCCGTGCGGGGGCGGCTGCCAGCCTCCGGCAGCGGGGCCCTGCGGGGGAACTTCACTCATAGTGCGGAGCCTTCCATCTCGGCGACGGGGGCGGGCCCGTCCGGGGAGTCGTCGAGCCAGGCGTCGATGTCCGCCATCGCCGTGGCCAGCACGTCCGAGGGCGCCCGGGAGGCCCGGAAGCTCATCCGGGCCAGCTCGGCGAGCTGGGCGTCGCTCAGGTCGTGTGCGGCGCGCATGGTGGCGTACTGCCCCTCCAGCCGGGAGCCGAAGAGGAGGGGGTCGTCGGCGCCCAGGGCGATCGTGGCGCCGCCGTCCAGCAGCTGGGGGAGCGGCACCGAGGTCAGGTCGCTGTAGACGCCGAGCGCGACGTTCGAGACCGGGCAGACCTCCAGGGCGATCCCCTGGGTGGCGATCCGCTCCAGCAGGGCCGGGTCCTCGCCGACCCGGACGCCGTGGCCCAGCCGGTCGGCGTGCAGGTGGTCGAGGCAGGCGCGGATGTTGTCGGGGCCACGCAGCTCGCCGCCGTGCGGGGCGAGCAGCAGGTCGGCACGCCGGGCGATCTCGAAGGCTCGGGAGAAGTCGGCGGTGTTGCCGCGCCGCTCGTCGTTGGAGAGACCGAAGCCGACCACGCCGCGACCCGCGTACTGGCTGGCGAGCCGGGCCAGGGCCCGGGCGTCGAGCGGGTGCCGGGTCCGGTTCGCGGCGATCACCACGGCGATCTGCAGGCCGGTCCGCGCCGACGCGTCGCGCACGCAGTCGAGGACCAGGTCGGTGAAGGCGGTGATCCCGCCGAAGAGCGCCGCGTAGCCGCTCGGGTCGACCTGGATCTCCAGCCACCGCCCGCCGTCGCGGACGTCGTCCTCGGCGGCCTCGCGGACCAGGCGCCGCACGTCATCGGGGGTGCGCAGCACCGAGCGGGCCACGTCGTAGAGCCGCTGGAAGCGGAACCAGCCCTTCTCGTCGGCCGCGGAGAGCTGCGGCGGCCATTCGGAGACCAGGGCGTCCGGCAGGTGGATCCCGTCCCGCGCCGCGAGCTCGACCAGGGTCTGATGCCGCATCGACCCGGTGAAGTGCAGGTGCAGGTGCGCCTTGGGCAAGGTGGTCAGATCGCGTCGAAGTTCACCCACGCCGAAACCGTACAGTCCGAACCCGCGCTTGTTCACTCCCGAACCCGCGCTCGTTCACTCCTGAACCCGCGCTTCTTCACCCTGCCGGTCGGACATGGCTGTGCGTTGGACACAGAAGCGCCGAACCCCAGCTAGAACCAGGCCGGGGTTCGGATGTGAACCTGCGCGGGTTCGGATGTGAACAAGCGCGGGTTCGGATGTGAACAAGCGCTGGTTCGGGTCAGGCGGAGAGGTGCTCGGCTGCCGCGAGCAGGACGCAGGTGGCGACGGCGTCCATCGCCTCGGTGACGGCGGCAGGTGCCGGGAAGGTCGGCGCGAGGCGGATGTTGCGGTCGCGCGGGTCGTCGCCCTTGGGGAAGGACGAGCCGGCCGGGGTGAGCGCGATGCCCGCCTCCTTGGCCAGCTGGACCACCCGCGAGGCGGTGCCGTCCAGGACGTCGAGGCTCACGAAGTAGCCGCCGGTCGGCTTGGTCCAGGTGGCCACCTCGAGGCCGCCGAGCCGCTCGCTGAGCACGCGCTCGACCTCCGCGAACTTCGGGGCGATGATCTCGCGGTGCTTGACCATGTGGTCGCGCACGCCCTGGGCGGAGCCGAAGAACTGGGCGTGCCGCAGCTGGTTGAGCTTGTCCGGGCCGATCGCGCCCTTGCCGAGGTGGCCGGTGTACCACTTCACCGTCTCCACCGAGCCCGCGAGGAAGGCCACGCCGGCGCCGGCGTAGGTGATCTTCGAGGTCGAGGCGAACATGATCGGGCGGTGCGGGTGGCCGGCGGCTGCCGCCAGCGACAGGATGTCGGCGCTCTTCGCCTCATCCTCGGTCAGGTGGTGGAACGCGTAGGCGTTGTCCCAGAAGATCTTGAAGTCCGGCGCCGCGGTCGGCATCGAGGCCAGGCGGGCGGCGATCTCCTGGGAGACGATCGAGCCGCTCGGGTTGGCGTAGGTGGGCACGATCCAGATGCCCTTGATGCTCGGGTCGGAGGCGACCAGTCGGGCGACGGCCTCGGCGTCCGGGCCGTCGTCGTTCATCGGCACGGTGATCATGTCGATGCCGAACCACTCGAGCAGGGTGAAGTGCCGGTCGTAGCCGGGGACCGGGCAGATGAAGGTGACCTTCTCCTCCTGGCCCCATGGGCGCTCGGAGTCGACGCCGCCCTTGAGCCACAGGTCGACCAGGACCTCGCGCATCATCACCAGGCTGGAGTTGCCGCCGGCGACGACCTGCTCCGGCTCCACCCAGAGCAGGTCCGCGAACATCTCGCGGATCTCGCGGATGCCCTCGAGCCCGCCGTAGTTGCGGACGTCGACCCCGGCCGCGTCCGTGGTGCTGGTCGGCAGCGTGAGCAGCGCGTCGGAGAGGTCGAGCTGCGAGCTGGCCGGCTTGCCGCGGGTCAGGTCGAGCTTGAGGTCTCGCGCCTTGAGCGCGTCGTAGGCCGCACGCTGCTCGGTGAGGAAGGCGGCCAACTGGTCGGCAGACAGGGCGGAGAGGGGCACGGGGTTCTGGCTCGGCTCGGTCACGGGACCATGGTTCCACGAGGGCGTGCAGCGCGGCTACGAGGGCCGAGGAGTGGTTGCGGATGGGGCCATTTGGACTCTGCGTCCGCATTCGACATAGACTCATCCCCTGGTGTTTGTCGCCAAGGTTCAGCCATGCCCACCACCCACCGGGTTTACTGTTCCGAGAAGCACCGAAGGGCACTAGCTCAATTGGCAGAGCATCGGTCTCCAAAACCGAAGGTTGGGGGTTCAAGTCCCTCGTGCCCTGCAAGGTAAACGCAGGACGCCGAGCGATCGGCGAAGTCGAGCAGTCTGTGGAAGGTGGAGAACGTGTCCGATAGCGACGCGGTTCACAAGTCCGGTGGGAAGCCTGAGCGCACCGGACCCATTGCCTTCATTCGTCAGTCCATTGCCGAGTTGCGCAAGGTCGTCTATCCGACCCAGGAACAGCTCATCACCTACTTCATCGTGGTGCTGGTGTTCGTGGTCGTGATGATGGCCCTGGTCTCGGTGCTCGACCTCGCCTTCGGTCGATTCGTCTTCGAGGTCTTCGGCGGAGCCGGGAACCAGTAGTAGCGTCGAGCGCGGAGGCCATCGGGCCCGCCGCGCTGGCGGTGACATTTCATCAACATGACGGAGCATCACGTGTCGGAGCAGTACGACGAGGCAACGGTCGAGCCGGGCCAGGAGGAGACTCCTGCTGACGCCGAGCTGATCGACCAGGACGACGTCGTCGAGCCCGAGTTCGATGACGCCGAGTTCGAGGGTTCCGCCGACGAGGAGTCCGCCGACGAGGACCTCGCCGACGAGGAGTCCGCGGACGAGGACGCCGACGTCGCCGAGCAGGCCGACGTCGACCCGCTCGAGGCATGGCGCAACGAGCTGTGGGCGAAGCCGGGCGAGTGGTACGTCATCCACACGTACTCGGGCATGGAGAAGCGGGTCAAGGCCAACCTTGAGAACCGCGTCATCTCCCTCAACATGGAGGACTACATCCACGAGGTCGTGGTCCCCACCGAGGACGTCGCCGAGATCAAGAACGGTCAGCGCAAGACCGTCAACCGCACCCGGTTCGCCGGCTACGTGCTGGTGCGCATGGACCTCACCGACGAGTCCTGGGCCGCCGTGCGGCACACGCCGTCGGTCACCGGCTTCGTGGGCAACAGCCACCAGCCGGTCCCGCTGACCCTCTCCGAGGTCGAGAACTGGCTCGCCCCCACGGTCGCTGCCGAGGTCGAGGCCGAGGCGGTCGCCGCCGGTGCCGACACCCAGGCCAGCGCGCCGGCCCGCAAGACCATCGAGGTCGCCGACTTCGACGTCACCGACTCGGTGATGGTCGTCGACGGTCCGTTCGCCACGCTGCACGCGACGATCACCGAGATCAACGCCGAGGCGCAGCGGGTCAAGGCGCTCGTCGAGATCTTCGGCCGCGAGACCCCGGTCGAGCTCAGCTTCAATCAGATCCAGAAGGTCTGACCCGACGCTTGCGCAGCAGAGCCCGCGTCCGCCTCGGTGGACGCGGGCTCTTCTCGTCCCCGCCCGGATCGGGTCCGGGCCGGTGCGATCTCGCCGATGTGCACCGCGGTGCCGGAGCGCGTAGAGTTGTTCAGGTTTGCGCCACCGACCTCGTGTGCGCGCGAGCCCACGGCTTCACCAAGCACCACCAGTGGCAGGGAAACCCCCGTCATGACCACGAAGGAGATAAGAGGACATGCCTCCCAAGAAGAAGATCGCAGCACTCGTCAAGGTGCAGCTCCAGGCCGGTTCCGCGACGCCGGCCCCGCCGGTCGGTACCGCGCTCGGCCCGCACGGCGTCAACATCATGGACTTCTGCAAGGCGTACAACGCGCAGACGGAGTCCATGCGTGGCAACGTGATCCCGGTCGAGATCACCATCTACGAGGACCGCTCGTTCACCTTCATCACCAAGACCCCGCCGGCCGCTGAGCTGATCAAGAAGGCCGCAGGCCTGGCCAAGGGTTCGTCGGTCCCGCACAAGGACAAGGTCGGCAAGCTGACCAAGGACCAGGTCCGTGAGATCGCGCAGACCAAGCTGCCCGACCTCAACGCGAACGACATCGACGCCGCCATGAAGATCGTCGAGGGCACTGCCCGCTCGATGGGCGTCACCACCGACTGAATCCCCGTGGGAGGGCCGCGCTGGCCCGCTGACCACAGCTCCGTATCGACTTAAGGAATCCACCATGCAGCGCAGCAAGACCTACCGCGCGGCGGCCGAGACGTTCGACAAGAACGAGCTCTACGCCCCGCTGGCCGCGATCAAGATCGCCAAGGCCGCCAGCAAGAAGAAGTTCAACGAGACCGTGGACGTCGTCATGCGACTCGGCGTCGACCCCCGCAAGGCGGACCAGATGGTGCGCGGCACCGTCAACCTGCCGCACGGCACCGGCAAGACCGCTCGCGTCCTGGTCTTCGCCAACGCCGACAAGGCTGACGCCGCCCGCGAGGCCGGCGCCGACTTCGTCGGTGGCGACGAGCTGATCGAGAAGGTCAACGGCGGATGGCTCGACTTCGACGCCGTCGTCGCGACCCCGGACATGATGGGCAAGGTCGGTCGTCTCGGCCGCGTGCTCGGCCCGCGTTCGCTCATGCCGAACCCGAAGACCGGCACCGTGACCCCGGACGTCGCCAAGGCCGTCGCCGACATCAAGGGCGGCAAGATCGAGTTCCGCGTCGACCGCCACTCGAACCTGCACTTCATCATCGGCAAGGCGTCCTTCTCGGAGGCCCAGCTGGCCGAGAACTACGCCGCTGCCCTCGAAGAGGTGCTGCGTCTCAAGCCGGCCAGCTCCAAGGGCCGCTACATCAAGAAGGTCACCGTCTCCACGACGATGGGCCCCGGTGTCCAGGTCGACCCGAACCGCACCCGCAACGTTGCGGGCGAGGACGACGCCTGACCCAGCCTGACGCAGTCGGATGACTGTGTGAGCATCCA
>NZ_BAAALG010000006.1:16811-31477 GCF_039528155.1 Nocardioides dubius | reverse complement strand
CTGGTGCGTTCCGGGCAGCGACCGCCGTCACGGGGCCAAGGCCGGCGAACCGCCCACCAGGTGCGCTGCAACAGCGTGCATCCGGGGGAGCGAGCGAGCCCTCACCAGGCGCGTGGTTGACTTCGCTTCATGTCTCGTAACATCCCCGCCCGCTCTGCTGTTGCTGCCATCGTCGTCGGCGTGGTGACCATCGGTCTCCTGATCTCGCTGATCCTGTGGGGCAAGCACGCTCAGGGCGACAGCCCGGCGGGCGCCGGCCACCAGGTACCCGACGGCTTCTCCTCGATCGAGGCCGAGGAGATCTTCTCCACGATCGCGCAGGCCCAGAAGGACGCCGGCTCCTGGCAGGTCACCTCGGTCTCCACCGTGCAGGGCCAGCAGCAGCCCTCCGGTGTGGTGCAGGTGCAGCTGAAGGGTGAGCAGAAGACCTTCCGGATCTCGATGACCACCCAGGCCGGCGTCATCGAGGGCCTCTGGGACGGCGAGCGCTTCTACGAGAAGAGCCCGAACGGTGACGCCGCCAAGCCGTGGTACGTGTACCCGGAGGAGACGTTCAACCCCGACGCGCTGGCCTCGCTGACCTCGGACATCGAGGCGATGACGAAGGGCTACGACATCGTCGAGGACGAGGTCGTCGGCAGTGAGACAGTCACCGACCTGGAGGGCAACGAGACCGAGGCGGTCCAGTACCGCCTGGTGATCGAGCCGTCGGCCGACGCCACCGCGGCCGGCGTCGACCCGGCCACCCAGCGCTTCCAGCTCGACCTGTGGCTGGACGCCGACAACCGCCCGGTCCAGCTGCAGAGCACCGATCTCGGCGCGGAGGCCAGCGCGCAGAGCGCCAGCCAGATGACCACCTACTACTCGCAGTACGGCGAGACCTTCGACCTCACGGCCCCCGCCGCGGACCAGGTCACCGACAAGGCGCCCACCGCGCAGTGAGCCTGGCGCAGCACCGCTGATGGGCGGCCGTCGATTTGGAAGCGGATCGACGGCCGCCTATGCTCTTCCTCGGAAACCAGAGACCGCCGGTCGTCGCACTGCCCGTCAGTGTGCCGAAGGTCCCCGCAAGGGGCGGCCTGCGCAGGTGCCCAGAGCAGAGTCCGTTCGGATTCACCAACGCCCTGAGCGCATGCGCCAGGGCGTTTCGTCTTGGTAGGGGTCAAACTCGCCAAGCGCAGCCGCGGAGGTCTCGAACCAACGAAGTAGTTCGGAAGGAGACCCATGGCGCGGCCAGACAAGGCAGCAGCTGTGGCAGAGGTTGTTGAGGCTTTCAACAACGCTGCCGGTGCTGTGCTGACCGAGTACCGCGGTCTCACCGTTGCGGAGCTGCAGCAGCTGCGGCGCTCCCTCGGCGAGAACGCCAACTACGCCGTGGTCAAGAACACGCTTGCCCAGATTGCCGCCAAGGAAGCGGGAATCGAGGGCTTTGACGAGCTCCTCACCGGTCCCACCGCCATCGCCTTCATCGAGGGTGACGTCGTTGAGGCTGCCAAGGGCCTGCGTGACTTTGCCAAGGCGAACCCCGCCCTTGTGATCAAGGGTGGAGTCCTCGACGGCAACCTCCTCGACGCCTCTGAGATCGCCAAGCTGGCCGATCTCGAGTCTCGCGAGGTTCTTCTGGGCAAGCTGGCCGGCGCTCTGCTGGCCTCGCTCTCCCAGGCCGTCTACCTGCTCAACGCCCCGATCTCGCAGGCTGCCCGGCTCGCCGGCGCCCTCGAGGCCAAGGCGCAGCAGGACCCCACGATCCTCGCAGGTGGTGCCGGTGCTCCCGCTCCGGTCGAAGCCGCCGAGGAAGCCCCGGCCGCCGAGGAAGCTCCTGCTTCCGACGAGGCCGAGTCCACCGAAGCCTGATCGGGCCGACGTACCACCTGTAACCCCGGCTCCAGGGATTGACCCGCGGGCCACAAACGGAAGGAAGCGCCATCATGGCGAAGCTCAGCACCGCAGAGCTGCTCGACGCGTTCAAGGAAATGACCCTCATCGAGCTCTCCGAGTTCGTTAAGGAGTTCGAGGAGACCTTCGGCGTGACCGCCGCTGCTCCGGTCGCCGTTGCTGCCGCTCCGGCCGCCGGTGGCGCCGGTGGCGAGGCCGCTGGCGAGGAGAAGGACGAGTTCGACGTCGTCCTCGAGGCCGCCGGCGACAAGAAGATCAACGTCATCAAGGAGGTGCGCGCCCTGACCTCCCTCGGCCTGAAGGAGGCCAAGGAGCTCGTCGAGGGTGCCCCCAAGGCGATCCTCGAGGGCGTCGCGAAGGACGCTGCGGAGAAGGCCAAGGAGGCCCTCGAGGCCGCCGGCGCCACCGTCACCCTCAAGTGATTCTCCGGCGCTGCCGGGCGGTCTCGACCGTCTGAGCGCGCCACGCCTCAGGGCGGTCACCCCTTCGGGGGTGGCCGCCCTGCGGCATTTCCGGCTCCGGTAGAACTTGTTCTTCCCAACTACGTGACCGACGTCGCAAAAACCCGTAACTTTGCTCCGGTGCCCGCGTTGTCACTGAGGAGTAACCACGCGGGCGCGGGTGTGGTCATGGGAGGCCGCCCCGTCCGACGTTGGTCTAGGCATGACGAAATGAGGGCACCATGGGCGTTGAGATCAAGATCAACGAGCTGACCAAGTCTTTTGGCAAGCAACTGATCTGGGGTGACGTCTCGCTGACCATCCCGGCCGGCGAGGTCTCCGTGATGCTGGGCCCGTCGGGTACCGGAAAGTCGGTCTTCCTCAAGGCCCTCATCGGTCTGATCAAGCCCGACAAGGGCTCCATCCTGATCGAGGGCACCGACATCGCGTCCTGCTCGGAGAAGGACCTCTACGAGATCCGCAAGCTGTTCGGCGTGCTGTTCCAGGACGGCGCCATGTTCGGCTCGATGAACCTCTACGACAACGTCGCCTTCCCGCTGCGCGAGCACACGAAGAAGAGCGAGTCGGAGATTCGCACCATCGTGATGGAGAAGATGGACCTCGTCGGTCTGATCGGCGCGGAGACCAAGCTCCCCGGTGAGATCTCCGGCGGCATGCGCAAGCGGGCCGGCCTGGCCCGCGCGCTGGTGCTCGACCCCGAGATCCTGCTCATCGACGAGCCGGACTCCGGCCTGGACCCGGTGCGCACCTCGTTCATCAACCAGCTCTTCATCGACCTGAACGCGCAGATCGACGCGACGTTCCTGATCGTGACCCACGACATCAACAGCACCCGGACCGTGCCGGACAACATCGGCCTGCTGTACCACAAGCACCTGGCCATGTTCGGGCCGCGCGAGATGCTGCTGAGCTCCGAGGAGCCGGTGGTCCGCCAGTTCCTGAACGCGCAGACCGTCGGCCCGATCGGCATGTCGGAGGAGAAGGACGCCGACGAGCTCGAGGCGGAGAAGGACATGGTCATGCCGCCGCTGCCGCCCATCCCGCTCCAGCTCGAGCCCTCCAGCGGCATCCCGCGCAAGCGTCAGCGCCCGGCAGGTGAGTGGTGCCGTCTCAACGGCGTCACCCCGCCTCCCGGCTCGTTCGAGACCGCCAACGCGGGTCTCGCGCCTGGCTCCTGAAGCCGTCCATGACGACGACGACTCGTGTTCTCGCGCCGATCGGGACCGCGGGCAATCTCTTCGCCTTCGGTCTCGACGTCGGGCGCGCCATGTTCCGGCGCCCGTTCCAACTGCGGGAGTTCATCCAGCAGGCCTGGTTCATCGCCTCGGTGACCATCATCCCCACCGCCCTGGTGGCGATCCCGTTCGGCGCGGTGATCGCACTCCAGGTGGGCGGGCTGATCAAGCAGTTCGGCGCTGAGTCCTTCACCGGCTCGGCCTCGGTGCTCGCGGTGGTCCGCGAGGCGGGGCCGATCGCGACCTCGCTGCTGATCGCCGGCGCCGGTGGCTCGGCGATCGCGGCGGACCTCGGCGCGCGCAAGATCCGCGAGGAGCTCGACGCGATGATGGTGCTGGGCATCGATCCGCTGCAGCGCCTGGTGGTGCCGCGGGTGCTGGCCTGCATGCTGGTCGCGGTCTTCCTCAACGGCCTGGTCTCGGTCGTCGGCGTGGCCGGCGGCTACGTCTTCAACGTCGTCCTCCAAGACGGCACACCAGGTGCCTACTTATCGAGCTTCACCGCGCTCGCCCAATTGCCGGACCTCTGGCAGGGCATGGCCAAGGCACTGGTCTTCGGACTGATCGCCGCGATCGTGGCCTGCTACAAGGGCATGAACGCCGGGGGAGGCCCGAAGGGCGTGGGCGACGCCGTCAACGAGTCCGTGGTGATCACGTTCCTGTTGCTCTTCCTGGTGAACTTCGTGATGAGCGCGATCTACATCCAACTCTTCCCACCGAAGACAGGGTGATCGCGTGGCCCCCATCAAGTCGGTCGTGGACCGGCCCGCCAAGTTCCTCGACACCCTGGGCTCCCAGCTCTCCTTCTATCTGCGTGCTCTGGCGTGGACGCCGCGCACCCTGCGCCGCTACAAGAAGGAGGTGCTCCGGATCCTTGCCGAGGTGACCCTCGGCTCGGGCTCGCTCGCCGTGATCGGCGGCACCGTCGGCGTGATCACCGCGATGTGCTTCTTCACCGGCACCGAGGTGGGCCTGCAGGGCTATGCCGCGCTGAACCAGATCGGCACCGCCGCCTTCTCCGGCTTCGTCTCCGCCTACTTCAACACCCGCGAGATCGCGCCGCTGGTCGCGGGCATCGCGTTGGCCGCCACCGTCGGCTGCGGCTTCACCGCGCAGCTCGGCGCGATGCGGATCTCGGAGGAGATCGACGCGCTCGAGGTGATGGCGATCCCCTCGCTGCCGTTCCTGGTCACCACCCGGATCATCGGCGGCCTGATCGCGGTCGTCCCGCTGTACATCGTGGGCCTGCTGGCCTCCTACTTCGCCACCCGGCTCACCGTCACCACCTTCTTCGGCCAGAGCGCGGGCACCTACGACCACTACTTCAACCAGTTCCTGCCGCCGGGCGACGTGCTGTGGTCCTTCGGCAAGGTGCTGGTCTTCGCGGTCGTGGTGATCCTGATCCACTGCTACCACGGCTACAACGCCAGCGGCGGTCCGGCCGGCGTCGGCGTCGCCGTGGGACGGGCCGTGCGGACCTCCATCGTGGCGATCAACGTGATCGACCTGTTCTTGTCGATGGCGATCTGGGGCACCAGCACCACCGTGAGATTGGCGGGCTAGCGATGAACAGGATCCTTGCCTCGCACAAGATCATCGGCGTCGTCTTCCTGGCGTTGATCCTCACCGGCATCTGGTTCACCGGGGCGATCTTCTCCAAGAAGTTCACCGACTACGACAAGGTCACCCTGGAGGCCTCGAACATCGGTCTCGCCCTGCCGAGCCGCGCCGACGTGAAGATCCGTGGCGTGATCGTCGGAGAGGTGCTGGAGACCAAGAACGCGGGCGGCCAGGCCGAGCTGGTGCTCGGTCTGTACCCCGACCAGATCGGCACCATCCCCGAGAACGTGACCGCGCGGATCGAGCCGAAGACCCTCTTCGGCGAGAAGTACGTGGCGCTCCAGGTCCCGGCCCAGCCGTCCGCGCAGGCGATCAGCGCCGGCGACCGGATCACCCAGACGGTGCTGAGCACCGAGGTGGAGGAGGCGCTCAACGACCTCTACCCCTTGCTGCGCACGGTCTCTCCGGGCGACCTCAACAAGACGCTGACCGCGCTGGCCACCGCCCTGGAGGGCCGCGGTGACGCGATCGGCAACAACCTCGAGGTGCTCGACGACTACCTCAAGCGGATGAACCCGCAGCTGCCGAAGCTGGTCGAGGACATCAAGCTGACCGGCCAGGTCTCCGAGGTCTACAACGACGTCATCCCCGAGATCGCCTCGATCCTGCGCAACTCGATCCTCACCGGGAACACCCTGACCACCAAGGAGAAGGAGCTCACCCGGTTGTTCCGCGACGTCTCCAAGTTCTCCGGCGTCACCGGCGCCTTCCTCGCGAAGAACGAGGAGAACCTGGTCCGGGTCGCCGAGCTCGGCGACCAGCAGCTGCGGGTGCTGGCCAAGTACGCGCCCGAGTTCCCCTGCCTGGTCAAGGGCATCGTCGGTGCCGGTGCGGGCCAGTCCGAGGCGTTCCGCGGGCAGACCCTGCACATCAACCTCGAGGTGATCCCGAACCAGCCGCGCAAGTACGGCCCGCAGGACAAGCCCCGCTACGGCGCCAAGAACGGGCCGTACTGCGGAACCCTGCCGAACGTCCCGTACAACCAGGCGAACCCGTACCGCGACCCGCCGAACTTCGACGACGGCGTCGACGAGCCGACCGGCAAGGGCATCATGCGCGCCCTGCCCAGCTTCGACGTCTCGACCTCGGCCGGCGGCTACTCGGAGGCCGGTCTGGCCCGTGGCCTGCTCGCCGCCCAGCTGGGCGAGCCGAGCAGCGAGGTCTCCGACCTCGGCGTCCTGCTCTACGCCCCGCTGCTGCGTGGCACGGAGGTGAGCGCGAAGTGAGCGTCCTGGACAAGCGGACCGCCTCCGACCTGGTCAAGCTGATCATCTTCATCGTGGTCACCGCTCTGGCGACCAGCGTGCTGGTCCTGGTGATCGGCAACCTCGGCGGCGGCAGCTCGCGCAACTTCAGCGCGGACTTCGTCGACGCGACCGGTGTGGTCAAGGGTGACGACGTCCGGATCGCCGGCGTGAAGGTCGGCAGCGTCAAGGACGTCGAGATCGTCGACCGCAATCGCGCCAGGGTCACCTTCTCGGTCGAGGACCACGCCGCGGTCACCGCGGACACCCACGTGGCGATCCGCTACCGCAACCTGGTCGGCCAGCGCTACCTCTCGCTCACCGAGCGCGGCGACGGCGGGGACGACCTCAAGGCGGAGACGGTGATCCCGGTCGCCAACACCTCCCCGGCGCTCGACCTCACGGTCCTGTTCAACGGCTTCAAGCCGCTCTTCCAGGCGCTCTCCCCGCAGGACCTGAACCAGCTCTCCTACGAGGTGATCCAGGTCTTCCAGAACGAGGGCGGCACCGTCGAGAACCTGCTCGGCCACACCGCCGAGGTCACCCAGACGCTGGCCGAGCGCGACGAGGTGATCGGCGACCTGATCGTCAACCTCAACGACGTCCTGGTCACCATCGGCAACCGCGACGACGAGCTCTCGAGCCTGATCGTCAACCTCAAGACCCTGGTCTCGGGGCTGAGCGACGATCGCGAGGAGATCCTCGGCTCGCTCGACGACATCTCCGCCCTCTCGGTGGAGACCGCCGAGCTGGTCGACGGGATCCGGGAGCCGTTCGTCAACGACGTGAAGCAGCTGCGCAAGTTCGCCGGCAACCTCTCCCGGGGCCGTGCCGAGATCGACCGCGCCCTGCAGGTGCTCCCGATCAAGCTCACCAAGATCGGCCGCACTGCCACCTACGGTTCGTGGTTCAACTTCTTCCTCTGCTCGGTCCAGGGTCAGGTCAAGGTGGGCCCGCTGCCGGCGCTGTCGGTGAACTACCCGCCGTCGGACTCGCTGACTCCGAAGAGGTGTTTCCTCAAATGAGCAAGCCGTTCCGTGAGCGCAACCCGGTCGTGATCGGCGCGATCAGCCTCGCCGTGCTGGCCGCGTTGATGCTGGCCGCCTTCCGCGCCAGCGACCTGCCGTTGATCGGCGGTGGCGACACCTACCATGCGGCGTTCGCCGAGGCCGGTGGCCTGAAGCCGGGCGACGAGGTGCGCATCGCCGGCGTCCGGGTCGGCAAGGTCGAGGAGGTCGCCCTGGACGGCGACCATGTGCAGGTCACCTTCCGCATCGAGAAGGATGCCGAGTTCGGTCCCGACTCCCGAGCCTCGATCAAGGTGAAGACGCTGCTCGGCGCCATGTTCCTCGCCATCGAGCCGAGCGGCTCGGGGCAGATGGAGGAGGGCGACGAGATCCCGGTCTCGCGGACCTCCTCGCCCTACAACGTGGTGGATGCCTTCACCGGTCTCGCGGAGACCTCCGAGGACATCGACATCGAGCAGCTGAAGACCTCGCTGAGCACGCTGACCGACCTCGCGGCCAACACGCCCGAGGAGTTCCAGGCGGCGCTCAAGGGCGTCTCCGCACTCTCCCGCAACCTGGCCGCGCGCGACGAGCAGATCAACACCCTGCTGCAGAACCTGCGCAAGGTCTCCGGAGTGCTCGGCGACCGTGACGCCGACATCGTCACCTTGATGAAGGACGCCGACGTCCTCTTCAAGGCGCTGGTGGGCCGTCGCGACGCGATCCACAAGCTGCTGGTCTCGACCTCGAAGATGTCCCAGGAGCTCACCGCCCTGGTGCGTGACTCCAAGGCGGACCTCAAGCCCGCGCTGACCAACCTCGACAGCGTGGTCCGGGTGCTGCTCAAGAACCAGGACAACCTGGACGAGTCGCTGCGCCTGATGGCCCCGTTCTACCGGGTCTTCGCCAACACGCTGGGCAACGGCCCGTGGTTCGACACCTGGATCACCAACATGCCGCCCCCGCCGCAGATCGGAGGTGGTCGCGGATGAAGCGGCTGATCATTCCGGCCCTGATCGTGGTGCTGTTGGCAGCAGCTGCCTTCACCATGTTCGGTGGCGAGGACCGCAAGGAGCTCACCGCCTCGTTCCCGCGCACCGTCGCGATCTACGAGGGCTCCGAGGTGCGGGTGCTCGGCGTGCGCGTGGGCGAGGTGACCTCGGTCGAGCCCCAGGGCACCGAGGTCGAGGTCAAGCTCTCCTACGACGCCGAGGTGGACCTGCCGGCCGATGCCCAGGCGGTGATCGTCTCGCCCAGCGTGGTCGGCGACCGCTTCGTCCAGCTCACCCCCGTGTACACCGGCGGCGAGAAGCTCAAGGACGGCGCCGTGCTCGACGCGACGCGGACCAGCACCCCGCTCGAGCTGGACGAGATCTACGGCAGCATCGACGACCTCGTGGTCGCCCTCGGTCCGGAGGGCGCCAACAGCGACGGTGCGCTGACCCAGCTGCTCGAGGTGACCGCGGAGAACTTCGACGGCCAGGGCGCCGAGGTCAACCGCACCATCAAGGACCTCGGCAAGCTGACCGGGACCCTGGAGAACAACAAGGACGAGCTGTTCGGTGCGGCCGAGGAGCTGGAGCGCTTCATCTCCACCCTGGCCGACAACGACCAGGTGGTGCGCGACTTCACCAAGTCGATGAGCAACGTCTCCGAGCTGCTCTCCGGCGAGCGCGAGGAGCTGGCCACCTCGCTCAGCAACATCGGTCAGGCGCTCACCCAGGTGACCACGTTCGTCAAGGACAACGAAGAGCTGCTCGGCAAGAACATCAAGGGCCTCAACCGGGTCTCCAAGACCCTGGTCAAGCGTCGCGCCGAGCTCGACGAGATCCTTCGGGTCGGCCCGCTGGCGCTGAACAACCTGGCGCTGACCTACAACCCGCAGTCCGCCACGCTGGACACCTCCGCCAACCTGGAGAACGTCGCCCACATGCTGGGCAGCAACCCCTCGCTGGTGCTCTGCTCGATCGTCGGCACTGCGGACCCGACCGGCGTCACCTGTGGCCTGATCGAGACCCTGCTCGGCGGGCTCAACCGGGCCGGAGCGCCCGAGCGGCTGGCCGATCCCACCCTCGAGTCGCTGTTGGGGGTGACGCGATGAGCACGCTCCGCTCCCGTCAGGGCCGGCGGCACGGTCTTCGGCTCGGGCTCCTGGTGGCCCTGGTGCTGACTCTGACCTCCTGCGGCTTCAGCGTCTACAAGCTGCCGCTGCCCGGTGGCGCCGACGTGGGATCCGACCCGATCAAGGTGACCGTGACCTTCCCGGACGTGCTGGACCTGGTGCCGCAGTCCACGGTGAAGGTCAACGACATCACCGTCGGCAAGGTCAGCGACGTCAAGCTGGTCGGCTACCAGGCCGAGGTCGAGCTGACCCTGCGCAACGACGTCGACCTGCCCGACAACGCCGAGGCGGAGATCCGGCAGACGTCGTTGCTGGGGGAGAAGTTCGTCTCTCTCAACGCACCCGCCGACCCGACCGAGGGACGTCTCGGCGACGGCGACCGGATCGGGGTCAAGCGGACCAACCGCAACCCCGAGGTGGAAGAGGTGCTCAGCGCGCTGAGCCTGGTCCTCAACGGTGGTGGCGTGGCCCAGCTCAAGGTGATCAGCTCCGAGCTCAACAAGGCGCTCGAGGGCCGTGAGGGCAGCGCCCGGTCGGTGTTGACCCAGCTCGAGACGTTCATGGGCGAGCTCGACACGAACAAGCAGAACATCGTCACCGCGATCGAGCGGCTCAACGACCTCTCCACCAGCGCCAACCAGCAGCGCGACACCATCAATGCGGCGCTCGACGAGCTGCCCGAGGCGCTGGAGTCGCTGGACTCGCAGCGCGGCGATCTGGTGAAGATGCTCGAGGCGCTCAGCAAGCTGGGCAACACCGGAACCCGGGTGATCAAGGCCTCCAAGACCGCCACCATCGACGCGCTGACCCAGTTGCAGCCGGTGCTCTCCCAGCTGGCCGCCAGCGGTGACAGCTTCGCCGAGGCGTTCCACGCCTTCCTGACCTACCCCTTCGTGGACGAGGCCGTGGGCCGTGACCCGGAGATGGCCAAGAACCTGCACATGGGCGACTTCGTCAACCTGTCGATCAAGCTGGACATCCGGCTCCTCGACACCTCCGGCAACGGCATCCTGCCGACGCTGCTGCCGACCGAGATCGACCCCAGCCACGTCGTCAACGACGTGCTGACCTGCCTGAGCGCGAGCAACCTCAGCGCCGCGGCCTGCCAGCGGGTGCTGGCGGTTCCCGGCAACCTGCTGCAGCTGCTCTCGCTCTGCGCACTGGACAAGAACCAGGACAAGCTGGTCTGCGGCCTGTTGGCGCCGATTCTGCGTCCGGGCAAGGGCGGCGGATTCCTGCCGCTGGGCAGCGAGAAGTCCGGCGGCTCTGACGCCGAGGCCGGCAGCGGCCTCGACGCGGGTCTCAAGGACGTGCTCGGCAGCCTCGGCCTGAACCGGGCCGGCGAGCCGGCCCTGGAGCTGAAGATCGGCGACCTCGGAGCCGAGTACGACCCGACCCTGGCCGGTCTGATGCTGCGAGGAGTGGCACAGTGATCACCCGACGCACCCGGATCCAGCTCACCGTCTTCGCGCTCATCACGGTGCTCGGCGTCGCCTTCGTGGGTGCGCGCTACGCGCGCCTGGACCGCCTCTTCCTGGACACCTCCTACACCGTGGTCGCGCACTTCCCGGACTCCGGCGGCATCTTCGCCGGCGCCGGAGTCACCTACCGGGGCACCACCATCGGGCGGGTCGGCGAGCTCAAGCTCACCGACGAGGGCGTCGACGTCCACCTGGAGATCGACAATAAGTGGGACGAGATCCCCGCGGACACGATCGCCCAGGTCGCGAACCGCTCCGCGGTCGGCGAGCAGTACGTGGACCTGCAGCCCAACGTGAGCGACGGTCCCTACCTGCGTGACGACTCGCAGATCGCCGAGCCGAACACCCGGATCCCGATCCCGGCCGCGAAGCTGATCGCCGACGTCGCCACCACTGCCGGCTCGGTGGACCGCGACGCGCTGCGCACCGTGATCGAGGAGCTGGGACTGGCCTTCGACGGCACCGGCGAGGACCTCGCCCAGATCATCGACACGTCCAACTCCTTCATCGAGACGGCGGACGCGAACTTCGACCTGACCACCTCGCTGATCCGCGACTCCAACAAGGTGCTCGGCACCCAGCTGGACCTGGCGCAGTCGATCAAGAGCTTCGCGACGAACCTCGACCTGTTCACCACCACCCTGGCGGGCTCCGACAAGGACCTGCGCACGGTGATCGACTCGGGCTCCGAGGCAGCCAACACGCTGCGCCGGTTCATCGAGGAGAACGACATCGACCTGACGTCGCTGTTGAACAACCTGCGCACCACCAGCGAGGTCGTGGTGAAGCGGCTCGACGGCGTGGAGCACCTGCTCGCGATCTACCCCTACGTGGTCGAGGCGGGCATGACGGTGGTCTCCAAGGACCCGGAGACCGGCCTGATGGACGCGCACTTCGGCCTGATCCTGACCCCGCACCAGCTCTGTCACAAGGGCTACGAGGGCACCGACCAGCGCAACCCGGCGAACGGCGAGTGGCGCGACCTCAACACCGATGCCCGCTGTACCGACCCGAACGCCACCCCGCGTGGCGCCCATGCCGCGCCGAACCGGGCGCCGGCCAGCTACCGCGCACCCGTGGTGGCGACGCTGGACGACGACGAACTGGTCTGGGCCCCCGGCGTGAACGGCGCGAAGAAGGCCGCCAGTACCGGTAGCGTGAGCACTTCGCGGGGCACAGCGACCTGGGAGTGGTTGCTGCTCCGGTCCAACGGAGGGTCTGAGGCGAAGAGTGTTGGCTGAGGAAGGGTCGGCGACCGGTCTGCGGTCGCCGTTGTTCACGCGTGTGCTCGCGGCGCTGCTGGCCGGTCTGCTGGTGGCATCGGTGGTCTGGCTCGTCGTCGCGGTCCGGGCGGCCGATGACGACTCCGACTCGCCGCAGCAGGCGCGGGACGCGGCGCTGGTCGCCGCGCGCGCCTACACCCTTGCGGCCTCGAACTACTCCGAGGACGACCTCGATGACGAGAAGGCCCTCACTGCCTACCGGGACCGAGTCGCTCCGCTGATCACCGCGGCCTACAAGCCGGCCCTGGACCAGTGGCTGGAGACCTACACGCCCCTGGTCGTGCAGGGGCTGCGGGTGGAGACCGTGGTCGATCGGGTCGGCGTCGAGGAGGTCGACTCCGACTCCGCCAGCGTCCTGGTCGGCGGCTCCTCGGTGAGCAGCCTGGGCGATCAGGTCCTGGAGGACACCGGATTCACCAAGCGGCTGCGCCTGGTCAAGGTCGGCGGCCGTTGGCTGGTCAACGACGATCCTGAGGACCTCGCCGCAGCGACGGCGCCCGATGGCGCCGACCCCAGCGCCGACCCCAGCGCCGACCCGAGCGCCGACCCGAGCGCCGAGCCGAGCCAGACGCCGAGCTCGAAGGGGTCGCAGCGATGAGCGCCAGCTGGTACGAGGTGCTCGGCGTCGCCCGGGATGCCTCCACCGAGGAGATCCGCGACGCCTGGCGCGACGCGATCGCGGACTTCGATCCCACCGATCGCCGCTTCGGCCTCTACAACGACGCCGCCAAGGTGCTGCTCGACGCCGAGGCCCGGGCCGCGTACGACGCGACGCTCCCGGAGCCGGAGCCGGAGCCGGAGCCCGTCGCGGCGCCGACTCCCGGCAGCGACGCGAGCGCCCCCGACCCTGCGGCCGAGGACGACCTGGCCGACGACGACCTGGCCGACGACGACCTGGCCGACCTCGACGAGGACGACGAGGAGTTCGACGAGAGCGCCGACGAGGATGGCGCCGACGACGACCTGGAGGAGATGGACCCCGCCGGCGACCCGCGCTCCGGCCTGGCCGGCGCCGCCTCCTCCGGCTCGCTGGCCGATGACGGCACCGCGGCACGGCCGGTCCCTGGCTGGCTGCTGATCGCCCTGGCCCTGGCCACCCTGATCTGTGCCGGCGTGGCGGGCTACTTCCAGTTCGCCGCCGACGACTCAGACGACGTCGAGCAGGCGATCGCCGAGGCCCGTGCGGTCGCCGACGAGAGCTTCGGCGACGTGCTCACCTACCGCTGGGACGACCTCGAGACCGCCCGTGATCGGGCCGCCGAGGTGCTCACCCCCGCCTACTACGAGAACAGCTTCGCCGCGATCTGGAACCTGGTGCAGGCCAGCGCCCAGGAGGTGAAGGCGGTGGTCACCACCGACGTCCTCGCCACCGGCGTGGTGCGGGCCTCCGACGATGCGAAGCGGGTCGAGCTGGTCGCGGTGCTGCGCAACCAGGTCACCAACGCCGCCGGCGACCAGGGCACCGGCTTCGTGATGGTCGGCCTGACCATGGTGGAGAAGGGCGGCAGCTGGCTGGTCGACGACATCTCCGGGATCGACGGCGGCGACGCCGACGACCAGGGTGGGGCCGGCTCGACGCCCGCACCGCAGAGCTCGACCTCGCCGTCCGGCGCGCCCGCGCCGGAGCCGGGCGCGAGCCCTGCGGAGTGAGGCTGCTCACCCGCGAGAACCCGGGAATGTCGGCTCTCGCTGGGGTGGCGGCTTGACCTCGTAGGGCCCCACGGTTCATCATCGTCGGCAGCGGCGCATGGAATCTTCAGCGATCCTTGCGCGCGGGGTTGTGGCTATTGCGTTGTCCCTGTAGGCTGGCTCCTTGCGCCTGCCCTCAAATGCTTTCCCGCCTGCCCGGTGGCTGGTTAGTGGTGGACCGGCGTCACTAGAGAGCGAATTCCTTGAAGGACACACTCTTGGCCGCGCGCGCTGAAGCAGCAAGCAACAACCCACGTCGCATCTCCTTTGCAAAGATCACCGATCCTCTCGAGGTCCCGCAGCTGCTGGCCCTCCAGACCGACAGCTTCGACTGGCTGATCGGCAACGAGCGGTGGCAGCAGACCGTCGCTGACCGGCAGGCCGCCGGTGAGGACGTCTCCACCAAGTCGGGTCTGACCGAGATCTTCGAGGAGATCTCCCCGATCGAGGACTTCTCCGAGACGATGTCGCTCTCGTTCGAGAACCCGGTCTTCTACGACCCCAAGTACACCGTCGAGGAGTGCAAGGAGAAGGACTTCACCTACTCCGCGCCGCTCTACGTCTCCGCCGAGTTCACGAACAACGACACCGGTGAGATCAAGGGCCAGACGGTCTTCATGGGTGAGTT
>NZ_BAAALG010000006.1:12648-16748 GCF_039528155.1 Nocardioides dubius | reverse complement strand
TGGTCCGCTCGCCCGGTGTCTACTTCGAGCGCGCCGCTGACAAGACCTCCGACAAGGACATCTTCACCGCCAAGGTGATCCCGTCGCGTGGTGCCTGGCTCGAGTTCGAGGTCGACAAGCGCGACCTCGTGGGCGTGCGCCTGGACCGCAAGCGCAAGCAGAACGTCACCGTCCTGCTCAAGGCGCTCGTCGCCGTCGCCGAGGAGACCGGCGAGGAGTACGACTACGAGGCCGTGATGAACGACCTCGGTCAGTACGAGTCGATCCAGCTCACCCTGGAGAAGGACAACACCTCCGGTCCGGACGACGCGCTGCTCGACATCTACCGCAAGCTGCGCCCGGGCGAGCCGCCGACGCGTGAGGCCGCGCTGACCCTGTTGAAGAACTACTACTTCAACCCGAAGCGCTACGACCTGGCCAAGGTCGGTCGCTACAAGATCAACAAGAAGCTCGGTCAGCACGAGGCGTTCGACCAGCAGACGCTGACGATCGCCGACGTCGTGGCCACCATCCGTTACATCGTGCGCCTGCACAACGGCGACGACCTCATGGTCGACGGCGAGGGCACCGTGCTGGTCGACTCCGACGGCAAGGACATCGAGGTCCGCGCCGACGACATCGACCACTTCGGCAACCGCCGCATGCGCACCGTGGGCGAGCTGATCCAGAACCAGCTGCGCACCGGTCTGGCCCGCATGGAGCGCGTGGTCCGCGAGCGGATGACGACCCAGGACGTCGAGGCGATCACGCCGCAGTCGCTGATCAACATCCGGCCCGTGGTCGCTGCGCTCAAGGAGTTCTTCGGAACCTCGCAGCTGTCGCAGTTCATGGACCAGACCAACCCGATCGCCGGTCTGACCCACAAGCGCCGTCTCTCCGCGCTCGGCCCGGGTGGTCTCTCCCGTGACCGCGCCGGCATGGAGGTCCGCGACGTCCACACCTCGCACTACGGCCGCATGTGCCCGATCGAGACCCCGGAAGGCCCGAACATCGGCCTGATCGGCTCGCTCGCGTCGTTCGGTCGGATCAACCCGTTCGGCTTCGTCGAGACCCCGTACCGCAAGGTCGTCGACGGCAAGGTCACCGACCAGATCGACTACCTGACCGCGGACGACGAGGACAAGTTCGTCATCGCCCAGGCCAACGCGGCCCTGGACGACGACCTCCGGTTCGTCGACGAGCGGGTGCTGGTGCGCCAGCGGCTCGGTGAGGTCTCCGAGATCCTGGCCGGCGAGGTCGACTACATGGACGTCTCCCCGCGCCAGATGGTGTCGGTGGCGACCGCCCTGATCCCGTTCCTCGAGCACGACGACGCCAACCGCGCCCTGATGGGTGCCAACATGCAGCGTCAGGCGGTGCCGCTGATCCGCAGCGACGCCCCCTACGTCGGCACCGGCATGGAGTACCGCGCCGCCGTGGACGCCGGTGACGTCGTCACCGCGACCAAGGCCGGCGTCGTCCAGGCGGTCTCGGCCGACCTGATCGAGACCATGAACGACGACGGCACGTACTCCTCGTACCGCCTCGCGAAGTTCAAGCGCTCCAATCAGGGCACCTGCATCAACCAGCGTCCGCTGGTGTCGGAGGGCGACCGCCTCGAGGTCGGCTCGCCGATCGCCGACGGTCCGTGCACCGACGACGCCGAGATGGCGCTGGGTCGCAACCTGCTGGTCGCGTTCATGCCGTGGCAGGGCCACAACTACGAGGACGCGATCATCCTGTCGCAGCGCCTCGTCCAGGAGGACATGCTCACCTCGATCCACATCGAGGAGCACGAGGTCGACGCTCGCGACACCAAGCTCGGCCCCGAGGAGATCACCCGGGACATCCCGAACGTCTCCGACGAGAACCTGGCCGACCTCGACGAGCGCGGCATCATCCGGATCGGCGCCGAGGTCACCACCGGTGACATCCTGGTCGGCAAGGTCACCCCCAAGGGTGAGACCGAGCTGACCCCGGAGGAGCGTCTGCTCCGCGCGATCTTCGGTGAGAAGGCGCGCGAGGTCCGCGACACCTCGATGAAGGTCCCGCACGGTGAGTCCGGAACCGTCATCGGCGTCCGGGTCTTCGACCGCGAGGACGGCGACGAGCTGCCCCCGGGCGTGAACCAGCTGGTCCGCGTCTACGTGGCGCAGAAGCGCAAGATCTCGGTGGGCGACAAGCTCGCCGGTCGTCACGGCAACAAGGGCGTCATCGCCAAGATCCTGCCGATCGAGGACATGCCGTTCATGGAGGACGGCACCCCGGTCGACGTGATCCTGAACCCGCTCGGTGTTCCGCGTCGTATGAACATCGGTCAGATCCTGGAGCTCCACCTCGGCTGGCTCGCCAAGCAGGGCTGGGACCTCAACCTCTCCGAGGACACCACCGACGCCGCCTGGAAGCAGCGTCTGCTGAGCATCGGTGCCGAGAAGGCAGCGCCCGGCAGCAAGGTCGCCACCCCGGTGTTCGACGGTGCCCGCGAGGACGAGATCACCGGTCTGCTCGACGTCACCCTGCCGAACCGTGACGGCGACCGCCTGATCGACAGCACCGGCAAGGCGCGCCTGTTCGACGGTCGCACCGGCGAGCCGTTCCCGGACCCGGTCTCGGTCGGCTACAAGTACATCCTGAAGCTGCACCACCTGGTGGACGACAAGATCCACGCCCGCAGCACCGGTCCGTACTCGATGATCACCCAGCAGCCGCTCGGCGGTAAGGCCCAGTTCGGTGGTCAGCGCTTCGGTGAGATGGAGGTCTGGGCGATGGAGGCGTACGGCGCCGCCTACGCCCTGCAGGAGCTCCTCACCATCAAGTCCGACGACGTGCCCGGTCGCGTCAAGGTCTACGAGGCGATCGTCAAGGGCGAGAACATCCCCGACTCCGGCATCCCCGAGTCGTTCAAGGTCCTCGTCAAGGAAATGCAGTCGCTGTGCCTGAACGTCGAGGTGCTCAGCCAGGACGGCTCGCGCATCGAGATGCGTGACGCGGAGGAGGACGTCTTCCGCGCCGCCGAGGAGCTCGGCATCGACCTCTCCCGGCGCGAGCCCAGCTCGGTCGAAGAAGTCTGAGGCGTCACCCGGCGGTCGGCCACAGCCGACCTCCGGGCCCCTCAGTCCACAGCCTTGAACCAAATTTCTAACGAAGGACAACAGCCATCGTGCTTGATGTGAACTTCTTCGACCAGCTTCAGATCGGCCTGGCCACCCCGGACGACATCCGTACCTGGAGCCACGGCGAGGTCAAGAAGCCGGAAACCATCAACTACCGCACGCTCAAGCCCGAGCGTGACGGCCTCTTCTGCGAGAAGATCTTCGGTCCTACCCGGGACTGGGAGTGCTACTGCGGCAAGTACAAGCGGGTCCGCTTCAAGGGCATCATCTGCGAGCGCTGCGGCGTCGAGGTGACCCGGTCCAAGGTGCGTCGCGAGCGGATGGGCCACATCGAGCTGGCCGCCCCGGTCACGCACATCTGGTACTTCAAGGGCGTGCCCAGCCGTCTCGGCTACCTGCTCGACCTGGCGCCGAAGGACCTCGAGAAGGTCATCTACTTCGCTGCCTACATGATCACCTCCGTCGACGAGGACGCGCGGCACACCGACCTCGCTGCTCTCGAGGGGAAGATCGACCTCGAGCGCAAGCGTCTCGAGAACCGTCGCGACTCCGCGATCGACGCTCGGGCCAAGAAGCTCGAGGAGGACCTCGCCGCGCTCGAGGCCGAGGGCGCCAAGTCCGACGCCAAGCGCAAGGTCAAGGACGGCGCGGAGCGCGAGATGGCGCAGCTGCGCAAGCGCTCCGACAACGAGATCGCTCGCCTCGACGAGGTGTGGGACACCTTCAAGAGCCTCAAGGTCCAGGACCTGATGGGCGACGAGCTGCTCTACCGCGAGATGAAGACGTGGTTCGGCAAGTACTTCGAGGGCCACATGGGCGCCACGGCGATCCAGAAGCGCCTGCAGACCTTCGACATCGAGGCCGAGGTCGAGAGCCTGCGCGACACCATCGCCAACGGCAAGGGTCAGCGCAAGGTCCGCGCGCTCAAGCGCCTCAAGGTCGTCGACGCGTTCCGCAAGACCGGCAACAGCCCGCTGGGCATGGTCCTGGACGCCGTCCCGGTGATCC
>NZ_BAAALG010000006.1:0-12577 GCF_039528155.1 Nocardioides dubius | reverse complement strand
TCGCGTGATCAACCGGAACAACCGACTCAAGCGCCTGCTTGACCTCGGTGCTCCGGAGATCATCGTGAACAACGAGAAGCGCATGCTTCAGGAGGCCGTCGACTCGCTGTTCGACAACGGCCGTCGTGGTCGCCCGGTCACCGGTCCGGGCAACCGCCCGCTGAAGTCGCTCTCCGACATGCTCAAGGGCAAGCAGGGTCGCTTCCGTCAGAACCTGCTCGGCAAGCGCGTCGACTACTCGGGTCGTTCGGTGATCGTCTCGGGTCCGACCCTGAAGCTGCACCAGTGCGGTCTGCCCAAGCAGATGGCCCTGGAGCTCTTCAAGCCCTTCGTGATGAAGCGCCTGGTCGACCTGTCGCACGCTCAGAACATCAAGTCCGCCAAGCGGATGGTCGAGCGCGCTGTCCGCTCCGAGGTCTGGGACGTCCTCGAAGAGGTCATCAGCGAGCACCCGGTGCTGCTGAACCGTGCACCCACGCTGCACCGTCTGGGCATCCAGGCCTTCGAGCCCCAGCTCATCGAGGGCAAGGCCATCCAGCTGCACCCGCTCGTCTGTGGCGCGTTCAACGCCGACTTCGACGGTGACCAGATGGCTGTCCACCTGCCCCTGTCGGCGGAGGCCCAGGCCGAGGCTCGCATCCTGATGCTCTCGACCAACAACATCCTCAAGCCGTCCGACGGCCGTCCGGTGACCATGCCGTCGCAGGACATGATCATCGGTCTGTTCTTCCTCACCACCGTGCGTGAGGGCGAGCCGGGCGAGGGTCGTGCGTTCTCGTCGCAGGCCGAGGCGATCATGGCCTTCGACCGCCGCGAGATCACCCTGCAGAGCCAGATCAAGCTGAAGATCGGCGACGAGATCGTCGAGACCACGCTGGGTCGCACCTACTTCAACGACACGCTGCCGGACGACTACCGGTTCGTGAACGAGGAGGTCGGCAAGAAGCAGCTCGGCGCGATCGTCAACGACCTGGCCGAGCGGTACACCAAGGTCGAGGTCGCGGCTGCTCTGGACGCGCTCAAGGACACCGGCTTCCACTGGGCCACCCGGTCCGGCGTCACCGTTTCCATCGACGACGTCACGACCCCGGCCAACAAGCCGGAGATCCTGGCCGGCTACGAGGCGCAGGCTGCCAAGGTGCAGAAGCAGTTCGAGCGCGGTCTGGTCACCGACGAGGAGCGCCGTCAGGAGCTCATCGAGATCTGGACCCAGGCGGCTGCCGAGATCGGGAAGGCCATGGAGGCCAACTTCGACAAGGCCAACCCGATCTACATGATGGTCGACTCCGGCGCCTCTGGAAACATGAACCAGATCCGTCAGGTCGCCGCCATGCGTGGTCTGGTGGCCAACCCGAAGGGCGAGATCATCCCGCGCCCGATCAAGTCGAACTTCCGCGAGGGCCTCACCGTCCTCGAGTACTTCATCGCCACCCACGGCGCGCGCAAGGGTCTCGCCGACACCGCGCTGCGTACCGCGGACTCGGGCTACCTGACCCGTCGTCTGGTCGACGTGTCGCAGGACGTCATCATCCGTGAGGACGACTGTGGCACCGAGCGTGGTCTGCCCAAGGTGATCGGCGTCGCCGGTCCCGACGGCGTGGTGCGCAAGGACGAGAACGCCGAGACCGCGGCCTACGCCCGCACCTCGGCCGTCGACGTCGCGCACCCGACCACGGGTGAGGTCCTGGTCGCCGCCGGCGAGGACCTGGGTGACGTCAAGATCGCCGAGCTGATCGAGGCCGGCGTGACCGAGGTCAAGGTCCGCTCCGTGCTCACCTGTGAGGCACAGACCGGTACCTGCGCGAAGTGCTACGGCCGTTCGCTGGCCACCGGCAAGCTGGTCGACATCGGTGAGGCCGTCGGCATCATCGCGGCCCAGTCGATCGGTGAGCCCGGTACCCAGCTGACCATGCGTACCTTCCACACCGGTGGTGTGGCGTCGGCCGATGACATCACGCAGGGTCTGCCCCGCGTCGTCGAGCTCTTCGAGGCCCGTACCCCCAAGGGTCTGGCCCCGATCTCCGAGGCCGCCGGTCGGGTGCAGATCGAGGACGGTGACAAGACCCGCAAGGTGCTGGTCACCCCCGACGACGGCTCCGAGGTCGTGGAGTACCCGGTCAGCCGGCGTTCGCGCCTGCTTGTCCAGGACGGCGACCACGTCGAGGTCGGCGACCGGTTCACGCAGGGAACGGAGGACCCCAAGGAGGTCCTGCGCATCCTGGGTGTCCGTCGTGCCCAGCAGCACCTCGTCGACGAGGTCCAGTCGGTGTACCGCAGCCAGGGTGTGGCCATCCACGACAAGCACATCGAGATCATCGTGCGGCAGATGCTGCGCCGGATCACGGTGATCGAGTCGGGCGACACCAACCTGCTGCCCTCCGACCTGGTCGACCGGTCCCGCTTCGAGACCGAGAACCGCCGCGTTCTCGCCGAGGGCGGCAAGCCGGCCTCGGGTCGTCCCGAGCTGATGGGCATCACCAAGGCCTCGCTGGCGACCGAGTCGTGGCTGTCGGCCGCCTCGTTCCAGGAGACCACCCGGGTGCTCACCGATGCCGCGATCAACGGCCGCAGCGACTCGCTGCTCGGCCTCAAGGAGAACGTCATCATCGGCAAGCTCATCCCGGCCGGTACCGGTCTGGAGCGCTACCGCAACATCCGGGTCGAGCCGACGGAGGAGGCCCGCGCGGCCGCCTACTCGGTGTCGGGCTACGACAACTACGACTACGGCTTCAACAACGGCAACGGCGGTGGCCAGGCCGTTGCTCTGGACGACTTCGACTTCGGGTCGTACCAGAACTGACGTCAGTCTGACCGCATGACCGCACCCCGCCAGCCCTGCTGGCGGGGTGCGGTGCATTTCCCGAGGTTGCAGCAATGGCAGCCGAGGTTGCAGTTGTGGCGCCCGACGTTGCAGAAATGGCAGCCGAGATCGCGCAGGTGCCCGCCACGTCGAGGTGCGGCCGGCTGTGGCAGGCTGCCGGCATGGAGCGTGCGGTGTCCGGCGGCGTCAACCTGCTCGGCAGGGCTGCGCTGGCGGCGCTCGGTCACCGCGTCGACGCCTGGGGTGAGGAGCACCTGCCCACCGACGGGCCGGCGATCCTGGCCGCCACCCACGTGTCCTATCCGGACTTCGTGATGATCCAGGCGGCCGCGCTGCGGCGACGCCGGCAGGTGCGGTTCCTGTGCCGCCACGACGCCTGGGAGCATCCGGTGGCCGGCCCGGTGCTGCACGCGCTGCGGCACATCCCGGTGGACCGGGACGCTCCCGCCGGTGCCTACCTGGCTGCCCGACGCGCCCTGCGCGACGGCGACGTGGTCGGTCTCTTCCCGGAGGCCGGCATCTCGTACTCCTACACCGTGCGGGCGCTGATGCCCGGCGCGGTGTCACTGGCGAGCGAGACGGGGGTTCCGGTGATCCCCGTGGCGTTGTGGGGGCCGCAGCGCATCTACAGCGTAGGCCGGCCGGTGGACGGCGTGGAGCCGCTGCCGGACTGGACCCGAAGGCGCCGGATCGACGTCTGGTTCGGGACGCCGATCCGGGTTGCCCCGGACGCCGACGTGCGCGCCGAGACCGCTGGGCTGGGGCATCGGCTGACCGCGATGCTGGAGGGACTGCAACGGCTGCCGCACCACCTGCCACAACCGGGGGAGGCAGCGCCCTGGTACCCCGCTCACCTGGGCGGTCAGGCGCCTGATCGGACGGAGGCAGCGCTGCTCGACGTCGTCCCGCGCTCCGCCGTCAGGCCGACGTGGGGGCCTGGGTGCGGGCCTGACGGCGTCGCCACTGGCTGACCGGGTCGATCAGCCAGACCAGCCGGGAGGCGACCGGGGGAGCGGCGATCACGATGGCGACCGCGATCGCTGCCAGGGCGGCGACGATGGTGACCCAGTCGCCCTGCCCCCGCGCCCAGACGGCGAGGTCGGTGGTGCCCACGGCGCGGACGACGAAGCCGTGGAACAGGTAGACGACCAGGGAGGCACTGCCCAGGGCGGAGAACCAGTGCCGTCCGCGGGGAACCAGGCAGATCACCGCGAACGAGGCGATCATCCCCAGGGCCATCACCCGGAGCCGGATCCAGGCGCCCTCGAGGTCGCTGACCGGCGAGCCGGCCGCGGAGAGGTCGGAGTAGGGGAAGGCGTACCAGAGCCAGCGCGTCGTCATCCAGTCGTCGATGCTGCCCGCCAGCCACCAGATGACGGCGAGCGCGGCCAGGCCCAGCCAGACGGTCTGCTTCGCGCGGAGCCGGTTCAGGTCCACCGGTCGCAGCCACAGGCCGACGGTGAAGAACGGCAGGAAGCCGATCGTGCGGGAGAGGTCGAACCAGTCGGTCCAGGCGGCGTCCACGGTGCCGAACCACAGGCTGGCCAGGACGCTCAGCGGCAGCGCGACCCAGTGGGTGCGCAGGATCGGTGTGACGAGGCGCCAGAGGATGGTGGCGACCAGGTACCACATCGGCCAGCCCGGGTTGATCAGCCAGGGGCCGGGCGGAGCGGCGTCGGTGGTCGTGGTGAGCACGAAGCGCATCGCCGAGTCGAAGACCAGATAGGGCAGCAGCAGGCCGGTGGCCAACGCCGTCAGGTGCCGCCGCGACCAGGTGAAGCTGCGCGACAGGTAGCCGGTGACCAGGACGAAGGCGGGGATGTGCCAGAAGTAGATGAAGTCGTAGACCTGGGCGCCGAAGTCGGTTCCGGTCGGCACCAAGGGGAGCGTGTGACCCACCACCACGACGGTGACGAGGACGAACTTGATGTTGTCGAGCCAGGGATCACGCACGAGATGCCACGGTAGTTGATCGGTGTGCAGCCGCCGCGATCAGCCCGTGGGCTGGAGGGCGCGACGGTGACGTTGCCAACTTCCCACCGGGTCGACGGCCCAGGTGAGCCTTCGTGCGACCGGCGGGCAGGTCAGCAGCACGGTCAGGGAGAGGGCGCCGACGGCAGCCACCGCCAGGGCACCGGTGGGGTGGTCGGGTGCGAAGTCGAACCACTCGGCGGTCTGCGCGTAGCGGACCACGAAGCCATGGAAGAGGTAGGCCACCAGGGAGGCGCTGCCGAGCTGGGTGAACCAGGTGGCACGGCGCGGGACCAGGGAGAGCGCGGCCAGCGCCCCGGCCAGGCTCATCGCCAGCAGCCGCAGCCGGATCTCGTAGGACTCGCCCTCGCCGAAGCCGAGGACGTCGTAGGAGCGGTCCCACCACAGGAACGCGACCCGTGCCCACTCCGACAGGCTCTCGGGCTGGGCACTGCGCCACAGCCAGACCATCGCCACGACCGCGATCGGCCGGACCCACCACGAGGTGAGCGCGGTCAGCCACGAGCGCTTGGCATGCAGGCCGATCACGAAGAACGGCAGCATCGCGAACGCCTTCGGGATGTCGAAGAGGGTGAGGTCGAGCGTGCCGGCCCACAGACTGAGCGGGATCGAGATCGGGATGACGATCCAATGCAGCTTGAGGATCGGCGTCGCCAGGCGCCAGATCGCCAGCACGATCAGATACCACATGCTCCAGTGCGGCTCGAGCCAGAGCGGTCCGCTCTGTGGCTGGTCGAGGTACTCGCGCCAGCCGTACATGGCGGCGTCGAAGATCAGGTACGGCAGCAGCAGGGTGGTGGCGAGGGAGACCAGATGGGCCCGGTCCCAGGCGAAGCTGCGTGACAGGTGCCCGGAGAGCAGCACGAACGCCGGCATGTGCCAGAAGTAGACGAACGTGTAGACGGCGACGTTGCGCTCGTCGACCAGTGCGAGCCCGATGGTGTGCCCGAAGACGACGAACGCGATCAAGGCGAACTTGACGTTGTCGAACCAGGGATCACGTGCCATTCAGCCCACGGTAACGGGTCGGGCTGTGCGGCGCCTGTGCGTGCCGGGTGCGCCATGGCGCTGGAGGCGATGGTCGCGCCACTAGGATCGCTAGACATGGCACGAGTACCGAAGCGACAGCGGGTGGCGGCATACGCCGTCATCGTGCGCGACGACGAGATCCTGCTCTCGCGTCTCGCGCCGCGGATCTCGCGCACGCCCCTGTGGACCCTTCCCGGCGGGGGCCTGGACCATGGGGAGGACCCGCGCGCGGCGGTGGTCCGCGAGGTGATGGAGGAGACCGGCCTGGAGGCGGAGGTCTCCGACGAGGCGCGGGTCTACTCGATGCACAACCCGAAGGCGAGCCCCTTGGGCGGCGGGCAGAGTGGTCGCCAGGACTACCACGCACTGCGGATCGTCTACGAGGGCTGGGTCTCGCGGGACGCCCCGGCGCCGCGGGTGCTGGAGGTCGACGGCTCGACGGTCGAGGCGGCCTGGCACCCGCTCGATGAGGTGCTGTCGGGACGGCTTGCCGTGACGGCGCTGGTCAGTGAGGCGCTGGAGGACCACCACGGGCACCGGATGCAGCGGCTCGCCGCCTATGCGGTGATCCGCCGCGATGACGCCGTCCTGCTGACCCGGATCTCCCGCCTCGGCCACCATGCCGGCTCCTGGACGCTGCCGGGCGGCGGCGTCGACCATGGCGAGCGCCCGGCCGCAGCGGTCGCCCGCGAGGTGCGTGAGGAGTGCGGCGTCGCCTGCACCGTCGGCGAGCTGCTGGACGTGCACGACGTGCACTTCCACGGCACCGCCCCCAGCGGGCGTCATGAGGACTTCCACGGCGTGCACCTGATCTTCACCGCGACGCTCGACACCGACGCCGAGCCCTACGTCGCCGAGCAGCACGGGACCACCGACGAGGTCGCCTGGATCCCGCTCGCCGACATCGCCTCAGGGAAGGTGCCGGTGCTTGACGTGGTCACCCACGCTCTGGGCAGGATCTGACGCATGTCGGAGCGGGTTGTCGCGCTTCCGGCGCGGGGATATTCTCTGATCTGAGAACTCCCTCGCGAAAGGCAGACGGCGATGTCGGAGCGGGCGCTCGATCAGGACGCGCTGGCGGTGATCGACGTGATCCGCGCCTCGGTCCGGATCAGCGGGGTCACTCAGCGTGACTTCGCCGGCGCGGTCGGCACGTCTCCATCGCGGCTCTCGGCGTACATCCACGGCGAGACCGCGCCATCCGCAGCGCTGATGTTGAGGTGCCAGCGGATCGGCGAGGCCCTTGGTGCTGCGCGCGCGGAGAGCGTGCCCACGTCCTTGGACGCCGCGGCCTCGGTGCGCACAGCGTTGGCCGCGCAGGGGCGATCGTCGGGGGTCTTGCGCATGGTCTTGGAGGGGCGCGACCGTCTGCGGGACACCCTCCAGCATCGACCGCACCTCGCCGACGCCTGGGCGGCTCGAGCATTGGTAGGCGATGAGCGATGGGACACGCTGTTGGCTGCCCTGGTGGAGCATGAGTTCGAGGCGACCGGGCGACCGGCGCCTGCGTGGACCAGGACCGAGCCTCTCGACGAGGAATGGCTCCCCGCCCCCGGGCGGCTGGGTGTGGAGGCGGTGCGGCGGCAGACCCCGCCGTGGTTGGCCGAGAAGCGGATCCTTCTCGCCGAGTCGGCGCTCCAGGTGGCCTGAGGCGATGCGCGGCTGGCAGTGCGTGGAGTGTGTGCCCGCGTTGCCCCCGGCCCTGTGGGCGCCCGGGCCGTTGAAGGAGCTGGACGCAGGATCGATGGTCGACCTGCTCGACGAGCTGCATGCCCGGCTCCTCGCCAGGTCTACTCCGGCGGGCATCTATCTGGTCGGCGGTGCTGCGCTGCTGCTCGGCTACGGGCGGACGATCGCCACGCCCGACGTCGACGTTGCGCGGGCGGTCGCGGTCGCGGACGAGGTGGCGCGGGAGCTCGCCCGCGAGCGGGGCTTGGCGATGAACTGGCTGAACGCGGCAGCGGGCGGCTGGGTGCCGCCACGCCCCGCCTGTGCGCGTGTCGATCCCGACCGTCCTGGGTTGATGGCGCATCTCGCGCCGGCACGCCACCTGCTGGCGATGAAGCTCGTGGCGTGGCGCCCGAAGGATGAGGACGACCTGGCCAGCCTGCTGGAGGTCTGCGGACTCGCCGACGCCAGTGCGGACCAGGTGGCGGACGTCCTCTACGAGGTGTACAGCGCGGAGGACTCCCTCGCGGGGATGCTCAACGTTCCTCGTGCCGATGAGCTCGGGACGCGCCAGGAAGCGGTGGCACGGGCACGAGACGCGTTGCGGCTGTTGTAGCCCGGAAGGTGCCGGTGCTTGACGTGGTCACCCACGCTCTGGGCAGGATCTGACGCATGTCGGAGCAGATCTTCACCTATGGGGCACCCGGACTGAAGTTCGGGTTCGGCGCGTCGTTGGAGATCGGCCACGATCTCGCACAGCTCGGCGCGCGGCGCGTGCTGCTGATCACCGACCCCGGGGTCGCGGCCACCGGGCACCCGGCACGGATCGCCGAGGTGGTCCGCGCTGCCGGGATCGAGGTCGAGGTCTTCGACCGCGCCCGGGTGGAGCCCACCGACGGCTCGCTCGACGAGGCGGTCGCCTTCGGCCGGGAGACCGGGCCCTACGACGCCTACCTCGCGGTCGGTGGCGGCTCGGCGATCGACACCGCGAAGGCGGTCAACCTGCTCGGCACCAACGACGGCGAGCTGCTCGACTACATCAACGCGCCGGTCGGGCGGGCGCGGGCACCGCGCAACCCGCTCAAGCCGCTGGTCGCCGTGCCGACCACCACCGGAACCGGCTCGGAGTCCACCACGATCTGCGTGCTCGATGTGGTCGCGCTCCAGGTGAAGACCGGGATCAGCCATCCGCGGCTGCGCCCGACCCTCGCCGTCGTCGACCCCGAGCTCACCCTCACCCAGCCGGCGATGGTGACCGCCGCGAGCGGGATGGACATCCTCTGCCACGCGGTCGAGAGCTACACCGCCCGCTGGTTCGGCGACTTCCCCGCCAAGCAGGCCGCCGAGCGGGTGCCCTACTGCGGCGCCAACCCGATCGCCGACATGTGGGCCGAGCGTTCGATGAGCCTGCTGGCCGCCTCGTTCCGCGAGGCGGTCCGCGACGGCGGCTCGCGCGACGCCCGGCATCAGATGGCGCTGGCCGCGACCTTCGCCGGCATGGGGTTCGGCAACGCCGGCGTGCACATCCCGCACGCCTGCGCCTACCCGATCGCCGGCCGGGTCCGCGACTACCGTCCGCCCCAGTACCCCGACGCCGAGCCGATGGTGCCGCACGGCATCGCCGTCTCGCTGACGGCGCCCGAGGCGTTCCGCTACACCTTCGACGCCGCGCCCGAGCGGCACCTGCGCGCCGCCCGGCTGCTGGCACCGGAAGCCGACGCCGCCGACGGTCCGGACCTGCTGCCCACCGTGCTCGCCGCGTTGATGCGCGACATCGGCCTGCCCAACGGGCTCGGCGCCGTCGGGTACGGCGAGCGGGACGTCGACGACCTCGTCACCGGTGCGCTGCACCAGCAGCGGTTGCTGGCGACCGCGCCGCGCGAGGTGGACGCCGAGGCGTTGTCGGGGGTCTTCCGCGGATCGATGGAGCATTGGTGAGAGCTGCGTTCTGGGCCAGCAGCGGTGCGTTCGTGGTGGTCTGGGTGATCGGGCTGCTCACCCTGCCGGACCGGGTTCCGCTGCACTTCGGAGGCGGCGGCGACCCCGACAGGTGGGGCTCACGCACCGAGGCGCTGGTGACCACCGGGCTGATCGGCGGCGGACTGGTGCTGCTCTTCTGGGTGCTGGCCCGCTGGCTGCCCCGAGCGCCGTCCGAGCTGCTCAACCTCCCGGCGGCCGACAAGCGCTGGTGGCTCGCCACCGAGGAGCGCACCGCCGAGCTGCGCCGGCGACTGAGCGACGACCTCTACGGCATCGGTGCGGTGACCGTGCTGCTGATCGTGGTGCTCGAGGCGATCACCGTGGTGATCAGCCACCACGACGAGCCCAGCCTTCCGGGCTGGCTGTGGCTGATCGTCGGCGGCTATCTGGCCGGGATCATCGGCTGGAGCATCTGGGCGACGACCCGTCGCTACCGCACGCCGCGCGACGGCGGGTGACCCACGGCACCCCGCTGTCGGTGCCGTGCTCGGGAATCGGGACCGACGGTGCCTCGCCGGTAGGCTGACCGCATGAATCCGCGGTACCGGCGACTGATCATCCCGTCGTTCCTGGTGGTCCTGTTGGTCATCGTCATCGTGGCGGCGGTGCTCTGATGGCTGCCGAGCCGGCGCTGCGCGCACTCTCCAAGATGCGCAGCCTGATCCTGGACGACACCGTCCTGGTCCGCGCCGTCGCGTCGGGCCGGATCCGCGGCCAGGAGACCACCTACAAGCGGGTCGAGTTGCGCTACGTCGACCTCAAGGCCGGCCGGCACCTGCAGGTCACCGCCTATGACGATACGCAGGCGCACACCAGCAACCACGCTGCCGGCGCCGACGCGCGCGACGCCGTCGACGATCTGCTCGAGATGCCGTTCGCGAACTGGCACGTGGAGACGCTCACCGAGCAGCACCAGGTGAAGATCACCCGCAAGCAGGAGGCCTTCGTGCACACCAGTGCGCGCGAGGAGACCGCCGAGCCGGAGCGCGGCCACGACAAGCCGAAGGAGCGTCTGCTCCCGGAGAGCGACCCGGTGCTGGTGGCGCTCGGCATCTCGGACGCCACCGGCAAGGTGAAGCCGACCCGGCAGGCCAAGTACCGCCAGGTCGAGGAGTTCGTGCGCCTGCTGGACGCGGCGATCACCGAGGCCCTGGGCAAGGGCAACCTGCGCAAGCCCACCGCCGACGATCCGCTGCGGATCGTCGACCTCGGCTGCGGCAACGCCTACCTGACCTTCGCCGCGCATCGCTACCTGAGCAGTGTCCGGGGCCTGCCGGTGCGGCTGATCGGCGTCGACGTCAAGGAGCAGTCGGCGCAGCACAACAGCGAGGTGGCCGAGCAGCTGGGGATCGCCGAGCAGACCGACTTCCGGGTGGGCACGATCGGCGCCGCCGAGCTTCCCGAGGACCCGGAGGTGGTGCTGGCCCTGCACGCCTGCGACACCGCCACCGACGAGGCGCTGGCCCGTGCGGTGCACTGGAACGCCGCGCTGGTCCTCGCTGCGCCGTGCTGCCACCACGACATCTCGGCGCAGCTGCGCCGCAACCCGACGCCGTCGCCGTACTCGATGCTGACCCGGCACGGGATCCTGCGCGAGCGCTTCGCCGACACGATGACCGATGCGCTGCGTGCCTCGCTGCTTCGCCTGCAGGGCTACAAGGTCGAGGTGATGGAGTTCGTCGAGAGCCAGCACACCCCGCGCAACACCCTGCTCCGAGCGGTGCGCACGGGCGGCAAGGTCAGCGGCGGAAGCGTGCGCAAGGAGTACGACGCGCTGGTCGAGATGTGGCAGATCCGTCCGAAGCTGGCCGAACTGCTTGAGGACTGAGGTGCTGGCCGCAGCTGCGCTCGCCGTGCCGTTCGTGCTCGGCGCGCTGGCTGCGCCCGCCCCGGTGGACGCCGACGTGGCGTTCGCCTTCGCCGATCCCGAGATCCTCGAGTCCAGCGGACTGGTGGTGGGGGAGCGGTATGCGGTCACCGTCAACGACTCCGGTGACGAGGCCCGGATCTTCACCGTCGACGTCGCCACCGGCGAGACGGTCGGAGTCACCCGCTGGGAGGGCGAGGCCCGTGACGTCGAGGCCTTGGCGCCCGCCTCGGAGAACGAGGTGTGGGTCGGCGACATCGGCGACAACCTCGAGGCCCGCGACTCGGTCCGGGTGACCCGGGTCCCGTTCGGCGCGGGAGACCGCACGGTCGCCGGGGTCGGCTACGACCTCACCTTCCCCGGTGGCGCGCGTGACGCCGAGGCGCTGCTGTCGGACCCGGTCACGGGTCGGCTCTACGTGGTCAGCAAGCACGTGTTGGGCGGCACCATCTACGCCGCCCCCGAGGTGCTGGACGCCGAGCGCCCGAACCGCCTGGTGGAGGTGGGCGAGGCGCCGGGGCTGATCACCGATGCCGCCTTCTTCCCGGACGGCCGGCACGTGGTGATGCGCAACTACGGCCAGGGCATCCTGTTCGCGGTGGACGCCGACGGCTGGCGTGAGCTCGGCACCTTCGCGTTGCCGCCGCAACAGCAGGGCGAGGGGATCGCGGTCAGCCCGGACGGCTGGATCCACCTGTCCTCGGAGGGCGCCGAGGCCGAGGTGTTGCGGATCGAGCTGCCGGACGACCTGGCCACCGAGGTGCCCCGGCCCACGACGGACGCTGACGCCGACGCCCCGGCGAGGTCCGCGGCCGACGACACGACCCTGAGGCCGGAGCGAGACCCCTGGCCCTGGGTGCTGGGCAGCATCTTCGCCGTGCTGGCGATGGTGGTGCTGGTCCGGTCGCTGCGTCCGCGCTGACGCGTCGGCTCCCGCCGTTCGCTCTGATCGTTGTGTCGGACCGTCCTGATGGACTGTTCGCATGATCGAGATCGATGCCGCGCACACTCCGTATGAGGTCAGTGACCTCGACGCGGGGTGTCTGCTCGCGGTGATCTCCGAAGGGCGTCACTCGGCGTTGGTGCTGGGGCGTCAGCAGCTGCGGTTGGCGCATCAGTGGTGCGTGGTCAACCCGGTCGTTCCTGGTGGTTCGGCTGCTTCGTGGTGTGACGACGCCGCGTTCGCGTCCTTGGATCTGGACGACTTCTTGGGTGGGGAG
>NZ_BAAALG010000005.1:58004-114355 GCF_039528155.1 Nocardioides dubius | reverse complement strand
GACGACCTCCTGCAGGAGGTCGTCGACTCGCTCATGATGAAGCTCGGCGAGGCCGCTAACCGGCTGTCCAAGCTCGGAGTGCTCGCGCCGGACGGCGTCGAGTGGGCGCTTGCCGTCGCGAACCGCAACTTCCTGATCCATCAATATGACGAGATCAATCGCGACCTGACTGCATGACCTTGTCGGCCGACCTGCCGCCGTGGGCGCAGTCAGTGGACGGGCTCTTTCAGGCCTCCGATGCCGTGATCAGCAGTTCTGAGTGACAGCGGACGCTGTCACTCCAAGAGGCGATCAGCTGCGGTGTCGGAACTGGCATTGGCGAGGTCCGGTTCCGCCGTAGGCGAGTGATCAACCGCCTGCGGGTGGTGCGGTTCATCGTCCTGGGACGAGTAGTCGGTCGAGGACAACGCTGACGGGATGTCCTGGTCGATACCCTTCGCCGCCGCATCCGTCGGGCGCAGCCTCGGTGGTGCCGCCGACCATGCTCGCAACGACCCGAGCACATCGGAGTAGAACCCGTCGATAGAGGTAAGAACGGAGTCGATGAACGCCCCACGCCCGCGGCCGCGCTTGGTTCCCATCGTGGCGGTCGTCGCGATGCGGAAGGTCCGGATCTCCCTGCCGGAGTCATCAACCAGCGACGCTGGGTTCTCTCGGATTGTGCCGAGGAGCTCCGCCATCGCCGATCCGCGGCCGTGCGCAACGAAGGACTCCACGCGGGCCGAGTCTGGGGTGGCCTTCAACTGTCGGATCAGCCAGTTGACCCGCGTCGTCGGACGCCCTTCACGGGGCGCGTCCACATCGACATGGCAGGTCACCTTGGAAGAGCGCAGGTCTGCCGTGATGACGAGGTTCCCCACGGTATCGGGTATGCGCACGACACCGGTGAGAGTGCCAGTCTGGCAGAGCGTCGTGGTCATCGCTTGTACCCGTGATGCAGGGTCGGTGAGTTCTTTGCGGGTCAATACCGGGACGACCTCGGCGCCGAGCTGACGGCCGAGTTGCAGGCTCGCGAACCGGAGGAGCGCATCAAATCGCGTGATGACTTCGGAGACGCCCTTGTCGGACTGTCGGAGCGTGCCCGCAGCGACAGCGTCCCTCACCCCCACCCAGGCTTCGCCCATGTCGTCAAACTCGAGAGCGCCAGACTTCCGATGCTCCAGATACCGGATCAGCTCACCGAGGATCCAGGCCTGGTCCGGGTCGGCAACACCTCGGAACTCCTTCTGCATGACCGCGTCGGCAAGCACCTGTGACCACGAGACGTGGTGGAGTTCGACCTTGCGAAGCTTTCGCTTGTCGACTTTCGTCGGATGTTGACCGGCAATGGGTGGGATCTCGTTGGAGATGGTGATGACGACGTCGAACCCCTGCTCGCGGGCGATGTCCAAATAGGACTCAAGTTGCTCTGCGCCGAGTTGGTTCGGTCCCGTCTTCACCTCGACCAGAGCGGTCCAAGACTTGCTACCTCGCGAAACGCGAATGAGTCCGTCTGGATAGAGCCGCCGCTCGCCAAGCGCGAACGGCACCTCGATGTAGCACTCCATATTTCCTGCTGGGGCCCCGAACGGCTTCACGAAGCTCCGACCGAACTCCTTCACCGCGCTCAGCACCGCCAGTAGAGCCGAGGTTGCCCGTCGCTCCTGCTCCTCGGCGCCATTGATACCCGACGTTGGAATCAGGCGTGCCTCGTGCCAGGATTCTTCGCTCATCCCTGCCCCTACGCAGTCGGTCTTGATCGCTGATGCGGCACCGTCATTTTGCGGAACCTTTCGGCGAAGGCTAGCCCCGCATTGAAGTGCTGGGGGCCTAGATGCAGACATCCATCCGCGTACGACGGGGTCGACCTCATCGATTAGGAGGGCTCAACCGTGGGATCGACGATGACATCCGCCGCGAGACGGTGGCGCTGGGGAACCGCACGGAAGGCCCTGTTGCCGCCGGTCTGATCAGGCCTGAGGAAGTGCAGCACTAAGCCGGACCCCCGCTTCGTCAACGCTGTCAGGCAAATCGCCGCTTGCAACGAGGAGTGGGTACAACTTCTTGGGCCAGAGGACTTCCATACCTCGAATGGTGAAGGCGCCACCTAAAAGCGGCCAGTCGGCGTCAATGAAGCAGAGGACGCCAGTTACCGGTACGGCGTCACCGACGATGTCGCGCACGATCTCGACCTGGCTCAGCACGCCGTCGACGAGCTTGGTGCGGTCGCGGCCGCCGACCATCAACGTCGCCACCCGCGGGCGCAGGATGCCACCCTCGATCCGCAACGCCGGGCGCTGATTGACGTAGCGCTTGGCGTCGATGACGTAGATGCCGGTCGGGGTGATGGCGATGTGGTCGATGTTTGCGCGGGTGCCGGGGATGCGGCGGTCGTGGAGGACGCGGACCGAGTCCGAGGCCAGCTCATCGAGCCGGCGTCCGAGTTGCTCCTCGCCGATCGCTCCGGTGTTCCATGCCTTCGTGGACTGCGGGTCGTCGCTCATGGCAAGGATCAGTCCGCCGAGCTTGGGGTGTTTCGCGCGGATCCGCTTCTCGCGCTTGGCCTTACGGCGCTCGTACTCGCGCCGGGCGGAAGCGCCTGCGACGTCCGGTGCCGAGGTTGGCGGTTCGGCTTTCGATTCGGCGGTGGAGTCCGATGGTTCCGGGGCGTTGGGAGCTCCCGCAGGTGCGCATTCCAAGCACCGCACGGTTTTGGTGGCACGTTCGTAGACCGCTTCAACTCCTGCCGGGAGCGACGCGCCGCACAGACGACAGACGCCGTCGTAGCGAAGGCGCATTCGCTTCTCGCCGGACTGAGGCATGGGCTGAGGTTAACTGCGATGACGATCCTCTGGCGGGGTCTCGACAAGCTCGACCACCGAGGAACCACGCATGGGTGACGACAATTCGATCAGGAGAGGAGTCGAGACCTTCCAGCGCGGTCGCGCGCGACGGCGTCCAGGATTCGCCTCAGGCTCGGCTCAGGATGGCCTCAGACTCGTCAGGCATCCTGAGGGCACCGAACCGTTCAACGCTGGAGTCTTGATGTCCGAGAGCACTGCGCTTCCCCGCATGGAGGCCGTGTTCGCCCGCCTTGACGGGTGGGCGGGCCAGACCGCGGTGCGCCGTGCCATGATCAAGTCCTTCGTGGCGGTGACCGCCCCTGTGGTCATCCTGGCAGGCGTGGCCATGTTGGTCCTTCCTGGGCCGGGGCTGGTGGCCATGGCTGCCGGGTTCTCCCTGCTCGCTGTCGGCTTCCCGTGGGCCCGCCATGTGGTGAGCCGGGCAGGTCGAGTGCTCTCCGACCTGCGACAGATCGTGCTCCCCCCGAACTGCTCGCCTGCCCGCCGCCTCCTCGGCACGGCGATGATCGTGGGCTTCTTCGTGACGACCACGGTGGCCACGACCGCCGTCACCGCGTGGTTGGGCGCACAGGCGATCGTCTAGACACGACCGACCCGCGCACCGCGAAGCCTTAACTTCGCGTCTGCAGGGCCGATGGGATCAAGGCACTGCCACGAACGCCCGGGCAGTGGATCGAGTGCAGGTCTGCGCCGGGGCGCACCCGCCGCACACCTCGATCCCGAAGGCCGTCACCCCATGCTTGCCACCACTCCCCGTCGCAGGGGCTCGTCGCTGACCCGGCGCGCTGTCTCCGCGTTCCTCGCTCTCATCATCGCCGCCGTCGGCGCTATCGCCGGCTTGATCGCCGTCGCCGGACCCGCCTCCGCGGGTGCTCAGGCCACCTGCAGTTGGACCGAGCTGGTGGGTCTGCCCCAGGGGATCCGTGCCGCCGAGTTCTCCGCCTCCACCGACGGCTGGCTGGTGCTCTTCGCTGACGGCGTCCGCCGCGACGACCAGAGCATGTGGCTGCGCGGCACCATCAAGCAGGCCGATGCCGACTTCGCTGCCTACGTCGAGGCCGACCTCATCGAGTGGCGCTGGTACGACCCGGCCGTCATCGACAGCGAATCGCTGGCGACGATCACCCACGCGACGCCGTTCGTCTGCGACTTCAACTGGCCCGTGGCCGCCCCGGCCGCCGCGCAGAGCATCGACTTCACCCAGCCTGCCGACGTCACGCACGGTCAGCCCGTGCCGCCGCTCGTGGTCTCCGCGAGCTCGGGACTGCCCGTGACCACCGAGTCGCTGGCGCCCGACGTCTGCACGGTCGACGGCGTCGACGTCACGCTCGTCGGGATCGGCGAGTGCACCATCGAGGCCACCCAGGACGGCGGCGTCGGGCCGGACGAGGTCACCTACGCCGCGGCGTCCCCGGTGAGCCGCACGTTCAACGTCAACGCGGGCGCCCTGCACCAGGACGTTCAGTTCACCGACCCGCTGAACATGCGCCTCGGCGAGGGGTCCCAGGTGCTGCTCGCCACCGCCGACAGTGAGGGCCCGATCTGGTTCGAATCACTCACGCCGGAGGTCTGCATCGCGACCAACCGCGCCAGCAACTCCACCGTCTCCGCCGACGCGCTCGGCGTCTGCACCGTCCGCGCCCACCAGAGCGGCGGACCGGTCGGCGACGGCCACTACGAGTACAACGCGGCCAGCGCCGACAAGAGCTTCCACGTATGGCCGGCCGCCCTTGACCAGACCATCGCCTTCCCCGAGCTCGACGACGTCGACCTCGGCGACAGCGCCCAGAGCCCTGCCGCCACCGCCACCTCGGGCCTCGACGTCAGCTACCGCACCCTGACGCCGGAGACCTGCTCTGTCACCGGAGGCCAGGTCGCCTCCCTCGCAGTCGGCACCTGCACGATCGAGGCGACGCAGGCCGGCAACGCCGACGTGAACACCCTGGAGACGGTCTACAACGCCGCCGAGCCGGTCACCCGCTCCTTCGAGATCGCCGCCGCGCCGATCGAGCACACCCAGCAGGTCACCGTCGCAGGTGCCCACGGCTACCCGCTCTCCAAGCGCACGGCAGGCGTGCGGTTCACCAGCAGCGCGGGCCTCCCGGTCACCGTGACGTCGCAGACCCCGAAGGTCTGCACCGTGGCGAAGAACGCCGTCGCACTGAAGTCCGCGGGCACCTGCACCCTCACCGCGATCGCTGCCGGCAATGCCACCTACGCCCCGTCGGAGCAGGTCGAGGTCACCTTCGGTGTCTGGGCAGCCCCGAAGGCACCCGCCAAGGCGCCCGCGCCACGCGCGGTCACCGTGCTCGGCAAGGGCGAGGGTGCCTACCGCGTCACCGCGACGCCGGCGAAGGTCTGCGGCGTCGTCCGCGGCAAGGCCGTCCTCACCGGGGCGGGCCGCTGCACCATCGTGGTGCGCGACGGCTCGCGCGTCGTCCGCCGCTCTACGATCGCCGTCACCGAGGTCAACGGCGCCAAGCCCAGCGCCGGCGGCCTGGAGCGGATCGGCTCCGTGCGCTTCGCCTTCAACTCCGCCAAGCTCACCCCGGCCGCCAAGAAATGCCTGCGGAGCCTCGCCCCCAAGCTCCGCAAGGCCGAGCTGATCGTCGTCTACGGCAACACCCAGGCGTACGGCGGCGGCGACAACCCCGCCAACCGCAAGCTCTCGGCGAAGCGAGCGGCCGCGGTGGTGAAGTTCCTGCGCGGACTGCGGGTCAAGGCGAAGGCGACCACCGTCGCCACCTCCTCGCGCAACCCGCTCGGCAAGGACGACGCCGCAAATCGTCGCGCCGACGTCTACTGGCTGCCGTAACTCGCTCCGCCAGCTCGGGAGTCCGTGTGGTGGAACGGGCGGATTCCCCGCGGCTAGCGAGGCCCAACCCGTTCCGATGCCGGCGCGCGGTCCTTGCGGAACGCCTACCCATACTGGGCACGCGAGGGCGTGTCGATCCTAGAAGGTCGGTGCTGAGCGCACACCTGGTTAATTCGATGGTTTGGTGCGGTGCAGTCCGCCGTCACCAGCCGAGCTCGCGCAGCCTCGCATCCCCGATGCCGAAGTGGTGGCCCACCTCGTGCACGACCGTGCGCCGGACCTGGTCGACCACGTCGGCCTCGGTGTTGCAGATCCGGCAGATCGCCTGGCGGTAGATGGTGATCCGGTCGGGCAGCACCCCCGCGTAGTGGGTGGTGCGCCGGGTCAGCGGAATCCCTTGGTAGAGCCCGAGCAACCCGGGGCGATCCGCCCCATGCTCCACGACCACGGCGACGTTGCTCATCAGCGAGCCGAACTCGTCGGGCAGCCCGTCCAGTGCCTCGGCGACCATCGCCTCGAAGCGGGCTGGTTCGATCTCGATCACGCTGCCATCCTCCGCCGGCGCTCAACACCCGGGTTGCCGGGACCGGATCAGGTGGTGAGTCGCTCGACGGGCTGGCCGGTCAGCTCCGCGATCAGCTCGAAGCCTTTGTCGAGATGGAGGACGGTCAACCCAGCGAGCTCGGCAGTGGCGGCGATCAGGAGGTCGGGAATCGAGGGCACGCGGTGATGGCCCCGGTCGGCGAGCAGCAGTTGCACCTCCTGAGCGCGGTCCTCGATCGCGGGAGTGAGGTACTCCACCGGCATCATCGCGAGCGGAGGGCGGGTGAAGACCCGCCGCGCATCCTGGGCGGAGCGCGCCGAGTATCCGACCGCCAGGCGGGTCACTGTGCTGGCCCGGACCAGACCGCGTTCGATCCGGGTTGCCCACGTTGCTGCATCGGGACTGGGGCCCAGCCTGATCAGGGCCGACTTGTCGATCAGCCAGCTCGTCACCGCCACGCGGCGTCCATCACCGCGTCGTCACCGAGGTCAGCGAACTGGTCGCTGAACAACTGGAGATCCGCGACGGATACCGGGCTGCCCGACGAGGCGGCATCGGCGGCGAGGCGGCGTCGGATGTACTCCGCGCGCGAGAGGCCCAGGCGCGCCGCATGGGCATCGATGCCCGCCAGGACGTTCTCGGGAACGTCGCGGATCAACAGGTTGGGCATCGCACCTCCAGCGTTGGATATCGGATGATATCGCTCGCTGGCTGAACTCCTCCGCCTCGCGCTATCCGATCGTGACGATCAACCATGCCGCCGCGCTCGCGATGGCTGACGGCCCCCGGGTCGGCCTCGCGTTGCTTGCCACCCTCGACGTCGACGACCGCCTCGACCGCTACCAGCCATTACTCGCCACCCGCGCCGACCTGCTGTCGTTCAGCGAGTCGCCCTGCTCCGCGACCGATCAAGGCGGCCTTGCGAGGACGCCAGCCACCCGAATGCTGCTGGGGTCGGTCGGGTCAGCCAGACGCCGTCGTGTTGTCGACCTTTGTTACGTGCACTACAAATTCCACACCCAATTCGGACGGGGCCCGGGGACGTGCTGACGAAGTTCGCGTAGTCCTGTATCGATGGAATCTCGACTCGATAGGGGATTCACATGTTCGGACACCGTCATCGCCGTTCTCGGGTAGCGATCGTCGCCGTTAGCGTGGCACTTTTGAGCGCTGGCACCGCGGGCGCTGTGGCAATCGGGGTTGCCGAAGATCCTGCACCTACACGCGCGCAAGCGGTCCTCGAATCAGACGTTCTCCACCCGGAGGGCCTTATCAACGATGTACATGAGGACCTGCAATACCTTCGGGACGACCCCGCCTTCGGTAGCTTTGTATTACAGCCCGAGAGAAGTGCTATCCAGCTTTTCTGGGTGGGCAGTATGCGTCCTGAGTTGAAGGATCCGGCGGTCGCGAGCGCCGCGCAGCGCGGCATCACGGTTGAGATCAACGAGGCGAGGTTCTCGTCTATCGACCTGGAGCGACTTGTCGACCTTGGAACCGAGATCATTGATGAACACGCTCTTCCCGTCGTCGGAATCGGACCCGCGGGGAACGCGGGCGGCCTAGTGGTCACCATCAACCTCCTTGGAGAGGGATCCACCCCGGAGACGAGAAGGTTGAGTCGGGAGCTCCTGAGCGCAGGTATCGACGCGCCGATCGAGTTCCGAGAGGTTGAGGACATCGATTCGTATGCGTCGACCTTCAATATGACGAACCCCTACAAAGGCGGTGGGATGTTGAAGTTCTCCAACGGGCGCGGGTGCACGGCCGGCTTCAGCGTTCTGCGAGATGGCGGTGGCCGGATCCTGACCGCGGGCCACTGCGCCCCGCAGGGCGATCCATCGTGGGTGAAGGACGGAAACCTGTCAGAGACGATCGTTGCCGACCCTGTCGAGGTTGCCATCCGACCAGCGCTTGACTCGCTCTTGATTGACCCCGCTCCGAGTCCGGCGACCATCGGCAGGGTTTACCACGGCGGCTACACCACCAGCAATGTCATCGGCGTGGGCGGCAAAGCGGTTGCGCAAGAGGGGGAGCAGGTCTGCATTGGTGGATCGAACAGCGGTGGCACAAGTGGGGGCGAGTGCAAGCGTTCTTACGTCGACGTGGTTCAGAGATTTCGATGCGGGCTGGAGAACAATGACTGGTGTCCCGGATTCTGGGTCGAATCCAGCTCCGGTGGCCCGATTACTGGTCCCGTGGATAGCGGTGGTCCAGTCTATGTTCTGCGAAGCGAGGGGCGAGCTGGAGCCAGGGGAGTCATCTCCAAACAGTCCGGTTATGCCCAACAGTGTCCGCCCAGTCGCTATGACTACGGTGAACTATGCACCTCGGGCGCAAAAGTAGTGATGATCGACGCGTTGCTGGACAAGTGGGACGCGACGCTTGAGACCGCAGCGAATCCGTAGCCGATGCGGAGCTGCGTGCATGTCTCGTCCGGGTAGAGGGCGCGGCGACCCGATCCAAGTAGTGCTTGAACCCTCGACCTCACCGAGGACTCCGCCGAGTGCAGCGCGCGTACCCCTCATGGTGCCTGAGATGCGCGACGCGGGGCGGCGGAGGCTCCCCCGGCCGGGTGCGCTCGCTCGCTACGGCGACCTCCGCAAATGCTGAAGCGCCGCCGACCCCTTGCGGAGCCGACGGCGCTTGTTCAGTCAGTCAGGTGGTGCGGTCTCGGCACGAGTGCCGAGGGTGGATCACTCGCCCTTGATGAACTTCTCGAGCTCGGCGCGGCCGACCTCGTCCTGCATCTGCACCGGCGGGGACTTCATCAGGTACGCCGAGGCGGACAGGATCGGGCCACCGAGGCCACGGTCCTTGGCGATCTTGGCGGCACGGACGGCGTCGATGATGATGCCGGCCGAGTTGGGGGAGTCCCAGACCTCGAGCTTGTACTCCAGGTTCAGGGGCACGTCACCGAACGCGCGACCCTCGAGGCGCACGTAGGCCCACTTGCGGTCGTCGAGCCACGCCACGTAGTCGGACGGGCCGATGTGGACGTTCTTGTCCTCGATCTTGCCGGCCAGCGGGCCGGTCAGGTTCGAGGTCACGGCCTGGGTCTTGGAGACCTTCTTGGACTCAAGGCGCTCACGCTCGAGCATGTTCTTGAAGTCCATGTTGCCGCCGACGTTGAGCTGGTAGGTGCGGTCCAGCACGACGCCGCGGTCCTCGAACAGCTTCGCCATCACGCGGTGGGTGATGGTGGCGCCGACCTGCGACTTGATGTCGTCACCGACGATCGGGACGCCGGCGTCCTCGAACTTCTTGGCCCACTCCGGGTCCGAGGCGATGAAGACGGGCAGCGCGTTCACGAACGCCACGTTGGCGTCAATGGCGCACTGGGCGTAGAACTTGTCGGCCTGCTCGGAGCCCACCGGGAGGTAGGAGACGAGCACGTCGACCTGAGCGTCCTTGAGCGCCTGGACGACGTCGACCGGCTCGGCGTCGGACTCGTCGATGGTCATCGCGTAGTACTTGCCGATGCCGTCGAGGGTCGGGCCGCGCTGGACGGTCACGCCGGTCGGCGGGACGTCGGTGATGCTGATGGTGTTGTTCTCGGAGGCGACGATCGCCTCGGACAGGTCGAAGCCGACCTTCTTGGCGTCGACGTCGAACGCAGCGACGAACTCGACGTCGGAGACGTGGTAGTCACCGAACTTGACGTGCATCAGACCCGGAACGGTGCCGGACGGGTCGGCGTCCTTGTAGTACTCCACGCCCTGGATGAGGGAGGTGGCGCAGTTGCCGACTCCCACGATTGCTACGCGAACCGATCCCATCGGTCTCCTCATTCCTGCATTGTCGATTATCTGACTGACTGAACTGCTGACTGAACTGCGATCCCCGATTGCGCCAGAGGCCCGGTCAGGGTGACCCGGTGTTGTCCGCCGGGCGTTGGTTGCGCTCGGCGTTGATCAGGTCGGAGAGCCACTTGACCTCGCGCTCCACCGACTCCACGCCGTGGCGCTGGAGCTCGGCTGCGTATCGGTCCATCTCCTTCTGGGTGAGCGACAGGTCGCCCTGGACCTTCTCCAGGCGCTCCTGGAGCCGGCTGCGCCGACCCTCCAGGACCCGGAGCCGGATCTCCATGTCGGTCCGCCCGAAGAAGGCGAACCGGATGTCGAAGGTGTCGTCCTCCCACGCATTGGGGCCGACCTCGGACATCAGCCGGACGAACTGCTCCTCGCCGGCCGGGGTGAGCTGGTAGACGATGCGCGGACGTCGGCTGGTCAGGGCGCCGGGGTTGGTCACCGTGCGCTCTTCGATCCAGTCGGCGCGCAACATCTTCTTCAGGGCGGGGTAGAGGGACCCGTAGGAGAGGATCCGCCCCCAGCCCAGCATCAGGTTGAGGCGCTTGCGCAACTCGTATCCGTGCATGGGTGACTCGTGCAGCAGCCCTAGGACTGCTAGCTCGATGCTCTCTCCACGCCTTGCCACCGACCTATCGTACCGATATATCGCACCTCGTGTGAATTGCACTCCAACACGGAGTGTCCGCGGGGTGCCCGAGGTGACGGCGTCGACGTCGGCGGGGTGCGCCCTCGGTTGCCATTTGTGCGCCCTCGGGGGGCAGGAGCTGAGCCCTCGGGGGGCATTCGTGCGCCGTCGGGCGCGGCCGGGGGTGCGCGAGAACTCGGTGCGGCTGGACCGCCCCGCGTACTCTTGCGAACCGAAGCAGCGCCGCCAGCAGCATCGCGCGGCCAAGTCGAGGGAAGTTCTCAACACGTGACCGGTAAGCGCAAGTCCGCTCCGGCAGGGAAGGCTCCGGCCCGATCTGCGGCGGCGAAGAAGACCTCAGCGAGCAAGCGGCCCCCCGCCTCGCCGTTCAAGCGGCGCCTGCGCAAGGCGCTCAAGTGGAGCGGCATCACCGGCCTGGTGCTGGCGCTGCTCGGTGCTCTCGGCCTGGTGATCCTGTACCGGGCGATCGAGATCCCGAACCCGAACGCGGACTTCCAGACCGAGACGACCTTCGTCTACTACGCGGACGGCAAGGGTGAGCTCGGCAAGTTCGCCACCCAGAACCGGAACTCGATCCCGTTCTCGGAGATGCCGGACTCGATCAAGGCCGCCGTCGTGGCCGCCGAGGACCGCAGCTTCTGGACCAACAAGGGCATCGACCCCAAGGGCATCCTGCGTGCGGCCTTCTCCAACGCCCAGGGCAACGACCGCCAGGGTGCCTCCACGATCACCCAGCAGTACGTGAAGATCCTGTACCTGAGCCAGGAGCAGAGCTACAAGCGGAAGGTCCGTGAGGCGATCGTCTCGCTCAAGCTGCACCGTCAGCAGAGCAAGGAGCAGATCCTCGAGGGCTACCTCAACACCATCTACTTCGGCCGCGGTGCCTACGGCATCGACGCCGCCGCGCACGCCTACTTCGCGGTTCCCGCCAAGAAGCTGAGCCTGCGCCAGAGCGCGGTGCTCGCCTCGGTGATCAACAACCCCACCCTGTTCGACCCCGCCAACGGCAAGTCCAACAAGGAGGCGTTGAAGAACCGCTACGCCTGGATCCTGAACGGGATGGCCAAGTCCGGGGAGATCGACGCCACCGAGGCGACCAAGGCCGCCGCGAAGCTGCCGAAGTTCCCCAAGGTCAAGGCGGACACCACCTACGGCGGCCAGAAGGGCCACGCCCTGGCCCTGATCCGCAGCGAGCTGGTCCGCCTCGGCTTCACCGAGCAGGAGATCAACGGTGGCGGCCTCAAGGTGACCACCACGCTCACCAAGAAGGCGATGGACGCCGCTCAGGCCGGCGTCGAGGAGGCCCGCCCGCAGGGCGTCAAGGGCCTGCACATCGCCTCTGCCAGCGTCGAGCCCGGCACGGGTGCACTGCGCGGCTTCTACGGCGGCCAGGACTACCTGGAGTCGCAGATCAACTGGGCGGTCTCCGGCGGCCAGCCCGGCTCGACCTTCAAGGCGTTCGCGCTGGCGGCGGGCATCAAGGCCGGTTTCTCGCTCAAGGACACCTTCGAGGGCAACTCGCCGTTCGAGTTCGAGCCCGGCGTCAAGCCGGTCCGCAACCTCGGTGGCGGCGACGGCACCGACTACGGCCGGGTCAACCTGATCAAGGCCGCCGAGGACTCGATCAACACCGCGTTCGTCGACCTCACCATGTCGCTGCCCGACGGCCCCAAGGACGTGCTGAAGATGGCCAAGGCGATGGGCATCCCCGGCGACAACGGCAGCCGCGGCCTCGACAACCTGCGCAACTCGCCCGGTCTGCAGGCCAACCCCGGCATCGCGCTCGGCTCGGCCACGGTCAGCCCGATCAACATGGCCAACGGCTACGCCACGATCGCCAACGGCGGCGTCCGCGCCGACCTGCACGTGATCGACAAGGTCGTCGACAAGTCCGGCGAGACCCAGTACCAGCACAAGGTCACCGACAAGCGGGTGCTCGACGAGGACATCAACTCCGACGTCTCCTATGCGCTGGAGCAGGTCGTCCGCAACGGCTCCGGCACCAAGGCCCAGGGCCTCGGTCGTGAGGCGGCCGGCAAGACCGGTACCGCCACCAACTCCAAGGACCAGGTCTCCTCGTCCTGGTTCATCGGCTTCACCCCGCAGTTGGTCACCTCGGTGATGATGGTGCGCGGTGACGGCGACGACTCGGTGGAGGAGATCCTGCCGGGCGCCTACTACGGCGGCACCTACCCCACCTTGATGTGGACCTCGATCATGCGCCGCGCGCTCGAGGGCGAGCCGTACGAGTCGCTGCCGGAGCCCGCCAACACCGACGGCGAGGCGCCCAGCGACGGCCACGAGTACGTGCCGCCGCCGCCGAAGGAGACCAAGAAGCCGAAGCCTCCCAAGGAGACCAAGAAGCCGGAGCAGCCGTCGGAGGATCCCACCACTGAGGCGCCCACCCAGGAGCCCTCCGAGGAGCCGACCGACGTGCCTACCGACATCCCCACCGATCTGCCGACCGACCCGACGACCACCGGGCCGCCTGGCCTTCGTGGCGAGTCGTCGGGGCGTAGGGGTCGTCCGTAGCCATGCCCGATGACCGCCCCGCCGCGCCGTCGCTCGACGACCCGGTGCTCACCGCACTGAGTGAGTCGGTCGGCGGCCCGGCCGGTGCGCACGGGAGCGGTCACCGCTGGTGGACGCCGGTGCGGGTGATCCTCGCGGTCACCGCGCTCTTCTTCGTGCTCGGCATGGTGCAGAAGGCGCCCTGCTACACCAGCGACTGGTCCAACGGCGAAGAGCGCTTCGCCAAGATGTGCTACTCCGACATGCCCTACCTCTATGTGGGGCGTGGCTTCGCGGAGCTGTCGTGGCCCTATGACGACGACGAGCAGACCCGGGCCCGCTACGAGGTGATGGAGTACCCGGTCGGGATCTCCTACTTCGCCTACGGCGCCGCCTGGATCACCCAGGCCGTGCACGGCTTCCCGGACGTCGTGGCCCGCGGCAGCAGCCCGGTGGCGGAGCTGAGCGGCGACGTCGACATCATCCAGGAGCGCAGCGACTACGTCGCCGTCTCGGCGGTGCTGCTGGGCGCGATCACCCTGCTCGGCGCCTGGTTCCTGGCTCGCACGCACCGCTCGCGGCCGTGGGACGCGATGCTCTTCGCCGCAGCACCGGTGCTGGTGCTCAACGGCCTGATCAACTGGGACCTGCTCGCGGTCACCCTGGTCGCCGGCGCGCTCTACGCCTGGACCCGCGACCGACCGCTGCTGACCGGGATCATGATCGGCCTCGGCACGGCGACCAAGCTCTACCCGCTCTTCCTGCTCGGCGCGATCCTGGTGATCTGCATCCGCCGGCGCGAGTACGCGAAGTTCGCCATCGCCACCGGGGCGGCCGCGTTGAGCTGGCTGCTGGCGAACCTGCCGGCGATGCTGACCGGCTGGGAGGAGTGGAAGGTCTTCTGGAGCTTCAACTCCGAGCGCGGTGCCGACCTGGGCAGCATCTGGCTGGTGCTGTCGCAGGCGGGGCACACCTTCGACGCAGCGACCATCAACGACGTGTCGTGGGTCTTCTTCATCGGCTGGTGCGTGGCCGTGTTGGCGGTCGGCCTGGTCGCGCCGGAGACGCCGCGGATGGCGCAGCTCGGCTTCCTGATCGTGGCCGGATTCCTGCTGATCAACAAGGTCTACTCGCCGCAGTACGTGCTCTGGCTGCTGCCGCTGGCCGTGCTCGCCCGGCCGCGTTGGCGCGACCAGCTGATCTGGCAGGCCGGCGAGATCCTCTACTTCGCCGCCGTCTGGTGGTACCTGGGCGGCTTCCTGCAGCCCGGTGCCGGTGACGAGCCCGGCTTCTACTGGCTGGCCATCGCGCTCCGGCTGGCCTGCGAGCTCTACCTGATCGGGATCGTCGTGCGCGACATCCTCTGGCCGCAGTTCGACGTCGTCCGCGAGGGGCGGGGACACGACGGCTGGCCACGACGCCGCGCGGCCCAGCAGGAGGCGGATGCCTCGCTATGGTCGGAGCCGGTCAACCGGTGACTGGCCCGAGCCTCAGATGTCGCTGAGTTCGTCGTTCATCTGGACGTCCTCTCTCGTCATTGCTACGCAAGCATAGCGGCGCGACTCATCAGGGTTGGGACGCTCAGGCGCCGTGCGCGTCCTCTGCCCGTCGTGCGGCGAGCCACCTGACGAGCTGGGTGGTCTCGACGTAGGACGTCGGCTGGACGGTTCGCGCCCCGTTCACGAACTGTTCCAGGTGCGCGTGGGTGCGGGTGATCGGCCCGTGGCCGAGCAGGTAGAGGTGCTCGCGGTCGTAGAGCCCGTGACGACAGCCGACCGCGAGCCGCTCCAAGTGGTTGAGGATCGCCGCGAGCTCATGCACGCGGATGATCAGGGCCTTCTCCTTGGCATCCTTCGCGCTGGTCACCGTGCGGCCACGCACGGCCAGCAACTCGCTGACCTCGGGAAGCTCCACCGGCTTCGGCTCGCCCTCGCCGGTCGCAAGCTGCCGGCGGATCAGCTTCGAGGTCGCGCTCCGGTACGCGTGCCAGGCATGCATTGTTCGCTCGAGCCGTTGACGCTGAGTTGCGCGGTTGTAGGTCCACGCGGTCAACAGCAGCCCTGCAGAGGCGATGACCGCGGAGGCGGTGGGTGCCCACAGGCGCACCTGCTCCGGCTCGACCCACCTTGCCCAGGCGGCGACGGCCGCGACGGCAAGACTGATCGTTCCGATCGCGGCGAGGGCGAGCAGCATCAGATTCACAGGGTCGCGGCCGCGGTGTCTCATGCCCGGAAATGTAGTGCTCGGTGCCGGTGAGCCACCCGGTTATCCACAACAACGGGGCGGGCCCGCTGTCGTCAGCTGAAGACGACCCGATCGACGGTGGTGGTGGTGAACCGGACCCGGACGTCGATCTCGTCGCCGATCTCGGGGACAGCGGAGCCGTTCGGGACGAAGAGCATGCTGGCCTGCATGTGCGGGGGCTCGGCGAAGAGGCGCTGCTTGCCGCCGATGCTGTACGGCGAGCGGACGAAGCCGGCCGCGTCCATGCCGCCGCGGGCCAGGGCGCCGGCCTTGGCCTTCAGCGTGCTGGCGCCGGTCGGCGCCTCCAGGCCGATGCCGTGCGCGGTGCCGCCGCCGACGACCAGGATGGTGCCGTCCTTGGGGGCCGTGCGGCCCCGGTAGCCGAAGACGTCGCCGCGCGCGACCGGGTGCGCGTCCAGCACGGTGGCGGTGACCCGCAGCGCGCCGCGGTCGCCGAGCCAGAGCCTGGTGCCGGTGCGCGGCCGGAAGGCGTACTCGGGCCAGGTGCGGGCCAGCTCGGCCAGCTCGTGGTCGGAGAGGTGACTGACCCACACCGGGTGCGGGGGCAGCCCGGCGGCGACCTGGTCGTTCATCAGCCGCTGCACCTCGGACAGGTGTGAGGCGCCGCCCATCGGCAGGTGCAGGGCCACGCCCTCGACCTGCAGGCCGGGCAACGAGTCCAGCAGCTCGGCGGCCTCGCGCAGGCCCTGGGCGGTGAACCCGTGGCGCAGCATCGAGGTGCGCTGCTCGAGCACGATCCGGGCGTTCGGGTCACGCTCGGCGAGGTCGCGCAGGTCGCTGATCCGGCCGATCGTGTGGATCACCCGGTCGTCGTGGGTCTGGACGGCCGCCGAGCCGAAGGGGCGCCACGGCGTCAGCACCAGCAGCGAGCCGGTGAAGACGTCGCGCACCTCGGCGAGCTCGTCATAGGTGCCCACGGCCAGGGTGTCGACGCCGAGGAGCCGGGCCTCCTCCGCCAGCCAGGCGTTGCCGAGGCCGTAGCCGTTGCCCTTGGCGACCGGCACCAGCGTGGGTGCCTTGCCGAGGGTGAGGTGCTGGTTCGCCCGGAAGCGGGCAGTGTCCACGTGAAGGGTCAGCATCTCCTCACCGCTTCTCCATGTAGATCTCGAACGCCTTGTGGATCAGCCGGTTGATCGGGAGGTCCCACTCGCCGGCGTACTCCACGGCCTCGCCACCGGTACCCACCTTGAACTGGATCAGGCCCACGTGGGGGTCGGTGGCGTCCAGGGTGTCGGTGATCCCGCGCAGGTCGTAGACGTCGGCGTCCGCAGCGATCGCGTCGCGGATCATCTGCCACTGCACCGCGTTGGAGCCGCGGACGTCGCGCTTCTCGGTCGACGAGGCGCCGTAGGAGTACCAGGTGTGCGCGCCGGAGCGGATCCAGATCGTGCTGGCGACCAGGTCGCCCTCGTGGTGCGCGAGGTAGAGCCTGATCTCGGTGCTCGCGCCCTCGGCGCCGAGGGCGGCGAACATGGTGCGGAAGTAGCTCAACGGGCGCGGGGTGAAGCGGTCGCGCTCCGCCGTGAGCACGTAGAGCGCGTGGAACGCGGCCAGGTCGGCGTCGAGCGTCTCGGCGGTGGCCAGACGCACCTCGACGCCGGCCTTCGCGGCCTTCTTGATGTTGCGGCGCCAGAGCTGGTTCATCCCGGCCAGGACGTCGGCCTCGGTGCGCGGCTTGTCGTCGGCGTCGCGCAGCGGGATCGCGAAGTTGTACTGCGGCTGGCCGGCCGAGAAGCCGCCGTCCGCGGCCAGGTGCTTCCAGCCGAGCGCGTTGAGCTGGCTGACCACCCGCGCGCCGGCGACGCAGCGCTCCAGCGGCGCCATCTCGGTCAGCCGGTGCACGGACTCGTCGGCGATGCCCTGCTTGATCGCGGCGGCGTCCCAGCGGCCGGTGACCACCGGCGGGCCCATCCGGACGGCGAACGCCCCCTTGCGCTTGAGGTGCGCGACCATCGGGGCCAGCCAGGAGGCCAGGTGGTCGCTCTCCCAGTCGATCACCGGCCCCTCGGGCAGGTAGGCGAGGTAGCGCTTGACCTTCGGCAGCTGGCGGTAGAGCACCAGGGCAGCGCCGACGGCGACGCCGTCGCGCTCCCACAGCAGCGACTCGCTGCGCCACTCGGCCTTCACTGCCGCCCAGGCCGGGCTCTGCAGGAAGCTCGCCGAGCGGCGGGTGCGCAGGAACGCGGTGTGCTCGGCGGCGGTCGCGGTGCGGACGGTGATCGGGGCGGGGGAAGACACGGCCACGAGGCTACCGCTCAGAGTCGCTCGCGCAGCCATGCGAAGTCGGCGGTGTGCTCGGAGACACCACCCGGCGTCTCGCAGATCACCGGCGCGCCGGCGTCGCGGATCACGGCGGCGAGCAGCTCGGGATCGATCCTTCCGGCGCCGAAGTTGGCGTGCCGGTCGGCCCCGGAGTCGAACTCGTCGCGGCTGTCGTTGGCGTGCACCAGATCGATCCGGCCGGTGATCGCGCGGACCTTCTCCACGACCGTCTCCAGCGCGTTGCCACCGGCGTGGGCGTGGCAGGTGTCGAGGCAGAAGCCGACCTGATCGGCCTGGTCGGCGGTGCCGATCGCCTCCCAGACCTGGGCGATCCGCTCCAGGTGGCGGGTCATCGCGTGGTCGCCGCCGGCGGTGTTCTCGATCAGCAGCGGGATCTTCAGATCCGTGGCCTCGACGGCTTTGCGCCAGTTGTCGAACCCCTTGGCCAGCAGCTCCGGATCCTCGCCGGCCTTGTCGACGTGGCCACCGTGCACGACCAGGCCCTTGGCGCCGATCGAGGCGGCGGCGTCGATGTGCTGCTGGAGCAGCTTGCGCGACGGGATCCGCACCCGGTTGTTCGTGGTGGCGACGTTGATGATGTACGGCGCGTGCACGTAGATCGCCACGCCGGCCTCCTCGGCCGCCGCGCGCAGCGCCTCGGCACCATCGGCGTACTCCACCACCGGACCCTTGTACGACTGCGGGCTGCCCAGGAAGATCTGGACGACGTCGGCGCCGCGGGCGGTCGCCTCGGCGATCGGGTCGGTCTGGTCGACGTGGGCTCCGATGGAAAGCGTGCTCATGCACCCCATGCTCTCAGGTGGCCCCGACAGCCGCCCGGCGCGCTGCGCGACGTCAGGAGAAGGCATGCTCCAAGACGTCGTGGTCGCAGTTGCCGCCGGTGTGCACGATCGCCACCCGGCGCCCGCCGACCCGGGCCCGGTCGGCGAGCAGCCCGGCCAGGGCGAGCGAGCCGGCCGGCTCGGCGAGGTTGTGCGTGGTCCGGTACATCAGCGCCATCGCCTCGGCGGCGGCCTCCTCGCTGACCTCCAGGATCCGCGACGCCCCGGCCCGGATCACCGCGACGGCGTGCGGGTCCGGCGTACGGCAGGCGACGCCGTCCACGAACGTGTCGGCGCTCTCGGTGCTGATCGGCCGTCCGGCGGCCACCGAGCGGGCGTAGGCCGGCGCGTTGGCAGCGACCACGCCGACCACCTCGGTACGGGCGCCGAGCAGGTCGCGCACGGCGATCTGCGCGCAGATCCCCGAGCCCATCCCGACCGGCACGTAGACGACGTCGAGGCCGGGCACCTGCTCGTGCAGCTCGGCGGCGGCGGTCGCCACGCCCTCCACCAGCCAGGGGTGGAACGGCGGCACCATCATCAGGTTGCGCTGCGCCGCGAGGGCGGCGGCGTGCTCGGCCGCGGCCTGGAAGTCGGCGCCGTGCACGATCAGCTCGGCGCCCATCGCGGTGATCGCCACGTTCTTGTCGGGGCTGTTGCCCTCGGGGACCACGATCGTGATCGGCAGCCCGTAGGCCCGCCCGGCGAAGGCCAGGCTCTGGCCGTGGTTGCCGCGGGTCGCGGAGATCAGCCCAGGCGGCCGCGTGCCGGAGACGCGCAGGCGCTCCACGAAGTTCAGGCCGCCGCGGACCTTGAAGGCGCCGATCGGGGTGTGGTTCTCGTGCTTGACCCAGGTCTCGGTGCCGGTCAGCTGCTCCAGCAAGGGCCACCGGTAGGTGGGAGTGGTCGGCACGTGCCGGGCCACCACGCTGCGGGCGTAGCCCAGCGAGGTCGCCGACAGCAGGGGCGGGGTGCCGCCGCCGGACGACGGCGCGGCACCTGGGGCGGGCACGGCGCCGGGGGAGCCCGGAGCGGGCGCGGGGGAGCCCGGCGGCAGGTACGGCGGCGTCTGCTGAGGGCCCGATCGAGGCGCAGCGAACGGAGCAGCACCGCCTGAGCCGGGACCAGCGGCAGCCGCGTGGGCCGCCGGATGCGTCACGGCTCCCGGGACGGCGGGCAGCGTGGAGGCACGGATCTGGGCCAGCGCGAGTGACACGTCACCGGTCGGGGTGAGTCCGTTGCGGACGTTGACGATCAGCTCCTGAAGCTGGACCAGGCGGCCGATCGCGATCTGGTTGCCGATCCGCACCCGGGTGCCGCTGACCAGGGCGCCGAGCATCGGCTCGGAGAGTCCGATCAGGTCGGCGAGCTCGCCCGGCGGCACGCCGAGGATCCCGTGCGCCTGCTGGGCGATCGAGGCGACGGTGTCGCCGTAGAGGTCGATCTGCTGGCGACGTGCGTCGTCGTCACTCATCCACAGCCTCCTTCGCCAGCCCTGTGGGCACAGCCAACCCGTGGTGCGGATGTTACCGATGCCTCGGTCTGGCAGGCTGGCCCCATGACCACACGCTCGGGGAATGGGGCCATCGCGCTGACCGCTGCCGCGGCACTGGCGCCCTGGTTGCTCGTCCCGGCGGTGGGCGCGGCGGCCGTGGCCCCGGCCGCGTCGACGGTGCAGATGGCTCCCGACACCGCGAGTGCTCAGGTGCTCGCTCCGGGGGTGCACCAGGTCGCGATCTCCGACCAGGCCGGCTACTTCGCCGTCGAGCGCACCATCCCCGGCTCCACGCTGTGGGTCGGCGAGACGGTGGTCACCGCCAACCCCGGCAACGGCGACCTGCTGCTTGCGGCGGTCAAGGAGAACCTCGACGACTGCGGCTGGTCCAGCCCCGGCGTGGTCGACGACCTGATCAGCGACCACGAGTTCCGCACCGGCGTGGTCAACTCCGGCGACTGCACCGACGAGGACGTCGTCTACATCCGCAACGAGCCCGGCTCCGGCTCCAACTTCAGCGGAGAGACCCTCCAGGTCGCCGTCTGGGAGGAGCCGCCGGTCGCGGACGCCGGCCTGTTGCCGCCCGCCTCCGCGCAGGTGCGCTGGGACGGCGACCGGCGCGAGGACAAGGGCAGGATCACCCTCGGCAGCGACTTCGCCTCCGCACCCGACCTCAGCAACGGCAGCTGGCAGGTCCGGCTGTACCCGGGCCGCACTGCCCTGGCCAAGGTTCCGCTGGAGTGGGGGCAGCACCTGCAGGCCACGCTCTCGCACCCAGGCTACGAGGATGGTGTCGGCTTCTCCGGCAAGGAGCCGTTCGACGTCGAGCCCCGGCTGATCACGCCGCTGGGCGGCGAGGGCAACTGGGCGGAGGCCAAGCCGTCGCGCAGTGGCAGCAAGCCGCCGATCAACCACGCCCTCTATGTCTCCGACTACCCGCGCAGCTCCGGTGCGGTGTCGCCGGTGATCCAGTGGAAGAACCGCACCGACCCGACCCTGAACCCGGCCGCCTTCCCCGGCACCTACTACGTCTCGTTGCGCATCGACGCCGACGTGGAGCTGCCGGAGGTGATGAACGGTGCCGTCGACGTCACGCTCGACATCGGGGTCTTCGGGGAGCCGGCGACCGGTTCTCCCTACGCGAAGACCCCCGCCGACCTGCCGGACTTCAAGGCCGCTGCCGCCGAGTCCGCCGGCGACGCCGACGCCGACGATGCCAGCGATCCGAGCGAGCCGGCCTGGGGTGTGGTCGGCGGGCTCGGTGCGATCGCGGTCGGGATGACCGCGGCCGGCGGCGCGCTGCTGGTCCGCTGGCGTCGACTGACCGGGCGGGCCCGGTGAGCCTCGCCGTCTGGGCCGTCGACTCCTGGCCGTTGGTGTGGGGCCTGATCGGCGCCGCGGTGGTGTTGACGGTGCTCGGCCTGGTGCTCTGGCTGCGGAGCTAGGCGTACCCGGTCAGCCGGCTGCTACGAACCCCATGGCCAGGTATGTCTAGGGCATCCACTGCCCGTAGGCGCGGGCGCGATAGTCGGCGTACCCGGCGCGCAGTGCCTGCGCGGGCCAGTCGGCCGGCGTCAGGTGCGCGGGCAGGATCGGGTCGGCGAACAGGTGCCGCACGATGGCCGCCGCCACCGTGATCCGGGTCAGCGGCTCGGCGTCCGACTCGAAGTGGTCGAGCAGGAGGTGGCCGCGATCGCGCCACGCGTCGAGATCCCACAGCCTGTGGAGCAGCTCGCCGGGATCGCCGTCGGGGACGGCGCGGAACCGGGTGGTCTCGGAGCGCAGCTGGTCGGAGAGCTCGAGGGTCAGGTTGTCGGGTCGCAGCCAGTGCCCCTCGCGCAGCTCGGCGAGCCGCTGGCCGGAGAGCTCGCGGCGCAGCTCCTGGCGGCGGGCGGGGTCGCGGCCCTGGGTGGTGACCACCACCATCGCCCAGTGGCCGGCGTCGTCATGGGTCTGCGGAGTGAGCGCGGCGTCCTGGCGGCGCTGTCGCTCCAGCAGCCGCGGGCTGAGCCGGTAGCTGCCCTCCTCGCGCTCCAGGTCGCCGGCCGCGACCAGTCGGCTCAGGGCGACCCGCAGGGTGGTCTCGCTGACGCCGAGCTCGCCGACCAGCGCCACCAGCTCGCGCACCGGCCGCTGGGCGGGGTGGCTGCCCAGCAGCAGGCTCAGCACCAGCGAGCGCGCGCTGAGCGGCCGGAGCTCAAGGGCGGCGAGGGTCGCGGAGGCGGGCATGGGGAGATCCTACGGTCGTCGCATTACAACTCTTCACATAGATGTTGCTGAGGATGTAATGTCGAGGACATGACCCAGGTGCAGCCCTCCACGGACCCGCAGCTCGTGCTCAACCAGCCGCCGTCGCATGCGCCCTACGACGCCTCGGCCGACGCCGCTCTCCTGGAGGGGCTGCGCCGCGAGGGCGCCGGCTGGGCCGAGGACGACGTCCGGCGGCTCGGCCGACTCGCCGGCACGGCCGAGGTCCAGGAGTGGGGCGATCTGGCGAACCGCTTCGAGCCCGAGCTGCGCACCGTCGACCGCTACGGCCACCGCATCGACGAGGTCGAGTTCCACCCCAGCTGGCACAACCTGATGCGGGTCTCGGTCGCCGAGGGCCTGGCTGGTGCCGCCTGGGCCGACGAGCGCGCCGGAGCGCACGTGGCGCGGACGGCGGGCTACCTGGCCTGGGGGCACAGCGAGGCCGGTCACGGCTGCCCGGTGACGATGACCTACGCGGCCGTGCCCGCGCTGCGGCACCAGCCCGACCTCGCCGCCGTCTACGAGCCGCTGATCACCTCCCGGGTCTACGACCCGGGCCTGCGCACGCCCACCGAGAAGCGCGGCCTGCTGGTCGGCATGGGGATGACCGAGAAGCAGGGCGGCTCGGACGTCCGCACCAACTCGACGGTGGCCACCCCGACCGCCGAGCCCGGCGTCTTCGCGCTCAACGGCCACAAGTGGTTCACCTCGGCGCCGATGAGCGACCTCTTCCTGGTGCTCGCCCAGGCTCCCGACGGTCTGACCTGCTTCCTGGTGCCGCGGATCCTGCCCGACGGCACCCGCAACACGTTCCGGATCGTGCGGCTCAAGGAGAAGTTGGGCAACCGCTCCAACGCCTCCTCCGAGCCCGAGTTCGACAACACCCTCGCCTGGCAGGTCGGCGCGCAGGGACGCGGCGTGCGGACCATCATCGACATGGTCAACAGCACCCGGCTCGACTGCGTCACCGGATCCGCGGCGATGATGCGCAAGGCGTTCGTCGAGGCCGCGCACCATGTGAGCCACCGTTCCGCGTTCGGCGCCCGGCTGATCGACCAGCCGCTGATGCGCAACGTGCTCGCCGACCTCGCTCTCGAGTCGGAGGCGGCGACCACCCTGGCGCTGCGCCTGGCCGGCGCCGCCGACCGCGGCATCCGAGGCGACGACGGCGAGCAGGCCTTCCGTCGGATGGCCACCGCGGTCGGCAAGTACTGGGTGACCAAGCGCGGCTCCGCGTTCACCGCCGAGGCGATGGAGTGCCTGGGTGGCAACGGCTACGTCGAGGAGTCCGGAATGCCGCGGCTCTACCGCGAGGCACCGCTGAACTCGATCTGGGAGGGCTCCGGCAACGTCAACGCGCTCGACGTGCTGCGCGCCCTGGGGCGTCAGCCCGAGGCGCTGGAGGCGTTGCTGGCCGAGTTCGCGCTCTCCGCCGGTGCCGACGCGCGCCTCGACGCCGTGGTTGCGCGGCTCGGCGCCGAGCTGGCCGACCCGGACGCGATCGAGACCCGTGCCCGGCGCCTGGTGGAGCTGATGGCGCTCGCCCTGCAGGGCTCGCTCCTGGTGCGGCACGCGCCGACGGCGGTCGCCGACGCGTTCTGCGCCTCGCGGCTCGGCGGCGACTGGGGTCACGCCTTCGGCACGCTGCCGACCGGTGCCGACACCGACGCGATCATCGAGCGGGCGTTCCCCGAGGGCGCCTGAGGCCGCTGCCTCGCGCGCTCCGGTGGTGGAGGTGCCGGCTCAGACGAAGAGCAGCGTGATCGCGCCGACCGCGCAGCCGATCGCCACCAGGAAGCAGAGCAGGGCGGCGATCAGGGTGCCGTTCGCCGAGCCGGACGCTGCCGGGGTGGCACTGTGCGGGCCCGACGGCACGCCGCCGGAGGAGGGACCGGCGTAGGCGTAGCCGGTCGGCGGGGTCGGGGTGGGCCCGGCCGATGACGGGTGCGAGGGCGGTGCCGGGGGTTGCGCCTGGCCGAGCTGGTCGAAGACCTCCGGCGGCTCGGGCTCGAACTGCCAGGGCGCACCGGGCGGAACGCCCAACGAGCGCAGCGCGGCAAGGGCCTCGTGCGAGCTGCGCGGACGGCGTCCGGGATCTTCGTTGGTGAGCCAGCGCAGCCACTCGGCCAGCGGACCGTCCGGGACGCCCTGCTGGTGCCGGGGGCTGAGCCCGGTCAGCATCTGCACGCCGACCACGCCCAGGGCGTAGAGGTCCTGCTGCGGGGTGGGCGGCGCCCCGATCTGCTGCTCGGGGGCCATGTAGCCGCCGGTGCCGATCGCACCCGGGTGCATGGTGAGCCGGACGTCGTCGATCAACGCCGCGACGCCGAAGTCGCCGAGGCGCACGTGCGGGCGACCGGTGCCGGTCGGCTCGAGCAACAGGTTGGCGGGCTTCACGTCGCGATGCACGACGCCGGCGTCATGGACCGCCGTCAGGGCCTGCAGGGTCTGGTCGAGGAGCACCCGGACGTACGGGTCCGGGAGCGGGCCGTGGTCGCCGAGCAGGGTGTGCACCGAGCCGCCGCGGACCAGGTCCATCGCGAAGACGACGATGTTGTCCTCCGCGGCCCAGCCGCTGGGGGCCACCACGTGCGGGTGGTTGATCCGCACCGACTGCTCGCGCACGAAGCGCAGCAGCATCGCGCTGTCGTGCTGGCCGAGCACCTTCGCGGCGACAAACCGCTGGCCACGCAGATCCCAGGCGCGCCAGACCGAGCCCATGCCGCCTGCGCCGATCTGGTCGATCAGGGCGTAGCGGCCGGCGACGGGGTGGTCCGGAGAGAAGGTCATGGCGAGGATCACCCTACCCAGCAATTCGCGACCCACTCGCGCCCGCTGATAGTCTGCGGTGTCTTTCGGCTCTACTCCCACAGGCGGGAGATATCCGGAGACACTACGCAAGCCCTCCTGCCACGGAGAGACCGTGGCCGCCGAGTCCAGAGGAGGTGGAGACCGCTATGCGTGCATACGAAGTGATGGTCATCCTCGAGCCCAGCCTTGACGAGCGCACCATCGAGCCGTCGCTCGACAAGTACCTCAACGTCATCCGCAACGGTGGCGGCAACGTCGAGAACGTCGACGTGTGGGGTCGTCGTCGCCTGGCGTACGAGATCAAGAAGAACGCCGAAGGCATCTACGCCGTGATCACCCTGCAGGCGACGCCTGACGTGGTCAAGGAGTTCGACCGCCAGCTGACGCTCAACGAGTCGATCCTGCGCACCAAGGTCCTCCGCGCCGCAGCGTGAGGCCCATCGTCTGTGGATGAAGGGTGTCGCCGCGAGGCGACACCGGTCACCATAGGCAGAGCGAGTAATCCTCAGATCAGCTAGGAGAGCGCATATGGCAGGCGAAACCGTCATCACTGTGGTGGGCAACCTCACCGGTGACCCGGAGCTCCGCTTCACCCCCTCGGGTGCTGCGGTGGCCAACTTCACCATCGCGTCCACCCCCCGCACGTTCGATCGTCAGACGAACGAGTGGAAGGACGGCGAGGCCCTGTTCCTGCGTTGCTCCATCTGGCGTCAGGCGGCGGAGAACGTCGCCGAGTCGCTGCAGAAGGGCATGCGCGTCGTCGCCCAGGGCCGGCTCACTGCTCGCTCGTACGAGACCCGTGAAGGTGAGAAGCGCACCGTCATGGAGCTCGACGTCGAGGAGATCGGCCCCAGCCTCAAGTTCGCAACCGCCAAGGTGGCCCGTGCGGGTCGCAGCGGTGGTGGCGGCGGTGGCTACAACGGTGGCGGCGGTGGCGGTGGTTACAACGCCGGCGGCGCTCCTGCAGGCGGTGGCTTCGGTGGCGGTGCTCCCGCCAACGACCCGTGGGCCACGCCGGCTCCCCAGGGTGGTGGCGGTGCTCCCGCCAACGACCCGTGGGGCGCGCCGGGCGTCGCTCCGGAAGAGCCGCCGTTCTGATCGAGGGTCACTCCTCACCTTTCCAACCGAAACCAGCCAACCATTCCGGCATCCGCCGGGCTTACTGAGAAGGAAGCACCACAATGGCCAAGGCAGTGATTCGCAAGCCCAAGAAGAAGGTTTGCCAGTTCTGCAAGGAGAAGGCGACCGGTGTCGACTACAAGGACACCACGCTGCTCCGCAAGTTCATCTCCGACCGCGGCAAGATCCGTGCGCGTCGGGTCACCGGCAACTGCGTCCAGCACCAGCGCGACGTGGCCATGGCCGTCAAGAACGCCCGCGAGGTGGCACTCCTGCCCTACACCTCCACCGGTCGCTGAGTCGAGAAGGAGTACTGACTAATGAAGCTCATCCTGACTCAGGAAGTCGACGGTCTCGGCGCCGCCGGTGACGTCGTCGAGGTCAAGGACGGCTACGGCCGCAACTACCTGATCCCGCGCGGCGACGCGATCCGCTGGACCCGTGGCGGCGAGAAGACCGTCGAGTCGATCAAGGCTGCGCGTGCGTCGCGTGCCCTGCGCGACCACGGCCACGCCGTCGAGGTCAAGGCCAAGCTCGAGGCGAAGCCGGTCAACGTGGCCGTCCGCGCCGGTGAGGGCGGTCGCCTGTTCGGCGCCGTCACCGCCGCTGAGATCGCCGCTGCACTGGGCGAGACCTCGGGCGAGCAGGTCGACAAGCGGACCATCGTCATGGGCAACCCGATCAAGGCCCTGGGCGCGCACCAGGTCTCGGTCAAGCTGCACGACGAGGTGTCGGCCACGGTCGCCCTCAACGTCGTCTCTGCCTGACGAACGTCTCATCAGAAGGGCCCCAGCCGATCCGGCTGGGGCCCTTCTGCGTCTCGGTCGGGTTCTCGTCGCCGGGCTGTCCGTTCGGTTCCGGGGTTTCGCGCCGCCCCTCGTTTTCGGGGTCGTCCCTAACGTTCTGGTCGTTCTCCAGCCTGACCACAGCCAAAACGTTAGGGACGACCCGAGGTGGCGGGGCGGGCGGCGAGCCAGGGCCGGCCGCTGACGGCGAACAGGTTCCAGACCAGCCACAGCCAGAGCAGCACGAAGCCGCCGTCGGCTGCGGTGATCAGGCCGTCGGTCTCGGCGGCAGAGCCGATCGGGACCAGGGCGATCACCACGACGGCGGCGGTGAGCGCGACGCCGAAGCGGCCAGCCGCCGTGCGGTCCACCGGGCTCTGCCGGCGGGCGCCGGCGATCAGCGCGCGGCAGAGCACGATCACGAAGGCCAGGTCGGGCAGCTGGACGGCCCAGATCATCGCCAGGCCGGCGTCGCCGACGGCCTCCTCGATGACGGGGACGTAGAGCGCTGCAGCGGTAGCGGTCGCGATGCCGGCAGTCGTGAGCAGGGCGTTGCGCTCCGGCAGCGGGAGCTTGGCCACACCCCAGAGCACCAGTAGCCAGCCGAGCGGGTCGGGGAACAGATCGAAGCGCGACTGCGAGTCGAGCGCGATCAGGATCAGGCCCATCGCCATCCCCTGGAGCGGTGCCATCGGCTTGGCCTCGCGGCGTGCGCGTTGACGCGCCGTCTCCTCGGGCCGCGATACGTCGTCGGGCTGCGGCTCGGGGGCATTCACGAGCGAAAGCCTAGTGGGGCCGATGGACGGCGGCAGTCGATCCTGCGGCCCAGGTCAGGATGCGTCGCGGGTGGCACCGGTGACCATCCACCGCTCGCCGCGGGCGCGATGCAGCAGAACCGCCAGGCGTCCACCCATGAACACCGCACCGAAGGCCACCCAGACCCAGGTCAGCGAGCCGGCGAGCAGGGCCAGCGGGGCGTAGAGGACGAAGACCAGCAGCCCGCCCCAGGCCAGGTACCGACCGTCGCCGGCGCCGATCAGCACGCCGTCCAGGACGAAGACGACGCCCGCGGCGGGCTGGGCGAGGGCGGCCACCAGCAGGGCGCCCGCGAGCGTGGAGACCACGGCGTCGTCGTTGGTGAAGAGGTGCCCGATGACCGGGCTGAGGGCGGCCAGCGCGAGGCCGGTGACCACGCCGGACCAGATGCCCCACTGGATCATCCGCTGGGTGAGCGAGCGGGTGCGTGCGACGTCGCCGGAGCCGAGGGCGCGTCCGGTGAGGGCCTGCGCGGCGATGGCGACGGCGTCCAGGACGAAGGCGAGGAAGGTCCAGATGGTGAAGGCGAGCTGGTGGGCGGCGAGGGTGGTCGCGTCGCCGAAGCCGACCACGCTGTAGGTGGTGACCAGCAGTGCGGCGCGCAGGGTGAGGGTGCGGATCAGCAACGGGACGCCGGCCCGCCCGGCTGCGCGCACCCCGCCCGTGCGGGGCCGCAGGCTGACGCCGGCGCTGCGGGTCGCGCGGGCCAGCACCGCGAGCAGGCCGGCAGCCATCAGGGCTTGGGCGAGGACGGTGCCCCAGGCGGAGCCGACCAGTCCGAGCCTCGGCAGGGGACCGAGTCCGTGCACCAGGGAGAGGTTGGCGGCGATGTTGAGCAGGTTGCCGGCGACGGCGGCGACGAGGGGTGTGCGGGTGTCCTGGAGGCCGCGCAGCACGCCGGTCGCGGCGAGCACCAGCAGGAGCGGGGTGGTGCCGAGGAAGGCGATCCGCAGGTAGTCGGTGGCGGGCTGGCTGACCTCAGCGGAAGCGCCGAACAGGTCGATCCACCGGCCGGCGGTGAGGATGCCGGTCACGGTGACCGGGACGCCGATCGCGACCGCGAGCCAGACGCCGTCCATGCCGGCGGCGAGCGCTCCGGGACGGTCACCGGCGCCCAGCTTGCGGGCGACGTCGGCCGTGGTGCCGTAGGCGAGGAAGACGCAGAGCCCGACCACGGTGGTGATCACCGCGCCGGCGACCCCGAGGGCAGCGAGCGGGACGGTGCCCAGGTGGCCGATGATCGCGGCGTCGGCGAGCAGGAAGAGTGGCTCGGCCACCAGCGCCAGGAAGGCGGGGACGGCGAGGGCGAGGATCTCCCTGTCGACGGCTCGCTTCTGCACCGGGCAACCTTACGAGGGGTGGTCGCGCGGCCCATGCCGGGATGACGCGCACAGCGCGGCGTGTCGTGGGCGACGCGCCGTGGAAACTGGACATATGTCTACCGCTGTGACGGTTGTGAACAACTCGGCGCTTCCTGTGGAAACGGCACGATTGCAGGCTCGTGTCGACAAAGAAACACGGCAACGCCAGATGGACGCCAGGTGAACGAAAGTTCACCAGAATTGTTTTCTCCACAGCGATCGCGCGACGTTTCCGCAGGTCAGAGGCGGTTTCCCGGATCGAGCGTGTTGTTCTCCACAGGACAATCCCCAGGCTGTGCACAGTCAATCCACCGTCATCCACGGCTATCCACGGGTTATCCACAGGGCCTGTGGATGGGCTGCTTTCGCGTGAGGCTTGTGGGCGCGTACGGTCGCCTCGTCGGGCGCGCCTGACCGGTTGTGTCGGAGGTCGGAGATAGATCTAGATCCGGACGCCGTCCACGGTGGCGAGAGGGGTATGCAGGTGAGCGTCGTAGAGGGCACGCACGAGCTTCCGCCGGAGCCCGACTGGGGCGACGGACCGGCTGCCTTCGAGCCCGGTGAGGCCCCGCGCGGCCCGAACGACCGCACGCCGCCGTCCGACAACGCGGCCGAGCAGAGCGTGCTCGGCGCGATGCTGCTCTCCAAGGACGCGATCGCCGACGTCGCCGAGGTGATCCGCGGCACCGACTACTACCGGCCCGCGCACGAGATCATCCACGACTCGGTGATCGACCTGTTCGGTCGCGGCGAGCCCGCCGACCCGGTCACCGTGGCCGCCGAGCTGCAGCGCCGCGGCGAGCTGCAGCGAGCGGGCGGGGCGCCGTACCTGCACACGCTGGCCGCCAACGTGCCGATCGCCGCCAATGCCGGCTACTACGCCGAGATCGTGCGCGAGAAGGCGATCCTGCGCCGGATGGTCACCGCCGGCACCAAGATCGTCTCGCTGGGCTACGCCGGCGAGGGTGACGTCGACAACCTGGTCGACGAGGCCCAGGCCGAGATGTACAAGATCACCGACAAGCGGACCGCCGAGGACTACGCGCCGCTGGCCGACATCATGGAAGGGGTCCTCGACGAGATCGAGGCGATCTCCAACCGTGAGGAGGGCATCTACGGCGTGCCCACCGGCTTCGCCGACCTCGACGAGCTGACCAACGGTCTGCACGCCGGCCAGATGATCATCGTCGCGGCGCGTCCCGCCATGGGAAAGTCGACTTTGGCACTAGACTTTTGTCGGGCGGCGTCGATCCACAACGGCATGGCCAGTGTCTTCTTCTCGCTGGAGATGAACCGCGCCGAGATCACCATGCGTCTGCTCTCGGCCGAGGCGAAGGTTCCGCTGAACCACATCCGCAACGGCAACATGACCGACGACGACTGGGCACGGCTGGCGCGGAAGATGGGCGAGGTGTCGTCGGCGCCGATGTTCATCGACGACAGCCCGAACATGACGATGATGGAGATCCGGTCCAAGGCCCGGCGGTTGAAGCAGAACCACGACCTGCGCCTGATCGTGATCGACTACATGCAGCTGATGAGCTCGGGCAAGAAGGTCGAGTCCCGTCAGCTCGAGGTCTCGGAGTTCTCGCGGCAGATCAAGCTGCTGGCGAAGGAGATCGAGGTCCCGATCATCGCGCTGTCGCAGCTGAACCGTGGCCCCGAGCAGCGTGCCGACAAGAAGCCGGCGGCATCCGACCTTCGTGAGTCCGGCTCGCTCGAGCAAGACGCCGACATGATCATCCTGCTGCACCGCGAGGACGTCTACGAGAAGGAGTCGACCCGCCCCGGCGAGGCCGACCTGATCGTCGCCAAGCACCGCAACGGCCCCACCCGCGACGTGACGGTGGCCTTCCAGGGTCACTACAGCCGGTTCGTGGACATGGCGCACTGACGGTTCGGCTGAATCAGGCGGCTACCGCTACCAGGTGGAGGATGGTTCCGGCAATTGCGCAGGCTCCCAGGGTCTTGAGCACTGACCATTGCTGACGGAAGATCAGCAGGCATCCCAGCGCGGTCACGGCTAGCGCCGCCCATCGCATGGAGTCGACCCGAGCGACTTCGAAGTCGAGTGGCCCGGCGTCGATTCGCGTCGTGGCACCGAACAAGGTGTGCAGTGCGAAGTAGATCCCCAGGTTGGCGATGACGCCGACGACTGCGGCAGTGATCCCCTTGAGGGCCGAGGCGAGAGCCCGGTTGTGACGTAGGCGCTCGACGTACGGGGCACCTAGCAGGATGAACAAGAAGCATGGAACGAACGTGACCCAGGTAGTGACGAACGCGGCGAGCGCGGCCGCGACCCAGGGGTCCAAGTCGCCGGGGTTGCGGTAGGCACCCAGGAAGGCAACGAACTGGACCACCATGATCAATGGGCCAGGGGTGGTCTCCGCGAGCGCCAGGCCCTTGACCATCTCGCCTGGAGTCACCCAGCCGTAGAAGCCGACCGCTTGTTGAGCAACGTAGGCGAGGACGGCGTAGGCGCCGCCGAAGGTGACGACTGCTGCGCCTGAGAAGAAGAGACCCTGGTCGACGAGGACGCTGTCAGCCCCGAATGCCAGCAACGCCGCAATGACCGGTGCGGCCCACAGACTGAAGCCGACGGTCAGGATCACCACAGACCGTTTGAGCGATGGCCGGTCGGCGTGGAGGGCGTCGTCCGAGATCAGAGGCGGAACGTGGTCAGGGTCGGTCGATGGCGTAGCCGTCACCGCCTGTGGCCTGACGTGTTGGATCAGCCACCCGAAGGCAGCGGCGGCAGCGATGATGACGGGGAACGGCAGCGCGAAGAAGGTCAGTGCCACGAACGAGGCCACCGCGAGCGCCGCGAAGGCGGGGCGGTCCAAGCCCCGCTTCGCGACGCGGTGGACGGCTTGCGCGATGATCGCAATGACAGCTGGCCCGAGCCCGGCGAAGAGAGCCTCAACCGCGGTCGTGTCACCGAAGGCTACGTAGATGCCCGAGAGGACCAGCAGGGTGAGGGCGCCTGGCAGCACGAAGAGGACGCCGGCGATGAGAGCTCCCTTGACGCCGTTGAGCAGCCAACCCACGTAGGTCGCCAACTGCTGGGCCTCCGGGCCGGGCAGCAGGGTGCAGTAGGACAGCGCGAAGAGGAAACGCTGTTGGCCGATCCACCGCTTCTCGTCCACAAGCATGCGTTGCATGACGGCGATCTGACCGGCGGGACCTCCGAATGTCTGCAACGAGATCGCGAACCAAGCCCTGGTTGCTTCCCGCAACGGAATGACGTCGGAGGGGGTGGAGCGCTCTTCACCGGGTGAGGGCACGTCGGTCATGCTGTGCTCGATTCGGGGAGGTAACGGAGGGCTCTGGAGCAATCTTCGGACATTCGCGATCACCTGGGGAAGCGTTCTCACGCCTGCAGCGAGAGACGTTTTGGAAGGTCCAACGTGCTGACGAGCAACTCCCTGAACGGCGCCACGCGGTCGCCGCCCCGTACTCTGCGCGGTACCTGCATGGACCTCGTGGAGCCGATTGCAGGCAGAGTCCGTCCCATGGGTGTGATGACCGTGTCTCGGTCGATCGTTGCCACGGCCGCCTGCACGATCTTGAGTTCGTGCGCGAGTGGGACCGGCGGCGAGGGCCACTGCGAGAGCCGCTATGACGGCTCCATGACTGCGCCCACCTGGGTGTCACTGATGGACGCGATGGTGGAGTCACGGGAATGGGGTCGCGTCGCTTCGACTCGGATTCAGGCGAAGGGCGTCGATGTCGGCGCGGGCGATCAGGACGCCGTTCGGGTGGTGGATCTGCTCGACCACCAAGGCAGGCGGCTCGTTCAGGTCGATGTCTGGCGTACTGACGCGGGCAGTTGGAGTGCTGGCGTGTGGAGTCAGTGCATCGGCTGACTGGCACCACGTCCGCGGTGAGGCGTCGACCAGGCGTGCTGCGCCCTCGCCGAGGCCACGGCTGCGGCCGCTCGTAACAAAGTCCGGGTGGGGCATGTACTTCGGGCACCCGCTTGCCCAGCGACTTGAGGTGAGGGCGCGGTGGGTGGGAGCTTGCGCCAAACGCCAGAAAGTGTCGGAGCCGATGGTTACCGTCGAGACCCAGCAAACGTGCTCACCCCGAGGTGATGTGATGACCACGGAGTCCTTGTTCGGCGATACCATCGAGTACCCCACGGTGAAGCCGGTTGGCCCAGCGCGGCATCGCATTCTGATCACCGTCAAGGCAGCGCCGAACCCGTCGGTCAGCCACGGCGAGACCGTGTGCGTCGCCGGCGTCCTTCTTGGCGACGTCGGGCCAAGGGGTTGGATCCGGCTCTACCCGATCAACTTCCGGCACCTCCCCGCCGCGACGGAGGCGTTCACGAAGTACGACATCGTGTCCGTAGATTGCCAGCCTGCGGGCGAGGCCCGGCTGGAGTCCTGGAAGCCGAATATGGCGACCCTCCAGGTGGAGGGCCACCTGCCACCGTGGAAGCGCCGACAGCAACTCCTTGAATCGATCATCGATGACTCAATGTGCAGCATCCGAAAGCTGGCGAGTGCGGACGCGAAGGCTCGTTCCCTCGCCCTGGTGCGCCCGAAGGAGATCCTCGGGTTCCGGTTAGAGCCGCACCCAGGCTGGAGCAGCGGCGAGCAGGCGAAGATCGACGCCTACGTCAACCAGCTCGAGCTTGATGTCTTTGAGGAGGCGCAGGACAAGACGCCTCTCGAAGCCCCGAGGTTCAAAGGCTTCTACAAGTGGCGTTGCGCCGATCCCACATGCACAACCCACGAGCAATCGATCATGGACTGGGAGTTTGTCGCGCTGCAACGGCACCTGTGGAGCAGGTCGGACGCAGAAGCCCATGCGGCGATCCGCAAGCGATTCTTCGAGGAGATCTGTGCTGCCGAGAACGACGTCGCGTTTTACGTGGGCAACCAAGCCAAGCGGCCCCAGACGTTCAGCATCCTCGGCGTGTAATACCCGAAGAAGAGAGCCTAGAGCGGGAGCGCAGCAACGGGAATCTCAGAGGGACCGACCAGTTCGTCGATGATCACCTTGCGGTGGCACTTCTCCACGTCGGTCTCGAAGCAGAGCACGGCAACAACGTGGTCACGTACGAGTTCGGATAGCTCCTCCAGCGACGACTCCGCCTCGGGCGATCCAAGGGCCTCGCGGAAGACGCGCCGCCCCTCCTCGGCGCGACCGTCCCAGAACGGTTCACGATTCTCCTTCGCGTTGCCAAGGCTGCGCATGTGGCGGTATTCGATGCCGACATCCGCCAAGGCCTCCCGCAGGCGAGTCTTTGAGAACCCGGCCTTGCGGCTGATCGCGTTCAGGCGGACATCGGCGACCGTCTGCACTCCGGCGCGAACCAGCGCGTCGACGAAGGCATCTATCGTGCGTCCTTCGTACCCGACGGAGATGATTCCGTGCGTCATGCGGCTGACCCTCCCTGGCCGTTGGAGACGTTCCGCGTCGTGCAGCAGTTCGTCCATCGAAAGCGATAGGGCCCGGCACAGTGCGGCGATCTTCAGAACGCCTGGATCGCGGGTCTGTCCCTGCTCAACCTTCATCAGCGTGTTGATCGACAGACCTGCTTTGGCCGCGAGTGCTGAGCGGCTCATTCCAGATGCCTGGCGCCGGTCAACCAAGGCAGGGCCAATGGCGGTGACCTCTCGAGCATCTCTGCGCGGTCGCCCCGGACTCATATCGGGAGCCTAGCAGTAAATATTTACTTCTAGGTCGCTGCCGGTGACGCAGCGAGAGTCTCGGCTCTGGCGAGAGGGGGCGACGAACAGGCGTCTTGCGTGTAGCGAACTGCGTCCCAGTGCTAGCGCGAATGAGGAGGCTCCGAGCCTGACCTCAGGCGCTGAATCGGTGCAACACTGACCGCGTGATCGCGACCTCTGATGTAGCTGTGCCCTCAGCCCAAGGGCCCCAGAACCGCCGCGGCCGGACGACGATCCTGCTCACGGGCGTTGCGCTCGTGCTGGTCGTGGCAGGAGCAGTGACTTGGCGGTGGTGGACACACCCGCGGGCGTTCTCTGATCTAGGCGACTCCTTCGCGTCCCAGCCACTCCCGCTTGCCGATGCGGCTCTCTCGACCACCGTGATCTTGCCGAGGGTCGACGGCTCGTCGGAAGAGATCACCCTGGACGACCTTGACGTGACCTTCTCGTCCAACACGGCCGAGGCGGAGGCGACGTTCTGGGTCTGCCACATGGCTACCGGCGAGGAGCCAATTCTTGCGGTCGAGCAGCCGGACGCTTCCTGCAGCGACATCGAGGCGTTCAAGTCGCCAATGCGGTTCGAGTACGGGAGCGCGCCGGACAGTGACTACCTCTTCGTCACGATCACGCCCACCAAACAAGGCGTTGCCCACCTCGAGTCGGTGGACGTCGAGTACCGGCGCTCAGGCGGCCACCTGTACCAACGTGGCACCCAGGCCATCCGGGTCGATCGGATGATCACCGTCCGCTGAGGGCACCCTTGCCGTTACCGCACCTCGCAGAGGGCGTTCATCGACATGCCTGCAGGGCAACCTAGGCTGCGCCCATGACCTGGAGCCTGTCGTTGTTCCGCGTGCTCGCCAGGTTCTCCGCGGGCGGAACGTTGCTTGCGGTGTGGCGCCGTTTGCGCTGCAGGCGCCGCGAAGGTGAGCAATGACGATCCGCATCATGTGGGATGTCATGGCGTGCGGTCTGTTGGCGTACGGGATCTGGGTCTCGCGTGGGAAGGTCGTGGCAGAGGCGCTCCGACCGATCGCCGCGGGGTTCGCCGTTCCGCTGTTGGTCTACCTCGTGGGGTCGAGCTCCGGCTATCGAGCTGCGGTGTCTCTGGACCTCGCGTACTCGGCCATGGTGGTCGTGGTCATGGTGCGAACCGCAGGCCGACCCTGGCTCGCTCTCCCCGGCAAGTTCCTCACCCCCGACCACGATCAGCAGGAAGGGAAGCCTCGTGGCTTGGGGTTCGTCGCAATGGGCGCGTTCCTTCTGCTGTATCTCCTCCTCGAGTACGCGCTCGGCGACGGGATCTGATGACCCGGAGCGCCGCCTTCTATCTCCAATCCACGGGTTGTCCCCCACCACCCGCCCGAGGATCGTGAGAGGTCCGGGTAGGCCAGGAGGTCAGCGAGATGACGCAGTGGTGTGGGCCGGGTGCGGCCGACTATGACGAGCGGCGGGCGCTGTTCAACGCGATGATCGACAAGCGTCCGCGGCTGATCGCCTCGTGCGATGGACCTGCGGACGTCAAGGAGGCGTTGGAACGCGCGGCCCAGGACGACCTGCGCGTGGCGGTCCGCTCGGGCGGCCACTCGGTCGCCGGGCAGTCCTCCAACGACGATGGCCTGGTCATCGACGTCCGTCCGATGAAGGCCATCGAGATCGACCCGAAGGGCCGTCGGGCCCGGGTCGGCGGCGGATGCACCTGGGGCGAGTTCGATGCGGCCGCCCAGGAGTTCGGGCTGGCCACCACCGGCGGACGCGTCTCGTCCACCGGCGTCGCCGGGCTGACCCTCGGCGGCGGGTCGGGATGGCTGGAACGTCAGCACGGCCTGAGCTGCGACAACCTGCTCGCCGTCGAGCTGGTGACCGCCGACGGCCACGAGATCCGTGCCGACGAGCACCAGCACCAGGACCTGCTCTGGGCCAGCAAGGGCGGCGGCGGCAACTTCGGCGTCGTCACCGCGCTGGAGTTCCGGCTCCATCCGGTCGGCCCGACGATCCTCGGCGGGCTGATGGCGTGGCATGCGACGCACGCTGCGGAGGTGGCCCGGGCCTTCCGTGACTGGGCGGACGACGCACCCGAGGAGCTCGGCCCTGGGCTCGTCGTCCTCACCGGTCCGCCGGAGGAGTTCATTCCACCCCGCCTCCAGGGCGAGCCCCTGGTCGCCGTCGCGCTCTGCTGGATCGGCGACCCGGCGAGCGGCGAGGACCTGGTCCGGATCCTGCGGGACCTCGAGCCGGAGGTGGACCTGGTCGGCCCCATGCCGTACGCCGAACTCCAGTCGATGCTCGACGATCCCCCTGGGTTCCGGCAGTACTGGAGCGCCGACTACCACGACAGCTTCTCGGACGCCGCCCTCGACGTCTTCCTCGCCGCGGGGGCCAACCGGGCCTCGCCGATGACCCAGCATCTGCTGTTGCCGTGGGGCGGAGCCCTGGCCAGGGTCGATGCCGACGCGACGCCGCTCACACAGCGCACCGCGCGCTGGGTCAGCCACCCGTTCGCGACCTGGGAGCACGCGGCCGACGACGCCGCCAACCGCGCCTGGGTGCGCGAGTACCGCACGGCGAACGCCCCCTTCACCTCCGGTGGCGTCTACCTCAACTTCATCGGCGACGAGGGCGACGAGCGGATCAAGGCAGCCTTCGGCGCCGACAAGTACGAGCGCCTGGTCGCCATCAAGTCCGAGTACGACCCCGGCAACGTCTTCTCCGGCAACCAGAACATCCGGCCCCGCGCCAACGCCTGATCTGTCGGCGCCGAAGCTCGGCCGCACCGCGTGCGGTGCGCCGGGCGCCGCTCTGCGCGTCCTTCCGCCAGGATGAGCGGTAGGTACCGCCGAACCGGAACGGATCGCTGACATGCCGCTGGCGACGAACCATCAGAGCACGCGCCTCGCCTGGGCCATCGTCAGGCTGGCCACCAGCGCTGCCATCGTGGCCGCGTTCTGGGTCACCCTGTCCGCATCGGTCGACTCCTGGGACGACGCCGGCTATGCCGACAAGGGCACCCTGTGGGTGAACTTCTTCAGCTACTTCACCATCCTGTCGAACATCGCCGCCGCCGTGCTGCTGCTGGTGGGCGCGGTGCGCCTCCTCACCACCGGGCCGCGGCCTGAGCCCGGTTGGCTCAGTGGCACCCGGGCCGCCGTCGCGACCTACATGGGAATCACCGGCCTGGTCTACAACCTGCTCCTGCGCGGGCTGGAGGTCACCGGCGGCGGCGACGTCGCCGCCTGGACCAACGAGGTGATGCACGTGATCGGCCCGGTGGTCGTCGTCGCGGACTGGCTCTTCGCGCCGGACCGACGCCCGCTCGCCTGGCGTCAGGTCGCGACGATCCTGATCTTCCCGATCACCTGGGCGGCCTACACGCTGATCCGCGGTCCCCGCGTCACCGACCAGATCAAGGACCACGACAGCTGGTATCCCTACCCGTTCCTCAATCCCGACAACGGCGGCTACCTCGCGGTCGCCGGATGGGTCGTCGTGATCGCCCTCGCCTTCGGGATCGTGGCTGCCCTGCTGGTCTCGGCCTCGCGGCGCAACTGAGTCGTCGGCTGCGCGTCTCGTCGCGGAGGCCTCGGCTTCCGGCGACCGCGGCTGCCGTGCATCATATTTCCACGGGCTGAGGGGCCCGTCCGGTGGAGAGGCGGTCAGGTGCGGGCAAGGTCTCTGATGCATCGGTTCGCCTCAGATCGTCGTCCGCCCGCTACCGGGGCAGGGTGGGCCTCCGCGTCCCTCGATCACACGCTGCGTGGCGTGCTGCTGATGGGCAACGTGTGGTGGCACCTGTTGATGGTCACGGTGACGATCGGGACCGTCGGCGATACTCGCGTCATGGCGGTCCTTGCGGGCTGCCACGCACTGGCGGCGGGGCTCTTTGTGGCGGCGCGGGCCGGCCGCTTTCCGGCCAGTGTCGCCTTGGCCCTCACCTGGATCCTCTTCGTCGCCGACTGGGCGGTCGAGGACTCCGTCGACGGCGCCCTGCTCTTCGCGGCCTGCTGGTCGGCCAACCTTGCCGCCGCCACTCCCGCCTTCGCCCTCCGAGGCCGCGTCGCGATCTGGCTGCCGGTCGCAGCCTCCCTTGTCATGCCGCCTGCGATGGTGCTGATCCACCCCGATTGGAACAGCGTGCTGCCGTACGCCGTCGCGGTCACCACGCTCTCGATCCTCGGCGGCACCCGGGTCGGCGTCTCGTTCCTGTGGGACTTCGCGGAGCGGGTCGATGCCGAGAGCTCTGCAGCGGCGGCCCAGGCACGAGGCCTGGTCGCCGTTCGGGCGGCCAGTGCCGAGCCCGCCGAGAACGCGCGGATCCTGCACGACACGGTCATCAACACGATGGCCGCGATCGCGAGCGGAGGTCGCGGGCTTCGCGACACCGACGCGGTCCGGCGCCGGTGTGCGCGTGACGTGGAGACCGTCGAGGATCTGGAGGCCGGGCGCCCTGCGCTGCAGATCGGTGTCCTGGACAAGGGGGATACGGTGCCCGGCACCGACGTGCGGATCCGTCGCGTCGGCCTCGCCGGCTCCGCGCTGAATCGCGAGCTGGCCGACCTGCCACCTGCGGTGCAGCGCGCGGTCTCCGGCGCGGTCGACGAGCTTCTGCAGAACGCGGCGAAGCATGCCGACGTCGACGAGGTCGTCCTCGAGGTGCGCACCGACGCCCAGGAGTTCGTCGTCATCGTCGCCGACGATGGTCGCGGCTTCGAGGGGGAGCTGCCGGGCGATCGCGGCTTCGCGCGCTCCGTGCGCGCCCGCGCCGAGAGCGCTGGGATCGACGTCGTGCTCACCACCGCACCGGGAGCAGGCACGGCGGTCGCTCTCACTCATCGTCGCGGCACGGCACCGCGCGAGAAGGAACCCGGGTCGACGGGCGTCGCCTTCTCCGGAGTGATCCGAGGCCTGCGGGTGCGCGCCGCCTGGCTCTACTCCGTGGGCCTCGCTGCGATTGGCCTGGTGCTCTGCCTCTCCAACCACGGCGGCGCGTGGACGCCGGAGTATCTGATGGTCGCCGTGCTCCTGCTCGGGTCAGGGCTCGCCTGGCTGGAGGTCCGGCGTGCAGGACGCCACCGGGTCGGTGCCGTCGGCGTCGTGGTGCTCGCCCTGGCCGCGATCGTCGCCTTCCTGCTGGCGGCCTGGTCGGTCGACTTCGGCCGGGAGAATGTCGTGGTCTGGCAGGCGATCGGCTGCACGGGGCCGCTGGTCCTCCTGCTCGCGCTGAGGCGCACCCAGCGTGCCTTCCAGTTCGGCTGCGCGCTGCTGGTCCTCACTGCCCTCACGGTCGCCGGGCTGGTCGGGGTCGAGTCGCCCGAAGCGGCGGCTGTGGTCGTGGTCGCGGCGGCCGCCGCCCTGGGCCTGGCCATCGGATGGTCGCTCTTCCACCGGACGCTCGGAACGATCGCGGCCAAGGTTCTTCGCGAGCACCGCGTGGCCGAGACGGCGCGCGCAGACACCGCCAAGGTCGAGGCCGCAGCCGCCGCTCGCCAGCGTTGGCGAAGCGCCGGCCTGCAGGACGTGCTCATGCTGCTGCGTGGCATCGCCACCGGGCAGCTCGACCCTGCCGATCGGGCCGTCCGGCAGGCCTGTGGCGACGAGGAGTCCTATCTGCGTCAGCTCATCCAGCTCGACCCCGCGCTCGTCCGGATGGGCGACTGGTACGCGCAGGCGCTGCGCCAGGCTCGAGTCCGGGGCGTTCGACTCGCACTGCGGAGCGGCGAGGTGGAACCGGCCGACGACAAGACCGCCGCCGAGCTCGGGATGGAGATCCTGCGCGCCGTCGACACAGTCGAGAGCGACGAGGAGCTCACCATCACCCTGTACCCCGCCGGCGACGGACTCCGGTTGACGATGGTCGCGCCGCACCCGAGGCTCGTTCCGGAGGCAACCCGATGGTCACTGCCCGAGCATGCCGATGTGGCGTTCCTGGCACTGGGTGACCAGGACATGATCGAAGTCATGCTGCGTGCCGAGCGCGGCATGCGATGGGGGCTCGATCAACTCGACACAGGCAGCGAATGGAAGGCGGGCGCAGCATGAGAAGAGAGGCCACCGGCAAGGTGCCCAGGCACCAGCAGCGCCGGGTCGCGATCGTGGAGGATCATCTGCTTCAACGGCGTCGCACCGAGGAGTTGGTGACCGCACAAGCCGGGCTGCGGGTCGTGTGGTCGGGCGAGACGCTGCCGGACTTCGTGGTGTGGCTGGCCGAGGCGGAGGAGGCGGCACGTCCGCACATCCTCGTGCTGGACCTCCAGGTCGACCGTGGCGACTCCGCCGATCCGGACACCGTCCGCTCGGTCGTGAACGCGGGGATCCGGGTTCTGGCGCTCTCAGCGATGGCCTCTCCGGCACTCGTCCGGCAGATCCTCCGTGCTGGGATCGGCGGCATGGTGGGCAAGCGGGACGACGAGAGCGCGGTGGTGGGCGCGATCTGGACGGTGCTGGGCGGCGGCACCTGGGTGACTCCTGAGCTCGCCAGCGTGATGGCCGGCGATCCGGACCGTCCCAGGCTGAGCGACCAGGAGGAGCGGGCTCTGGTGCTCTACGCCTCCGGGCTCACCCTGGAGTCGGTGGCCGAGGCGCTCGGGGTGCAACGCGACACGGCGAAGAAGTACCTGAGCAGGGTGAAGGCCAAATACGCCGCTGCCGGACAGCCGGTGCGCACCAAGCTCGACCTCAACGCGATCGCCCAGCGCGACGGCTACCTCGACCCGACGGGGCGGACCGACTGATCTCGACCCCTGTTCGGGGGGCATCCGCGGGCCACGTTGCTCGTCCACTGGAAGTCGGTCTCCGCCCTTCCTAGCCTTCGAAGGGTTGGGTCATCGGGGCCCAGGGCGGGAGTCTGCTGGTGTCCGGGGGGCGAGGTTCGCGCGGTCCTCGAGAGTTCACGTGGTGTGTCGCGGTGGTCGAGGACCACCTGTTGCAACGGCTCGCCACCGTTGACCTCGTCGCCGCCCAGCCTGGCGTCCGTGTGGTGTGGCACGGCGAGACCCTGCACGACTTCCTCGTCTGGCGAGCCGACAGTCCGGTCCATCTCCACCCACGACTCCTGATGCTCGACCTGCATGTCGACCGCGGACCTGTGGTCGAGCCCGAGAGCGTTCGCGCGTTGGTCGCGGACGGCGTCGCCGTCCTGGTCTTCTCCGCGATGGGTGACCCCGACCAGCTGCGGGCGGTCCTGCGCGCAGGTGCCAGCGGCGTGCTCGGGAAGCGGGACAGCGAGGCCAACGTGGTGGCCGCGATGTGGGCGGTGCTGGCCCGGAGGCGCTGGATGACCCGCGAGCTCGAGGCCCTTCGCAGCGAGCCGGCGCGGCGCCCGGTGCTGAGCGAGCAGGAGCGGCAGGCCTTGGTGCTCTACGCCTCCGGCAACACCTTGCGCGCAGTGGCGGAGACGCTCGGCGTCCAGCTCAACACGGCGAAGAAGTACCTGAGCCGGGTCAAGCGCAAGTACGCCGACGTCGGTCGGCCGGTGCGGACCAAGGTGGAGCTGAACGCGGCCGCGCGCCGTGACGGACTCCTCGACGAGACACCGGACGTGCCTGGCCCCCACAGCACGCCACCTGACCCCTGATCAGGGGTCATTTGAACGCGGGGATACCCAAATTTCGGTAGAGCGGCGTCATCGGATCCCTAGCCTCACGCCTGGGGTTGACTGCGCGCACACGCGTCACTCCGGCAATCGGCATGGGCCGTTCACTCGTCAAGAGGAGCACACAAGGTGAGGCACGAGCGGGGTAGAAGGGTCGCCAGGCGGCGACCGATGCTGTCCAGCAGAGCGCGGAGATGGGCGGGGATCACGTCGGCGTTGGGCGTCACGGTGGCGGGCCTGACGGCCTACACCGCGACCGCGCCGGCTCAAGCCGCCCCCGGCGATGGAACCATCAAGATCCGGGTGGTTCAGGACTACAACGGCAACGGCTCGTGGGATGACGCGTTCATCGAGCCCGGTCTGGCCAACGTCGACGTCGACGTCACAGACGAGGCGGGCGTCACCCAAACGCTGCAGACGGACGCCGACGGCCTCATCACCTTGGTCGGCCCGCCCGGCTCGTATCGGGTCGTCGCTCAGAATCCCGATCCCACCGTGCTCCAGCCGGCTCCGGCACGGGAGAAGACGGGAACCGCTGACACTCCCTCTGCTCAGCGACTCTCGTCCAACGAGGAGTTCCTGACGGTAGCTGCGAACCAGACCGCCGAGATGACGACGGCCTTCTGGGACATCCGCGACTACTGCCAGTCGAACCCGCTGATCGTGAACGCGTGTCAGCCCCCGATCTTCGCGCCCAACGGCACGATCGCCAACAACGCGACCGCCGAGACGCTCTTCACTGCTCCCTACCGTGGCAACGGCGTCGACGCCGGCAAGACCGTGCTCTCGACCAAGGCCGACACCGGCTCGCTCTACGGCATCGGCTACCAGCGCAACGACCGTAAGATCTTCGCTGCCGCATTCGCCAAGCGCGGCGTCGCCTACGGCTCCGGGGGCCCGGGCGCGATCTACACGGTCAGCGCCGACGGCGGCCCGACGACGCTGTGGGGCACCGTGCCGAACGTGGGCTCGCGCGAACACAGCTTCGAGACCGCGGGTCTGCGCCAGGACTGGGACTTCGCTCCCGCCGTCGGCAAGGAGTCGCTCGGCGACCTCGACATCAGCGAGGACGGCGACGACCTGCAGGTACTCAACCTGTTCACCCGCGAGCTCTACGTCTACGACGCTCGCGCGGCGACGATGGGCGCGCCCACACACGTGGTCGACCTCTCCGGCAACCCCGAGGGCATCTGCGCCACCGGCTCCGACTGGCGCCCGGGTGCGCTCGCAGAGCGCAAGGGCGTGCTCTACGTCGGCGGCGTCTGCTCGGCCGAGTCCACGCAGGACCCGAACGACATGCGCGCGGTGATCCTCACCCTCGACGCCGAGGACTACACGCCGACCGGCGTCGTGATGGACCAGACCATCAACCGCAAGCGCGAGCTCAACGCCTTCCTGGCGTCGCGCTGCGACCCTCGCGACGTGGCGGATGGCGTCTACAGCACCAGCTTCCGTCCGTGGAGCAATGAGGGCATCGACTGCAACACCAAGAGCGGCGTCCGGATCTCCGACCCGCAGGCGTGGATGGACGACATCGTCGTGGAGAACAACGGCGATCTGATCATCGCCTTCCGCGACCGCACCGGCGACCAGCAGATGGGTCTCACCTCGCGCTACTACGAGAACACCGACGGCACCGGCGACCTCGTCGGCATCGTCGACTACGTGGTGGCCGGCGACATCAACAAGGCCTGCCGCAACGAAGAGGACGAACTGGTCCTCGACATCAACGGCGCCTGTGGCATCCCCGCGCCGCTTCCTGGCGAGCGCTCGGGCGAGTACTTCACCGGTGACGGCGGCGTTCACGCCGAGGAGGCCTACGGCGGTCTCGCTCTCAGCCGCGGTGAGCGCGGCATCGCGTCCAGCGCGATGGACCCGGCCGGCGGCATCTTCAGCCAGGGCTACTTCCGCATGGACCGCGGCACCGGACTTCCGATCCGCGCCGCCGGTGGCGGCACCGGCACCGACCCTCAGGAGGTGCTCCAGAGCCCGGGTGGCAACAGTGGCGGCAACGCCATCTCGGGTGCCAGCGCCTTCAGCAAGGGCCAGGGCATGGCCGACATGGAGGTGCTCTGTGACTTCGCGCCGATCCAGATCGGCAACCGCGTCTGGGACGACGAGGACGGCGATGGCGTCCAGGACGCCGGCGAAGCCGGCATCTCCGGTGTCACCGTCAACCTCTACGAGGCCGATGGTGTGACCCTGGTCGCGACGACGGTCACCAACTCGCGCGGCGAGTACTACTTCGACTCGATCACCGACGGCGTTGACTTCAACACCGACTACGTCGTCCGGATCGACAAGCCGGGTGACTACACCGGCAGCGGAAAGCTCGCCGGCCTGGGCCTCTCCAACGAGGACTCGGGCACCGGTCCTGATCAGGATCGCCTCGACTCCGACGGCGTGATGGTCGGTGGCTATCCGCAGGCCACCATCACCACCGGCAACCGCGGCGAGAACGACCACACCATCGACTTCGGCTTCAGCCCGGCAGCGGTTTCGGTGGGCAACTTCGTCTGGGTCGACAGTGACGGCGACGGCGTCCAGGACCCGGGCGAGCCCGGCATCCCGGGTGTGCAGCTGACGCTGACCGGTCCTGGCGGCGGACCTGTGACCGACGTCAACGGTGACCCGGTCGGTCCGGTGACCACGGATGCCAACGGCCGCTACGTCTTCGACAAGCTGCCGGTGCTTCCGGCCGGCCAGTCGTACACCGTGCACATCGACAACGGCCAGTCCGCGCTGGAGCCGTACCTGCCGACCCAGGCCGGCCAGGGCACTGACCCGGCTCAGGACTCGTCGACCGGCAGTGCCGCCTCGGGCGACCTGAGCAACGCGGGCGACCGTGACCTCACGCTGGACTTCGGCTTCATCCCGCGGCCCGTGGCCGTAGGTGACCTGGTCTGGGTGGACACCGACGGTGACGGGATCCAGGACCCGGGCGAGCCCGGCATCCCGGGCGTGCAGCTGACGCTCACCGGACCGGACGGCAACCCTGTCACGGACATCAACGGCGACCCGGTCGGACCGGTGACCACCGATGCGAACGGCTTCTACGTCTTCACCGATCTTCCGGTCCTCGGCGCCGGCGAGTCGTACACCGTGCACATCGACAACGGTCAGCCTGCGCTGGCTCCCTACCTGCCCACGCAGGCCGGCCAGGGCACCGACCCGGGTAGCGACTCCTCCACCGGTAGCGCCGAGTCGGGCCCGCTCACCACGCCGGACGCGCGTGACATGACCCTCGACTTCGGCTTCGTGCCGGCGAAGGTCTCCGTCGGCGACTACGTCTGGCTCGACAGCAACCGCGACGGCATCCAGGACAGCGGCGAGGACGGCATCGAAGGCGTCGTGCTCGTGCTCACCGGTCCGGACGGCGAGCCGGTGACCGACGTCAACGGCAACCCGGTCGGTCCGCAGACCACCGATGCCGACGGACGCTACTCGTTCGACAACCTGCCGGTCCTGCCGGCAGGCCAGCACTACACCGTGTCGATCGACCGTGACGCGAACTCCACGATCACGGCGCTGTCGGGGCTGCAGCCCACCCAGAGCGGTCAGGGCAACTCCGGCAACGACTCGTCCACCTGGACGGCGACCTCGGGCGACCTCACCAGCGATGGTGACCGTGACCCCACGCTCGACTTCGGCTTCAACCGGCCGTCGGTCTCCGTGGGCAACCTGGTCTGGGAGGACCTAAACAAGGACGGCATCCAGGACAGTGGTGAGCCCGGCATCGAGGGCGTGGTCCTCGTGCTCACCGGTCCGGACGGCGGCCCGGTCACCGACGTCGACGGAAACCCCGTCGGCCCGGTCACCACCGATGCGGATGGCAACTACTCGTTCGACAACCTGCCGGCACTGCCGGCCGGCTACTCCTACACGGTGTCGATCGATCGCGACCACCCGTCGACCCAGGAGGCGCTCGCGCCCTATGTGCCCAGCCCGGCCGGTGCCGGTGACGACGATGGGGCAGACTCCTCGACCTGGACCGCGGAGTCCGGCGACCTCACCGAGAACGGCGACCGGGACCCGACGCTCGACTTCGGGTTCTTCCGTCCCGAGGTCTCCGTGGGCGACTACGTCTGGCTGGACGCCGACCACGATGGCATCCAGGATGCCGGCGAGGACGGCATCGCAGGCGTGGTGCTGGTGCTGACCGGTCCGGACGGTGAGCCGGTGACCGACATCCACGGCGACCCGGTCGGCCCGGCGACCACCGATGCGAACGGCGAGTACTCGTTCGATCACCTGCCGCCGCTGCCTGCGGGCCAGTCGTACACGGTGACCATCGACACGGACGCCTCGGCGGCCGCGCTCGCCGGCCTCGCCCCGACCCTCACCGGTCAGGGCAACGGCGAGACCGACTCCTCCACGGGGTCGGCCACGTCGGGCGACCTGACCGAGGACGGCGACCGTGACCCGTCGCTCGACTTCGGGTTCTACCCGCTGCCCGGTGTCTCGGTCGGTGACCTGATCTGGTTCGACAAGGACAGGGACGGCGTCCAGGACGCCGGCGAGCCCGGCATCGAAGGCGTGGTGCTGGTGCTGCGAGGTCCGGACGGCAACCCCGTCACGGACATCGACGGCAACCCGGTCGGCCCGGTGACCACCGGTCCGGATGGGCTGTACAGCTTCGCGAACCTGCCGCCGCTGCCGGCCGGCCAGTCCTACACCGTGGCGATTGACCGCACCGCATCAGCCGAAGCACTGGCACCGTACGTGCCGACGAAGCCCGGCGCCGGGTCCCCGGCCACGGACTCGTCGACCTGGACGGCGAGCTCGGGCAACCTGACCACCAACGGTGACCGGGACCTGACCCTCGACTTCGGGTTCGTGCTGCGGCCTGCTGCGACCCTCGCCACGAAGACGGCGAAGAAGGTGGTGGCGAAGGTCAACGCCAACGGCACCATCAAGCCGGTCGCCCTGACCGACACCGTGAAGATCACCAACCTGCTCGGCACGGGTGAGGGCGTGGCTCGTCTCTACGGGCCGGCCAGCAAGCGGAGCAGCACCATGTGCACGCCGGCGAACCTGGCAGGCACCGTGAAGTTCACCGCGCGCAACGGCACCCACCGCACGCCGGCGGTCAAGGTCCGCAAGCCGGGTGTCTACACCTGGGTCGTGACGATCAAGACCAAGGACGGCAGCACGTTGTCGCACAAGTGTGGCCTCGCCAGCGAGACCACCACCGTGCAACGACAGGCGTACGGTCCGATCGACATCGAGACCGGTCGCTCGGCCGACGTCCAGGCTCGGTTCATCGGCTCGGCAGGCGCGCTCACCGCAGCCGCGATGGGCACGAAGAACGCCCCGCTCGTGACCGTGGGCCTCAACAAGCGCGAGATGATCATCCCCAAGGGCGTCAAGGAGATCGGTTGGCTCAACCGTTCCGCAGCGTTCGGTGATCTGATCGGCACCGCAGTGGTCGCGGCACACGTGTCGGACAACAGCGACCGCTCGATGGCGTTCCGGAACCTCACCAAGCTCAAGAAGGGGAAGGTCGTCACCATCAAGAAGGGTGGCAAGACCTACCGCTACAAGGTCACCTCGACCGCGAAGTTCTCGCGGGACAAGGGCCGGGGCATTCCGAAGCGCTACTTCAAGACCACCGGTGAGCACCGGCTGGTCCTGGTCACCTGCACCGACAAGGTGACCTACAAGAACGGCCGGTTCCACTACACCAACAACCTGGTGGTGACGGCCAAGCTGATCAAGTGACGCGACCGTAGGTGGGGGCACTCCCTGGTCCTCACCTACGGGTCACTGGTCGGGTGGTGCCCCATGGAGCGGGCATCGTCTGGAAGGAAGAGCGGGTCGCTAACCCCGAGGCGGCCCGCTCTTCCGTCTCCTCGAAGGCTCAGCGGAACAGGGTGGAGCCGAGCGGACGCTCGGCATCGAAGCCTGGCAGCACCAGGAAGGCGACCTCGGCGGTCGCAGTGGCGAACTCCATCAGCCGATCCTCACGGTCCATCCGGCTCTGAGTCCGGGAGAAGACCTCGAGGTCGTCCTGAAAGCTGATGAAGAGCAGACCGGATCGGTCCAGCCGGCCGTCCACCGACTCCCGGTAGCCGTAGCTGCGGCGCAGCATCAGGGTGCTGCCGGTGAAGGACGGATGCGCGGCCCGCACATGGGAGCCGGCCGGCACCAGGTACTCACCCGTCGCCGTCTTCGTGCCGAGGTTGACGTCCGTGTCCCTGGTGCCGCCACTGAGGGGCGCACCGGTGGCCTTGTCGCGCCCGAAGACGTGCTCCTGCTGGTCGCGGTCCAGGCGTGCGAAGGCAGCCGTGTCCAGCACGAAGCGCCGGATCACCCCGATCGTCCCGTTCTTGGCCGGTCCCTCATCGAGATAGACGTGCTCGGGCACCCCACCGGCGGTTGCCGGCTGCACGATTCCGTCGTCGAATCCGAGCGGATTGGCAGCGATCGTGCCCTCGCCCTGGGGACGGAAGCCGAGCTGGCTCCAGGAGGGGGTGAAGCCGGCGGCGGTGAGCAGCTCGGCCACGACGTCGCTGGCCTGGACCGAGATCTCCGGGTGTCGTGCGGCCACCGAGATGATGAGATCGCCGCGTCGGAGACGAGCAGGGATCGCGTCACTGCCGGCGAACTCCGGGAGCCGCACGTCGAGCGTGAGACCCGCCGCGGCGACGACGCGTGGCCCGACACCCACCTGCACGGTGAGATCGACCGGCGGCGCCGAGAGGCGCTCGTGTCGCGGCTCAGGCATGGTGAGAGCGCTGATCACGGTGCCGAGCTCGGTGAGGGTTGCGGCGAGGTCGGCGGCAGACAGCGCGCTCCGCTCGCTCTCGAAGACGTGCAGGCTGAGGTGGGTGGGCGGCGTCAACGGACGGTGCGTGCCTGCCTGGTGCACACCATGGGGGTCGACCGTGGTGATCTGGCTCTGGCCGCCGCTGACCGGTGCGTGGGCGCCCTCCGGCTCCGGGTCGCCGCCGCCGACCGCACCTACGGTCACCATGCCGGTCACTCCTGCCGCGAGCCCGGCGCCCCCGGCGAAGAGGAGACTGCGCCGAGTGGGCCGGACGGCGGGCTCCTCGCTCATCGGTGGCCGAGGCCGGCGAGCAGGCTGACCGCGGGAAGCGCGATGTCGGCCGCTGCGGGGTGGGTGACCGTGGCCGGCAGGGGCGCGGGGACGTCGGTCGATGCCGGCAGCGAGGGAAGTGCGCCCGGCCGGATCACCTCGAGGAAGGCGACGCCCTCCGGCACGCTGATCCCCGGCAGCGGCGTGGTGGCCGGGTCGGGGTCGGCGGTGCAAGTGCGACCGAACCCCTTCGGGTGCAGGATCAGCTGGCCCAGCCCCTGCCCCTTCAGGCAGGTCCGGCTTGCCGGATGCTCGGGGATCGAGAGGTTGACGAGGTCGGCACGATTGTCGGCGAGGACGTTGCCCTCGAAGGTGTTACCCGTGGAGGGGACGTCCTCGGCGTTCTGCACGATGACGCCGGCGTTGTCGTTGCCTGTGATCCGGTTGCGCAGCAAGACGTTGTCCTGACCGCCGGCGACGCCGACGCCGATGCCGAACGCGCCGTCCGCCTGGGCGGGGGAGCCGGCGTCGTTGTTGTCGCTGATCACGTTTCCTGCCACGAGGTTGCCCCGCTGCGGGACGAACGCCTCCTGGTAGTTCGAGGTCAACGTGAGACCGACCCGATTCTCACTGAACCGGTTGCCGATCACGGTGAGCGAGTCCGAGGCATTGGCGTTCTCGAAGCCGACCGCGTTGTGGGCGGCGACGTTGCCGGTGACCACCGTGTCGCAGTCGCGGCACTGGCCCACGTAGATGCCGCTGTCTGCTGAGCCGGAGGCCCATGAGTCGGCGATCACGCCGTGCTGGGTGTTGAAGGCGTAGATGCCATAGAGGCCGTTGTTGGTCGCCGTGACATGGTCGACGCGGAACCGTTGCAGGGGCGGGAACTTCGCGGGGTCGAACTGGTCGTACCCGTTCTGTGCTGGGGTGAGCACTTCGTTGCCCTCATGGGTGCCGGTGACCAGGACCCCGTAGAGGAGGGTGTCGGTCACCGTGAGGTTCTCGATGCGCACGCCGTCCGCGATGGCGATGACGCCGGCGGTTCGGGTGCCCTCGCCGGTGATCACCACGCCGTTGCGCTCCGTGCCACGCAGGGTCACCCCCTCGACGTCGATCAGCACCTGCTCCCGGTAGGTGCCGGGGGCCACCAGGACGAGCCCGTTCTCCTCGACGACCTCCAGCGCGTCGCCGATCGTCTCGGCGTCGCCGGGGACCTGGACCACCGACTGCTTCTGTCCGGACTGGTCCGACGGGACCTTGGAGTCGTCTCCGCAGCCGCTGAGGGCGCCGAGGGCGACTGCGACGGCGAGGGTGGTGGCAGCAGGACGCGGCAGAGGGAACGGCATGTGGCTGCTTTCGTTCAAGGACGCGAAGCGCGTGCTGGCGTTGACGATCGCGCGAACTCGGGGACTCCGCGATGATACCGTTCGACGGCTGTGGATGAGGGCTGACCGCGGGGATGTGGACCAGCGAAATCGAGAGGCGCGCAGATGACAACGAACCGGCCGGCGGCCGTTGCGATCGGACGCCGTGCGCTCCTCGTCTCGGCGCTCGGTGTGGCAGTCCTTGCGGCCTGCGCCGACGAGAAGAAGTCATCCACTGCCGCGCCTGCCGACGATCCCCGGCCCCTGACCTCGCAGGAGGCCGAGCTTCTCGCACTGGCCCGCTTCCGGCTCCATCAGCGCGCCACCGTTCCCGTGGACATGGAGTGGCCGGGCACGCCGTCTGCAAGCCTCGCCGTCACGCTCGATCTCCACGATGGCGTGGCCTGGGGACGGATGTCCACCGGTGACGACGATGCGGCCACCGACCGGCTGGTGTTGTGGGACCTGCAGGCCATCGGCACCGCGCCTTCGGCGGACGAAGCGCCGGCGCCGGCCGAGTGGTCCACTCGTGGGCTCTCCACGGACGTTCCCCAGGACATCTTCCTCACGCTGGCGCTGACCTTGGGGTCGGACCGGCCGGAGAACCCCGTCCTGCTGCAGCAGAGCACAGCGCAGTTCCTTCGTCGCGACGCCGTCGGCGGCGTCGAGACCTCCGTCTTCCAAGGCCCCCGGCCCGCCGAGGAGACCGAGCAGCGTCAGGCCCGAAGCCGATACTGGGTCGACGACGAGGGTGCTCTGCTGCGGTTCGAGGCCTACCTCGGCGACCGATCGGGCCAGTTGGCCAGGATCACCGTCACGGATCCTCACGATGAGGTCGAGGGCTTGCGGGAGGCCGCAGAAGGCGTGCTGGTCGCTGGTCGGCGCTGAGACCTGGCAGCCGTACCGGCGCTCAGCCCAACTGGGCAAGGCCTTCGGTGGCGATCCGCTCGAAGACGTCGAAGTCGTTGGCGAAGATCGAGTCGGGCACCGGCCAGTGGATGACCAGCTCGTCGATGCCCAGCTCACGGTAGGTGCCGGCCCAGTCGACGAAGGCGTCCACCGAGGCGAGCGGCCGCTCGGCGGTCGATCCCTCGAGCAGCACCTTGGCCAGCTCGGCGACGTCACGGCCCTGCTCGGCGCAGGCTGCCGCGAGCCGCTCGATCTGGCGCGCGACCACGGCCGGCGCCTCGGACGCGGGCACCCCGGCGGGGCCCTTCGGGTCGCCGTAGGTCACCCACCCCTGCCCGTACTGCGCGGCCAGCTTCAGGCCGCGCGGTCCGGTGGCGGCGACCAGGAACGGAACCCGTGGCGTCTGCACGCAGCCGGGGATGTTGCGGGCCTCGACCGCCTCGTAGAACCGGCCCTGGCGCGTGGTCACCGGCTCGCGGAGCAGCTCGTCGAGCAGCGGCAGGAACTCCTCGAAGCGGTCGGCGCGCTCCTTCGGCGTCCAGGCCTGCTGGCCCATCGCGGTGGCGTCGAACCCGGTACCGCCGACGCCGATGCCGACGCTCAGTCGACCGGCCGAGACGTCGTCGATGCTCATCAGGTCCTTGGCCAGGGTGACCGGGTGCCGGAAGTTCGGCGACGTCACCAGGGTGCCGAGCCGCAGCGTGCTGGTCGCGGTGGCGGCCGCCGTCAGGGTGGGCACCGCGCCGAACCACGGCTCGTCGCGGAACGAGCGCCACGAGAGGTGGTCGTAGGTGTAGGCGGTGTGGAAGCCGAGCTGCTCGGCTCGGCGCCACACCTGCTGCCCCTCGTGCCAGCGGTGGATCGGCAGGATGACCGTGCTCAGGCGCATGGCTCGACGTTACTCCCCGCTCGATGTGACCTCAGCGCGCCCTTTCGGTGCCGAAGCGCGCGCTGAGGTCACAGTGAGGCGAGGGCTTCCTTGATCTTGCGCTGCGCCTCGTCCAGCGACTCCGGCGACGGGTTGTTGTCGACGCCGGCGAAGCTGAAGTCGCCGAGCGAATGTGCGGCGAAGACGTGCAGGTGCAGGTGTGGCACCTCCAGCCCGGCGATGATCATGCCCACCCGCGGAGCGTCGAAGGCGCGCTCGATCGCGCGACCCACCAGCTGGGCGACGGCGGTCACCTTCGCGAAGGTGCCGGTCTCGATCGACTGCCAGTGGTCGATCTCCGCGCGCGGGACGACGAGCGTGTGGCCGGGCGTCAGCGGGGCGATGGTCAGGAAGGCGACGACGTCGTCGTCCTCGTAGACGAAGCGGCCCGGCAGGTCGCCGTTGATGATCTGGGTGAAGACGCTCATGTGGCCACCTTAGGCACTGCCTCGACGTGGGGCGTCGCGGCCCCGCGGCGTACTCCGTCGATGCGAAAGCAACTGGAAGGTTGCACTAGCGCCCGCGGTATGCAACTCTGGAATTGCAGATCAATCGAGGAGGATGGCATGACCGAGACGAGCTACAGCGCGGACGAGCTGGCAGCGCTCGACAGCATCACCCGCCAGATCGACATCGATGCCCCGCCCGCGAAGGTGTGGGCGCTGATCGTGCGACCCGGCTGGTACGTGAACGAGGGCAGCGTCGACGACCCACAGGACCTGCACTACGAGACCGACGACGCCGGCCGCGAGGTCGCCGTCCTGAACCACCCGAAGTGGGGCGAGTTCCGGTTCCTGACCGTCGAGCTCGACCAGCCCCGCTACGCCGCCTTCCGGTGGCTCAACCCAGCCAGGCCGGGTGCCGGGACGCTGGTGGAGTTCTGGATCGACGAACGCGAGCAAGGGGTGACGCTGCGGGTCAAGGAGAGTGGATTCTCGACCCTTGCCGACGACCCGGCCGCGTGGCTCAAGGAGCGCGAGGGCAACGACAAGGGCTGGCTCGAGGAGCTCGCGGTGGCCAAGGCCTATGTCGAGGCCGGCGCGTGACGGCGACCTCGGAGCTCACCGCGGTCTGCTCGGCGCTCGGCGACCCGACGCGGTGGGAGATCCTGTCGCTGTTGGGGGAGGAGGTGCTCTCCGCCTCGGCGCTGGCACGGGTGCTGCCGGTCTCGCGGCAGGCGATCGCCAAGCACCTGGAGGTGTTGACCGAGGTCGGGCTGATCGCGAGCGAGCGCCGCGGGCGGGAGGTCGTCCACCTGGTGATCGGGGCTCGGCTCAACGCCCTCGGCCATGAGCTCGACCGTCTCGGCAACGCCTGGGATGCTCGGCTGCGGGGCATCAAGGAGCTGGCGGAGGCGCCCGATGCCTAGCGGGCATCTGGCTCCCGAATGGTGGGAGCCACGCGCCATCTAGGCGGGCGCCGCGCCGTCGGCGAGCAGGGCGAGGTCGCGGCGGACGTAGCGCAGATGCGCCCACTCCTCCTCGAGGATCACCCGGATGCAGTCGCCCACGGTGGGATGCCAGTCCCCACCCCACGGGCCGTCGCGTTGCTCGTCGAGGAGCTCCGGCGTCGCGCTGGCGAGGAAGTCGGTCACCAGCTGCTGATGCTCCGCGCGCACGGCGAGGATCTCCGCGTAGGCCGGCGGCTCGTCGCGGAAGATCGAGGTGTCGAAGCCCATCTGCGCCGCCCCGGTGAAGATCTGGCCGATCTCGTGGAAAGGCTGCTCGACCCGCTGCACCGCGCCGACCAGCCACGCGTCGGTGGCCAGGATCAGGTGGCGCAGTGTCTGAGCCAGCGACCACTCCCCGCGGACCTGGGCGTTCACCCGATCGGGCGGCGTGGAGGTGACCGTCTCCCGCCACGCCTCCTGGACGGCGACCCAGCCCTTGCGCAGGCCGTCTGGGCTGGTCGCCTTCTGCAGCTCGCGGCCCGGGAACTGGCGGTTGAGCTCGGCATCCACCAGCGGGACGACGTCGACCCCGTTGACGATCAGGCTGCCGAAGAAGAGGTCGTGGCTGTCGATCTCCAGGCCGTTCACATCGACCTCGCGCATGCTCACGCTGCTGAGGTCGCAGAAGCGGAGGGTGGCTCCCCTGAAGCTCGCCGCGACGAACGTCGCTGCCTCGAAATCGTCCGTGTCCGAGTAGGTCGTCATCGCTCCATTCACCACCGGCTGGGCAGCGCGGTCAACCCTTCCGTGCCCTCGTCAGCGCTGCTCGCGCTGGCTACCGTGGGTGGCATGGCTATCAAGCTCGAGAACGTCGGCATCGCGGTCCGCGACCTGGAGGAGGCGATCGCCTTCTTCACCGACCTCGGGCTCACCGTGCTGGGGCGCGACACCGTCTTCGGAGAGTGGACCGACACCGCGGTGGGACTCGACGGCAACCACGCCAAGATCGCGATGCTGGCCACCCCTGACGGCGGCGCCCAGCTGGAGCTCTTCGAGTACCTGCACCCGGCCGCGATCGAGACCGAGCCCACGCTGCCGAACGAGATCGGCATGCATCGGGTGGCGTTCTCGGTCGACGACCTTGATGCAGCGTTGGCGATCGCGGCCCGGCACGGCTGCCATCCGCTGCGCGGCGTGGCGACCTATCAGGACGTCTACCGGCTCACGTACCTGCGCGGACCGAGCGGCATCCTGGTGATGCTGGCGCAGGAGCTGACGCGTTGACTCCTTGCTGTCACTGGTGTCCCGACCCGCGCCACTAGGCTGGTGTGGTGCCGGACCACGCCTTCGAGCTCAGCTTCACTGCCGCCTGTGAGCAGGCGATCGTCCAGCAGTGGTTGGCGTTGCAGGCGGCCGACATCCCGTCGCAGGCCGACCATCGGTCGATGACGAACGCGCCGCACCTCACCCTGGTGGCGGCAGCGCCGATCGACCCGCAGGTGATCGGGCCGGCCGTCTCGCTGATCGGCCCGCTGCTGCCGACCGAGGTCCGGCTGCGCGGCCTGATCCTGCTCGGCAGCGGTCCCCGGATCACCATCGCGCACCTGGTGGAGCCGACCGCTGAGCTCGCCGAGGCCACCTCCCGGCTGCGCGCGTTGGTGCCCGGGCTGCGACACCCGGTCTGGATGCCTCACCTGACCCTCGCCCGCCGGGTGCCGCGCCGCCTGCTGCCGGCCGCGCTCGAGGTGGTGCACGCCTCGCCGGCGCCGGAGGTGCTGGTGGCCGATCGCCTGCGCTGGTGGGATCCGGACGCCTCGGTGGTCGAGGACGTCGCGGTCGGCTAGCCCCCGCAGGCGGCTCGCCCGGCGCCGCGTCGCGCCGGGCGAGGGTGGTGGGCAGGTCAGGCGCTCTCGAACCAGGGCCGGTGCAGGTCGTAGTAGGTGGCCGACTGCATCGCGTAGTCGAGCTCGCTGCGGACCTCCGGCGGCGGCTCGACCTTCTCGCCCTCGCGCGCGGCCGCCTCACTGGTGAAGGCGATCGTCTCGATGAAGCTGCCGTCGTCCTCGATGGCGAGGGTGCCGCCGAGGATGTCCGGGCGCATCTGGTGCAGGGCGGTGGTGTCGGCGGTCATCATCGCCTTCAGCCGGCTCGGGTCGTCGACGCGGCCACGGATGATCTGCACGAAGCCGGCGTCGTCGGAGCCGCCGTCCATCAGCAGGGTGACGTCGTCACAGTCGTGGAACTCCATCGGCCCGTCCATCAGCTCCATCAACCG
>NZ_BAAALG010000005.1:54275-57950 GCF_039528155.1 Nocardioides dubius | reverse complement strand
GGTGAAGCGGATGACACCGATCAGCTGACCGTCGTCGGTGAAGCCGTGGGTGCCGCCCAGCCAACCGGTCGCGCCGGGTGCGAGGTCGCGGTGCCAGCTGTCGAGCAGCCGACGGGCCTCACCCTGCCGGGTGCAGGGGCCTTGAATCATCTGGATGAACATCGCTGTCTCCTCGTGGTGAGTGGATGAACGCACGGTCGAGGCAGCTCCCGGGACCCCGGCCGGGCCCTGCGCGCAACCTACGTCCGCAACCGCCCTCGGCGCATCGCCACAATTGGCGGCGCTCTTGGGAGTTCCGCATCCGCCCTCCGGCCCGGGCCTGTCATCCTTGGCCGGTGCCCATCATCGATACCGCCGCCTTCCACAGTGAGACGTTCCGGATGGTGCACGACAAGGGCGGATCGCAGTTCCGCGACCTCGACGTCAGCGACTGCACGTTCGACAACTGCACGCTCTCCGGCGTCACGCGGCCCGAGCGGATGAGCCGGGTCAGCGACGTCCGGCTCACCGACTGCTCGCTGGTCAACTCCCAGCTGGGGCCGACCGTCCTCGAGGACGTCGTCGTCGACGGGCTGCAGGCGAACGCGCTGGTGCTCTGCTGGTCCTTCTTCCTGCGGCGGGTCCGGGTCCGTGGGCGGATCACCAGCATCAAGCTGAACCGTGCTCCGGCAGCGATGGTCAGCCCGGCGATGCAGGCAGCGTTCGACGAGGCCCGCGCCGCGTTCTATGCGGAGACCGACTGGGCGCTCGACCTGACCCAGGCCCGGTTCGTCGCCACCTGCGAGATCGGCGGCGTCCCGCTCGACCTGGTCAGGATCGACCCGGAGAGCCAGGCGGTGGTGCGCCGGGTGGACCTTCCGGAGCCGGACGCCCTGGCCGAGCTGCGCGAGGTGGCGCCCTGGGCGCACGAGCGGATCACCTGGTTCCGTGACGACGTCGAGCGGGACGAGCTGCTGCTGGTCGCCCCGCTGGCCGGGAAGAAGGCGCGTCGCGAGGAGGCGCTCGCCGGGATCGCTCACCTGCGTCGGCTGGGTGTGGCGCGGCCCGAGCCCGCGCGCTGACGGCGGAGCCTCACCAATACTGCGTAACTCGTGCCTGCACGCGTGCGCGGGTGGTGCGCCGCTGGCAACATCACGTCATGGAGGACCACGAGCCCACCGCAAAGGACCACTGGGCCTGCGTCGGCGTCCCGCTGCTGGTCGGCTCGATCCTGCTGGTCGCCGGGCTGTTCGTGGGCTTCACGCCGGTCGGCGGGCACTGGGACAACGAGAGCTTCACCTGTGGCTCGCCGTTCCTGGAGGCCGGCGACGACGGCGGCTACGGCGGCAGTGAGCAGTACGACGCCTGCCTGCAGGAGCGCTCGCACCTGCGCCCGGTGGCCTGGGGCGGCGTCGGCCTGGGTGCTCTCTCCTTGCTGGGCTCGGTGCTCGCCCTGTGGTCGCATCATCGGCGACCGGACTGAGGCGGTCGGCTGTCGCGTGCGGCGCTTGCCTGCGCTGCGCTGCGCTGCGCTGTGGCAGGCGCGGCGCTGCGGGCCGGCCGCTCGTCGTCCGCCGTCACTCGGCGTGGGAGAGCGCCGGCGCGACGGGGCGCTTCTCCTGGGAAGGGGCCGTGGTCCGCCGGGCCAGCGCGACGGCGGCGGCCAGGGCGAGTCCGGCGGCGATGATCGGCAGCGGAGCGGCCCCGGCCTGCTGGTGGACGAGGCCGCCCAGCGCGGCACCGACGGCGACGCCCAGGTTGAGCGCGACCACCATCACCGCCCCCGCGGTCGGGCGGAACGCCTCGGAGGCGAGCGCGAGCAGTCGGACCTGGAAGATCACCGGCAGTGCCCCGATCACGCCACCCCAGAGCCCGACCGCCAGCAGGGCTGTCGCGACGTCGTGGCGGGCGAGGGCAACCAGGAGCAGCGAGGCCGCGAGTGCGAAGGCGGTGATCGCGAGCCCGCTCTCCGGGTAGCGCCGCGAGGCGGCGGGCGCGACCAGGAGTCCCAGGACGCCGGCGGCGCCGAAGACCAGGAGCGCCAGGCTGGTGTGGCCGCCCAGGAGCGGGGCGATGAAGGTGAAGGCCAGGAAGTGGGCGACGAGGATCAGGGCGCCGAGCACCGCCGTGCGCACCACCGCTGCGGTGCTCGGGTCGCGGAGTCCGGGCGGCCCCTCGGGTGCGGCGGCCATCCGGGGCAGGGTCGCGGCGAGCAGTGCCGCCGTCGCGAGGGTGAGCATGCCGACCAGGGCGAAGGCAGGGCGCCAGCCGAGCCTCTCGCCGAGCGCGGTCGCGGCCGGGATCGCGGCGACTGCCGCCACGGTCGGTCCGGCGACCACGAGCGCCACCGCGCGGGAGGAGTGCTGCTCGGCGACCAGCGAGACGGCGGAGACCACGACGCTCGCCCAGAACAGGCCGTGTCCGGCGGCCGCGGCGACCCGCGCGGCGAGGAGGATCTCGTAGCTGGGCGCCAGCGAGGTGAGCACCGTGGCCAGGCCGGTTCCGGCGAGCGAGCCGACCAGCAGGTGACGTCGATCGAGGCGTCGGGTCGCCCGCGTCAGGGGGATGCTGAGTGCGGCGATGGCGACGCCCCATGCGGTGACCAGGAGGCCGACCCGGCTGGGCGAGACGTCCGTGTCGTGACTGATGTCCAGGAGCAGGCCGGCGGGGATCAGCTCGGCGGTCACCGTCCAGAGCGTGCCGAGGGTGAGGGCGAGGATCGGCGTCCAGGGGAATCGTGGAGAGGTCATGCTGGGAACGTAAACCTTGACATTGATAGGAATGTCAAGGAATGTGGCGGCATGAAGATCGGCGACGTCGCCAACGCGACCGGCGTGCCCACCCGGATGATCCGCTACTACGAGGCCCAGGGCCTGCTGGAGCCCGAGCGCGAGCCGAACGGCTACCGCGTCTACGGCGAGGCGGACGTCGATCGGGTGCGAAGGATCCGCAACCACATCACCGCCGGGGTGCCGACCCGCTTGATCCACGTGCTCTTCGACATGGAGAAGCCGTCCTGGTCGGCGAGCTGCACGCGCGCCTTCGCCGACATGCTCACCGACGAGGTGGCGGCGCTCGATGAGCGGATCGCCTGCCTCAGTGCCAGCCGGGAGACGCTGCGCTCCTATCTGGCCGGTGCCAGCATTGAGACCTGAGTCGCGGCGTGGCGCGTGCTCGACGCCACAGCGTTTTATTTTGCATTTGAGATTCTAAATTAACTACCGTGGGCTCATGGAGCTCACGAAGTTCACCGACCTCGGTCTTCGGGTGATGATGCGGCTCACCGTCCTCGAGGAGGGCGAGTCGCTCACCACCCAGGCCGTCGCTGAGCAGGTCGCGGTCTCCTATGCGCACGCCACCAAGGTGGTCGCCAGGCTTCAGGCCCTCGGTGTCGTCGAGACCCGTCGTGGCCGCGCGGGTGGCCTGTGGATCACTGAGCAGGGGCGTGCGATGTCGATCGGGGCACTCGTGCGGGCGTTGGAGGGCGCCGACGAGGTGATCACCTGCGAGGGTGACAACCCCTGTCCGCTGCGGCACTCCTGCCGCTTGCGGGGGGTGCTGCGCCAGGCGCAGGAGGCGTTCTTCGCCACCCTCGACCCGTTCACGATCGGCGACCTCACCGCCCCGCCCACCGGCCCGGTGCTGCTCACCTTGGGCACCCGGTCGCAGGCGTAGGCGGCACCTGGATCTCCGCCG
>NZ_BAAALG010000005.1:39615-54238 GCF_039528155.1 Nocardioides dubius | reverse complement strand
TCGATGAATGCACAACCCTGGGAGGAAACAGTGCTCAGCCCAACCTCGACCGACGTCGTCCGCGCCACCCTGCCGGTCGTCGGCGCCGCCATCGGAGAGATCACCCCGCTCTTCTACGCCAAGCTCTTCGCTGCGCACCCCGAGCTGTTGCGCGACACCTTCAACCGCGGCAACCAGCAGGCCGGCGACCAGCCCAAGGCGCTCGCCTCCTCGGTTGCCCGCTACGCCACCATGCTGGTCGACCCGGCTACCCCGGACCCGGCCGAGCTGCTCTCCCGGATCGCGCACAAGCACGCCTCGCTCGGCGTCCGCGAGGACCAGTACGAGGTGGTGCACACGCACCTGTTCGCGGCCATCGTGGAGGTGCTCGGCGACGCCGTCACGCCCGAGGTCGCGGCGGCCTGGGACGAGGTCTACTGGCACATGGCGCGCGACCTGATCGCGATCGAGCGCGGCCTCTACGCGGCTGCCGGCGTCGACCCCGAGCACGTCTTCCGCGACCTGGTGGTCACCGCCCGGGTCCAGGAGTCGCCGGACACCGTCTCCTTCGTGCTCGCTGACCCGGACGGCGCTCCGCTGCCCGCGGCGCAGCCCGGCCAGTACGTCTCGGTCGGCGTGCGGCTGCCGGACGGCGCGCGGCAGATCCGGCAGTACAGCCTGGTCCGCTTCGGCGGCGATGAGTGGGCGATCACGGTCAAGGCGGTGCCGGCGCGGACGGCCGAGGACGGCACGGCGATCCCGGAGGGCGAGGTGTCGAACTTCCTGCACCGCAACGTCTTCGAGGGCGACACCTTGCAGGTCTCGCCGCCGTTCGGCGACCTGATCCTCGACGACTCCGAGGCTCCGGTGGTGCTGATCTCGGCCGGCATCGGCACCACGCCGATGATCGGGATGCTGCACCACCTCAGCAACGCGGGCAGCCGTCGTCCGGTGACGGTGCTGCACGCCGACCGCTCGCCGTCGCGGCACGCGCTGCGCCGCGACCTCAAGGAGCTGGTCGCCACCATCGACGGCGCCACCCTGGTCCGCTGGTACGAGGACCTCGGCACGCGTGCGCCGCGGGCCGACCTCGCGGCGGGGCTGGTCGACCTCGACGCGGTCGCGGTGCCCGCCGATGCGCAGATCTACCTGTGCGGCCCGCAGCCGTTCATGGAGTCGGTGCATGCCGGGCTGGTCGCCAAGGGCGTGGACGGCGACGCGATCCGCTACGAGGTCTTCGGGCCGGACAAGTGGCTGGTCGGCTGACCCCCCGCTCAATGTGACCGCAGCGCTGCAATTCCTTCGGAAGAGCAGCGCTGCGGTCACATTGGGGTCAGGCGTCGGGGGAGTGGACCCACTGCACGAGCTGCCACACGATGCCGTTGTCGTCGGCGAACTGGCAGTAGCGCTCGCCCCACGGCTCGGTCTCCGGCGCGGTGACGACCTCTGCCCCGGTGGCGGCGATCCGGGCGAACTCGGCATCGAGGTCGTCCACCTCGAAGGCGAGCAGTGTGCCCTGGCCGGCGGATCCGGCGATCCGGGCCGGCTTGAAGGTGGCCAGGCCGGTCTGCAGGAAGATCACGTTGACCCCGGCGCTGGGGTGGGCAAGCGAGACGAAGCCGTCGGAGGACATCGCCTCGGTGAAGCCGAGCTGGGCGGCGAAGCGGGCCGAGGCGGCCGGGTCGGGGACGTTGAGCGAGATGGCGGAGGCGGTGATGTTCATGGTTCCCCTTTGTGCTGAATTAACTACGTACGCCGTACAACGTACAGTGTCATGAAAAGATTCCCGGCATGGAGAAGTCGTGCCCCGTGAGCTGATCGACCTGCTGTGGCGCGACCACCCCGACGCCCCGAGCGGGGGCGCCCGGGGGCCGCGTGCGCGGATCTCGACCGGCTCCGTGGTGGAGGCGGCGATCCGCCTCGCCGACGCCGACGGGCTGGGTGCGGTGACGATCCGCCGCCTTGCTGCCGACCTCGGCGTCTCCACGATGTCGATCTACACGCACGTCAACACTCGCGACGACCTGCTCGTGCTGATGGCGGACGTCGCGCACGGCTCGGCCGCTCCGGCGCCGGAGGGCGGGGCGTCGCCGTCAGCCGACTGGCGCGAGCAGGTGCGCCTGCTGGCCGAGGCGAACCTCGACCTGCTGCGTCGTCACCCGTGGCTGCTGGAGATCGCCGACGACCGCAGCGCGCTCGGGCCGGGCACGATCGCCAAGTACGACCACGAGCTCGCCGCGCTGGCGCCCCTCGGCCTGGACGACGTCGCCACCGATGCCGCGCTCACCTTCGTCCTCGACTTCGTGCGGGCCAGCGCCCGTGCGCTGCGCCCACAGCCGCATGCCGGCGAGCTCGCCGCGAGCTGGCCGCAGTGGGGACCGCGGCTGGCCGGCTACCTGGGCGACGACTTCCCGCTGGCGCAACGGGTCGGCGCCGCCGCCGGCGAGGCCATGGGGGGCGTCGGTGAGCCCTCGCTGGCCTGGAGCTTCGGCCTGGCCCGGGTGCTGGACGGCCTGGCCGCGCTCCGCCCCTAGCGGCCGAGGGTGCAGAAATATCCCCCTCGGGCTATGCGTCGGGGACCTGGATGAAGAGTGCGGTCATGTCGGCACAGAGCCGGTCGCCGTCATGCAGGGTGCCCAGCACGTGCAGCTTGCGGCCGTCGATCTCCTCGACCCAGACCCGCGCGCGCAGTGGCCGGTCGATCGGGGTGAGTGAGCGGTAGTCGACCTTCAGGAAGGCGGTGCGGGCGAAGCCGCTGGTGACCCGGTGCATGGTGGCGTAGCCGGCGAGCTCGTCGAAGAGCAGCGAGATGTTGCCGCCGTGCGCGGAGAGGCGACCGAGGTGGAAGGCCCGGAACACGATCTCGGCGACGACGCCCTCGGAGCCCAGGTCGATGATCTCGAACGGCGGCAGTGACGGGTTGCCGCGGGCCGGCAGGTCCTCGCGCGAGTCGGCGGCGGCGTCGTCCACGGGGACGGCGATCGCCTGCATCCGCTCGACGATCCGGCTCAGGTCGGCGGTCAGCTCGCGAGCCACGTCGTCGCCGGGGGCGATGAACCGGGACGCATCCATCACCGAGCGGACCTGCTCGATCAGCTCACCGAAGCCCGGCCCGCCGCGGTGGGAGTTGCCCCGCGCCCACTTGGGCAGCTCGCTGGTGCGCCCGGCGTCCGCCTGCTGCGTCGATGTCATCCGTCACTCCGTACTGGTCAGCGTTCTCTCGCCGCATCGTCGCAGATCGTCGCCGAGCCGTGAGTCTCGGTCCCAATGTGAGCTGAGCGCGCGAAATTGCCCCGCCGAGGCGCCCTCAGGTCACATTGAGGGGGAGGACGAGGTCTGGCGCCAGCTCGGCCAGCAGGGCGCGCACCCGGGCGTCGATGTCGGCGATGATCGCCCGCACCTCGGCGTCGCTGCGCCCCTTGGGGTCGTCCAGCGGCCAGTCGCGGTAGGTGGCGCCCGGGACGTAGGGGCAGTTCTCGCCACAGCCCTGAGTGATCACCAGGTCGCTGGCCGCGATCATCTCGGCGGTGAGCAGCGTCGGGCGCTCGCGCGAGGTGTCCAGGCCGAGCTGCTCCAGCACCGCGGCGACCTCCGGATGGATCTGCTCGCCCGGCTCGGTGCCGGCGGAGAGCGCGACCACGCGCCCCTGGGCATAGTGCTCGGTGAGCAGGCGCGAGGCCACCGAGCGGCCGCCGTTGGCGCGGCAGGCGAAGACGATGGTGGGGATGGTGGTGCTCACTGTTCTCCTTGTGCAGCAGGCGATTCGGCGAAGAAGCGGCGGCTCCAGAGGCTGACGTAGACCAGCCCGACCAGGATCGGCACCTCGATCAACGGGCCGACCACGCCCGCCAGGGCTTGGCCGCTGGTGGCGCCGAAGACGGCGATCGCCACCGCGATCGCGAGCTCGAAGTTGTTGCCGGCCGCGGTGAAGGCGACGCTGGTGGCGCGTGGGTAGCTCAACCCGACCCGGTGCGCGATCAGCATCGAGCCGCCCCACATCAGCGCGAAGTAGATCACCAGCGGGACGGCGATCCGCGCGACGTCGAGCGGCTGGTCGGTGATCGCCTCGCCCTGCAGGGCGAAGAGGACGACGATGGTGAAGAGCAGGCCGTACAGGGCCCACGGGCCGATCCTCGGCAGGAAGTCGCTCTCGTAGCGCTCGCGGCCGATCCGCGCCTCGCCGATGCGACGGGTCGCGAAGCCGGCGGCCAACGGGATGCCGAGGAAGATCAGCACGCTGCCGGCGATCTCCAGGGGCGAGACGTCCAGGCCGGTGCTGGAGAGGCCGAGCCAGCCGGGCAGCAGGTCGAGGTAGAGCCAACCCAGCAAGGCGAAGGCCACCACCTGGAAGACGGAGTTGAGCGCCACCAGCACGGCCGCGGCCTCGCGGTCGCCGCAGGCGAGGTCGTTCCAGATGATCACCATGGCGATGCAGCGCGCCAGGCCGACGATGATCAGGCCGGTCCGGTACTCCGGCAGATCGGCCAGGAAGATCCAGGCGAGCGCGAACATCATCGCCGGGCCGACGACCCAGTTCAGCACCAACGACAGCACCATCGTGCGCCGGTCGCGGGCGACGTCGCCGATCTCGTCGTAGCGGACCTTCGCCAGCACCGGATACATCATCACCAGCAGGCCGACCGCGATCGGCAGCGAGACCGAGCCGATGGTGACCGCGTTCAGGGCGTCGGCGACGGCGGGCACCCAACGCCCGAGCAGCAGCCCGGCCAGCATGGCCAGGCCGATCCAGACGGCCAGGTACTTGTCGAGCGTGGAGAGCCGGGCCGGGGACGGCGCGGCGACGGTGGCGCTCACGCCGGCTTGGTGGCGCGGATGATCGCGCCGTGCATGCCGGGCACGGCCTCGTGGGTGAACTCCACTTCGGCGTCCGCGAACCCGGCGGCGCGCAGTCCGTCGAGGTACTCCGCGCGCGACAGCGCACCGGCGATGCAGCCCACGTAGGAGCCGCGCTCGGCGCGGTCGGCTGGGGTGAGGTGGTCCTCGGCGACGACGTCCGAGATGCCGATCCGGCCGCCCGGGGTCAGCACCCGGAACATCTCGGCGAGGACTTTCTCCTTGTGGGGCGAGAGATTGACGACGCAGTTGGAGATCACGACGTCGACGGCCTGGTCGGGCAGCGGGACGTCCTCGATGGTGCCGTGCAGGAACTCGACGTTGGTGGCACCGGCCTTGGCGGCGTTGGCGCGGGCCAGCTCCAGCATCTCCTCGGTCATGTCGACGCCGTAGGCGAAGCCGGTCTCACCGACCCGGCGGGCCGAGAGCAGCACGTCGATGCCGCCGCCCGAGCCGAGGTCGAGCACCCGCTCGCCCTCGCGGAGCGCGGCGACCGCGGTCGGGTTGCCGCAGCCCAGGCTGGCGGCGACGGCCTCGGCGGGCAGCTCGCCCTGCTCGTCGCTGCTGTAGAGCACGGCGCCGAACGAGTCGTCGACCTCGACGTTGCCGCTGCAACAGGAGGAGGTGCCGCAGTCGTCGGCCAGCTGCAGGGCGTCGTTGAGCTCGGCGTTGGTGGTGCCGCCGGTGACGGCGATGGCCGCCTCGGCGTAGCGGGCCCGGACCTGCTCGCGGACGTCCTCGGGGGTGGCCATGGCACTTCTCCTGTCAGATAGGCGATCGTCGATGCATCGATCCTTCTCGATGCATCGACGTTTGTCAATGGAACGGGTAGGCTCGCCCCCATGACCTCGCCGCTGCCGCTCCTCGACGCCACCCAGGCCTGCTGCTCCACGGTCACCGGTGGGGTGCTCGAGGTCGACGAGGCCGAGCGGTTGGCGCGGATGTTCAAGGCGCTCGGCGACCCGACCCGGGTGCGGCTGCTCTCGCTGATCGCCGCGCAGCCCGAGCGCGAGGCCTGCATCTGCGACCTCGTCGAGCCCGTCGGGCTCTCGCAGCCCACCGTCTCGCACCATATGAAGCAGCTCGTCGACGCCGGCATCGTGGTCCGCGAGCAGCGCGGCAAGTGGGCCTTCTACCGCGTCGTCGACGACACGTTGGTCGCCCTGAGCGCCGCCCTGCGACCGTGACTGCCACTAGGTGGCGGCTGGCTCCCACATGCTGGGAGCCACGTGCCACCTAACCCGGTGCCGGGAGAATGACCGCATGAGCATCTTCGTGCCCGGCTGGGACGCGTTCCCGGCGAAGCTGTCCGAGTTCTACGCCGAGTACCAGCTGAACACCCTCACCACGCTGCGCCCCGACGGCCGACCGCACGTGGTGCCGGTCGGCGTCACCCTCGACCCGGTGCAGCACTGCGCCTGGATCATCACCCGCGACGGCTCGCGCAAGGTGCGCAACGTCGAGGCCGCGGACGGCGCGGCCCACGTCGCCGTCTGCCAGGTCGACGGCCCGCGCTGGTCCACCATCGAGGGGAGCGCCACCGTGCTGCGTGACGCCGCGTCCCGGGATCGCGCGATCGAGCTCTATGCCCAGCGCTACCGCCGTCAGCCCACTCCGGACGAGCGCCGGATCGCGATCCGGATCGAGGTCGACCGGATCGTGCACGGCGCGATGCTCGACGACTGAGCATCCTGCCCACCTGAACCTGCTCCGCCACGGAGTAGAACTGGTTACAGTTCGAAGATGAGCAGAGCGGAGTCGCTGACCCGGGTCGGGGTCGCCTACGTGGCCGCGATCGGGGCCGGGATCGCGTGGCTGGTCTGGGGTGCCGACACCTCCAGGCTGTGGCTCGACGGACTGATCGCCGACCTGATCGCGACGCTGGTGATCTTCGGCGCGAGCCGGATGCACCGCAACTCCAGCTTCTACGACGCCTGGTGGAGCGTGGCGCCACCGCTGCTCGCGTTCTACTGGTGGCTGGCTGCCGACGCCGGCGTCTCCGATGCGCGCTGGTGGCTGATGATGACGGTGATGCTGGTCTGGGCGATCCGGCTGACCGGCAACTGGCTCTACGGGTTCCCCGGTCTGCATCACGAGGACTGGCGCTACCCCCTGCTCCGCGCCAAGGCGGGCCGGGCCGAGCTCGTCGCCGACCTGTTGGCGATCCACGTCATCCCGACGCTCCAGGTCTTCGCAGCGATGGTCCCGGTCTACGTCGTCGCCACCCGGGCCGAAGAGCCGCTCGGCTGGCTCGACCTGGTCGCCTTCGCCGTGGGCATGGGTGCGATCACGCTGGAGACGGTCGCCGACGCGCAGATGCACCGGTTCGTCGCGACCCGCACACCCGGCGCGGTGATGGATCGCGGCGTCTGGTCCTGGTCGCGACACCCCAACTACTTCGGTGAGTTCGGGGTCTGGCTCTCCTTCGGGCTCTTCGGGCTTGCCGCCGCGCCGGGGAGCTGGTGGGTCCTGCTCGGGGCGGTGGCGATGGCGGTGCTCCTGCAGACCGCGAGCATCCCGATGATGGAGAAGCGCAGCCTCGAGCGGCGCCCCGAGTACGCGGACGTCGTCCGCCGAGTGGCGCGGTTCGTCCCGCGCCCGCCGCGCAAGGTGCCGGGGTGACCCGACCACGGGTGGTCGTCGCCGGACTCGGCGACACCGGGGTGCTGAGCGCGATCCGGCTCGCGCGGTTCGCCGACGTCGTCGCGATCAGTACCAAGCCCGGCTGGCTGAGTGGCCAGGAGCTGGGCCTGCGCCTGGCGCGCCCCGAGCGGTGGCAGCGTGACTACCGCATCGACTTCGACCGGTTCCGTGGGCTGGACGGCGTGCGGATCGTGCAGGGGAGCGCGATCGGCCTGGACGTCGCGGCTCGGACCCTGCGCCTGCGTGACGACGCCGGCATCGAGAGCGAGGAGCCTTACGACGCCTTGGTGATCGCCACCGGCGTCAGCAATGGGTTCTGGCGCGACCCCCGTCTCCAGGGCGCCGGACAGATCGATCACGCACTCGCTGCGGCGCACCGGCGGATCGCGAGCGCTGCGACGGTGGCGATCGTCGGCGGCGGCCCGGCTGCCGCGAGCACGGCCGCGCAGGTGGCGGAGCGGTGGCCGGAGAAGACAGTCCACCTGTACTTCCCGCGCGAGCGCGCGCTGCCGCACCATCATCACCGGGTCTGGTCGCAGGTCGCCGATCGCCTGCAGGGGTTGGGCGTCGCCCTTCACCCGAACCATCGCGCGGTGGTGCCGGCGTCCGCATCGGGGGAGTTGGCCGGTGGTCCGATCCGGTGGTCCAGCGGCCAGCCGGACGCCGAGGCTGACGCCGTGGTCTGGGCGGTCGGCGCGGTGCGACCGCACACGTCCTGGCTGCCCGAGGATCTCCTGGACGAGCAGGGCTTCGTCCGCGTCGCGCCCACCTTGCAGGTGCCTGGCGCGGACGGCGTCTTCGCGGTCGGTGACGTCGCCGCGACCGATCCGCTGCGCACCTCCGCGCGCAACCAGGGGCACAAGCTGGTCGCGGCCAACGTGCGGGCGCACCTGCTCGGCCGCCGGCTGCGCGCGTACCGCCCGCCGGGCCGTCGCTGGGGCTCGGTGCTGGGAGCCCAGGCCGACGGGCTGCAGGTCTTCGCCCCCAACGGCCGGGCGTTCCGCTTCCCCGTCTGGAGCGTGGACCCGGTGCTGCAGCGGTTCGTGGTGCGGCGCGGCATCTACGGCGGCGTCCGACCGTCCCCACCCCGCTCAATGTGAGCTCAGCGCTGGGAATTCGGCCGATAACCAGCGCTGGGGTCACATTGAGCGGGGACGCGCGGCAGGATGTCGGCATGAGCACTCAGCAGCCGATCAGCACGGCCGACCGGATCACCGCCCGCTCGCAGCGGGGAGCATCGGCGCTGGTGCAGTTCGTCGTGCTTGCGGTGGCTGCCGTCGCGGCCACTGTCCTCGGCTGGGTGGTGGCGGGGGTGGACGCGCAGTCGGGCCCGCTCTGGGTCCTCGCCGTGATCCCCGCAGGCATCATCTGCTTCGCCGCGTTCCTTCTGGCGACCACCTGGTCGATGCGTGCTGCGGTGGCCGGGGTGGCGGCACCTCGGGTCGGTGGAGGGGTGCTGCTGGCGGCGATGCTCGCCTGTGGCGCGGCCGCTGTCCTGGTGCGGGCTCAGGGTGACGACGTCCCGCAGTGGGCCTGGGCAGTGCCGGCGGCGCTGGCACTGATCGTCGCGGCGCTCACCCTGCTGGCCGGAGCCCGGCGCCGGCGAGGTGCTGCGAGGCGGGTTCGGCTGCGGTCGGGGCGGCAGGTCGAGGCGACGATCACCGACGACGGCCTCGCGGCGTTCGCGCCGAGCCCCAACCCCAAGATCGCCACGCTCACGGTCATGTTCTACGACAACGCCGGGGCGCAGCGCTGGGTGCGCACGGGTGCGCTGCAGGCACCGGGCCGCCCGCTCGGCGTGGGCGAGATGGCGACACTCTGGTTCGACCCTGCCCACCCGGACGACGTGTCGCGGATTCTGATCGAGGCCGACAACGGCGCATCGCGGATCATCCCGGCCACGGTGAAGTCCTAGCACCAGCAAAGACAGTGGAGCATCGCTGTCACCTGGCGACAGCGATCCTCCACCATCTCGGCTGTGGCTGCAGGCCCCGCTGCTACGTTGCCGAGCATGAGTGAGCATCGGGTGAGTGCCCCGCAGGTCGCGCCGGGGGAGAAGGTCAAGGGCCCTGCGTCCTACTTCCCCAGCATCGAGAAGACCTACGGCCGGCCGATCCAGGAGTGGCTGGACCTCGTCGTGGAGCGGCTCGACGCGGCGAAGCACATGGAGGTCGTGGCCTGGCTCAAGGAGGAGCACAGCCTCGGCCACGGTCACGCCAACGCGATCGTCGCCTACGTGAAGGCTGCGCTGGCCGGATGAGCGTGCGGATCGAGGTGATGGCGAGCTCGGCCCACGGCGGCGCGAGTCACTGGGCAGGCGCGTTCCTCGCCGAGGGGATGCCTGCCGTGGGCGCGGCGATCCGGAAGATCGAGGTCGACCTTCTGGTGCGCAACGAGCCTCGGGCCGCACGGTCGCGCGCGATCGACGCGCCCTTCAGCGAGGCCGAGGAGCAGGCCTGGCTGGAAGCACTCGCGATCGAGGGTGCGATCACTCCGGATCATCCCGAGTGGGGCCGCTTCCACGACCAGGAGCGGGCCAAGGGCAATCGGCTCACGTTCCGGCGCCAGGCCGCGCGCGTCGACGTCCGGGTCGTCAGTGAGGTTTCGGATCTCGATGTCTTCCGGGAGGATCTCGGACCCTACGCGGTAGAGCCTGTCGCGTTCTCTCGGGTGGCACACGAGATCGTGGGTGCGCTGGGCGCGCTCGAGCGTCGGTTGAAGAAGGCCGACGATTTCGATTACGCCGCGTTCAGTGCCCACCTCGCGCAGCGGATCGATGAGCTGCCCGCTACGGCTGCGGAGTTGGAGGAGGCCATTCGCCGGCTCTGGGATGGTAAGCGTGAGGAGTGGAGTGCGATGTCCGAGTGGGACCAACTCGACGTCGACTGGTCGCTCTATGCGCCGAATGCCCGCGAGCTGCTTGACGACCCGCTCTTCTGGGATCCCGCCGACGACGCGGGCCCGCACGGCAACGATGCCGGCTTCGATCTGCTCGCCGACTACCTGGAGCAGAGGCCCGTCGATGCGCTGGCGTTCGTGAACGCGTTCGTCGTTGACGGGGGATACGAGTCGCTGGCGGCGCTCGCCGAAGATGACCCGTACGAGCATGACGACGTCGTGATCGCGGGGGCCTTCGCCGAGATCAAGGGCACCGGTCGGGTGGGCGCCGAGCTGCGGGATCTGGCGCTTCAGGTCATCCAGCGCCGGTCCGCCGACGACCCGAGCCCGTCGTGGGAGCTGCTCCGCTCCGCGCTGGGCTAGCCGGCGGCGCCCCCAAGCCGCTCAATGTGAGTGCAGCGCTGGAGATCGGACCGATCTCCAGCGCTGCACTCACATTGAGCGGGGGTGTTAGGCGGGGTGCTCGATGTGCTCCGCGGCCTCGATGGCGGCCTTGGTCGGGATGGTCGCGGCGACCAGGGCGGCGACCAACGCGACGCCGGCACCGATCAGCAGTCCGGTGCGGAAGCCGGTCTCCGAGGTCAGCTCGTAGCCGCCGTAGTCGTGGGTCATCTGGGCCAGCACAACGCCCACCACGGCACCGGCGATCGAGGTGCCGACCGAGCGCATCAGGGTGTTGAAGCTGTTCGCCGAGCCGATCTCGCTCATCGGCACCGAGCCCATGATCAGGGCGGGCATCGCACCGTAGGCGAAGCCGATGCCGGAGCTGATCACCATCACCGAGAGGGTGATGCCCCAGGTGTGGCCCATCAGCATCGCGGCCATCAGGTAGCCGACGGCGACGATCGCGGCACCGAGGGTCAGCGTCACCTTGGGGTTGCGGGCCGCGGAGAGCTTGGCGCCGAGCGGCGAGACCAGCATCATCATGAAGCCGCCGGGCAGCATCCACAGGCCCATCGCGAGCATGCTCTGGCCGAGGCCGTAGCCGGTCTCCTCGGGCATCTGCAGCAACTGCGGCAGGATCAGCGACTGGGCGTACATCGCGAAGCCGACGACGAGCGCGGCGGCGTTGGTGAGCAGGACGACGGGCCGCGCGGTCACCCGCAGGTCGACCAGCGGGTCGCTGACCCGCAGCTCCCAGAAGCCCCAGGCCACGAAGAGGATCGGCGCAGCGATCAGGCAGGCGAGGGTGAGCGGGTCGCTCCAGCCCCAGTCGGCACCCTTCGAGACGCCGAGCAGCAGGCAGACCAGGCCCGCGCCGAGGCCGATCGCGCCGATCGGGTCGAACTTGCCCTTCGCCTGGGCCGGCGTGGCCGGGACCAGGGTCGCGATCAGCACGGTGACGATCACAGCCAGGCCGGTGGCGCCCCAGAACAGGGTGTGCCAGTCCGAGTGCTCGGCGACCGCCGCCGCGACCGGCAGGCCGAGGGCGCCGCCGACGCCCATCGACGCGCTCATCAGCGCGATCGAGGAGCCCAGCTTCTCCGGCGGGAGCAGCTCCTTGAGAGCGCTGATGCCCAGCGGGACGATGCCCATGCCGACGCCCTGCAGGCCGCGGCCGACGATCATCGGCACCACGGTCGAGGAGAGTGCGCAGATCAGCGAGCCGACGACCAGGACGCTGGCACAGACCAGCATCACCCGGCGCTTGCCGTAGAGGTCGCCGAGGCGGCCGCTGACCGGGGTCGCGACACCCGCGGTGAGCAGGGTGACGGTGACCACCCAGGCGGCGTTGGAGGTCGTGGTGTCGAGCAGGTCGGGAAGCTCCAGGAGGAGCGGCACGACGAGGGTCTGCATGAGCGCCGCGGTGATGCCTGCGAAGGCAAGAACGAAGACGATCGCACCGGCCCGCACCGGCGGAGCCGGGGGCGCGTGCACGTCGCTGTGAGGGGTTGTTGCGGTCATGGATGTGTACGATACACATGGGTTGCACAACCCACAAAATGTGGCTGTTACACTTTCGCCATGCAGCGGGACGAGTTGCCTCTGGACGTCGAGAACGCACTCGACGCGATCGAGTTCGAGGGCATGCTGATGGGGCGGCAGATGTCGCCCCAGAACCATCCCGAGCACACGGTGCTCTCACTCGATCGCAGCGCCTACACGCTGATGAGCCGGATCGAGATCGACGGACCGCTCTCCATTCCGCAGATGACTGCCGCGTTCGCGCTCGACGCCTCCACGCTCAACCGGCAGACCGCCGCGATGATGCGCAAGGACCTGATCCGCCGGATCCCCGACCCGGACGGCGGCATCGCCCGCAAGTTCGAGCTGACGCCGCACGGTCTGGAACTGCTGAACGGCGACCGTGACATCAAGCGCCGCGGCCTGCGCACCATCCTCCAGGAGTGGTCCGGCGACGACGTGACCACCTTCGCCGCCCTGCTGCACCGGTTCAACTCCGACGTCGAGCGCCGCGAGGGCCGGCCCTGGCCGCGTCCGGAGCGCTGAGGCGCTGCTGCGGGTGGCTGCGCCGGACCGCGCCGGGGCCCCGTCTGTGAATGACGCCTGCGACTGACGTCTGCGGACAACGTGCCGCGACGAGTGGCACCAGGTGAACTAGGCCAGTCTCAGGTCCGGCCGTGAGCCGCCGATGGTGCGGATAGGCACGCCGCTCGGGGGCGGCCTTCCTGTCGTCAACGAATGGTTCACCATGTCTCGCACCTCCCTCGTTCGCAAGGCTGCGGCACTGACCGCGGCCGTCGGTGGCCTCGCCGTCGCCGTCACCGCAACCCTCGCCACCAGCGCGGTCGCCGCGCCGTCGCAGGACGCCGCCACGGCGTCGCGTGCGGCGGCCCCCGCGTCGTCGTCCTGGTTCGTCGACCCGCGGACTCCCGCGCAGCGCAAGGCGCAGATCGCCGTGCCCAACAACCCCAAGGCCTACCGCGGCAAGCTGCGCGAGACGCGCGCCGTCTACCGCACCCGGTCCGGCTCGCTGGCAGTGCCGATCCGCAAGGCAGCCGGCCACCAGCTGGCCAAGGGCCAGGCCGTCACCCTCGACGGCGACGGCCTCTTCGCGCGCAACTCGCCGAAGCTGACGGCGGCCGCCAAGCGGCAGCTCACCACGCTCGGTACGTCGCTGGGCAACGCCACCAGCGTCCGCTGCGAGGGCTACACCGACCACTCCGGCTCCAAGAGCCGCAACCGCGAGCTCGCCAAGAAGCGTGCTGCGGCGGTCTGTGGCCAGCTCGTGGCCAACGTCTCCGGACTGAAGGCGAACTCCGTCGGCTACGGCTCGACCCGGCCCGCCGTGGTCGGCGGCACCGTCGCCCAGCGCAAGCTGAACCGTCGCGTCGTGATCGAGATGACCGGCGCCAAGCCGGCCGCACCGCAGGCACAGGTGCCGGGTGCTCCCGAGCTGGTCTACGTGGACCAGGTCCGCAACGGGTTCCGCTACGCCTTCCGTGCCCCGCAGACCGATGGCGGCTCGCCCATCACCGGCTATCAGGTGAGCACCGGCGGGGCGTGGAGCCCGGTGACCTCCGCGCCCCGCCGGATGGCGGCCTCCGGCCCGTCGGCCTGCCTGGCCGATTGCGGCGAGGACCTGATCCGCGGCGACCTCTGGGGCCTGACCACCCTGGCAGAGGTCGAGGTCCAGGTGCGTGCGGTCAACAAGGTCGGTGCGGGTGCGCCGTCCAACGGCATCGACAGCGTCGTGGCCGACCTGCCGGGTGCCCCGACCAACCTGGTCGCCACCGCCTCCGGCACCCAGGTGATCCTGAACTTCAACCTGCCTGCCGGGAACGGCCTCGAGATCTGGGGCTATGAGCTGAAGATCGACGAGGGCGACTGGGGCTATGTGTCGCCGACCTACGGCAGCCTGACCCTCCAGAACCAGACCCCCGGCACGCACGTCTACCAGCTGCGTGCGATCAACATGATCGGCACCGGCGAGGCCTCGACCAGCAACGCGGTCACCATCGCCGCGCCCGGACCGCAGGTCTACCGCTCCGAGTCCTACTACTCGCAGAGCCAGTACTGGACCTCCGCGTTCTTCTTCGAGGTCCCGGGCGCGGTGAGCTACGAGGTGCGCCTCGATGGCGGCGACTGGCTCCCGTTCACGATCGAGTCGAGCAGTCCCAATGGCTCCTACGGCTACATCAAGGACCCGGCCTGCCAGGCCGGCGGGTGCACGATGAACCGCACGGTCGAGATGCGCGCGATCCTGGCTGACGGCCCCGGCGCCGTCGGCAACGCCTTCACCTCCAACTACGTCGTCCTCGGCTGACGAGTAGCCAGCACCGGAACG
>NZ_BAAALG010000005.1:37045-39566 GCF_039528155.1 Nocardioides dubius | reverse complement strand
ACTCTGCGAGGCTCGTGCGGTCTACCCCGTCAGTCCCCCTAAGGAGCAGCGCATGCAGCGGACCCGGGTCCACAACTTCTCGATCTCCCTCGACGGCTTCGCGGCCGGCGAGCCGCAGTCCTTCGAGACGCCGTTCGGCCATGCCGGGCAACGGCTCCACCAGTGGATGATGGCCACCCGGTTCTGGAGTGAGCAGGGCAGCGACGGCGTCGACAACGCCTTCGCCGTCCGGCACAGCGACGGGATCGGTGCCGAGATCATGGGCGCGAACAAGTTCGGCCCGCCCGGCTGGGCCGACGACCCGAGCTGGCGCGGGTGGTGGGGCGAGAACCCGCCCTTCCACACCCCGGTCTACGTGCTCACCCAGCACGAGCGGCCGCCGCTGGAGATGGAGGGCGGCAACGTCTTCCACTTCCTCAAGGCGAGCCCGGCGGAGGCGTTGGCCACGGCCAAGCAGGCGGCCGGCGAGCTCGACGTGCGGATCGGCGGCGGCGCCACGGTCGTGCGCGACTTCCTGGCAGCCGGCCTGATCGACCACCTGCATCTGGTGGTGGTGCCGATCGTGCTCGGTCGCGGCGCGCGTCTGTGGTACGGGCTGGAGGAGGTCCAAGAGGGCTTCGACGTCGAGAGCGTGGGCTCGCCGAGCGGCGTCACCCATCTGACCTTCACCCGGCGCGACACGGCGTCCTGACGACGGCGCGCGGCACCGGCCCGGGTTTGCGGGCCTTGGCGATCGGGCACCGGAGGCGGACCGCCCCCCTCTGCTGAAGGGCGACGCTCATGTCGCGATTCGCTGCACTCGTCGCGGTCAGCGCGCTGACCCTGCTCGCCGTGGCCGGGCAGGCGTCCTCGGGCGGCGATCGTGATGTCGGTGACCCGCGGACGCCGGCAGGCCTGCGGTCCGGCCACGAGCCGCTCGCCGCTGGCGCCGATCCGGCGGCGAGGTCGACGCCGCGGGTCAGGGTGGTCAACCACAACACCGACGGCTTCAGCTCCCGGCCGGCCCGGTGGGCCGCCGCCGACTGGGGTGGCGTCGCCGCGATCACCTACCAGGAGCTCTGTCGCGGCCAGGTGCGGGCGCTTCGCAAGGCGGGGTTCCGGGTGGTGTGGACGCTGGCGCATGCGACGGCCCCGCGCTGCGTGGAGGGCAACGCGATCGTCACCCGGCACCGCTTCGCTCGCACCGAGGTGCACCGGCTGTTCGGCCTGGATGGCCGGATCTTCAGCCTGGTCTGTGCCGACCTGCGCGGTGCCGCGGTCCCCGCGCTGACGGTCTGCACCACCCACTTCCCGCTCGACTACAACGGCAGTGCGCCGCCGTCCGGTCGGCAGAACCGGGTCAGGGCCGCAGACGAGGTACGCGACATCCTGGCGGCCAAGATCGACGCCGGCCGGCGGGTCGTGCTCGCCGGGGACCTGAACGACACCCCGAAGTCCGCGCCTCTCGACCGCTTCTACCGGGCCCGCGGCAACGGCCGCTTCTGGGAGGGCGACCAGCGCTGTGGCGCGCGCCGGGCCTGCCGGGCGATGCCGGTGACCACGGGAGACCGCCGCCGGGTCGACTACTTCTTCGCCAGCACGCCCGGCGTGGACCGGCTCGGCGGCGTCAGCAAGCGGCTGATGCCCCGCTACGACCGGTCCAGTCACTGGGTGATGCGTGGTTCGGTGCGCTTCGCGCAGTTGCCCGGATGAGGTTCCAAGCCTTGAAATCTCTCGAAAAACGATAGATCCTTGTCGTGAAACGGCGCATGACGTGTGCGGCGCGAACGGCAGGAGCAGGCGATGGAACGCTGGGTGATCAGGACGCTGCGCGGGGTGATCGCGATCGCCTTGCTGGGCTCGCTGGTGGTGCAGCTGGTGCTGATGCCCCTGCTCTGGATCGATCTGGACGACGCCCATCGCGGCGTGCAGATCTCGCTGGTGGCGATCGGCGTGCTCGGGGTGGCCTGCCTGCAGGTGATCGGCGTCAGCGTCTGGCGCCTGCTCACGCTGGTCCGGCGCGGCACCGTCTTCTCGCAGGAGGCCTTCCGCCACGTGGACCGGATCATCGCCGCGATCGCCGCCGGAGCGGTGCTGGTCTTCGCGATCGCGGTGGTCGCGCGCACCGCCAACCGGACCACCCCCGGCGACGAGGTGGCGCCGGGGCTGGTCGGCCTGATCTGCGGGCTGGCTCTCGTGGTCGGTGGCGTCGCCCTGCTGGTCTACGTGCTCCGTGCGCTTCTGGCCCAGGCGGTCGCCCGCGACGTCGAGGCCCAGCACCTGCAGTCCGAGCTGGACGAGGTGATCTGATGCCGATCGTCGTCGACATCGACGTGATGCTCGCCAAGCGGAAGATGCCGGTAGGCGTCTTGGCCGAGCGGATCGGGATCACCCCGGCCAACCTCGCGGTGCTCAAGAACGGCCGGGCCAAGGCGATCCGCTTCACCACCCTGCAGGCGCTCTGCGAGGTGCTGGAGTGCCAGCCCGGTGACCTGCTGCGCTGGGAGACCGACGCCTGACCCCGCTCAATGTGACCTCAGCG
>NZ_BAAALG010000005.1:23794-36995 GCF_039528155.1 Nocardioides dubius | reverse complement strand
CGCTGAGGTCACATTGAGTTGTCAGCACAGCTTGGTGTTCGCCTGCCAGATGAGCTTGATCCCGGTGGCGTCGAGGGACTGCATGATCATGCTGGAGGAGTTGAACCAGGCATAGTCACGGTTCGGGCCGCCGCTGGCCCGCCAGGCGACGCGTCCCTTCGGGGTGACCACCCGCAGGACGCCCGTCCGGGACATGCGCAACTCAGAACCCCGGACGTGAGTCCGAGACTGCCAGGTGACCATGGAGCCGCAGCGCTGTACTAGGTTGCCGTCGCGCTGCATGGTCAACGTCGTGACCTTCCCGCCGGAGAAGGCTGTCTCCCAGGCGTTGCGGAACTTCTGTCCCGGCTTCAAGCGCATCCCGCCGGACATCTGCGTCTGGCCGCTGTGTGACCTCCAGACGACCTTGCCGGACTTCGTGGTGAGAGTGAGCGCGCCGTTGCCCCGCACGTTGAGCTGGACGGCGCCGCTGCCCTTCGTGCCGCTGTGCCAGAGCTGCCGGCCGCGCGAGGTGACCAGGGCAAGGTCGCCATTGCGGCGCAGGCGCAACCTGGTGCGGTCACGCTCGGCGCTGAACCAGCCCGTGGTGTCGGTGCGGAACCAGGTGCCGGTCGAGGTGGAGCTGGTGCCGTCTCGCCCTGGCAGCGGGATCGTCTCCCGAAGTTCGACGTCACCGGAGGTCACCGTCAGCGTGTACCAGCCGTTGGTGAGCTCCGAGCGGGAGGTGCCGGCCACCAAGGCCTGGCCTGCGAACAGCGTTGTCGTGCTCCGCTCCGCCTGCGGGGCGCGGTGGGAGGGAGTCTGGTCGGCGGTCATCGGCCCTGCTCCTGCGGGGCCGACGCCGAGCGCTGCGACTCCCAGTGCCAGGAGTGCGCTGGTCATGGCCGCACGCGAGATCAACGGATGCATCGGCCCACCCTAGAGGCGGGTGCGATCGGGGTCGGTGTCGAACCCGTTCTCCAGGGCCCAGCGCACGGCTTGGCTGCGGCGCTGGGCGCCGATCTTGCGGTACGCGTTGCGGATGTGGGTCTTCACCGAGTTGACGCTGAGGTAGAGCGCCAGCGCGATCTCCTGGTTGCTGAGGCCGCGCGCGATCAGGGCGAGCACCTCGCTCTCCCGCGCTCCGAGGCCGGCCTCGCGCCCCGGCCAGTCGCCGACGGGCCGGGTGGCGGAGCGGGGCGACGGCGTCTCCACGATCCGCTCGCCGTCGTGGACCGCGCGCAGCGCCTCCACCAGGCGCTCGGCGCTCAGCGCCTTGGACAGGTAGCCGGCGGCACCCTGACTGAGGGCCTTCTCCACCAACTCCGGGTCGGTGTTCCAGGCGAAGACCACGATCTTCGACCTCGAGGAGTCGGCGAGCTGGCTCAGCGTCTGCTCACCGGCCTCGCCGGGGCGCGCGAAGGTGTCGAACAGGACGATGTCGACGTCGTCGGTCGCCGGACGCCGGGTGTCGAGCTCGACCACCTCGACGTGCTCGGGATGGTCGGCGAGCATCCGGGCGATCCCGGCCACGACGATCTCGTAGTCGTTCAGCACCGCGATCCGCGGCGGTCGTGGGGGTGTCGACATCGGGTCCTCCTCAACAGGGTCGACGGTTCAGGCGCACCAGGAAATCTACGGGGCCCGGCGAACTACGCCCCGACGTCGCCCGCCGGCTCCGGCAGCAGCGGATCCGAGCCGCCGTCGATGACCACCTCCACCGCCTGGCTGACCGGGATTCCGTGCTCCGCCGCGTAGCGCCGGATCGCGGAGTACGCGGCCGCCTCGCTCAGGTCGTGACGCTGCATCAGGATGCCCTGCGCGACGCCGATCAGGTGCCGGGTCCGGATCGAGGTCTCCAGGCGGTCCACCACCTTGGCGGTGGTCAGCGCGGTGCCTACGTGGGTCGCGAAGACCAGCGCCCGGTCGACGTCGTCGGGGGTGAAGGTGTCGGCGGCGCGGTCATAGACCGAGATCAACCCCATCACCCGGTCGCCCTCGTCGCGGTACGACGTCAGCTGGATCGCCAGCACGGAGCGAACCCCGAGCTCGGCGAGCTGCCGGCACCAGCGCGGCCACCGCTGCTCGGTCGCGGTGTCGCTGACCAGGAAGGCGCCAGGGTCCTGCGGCGGCTCCCAGAGCGGGCCCTCGCGCAGCTCGCGCTGAAGTGCGCCGCAGCGGACGACGAGATCGTCGGTGGCCACCATCGACTCCCAGGTGCCCGCCCGTCGCAGCAGGGCGTCGCAGGAGGTCGCTCGAGGAACCACGTCGAAGACCAGCTCAGCCACTCGCTCCCAGGTGCGTCCCGGGTCGGTGAGTGCCCCCAGCTCCCCACTGACGGCGGCGAACTCCGCCGCATCCGACAGGCTGCCCGACCCCTCAGCGACCAACGGCTCGTCTGTCGTCCTCGATCACTGACGGAGAGTAGCCAGTCCCGTCCAGGAGAATCTTCACCCTTTGGGGTGATTGTTCTTTTCGCCCATCGCGCTGAGGGGCGATCGATGAGTCCGCCGGGTGCCATGGGTCGGTATGGGTGACCGCCGACCTCAGGAGGACCGATGACCGCCACGTACACCTTCGACATCTTCTCCACCCTGGACGGCTACGGCTCGTACCAGCCGCCCGGCGACTGGGGCGGCTACTGGGGCAAGCAGGGGCCCGAGCTGCTCGCCCACCGCCGCGAGCAGTACGCGGGGGAGCAGCGGATGGTCTTCGGTGCCACCACCTTCGTCGAGTTCATCGAGATGCTGGCCGGGGCGCCGGAGGACGCCGACGTCCGCGACCCATGGGTGCAGCGGATGTGTGCACTGCCGGCGACGGTGATCTCGTCGACGCTGACCGGACCCCAGGACTGGCCGGACGCAACGGTGGTGGCCGGCGATCCGGTGGAGATCGTCACCCGCTTGAAGGCGGAGTCGGATGCCCCGATGCGCTCGCACGGCAGCCTCCGGCTCAACCACGCCCTGCTGGCGGCCGGACTGGTCGACCGGGTCCAGGTCACCGTCTTCCCGGTGATCAGCGGCCGCAGTGGCACCGCCCCGATCTTCGGGGGCGCCGGCGACTTCGACCTGGAGCTGCTGTCGGCCACCACGCTGGACGGCGACATCCAGGAGCTCGTCTATCGCCCGAGCGTGCACCTCTACGGAGGCTGAGCCGGACGGCGTCAGCTCGCGCGGCGGCGCTCCTTGGCGGTGGGGCCGACCCAGTCGCTCGGCAGCGGCACCGGACGGAAGGTGAGGAAGATCGAGGTCGTCGCGTCCGGTCGCAGCGGGTCGTAGAGGACCTCGACGTCGCGGATGCTCGAGACCTCGACCGTGCTGGCGGACACGTAGCGCTCCAGATGGCGCGCCGTCCCGGCGTCGTCGGTGAACCGGATTGTGACCAGGGCGCCGACCACCCGTCGCCGGCCGGTGTCGTCGGAGGTGGTGCGCACCGCCAGCTCGTGGACCGTCCCCGGCGTGCGGCGCCCGACGGCCAGCAGCCGATCGCGCTCCTGCGCCGCCGAACGGTCCGCGCCGTGCGCGCGCAGCGCCCGCCAGCAGGCGAGCGCCGAGAGCACCACCAGCAGCAGCGGCAGCCAGATCGTGGCGCGGTAGGCGATCCACGAGCCGGTGCCCCAGGTCGCCTCGCCGCCGAAGACCGAGTCGGGCGAGCTGCCGACCTCCACCGGAGCCAGCCACTGCGGCACCAGCGCGATGAAGCCGCAGCTGAAGGCGATCACCCCGGTCGCGCCCGGAAGCGGCCACGGCCGCTCGCCGCCGCGGTAGCGCAGGATCGCGCGCCGGTAGAGCAGGGCGCCGAGCGCGATGGCGGCGAAGCCCACGACGAAGCAGATGGGAAGCGACCACGGCGCGCTGGTCAGCCGGGTGGCCCGGTCGTCGAAGGCGTCGTCGAGGACGGTGTGGCGCACCTCCTCGGCCAGGATCGAGAACGCAACGCCGAATGCTGCGGCACCGGCCGCGAGCAGGACCAGACCGGCGATGCCGAGCTGCAGCTGCCGTGCGCTGCCACGCTGCCCGACCACCTCGTCGTGGCGTTGTGCTGCTGGGTCGGTCGTGCTCATCGTCGTTCCTCCGTCGGCCCGGTCCGCTGGAGCGCCCATGGTAGTGACAGATCCGGGTACGCTGGGGCGGACCAGACAAGTCTCGGAACGGCCCTCCCATGACGCTCTCCCCTCGCGATCTCCGCGTGGACGCCCCGCGCCTCGACGCGCCGGACCACTTCTTCGAGCAGCTGGCAGCGCTGGCCCGCGACAGCAAGCCGTCGGCCGCGCCGCGCCGTGGCGCCACCCTGGCTGCCGCGACGGTGGGCGTCTTCGCGCTGGGCGTCGGCGGTGCCTGGGCGACCGGGGCCATCGACGTCCCGGGGCTGCCCAGCCAGCAGCCCGCCCCGCCGGCCAAGACGCCGGGCGGGCCAGGGTCGCCCGAGCCCTCGCCGAGCTCGGTGCCCGACGACTCCGCCACCTCCGGGAGCCAGGACGGCGACCCGCAGGGGCGCCAGCCGGGCGACAAGGACCGCACCCGGCCCGAGGGACCGGGCGGATCGCCGTCCGGAGACTCCGGCCGGGGCCAGGGCGCCGAGAACGGCCAGGGCGCCGAGCACGGACAGGGTGCGGACAACGGCAACTCCGACGACGCCGGGCAGGGCAAGGCGAAGGGGAAGACCAAGGAGCGGCCCGACTCCGGCAAGGGCCAGCAGAAGCAGGCCGAGAAGCCCGCCAAGCCCGCGAAGCCGGAGAAGACCCAGAAGCCCAAGCCCACCCAGGCCGCCACCCCCGAACAGGGCCGTGCGGACGACACCTCAGGCGATGGCTGACGACGGCGCGGTGACCCGGGCCCGTCAGGGCGACCCGGAGGCATGGCGCGAGCTCTACGCCGAGCATGCCGGGCGGCTGCTGGCGTGGCTGCGGCTGCGCCCGCTCGGCGACGCTGCGCTGAGCGCGGACGACGTGGCCGGCGAGGCCTGGTTCGTGGCGGCGTCGAAGATCGCCGACTTCGAGGGCACCAGCGAGGAGTTCGCGGGCTGGCTCTTCGGCATCGCCCGCAAGCTCACCGCGAACGCACAGCGCACCGCGCAGCGCCGGGCGACCACCCCCCAGGAGCCCGACGACCTGGCCGAGGCGGTCGGGCCGGCCGAGGACCACGCCGGCGACCACGAGCGCCTCGACTGGGTGCGCTCGGTGCTGGCCACCCTCTCCCAGCGCGAGCGGGACTGCATCGGCCTGGTCGACGCCCTCGGCATGGAGCCCAAGCAGGCCGCCGCGGTGCTCGGGATCAGCCCGGTGGCGTTGCGCGTCGCCCGGCACCGCGGCCTGCGCCGGCTCAACCGCGACGGCACCACACACGCGCGGCTGCTGGTCGACCAGGCACGCGGCTGAATGAGCCCCGAAGGGCCCCAGAGATGAGCCGAGGCGGCGAAGGTCTCCCTTCGCCGCCTCCCCCGTTGGCTGTGATCAGGCAGCCGGGGTCTCCACCGGAGTCTGCTTGGCCTGGCAGTCGGCCAGCCGGGCCTGGGCCTTGGCGAGACGCTGGAGCTGAGCCTTCTTCGCCTTCTTGGCGTGCTCCTTCTTCTCCTTCGCGGCAGCCAGGGCGCGCTTGGCCTTGGCCTTCTCGCTGCGGTTGTCCGCCTTGACGACGGCCTTCTTGGCCTTCTTCACCTTGGTGGCCTGCTTCTCGAAGACCGCGGTCACGCGGGCCAGGGCGTCCTCGGCGTTGGCGACCTGGGTGGTCTGCTTCGCGCAGGGCTCCTTCGGGGCCTCGGTGGCGTGGGCGGCAGGCGCCATCAGTGCGCCGAAGGACAGGGTGAGGCCGGCCAGGGCGGCGGTGACTCGCGTGGACTTCTGCATGGGGATATCTCCTCTTTCGACAACTGATGTCACCCAGTACCTGTCGTCACCGGGGCGAGGCGTTACATCGGTGTCGGGATTCCTTCGATCAGTGCCGCTCCTCCAGGCCGACGGCGTCGCGCAGTTTCTGCACGGACTCGCTGAGCGCCGGATCGTCCTGGGCACGCGAGGTCATCAGGTCGGAGAGTGCCTCGGCGATCACGTTGAGCTTCTCGTGGGAGCTCTCCTCCGAGCGCCGTCCGGCGTTCTGCAACAGCACCAGCAGCAGCAAGGACAGCACCGACGAGCCGGTATGCAGCGCCAGCTCCCACTTCGTGGTGCTCGACCAGAGCGGCAGGCTCGCCACCCAGAGCAGCAGGGCAGCGACGATCACGTAGAAGAAGGGGGCGCTGCTGACGGTGGTGTTGACCCGCTCCACGAAGTGCTCGAACGGGCCGCGCCCGGAGCCCTTGCGCCGCGAGTCGGCGGCCTCGTTGCGTTCCATGCCTCAACCTAGCCCTTCAATGTGACCTGTCAGCAAGAAAATTGGCCGAATCCGCGCGCTGAGGTCACATTGGGGGCGGGTGGTCCGTCAGATAGGTATGACCGAAGGAGAAGCCATGAAGACCATGACCTGCCGCCAGCTCGGTGGCCCGTGCGACCTCGCCCACCAGGGGGAGACCGCCGACGACGTGATCAACGCCCAGGACCGGCACCTCAAGGAGGCCGTCAAGGCCGGCGACGAGGCGCACATCCCGGCCCGTGAGGACATGAAGGGCCGGTGGAAGCACCCGGTGAAGTCGATGGGCTGGTACCGGGACATGAAGAAGGCGTTCGCCGAGCTCCCCGAGGACTGATCCAATGTGACCTCAGCGCTGACCATTCGACCGAATGGCAGCGCTGAGGTCACATTGAGTTCTTGCGGAGGCGGACGGCGGCCAACAGCTCGGGCTCGGCGCGGAACCGGATCGCGGCGACCCGGCCGTCGACGATGCTGAAGTCGAACGCCACCTGCGGCTTGCCGCGCTGCATCCAGGCCGCGCCCGGTCGGTCTTCGACGAAGGCCGAGAACGCGGCCTGGGCGGCACCGTTGAAGAAGGTCGCCACCTCGTCGCGACCGCTCAAGGTCGGAGTGCCCATCGCCGCAGCAGCGGCGTCACCGTCGACCACCACGTCGGGGGCGAGGAGTTCGAGGAGCCGGCTGAAGTCGCCCTCGCGGGCGGCGGCCATGAACGCATCGACGATCTGCCAGTCGGCCAGCGCGTCCTCGGCGGCTGGCTGGGTGACCTTGGCCCGGGCGCGGGAGGCCAGCTTGCGCGCCGCCGTCGGCGAGGTGCCGAGCAGCGCCGCGACCGTGGTGAAGTCGAACCCGAAACTGTCGTGCAGGACGAAGGCCACCCGCTCGCCGGGGCTGAGCCGGTCCAGCACCACCTGGAGGGCGATCCCCACCGTGTCGGCGAGCGCGATCTCCTCGGCCGGGTCCGGAACGTGCTCGAAGAGCTCCAGCTCGTCGGCCGGGGTCGGCACCTTGGCCCGCAGCCGGTCCAGGCAGAGCCGCGTGGTCACGGTGGTCAACCAGCCGCCGAGGTTGGCGATCTCGGTCTCTGTCGATCGGAGCCGCAGCCAGGCCTGCTGGACGACGTCCTCGGCTTCGGCGTTGTCGTTGAGGATGCGCGCGGCGACCCGCACCAAGCGCGGTCGTTCGGCTTCGAAGGCGAGGGTCTGGTCCATGGTCATCCCATCATCGCGGTTAGGTCCGTCATCGTGATGACGTTCCCGGGGCGGCAGATGTGACCGGCGGCGAACGGAGCCACCCACCCGACATCTACTATCTCCCTTAGTAGATGTCGAAGGGATGGGGCTTGTGCGCGCACAGACCAAGCTGGCGGCGATCGTTGCCGCGCTGATCGTGCTGACCGTGGGGTTCGTCTGGATGCAGTCCGACGACGGCCCGAAGGAGGCGTCCACCGCTGCGGAGCGCAGCGCGCTGGTGCGACCCGACAGCAGGATCCTCGGCGAGAAGGGCGACGGCAAGGTCACCTTCGTCGAGTTCCTGGACTTCGAGTGCGAGGGCTGCCGCGCGGCATACCCGTACGTCGAGGAGATGCGGGAGAAGTACGGCGACGAGGTCACCTTCGTGGTCCGCTACTTCCCGATGCGCGGACACTTCAACTCCGAGCGCGCGGCGCGCTCCGTCGAGTCGGCTGCACGCCAGGGCAAGTTCGAGGCGATGTACGCCAAGATGTTCGCCACCCAGGAGGAGTGGGGCGAGCAGCGCAAGCCACTCGACGACCTCTTCCGTGGCTTCGCTGAGGAGCTCGGGCTGGACATGGCGGTCTACGACGCCGACTACTCCTCCACCGAGGTCAAGGAGCGGATCCAGCGCGATATCGCCGACGGTGAGAGCCTCGAGGTCCGCGGCACCCCGACCTTCTACGTCAACGGCAAGCCCTTCCAGCCGCAGTACGTCGAGGACTTCGAGAAGGTGCTCGACGAGGCCCTCGGGCGATGAGTGAGGCGACCCCGGCGTTCTCCGACCGACGACTCGGCTTGGGGCTGACGCTCGGCGGGGTGGTCGGAGTGGTCGCTTCGCTGACGCTGCTGATCGAGCGGATCATGCTGGCCGAGGACGCCGACTACGTGCCGTCGTGCAGCCTCAACCCGGTGCTCAGCTGTGGTTCGGTGATGGAGTCCTGGCAGGCCTCCGTCTTCGGCTTCCCCAACCCCATCCTCGGTGTCGTCGGGTTCTCCGTGCTCACCACGGTCGGAGTGGTGGTGGCGAGTGGTGCCGCGCTGCCGCGGTGGTTCTGGCTCGGGCTCCAGGCCGGCGTCACGCTCGGTCTCGCCTTCGTGCTCTGGCTGATCCACCAGAGCCTCTACCGGATCGGCGCGCTCTGCCCTTACTGCATGGTGGTCTGGGCGACCGGATGGACCGTGCTGCTGTACCTGACGCTGCACAACGCCGCCCACGGCGTGTTCGGAGCCCGCGTGCAGGCTCACCCGGCAGTCGGACGGCTGCGAGAGTGGCACGCCCCGATCCTGGTGCTGGGCTTCGTGATCGTGCTCGCGCTGATCACCGACCGGTTCTGGGACTACTGGTCGGGCCTGGTGTGACGCCGCCACCATCGCGCCACGGACGGCGCGCGGATCGCGCGCGGCATCGGGCCCCTCGGCGTCCCCTGCCGCTGCGATGGCTGGGCGCTGGTCTGGCGATCGCCGCGGTCGCCACCGCCGGCTTCGCGCAGCGCGACGGCGGCACCGACGACGCCGAACCCACCGTCACCTCGGGGAAGAGCACTACCCGAGGATCGACCTCGGCAGGCGAGGAGCCCGGCAACCCCGAGCCGGCTCAGGCGCCGACGTCGCCGTACTCGATCGCGCCCCGGGTCAGGCTGGTGCCGATCGAGGTCCCGGCACTGGGCACGGGCTCGTTCGCGGTGGCGAAGCGGATCTTGGACGATGCGACCGGCTCCGTCAGCGGTGCCGAGACGATGACCGTCCGGATCGAGGTCGAAGGTGGGCTCCGCCATCAGCCTGACGCCGTCGCGAAGCGGGTGATGCGGACGCTGCGTGATCCGCGAGGCTGGTCCGGGGCGAAGGGCGTTCGCTTCGTCCAGGTTGCCGATGAGCCGGACCTCCGGATCGTGCTCGCCACGCCGCGGACCACCGACGCCCTCTGCGCGCCCTTGCTGACCCTGGGCAAGGTCTCGTGTCGCAACGGTGACGTGGTGGTCCTCAACGCCTGGCGTTGGGAGGTCGGCACCGATGACTACGCCGGTGAACTGGAGAGGTACCGGACCTACCTGATCAACCACGAGGTCGGCCACGCACTCGGCGAGTCCCATGTCGACTGCCCCGGGGCCGGCCAGCCGGCGCCGGTGATGCAGCAGCAGACCTATGGCTTGCAGAGCTGCCGGATCAACGTCTGGCCGGACCCCGCGCGCTAGCGGGCATCTAGCAGCGCACGCGCCGCTCAGGCGCCGAGCGCCACCGACGCCGCAGTGCCACAACACTGCGTGGCAAGGGCTTCCAGGGCCGGCGCCGCGACCATGAGCGCGGGGCTCACCAGCACGGCTGCCGAGGTGATCGCGGCACCCACCCGGCGCCGGGTGCCCCACGGCGACGGGGTTCGCGAGAGCCGACGTACCCGCTCGGCGGTCGCCACCGCACCAGCCCCGAGGCCCGGCTGGGGGACGGCGAAGCTCAACGTCAGGAGGGCGGAGGCCAAGGTGCGCCGTCCGCCGTTCCTGGTGGCGTCGTCGTCCGCCTGCATCTCGGCGAGGCGCGCGATCTGGTGCTGGGTGACGGCGAAGAAGGAGATCGGCGCGAAGGCCCGGCGCAGCGCGGCGGCGAAGTCGAGGGCGACGTCGTGGCGGGCACGGAGGTGGCTCCGTTCGTGGGCCAGCACCAGATCGAGCTGGCGGGCGCTGAGCAACTCCCGCGCGGCCGTGGTCACCACGATCGCGCTCCGCCGTCCCGGAAGGCAGTAGACCAAGGGGTGAGTACTGGTCAGCAGGTAGTAGCCAGCGGGCTCCGGGCTGCCGATCAGGGCCAGACGGGAGAGCTGACCCTGTCGCGTTGCGCGGGTGGCGCGACTCTGCGCCAGCCAGAACCAGCCGATCCGGGCGATCAGCAGAGCGGTCCCGGTCAGGACGACCACGGTGAGCACGGTGCCGCCGGGCAGACCGTAGTGCTCGCAGAGCGCCGCCGGCGAGAGCGGCAGGTCGTCCAGGACCGAGGAGTTGGTGACCAGCACCGGGATGGCGGCGGCCAGTCCGGCGAAGACCAGACTGGAGGCCACCGCGATCGACAATGCCTGCCAGGCTCGGATTCCCCAGCGGGGGGCTGCCGACCAGCGGCCGAGTCGCATCAGCCGTGGGCCGACCGTTGCACCGAGGAAGGCCAGCGCCAGCATCATCAGGCTGGCCATCAGGGCATGCCGCGCTCGAGATGGGTGAGCGCGCTCCGGAGCTCGGCGAGGTCGGACTCCGACATCTGCTCCACGAAGTTCATCAGCACAGCACCCCGGTCGGGGCTCTGGGCCAGGACGTCTTCGATCAGGCCGGCCGTGTGCTGCTCGCGGCTCAACAGCGCGCGGTAGCGGTACGCCCGGCCATCCTTCTCCCGCGCGACGAAGCCCTTGCCATGCAGGTTGTCGAGCACCGTCATCACCGTCGTGTAGGCGACGTCGCGCGAGCTCTGCAGGGTCTCCAGCACGTCGCGCACGGTGGCCGACGACGGGCGCTCCCACAGGCACGCCATCACCTTCGCCTCGAGCTGGCCGAGCGGTCTCATCGCGGCTCGCTCGCAGTGTCGCTGCCCTCGGCCCCGGGAGTCTCGGCGACCACGCTCTCGCGGGAGCGCCCCCGGCCCTCGGTGCCCTCGGCGATCCGCTGCAGGAAGGCGTTGTAGGCGGCCAGCTCCTGGTCGCCGGTGCGGTCCTCGTTGCGGTCGAAGCGGCGTCGCTCGCGCCGGTCCGAGGAGACCCAGCCCGCCAACAGGCTCAACGCGATGATCGCCAACGGCAGCTCGCCGAACGCCCAGCCGATCGAGGCGCCGCGGTACTGGTCGTCGGCCAGCGACTCGCCCCAGCTGCGGTCGAACATCGCGAACCAGTCCTCGGCCAGGATCTGGTCGCTGGCCATCAGCGCGATCGCGAAGAACGCGTGGAAGGCGAAGGTGACCATCATCAGCAGCAGCCGCAGCGGGTAGCTGGGGCGCTTGATGCCCGGGTCGGTGCCGATCAGGCAGCTGACCAGCACGTACCCGCTGAGCAGGAAGTGGAAGGTCATCAGGACGTGACCGGTGTGCGCGCGCATCGAGAGCTCGAACAGCGGCGAGTAGTAGAAGGCCATCATCCCGACGACGAAGATCACCGCCGCGACGATCGGGTTGGTGAGCACCGCCGCCGGGCGCGAGTGCACGATCGCCAACAGCCACTCGCGGATGCCGCGGCTGCCGTCGCGGCGCGCCGGGAGAGCGCGCAACGCCAGCGTGATCGGGGCACCGAGCACCAGGAAGACCGGGACCGCCATCGCGATCGTCATGTGCTGCACCATGTGCGCGCTGAAGAGCACCCGGCCGTAGACCGCGGGGGCGCCGCTGGTCGCCCAGAAGAAGATCAGCCAGCCGATCACCCAGGCCAGGGTCCGCGCCCACGGCCAGGTGTCGCCGCGCCGGCGCAGCCGGACCACGGCGAGCAGGTAGCTGGCCACCAGCAGGAGCGTGAGCGGGGCGAAGAGGACGTCGATGTTCCACTCGGTCAGCCAGCGGGAGCCGGTCAGCTCCGGCGGGAACGGGCGGCCGAGCTCGGTCTCGGCCAGGCTCAGGCTGCCCGCGCCGACCGGTGCCGGGGGAGCGCTGCGGTTGAGCGCGACGCCGAGACCCGCAGCGGCGAACAGCACGACGAGCTCCGCGCTCACCAGCCGGGCGAAGGCCCGCGGTGCACCGTCGGCGAGGCGTCCGATCAGGTGCCGGCGATGCCACCAGCCGGCGATCCCGAGCAGCACCAGGGCGCCGACCTTGAGCAGGACCAGCACGCCGTAGTCGGTCCACAGGTCGCTCAGCCGCGGGATCCGGAGCGCGGCGCCGAGGACGCCGGAGATCCCGACGCCGGCCAGGCTCCAGGCGGCCAGCACCGAGAACCGGCGCACCGCCGTCGCCAGGTGCTCCGCGCTGAGATCGCGGCGGACCCACGCCAGCGCGGCCAGGGCGCCGGCCCAGATGCCGATGCCGAGCAGGTGGATGAACTGGTAGTTGACCGCCTCCTCGTGGTTCGCGGTGCCGGCGGCGTGGCCGGTCAGCGCCAGCGTCCACAGCCCGGCCACACTGAGCGCGAGCAGCCAGCCGGTGCCGCCGACCCGCTGCACGAAGGTAGCGCCGATCGCGATCAGGGTGGCGAGTCCGGCACCCCAGACCAGGTAGGTGCCGAGGTCGAAGGAGCGGGCGAAGAGCAGGACTCCGTCGGCGAAGCCGGGGTCGCCGATCCGGATCCCGGAGGCGTCGGAGTAGGTCAGGGCGATCAGCAGCAGCGAGGTGAGCGCCCAGGTCAGCGCGCTGAGCTGGCTCAGGGCGAGCAGCCGGGCACGGGGTCCGCGCAGGCGCTCGTCGTCCTTGACGCCGGGCAGGCAGGTGGCGATCGCCAGCAGCGCGCCCAGGGTGACCAGTGCGCCGACGTCGCGCACGGCCTGGACGACGGGCAGCGAGAAGCGGGTGATCGGGCCCGGGTCGGGAAGCCCGGAGATGGTGGCCCCGGTCAGCGAGTCGGTGAGAGCGGCACCGGCCAGCGCGATGAGCGTCGTCCAGAGCACCAGCGCCGCAGCGGCCAGGGGGCGACCCGGGGCGCGGCTCGCGGGCGCCGTCGTCGGCGCGGGGGCGGCCTGCTCGGCGCGGTGCCCG
>NZ_BAAALG010000005.1:751-23754 GCF_039528155.1 Nocardioides dubius | reverse complement strand
CCCCGGCGCCCGCCGGCGTAGAGCACCAGGCCGATCACCAGCACGGCCACCAGGCCGCCGATCGCCCACCACCAGCCGGTGGAGGTGTCCTCGGTGTCGTCGCTCTCCTCGACGCCGGGGCTCGCGTCGTCCTCGGCGGCCGGGGCCTGCGCGCTCGGCGTCGGGGTGGAGGACGCTGCGGCGTCGGGCGCGGCGACGCTGAAGGAGAGCTCGCCGGTGACCGGGTGGCCATCGCCGGAGACGACCCGGTAGGCCACCGTCCAGCTCTCGCCGGCGACGCCGGCCGGCACGCTGGCGCGCACCACCTCGGGGCGGGCGCCGGATCCGAGCTCGAGGGTGACCGCCTTGGCCCCGTCCACGCGCAGGGTGACCGCACTGAGGTCGGGGCTGATCTGCTCGGTGAAGGTCAGGTCGATCGTGGCCGGCGCCTCGCTCAGGGTGGCGCCGGCGGCCGGGTCGCTCTCCACCAGCGCGGTGTGGGCGGACGCCGGGGAGAGGCCGAGCAGGGGCAGCAGCAGAAGCAGTCCGGCGACGCCGGCGATGCGGCCGAGCGGACGGAGGCGAGGGGCAGTCACCTCTCTACTATAGGAGTTAGTAGATGGCCGCTCGGTGGGGGTCGCTGCGCCTGGTGCGGGGCGTGCCGGAGCAGAAGTTCCCCATTGTGGGGTAGACCACTCCGGCTGCCCGGGTGCAGGCTCGGAGACGGCCGGGGCTCACCCCGGCCGTCTCTCGGAAAGGTTGAACATCGTGAAGAAAGCACTGACGATCTCGACGTCGGTCCTCGTCACCGCGGGGCTGCTGATGCCGATGAGTGCCACCCAGGCGGCGCCAGCCCACCAGGCCGGTTCCCGCCAAGGCTCGTACACCCCGGCCGAACCCACCTGGGGTGAGTGTGAGAGTCCGCGGCTGCAGGCTGCGGGAGCAGAGTGCGGCATGCTCGAGGTGCCGTTGAACCACGCCCGCCCCGGCGGCCGGAAGATCCAGATCGCGGTCAGCCGCGTGCTGCACACCGATCCCGACTACAAGGGGATCATCGTCGGCAACCCGGGCGGTCCCGGCGGCTCCGGCCTCGGCATGGCCCGGCTGGGCGCGGCGATCCCGAACGGCGTCGGCGCCAAGTACGACTGGTACGGCTTCGACCCGCGTGGCGTCGGCAGCAGCACGCCGTCGCTGAGCTGCGACCCGGACTACGCCGGTGCCGGCTACGACCGGCCCGACTACGTGCCGACCAAGAGGTGGACCAAGCGCTGGTGGCTGCGGGTCACCAAGAAGTACGCGCGCGACTGCTCGCGCGCGGACGCCAAGGCGCTGCTGCCGTTCATGCGCACCACCGACGTCGCAGCCGACCTCGACGCGCTGCGCGCCGCCGTCGGAGCCAAGAAGCTCAACTACTACGCCTTCTCCTACGGCACCTACCTCGGCCAGGTCTACGCGACCAGGTACCCCAAGCGGGTCGGCCGCTTCGTCTGGGACGGCGTGCTGAACGCGAAGAACGCCTTCTACCAGGCCAACCTCGACCAGAACATCCAGTTCGACAAGAACATCAACACCTACTTCAGGTGGCTGGCCGACCATGACGACACGTTCGCCCTGGGCACCGACTGGCGTGCGATCCGGCGCGGCTACTACCGGCTGCTGGACAGGCTCGACCGCGCCCCGGCGGCCGACGGCAAGCTCGGTCCCGACGAGCTCTCCGACGTGATGCTCAGTGCCGGCTACTACGTCTACGACTGGGTGGCGATCGGCGAGGCGTACGCCAAGCTGGCGAAGACCGGCGACGGCGCCGACATCATCGCGATGTACGCCGGACCGGGCGACGACAACGGCTTCGCGGTCTACAACGCCGTGCAGTGCACCGATGCGAAGTGGCCGGGCTGGAAGCGGACCCAGGCCGACGCCTGGCGGATCCACCGCAAGCACCCGTTCCTGACCTGGGGCAACACCTGGTTCAACGCGCCCTGCCTGAACTGGCCGGCCGCGTCGCGCAAGGCGGTCCGGGTCAGTGGTGACCGGATCAAGACGCCGATCCTGCTGATCGCGGAGACCAACGACGCCGCCACCGTCTACTCCGGCGCGCTGGCGACCCGTCGGGCGTTCCCGTCGTCGTACCTGATCGAGGGCGTCGGCGGCACCACCCACTCGGGATCGCTCTCCGGCATCGCCTGCACCGACGACACCATCGCCGCCTACCTGGACACCGGGAAGCTGCCGAAGCGCAAGCCCGGCAACAACCGCAGCGACCAGAAGTGCGACCCGGTGCCGGCGCCCGAGCCGACGGACGCCGCCGCGCGCTCGTTCGGTCCGGCCACCAACGACCGGATGCCGGCCGACCTGCGCAGCCTGCTCAGCAACGCCCAGCGCACCCAGCGCTGAGCGCCCGCTGATACCCGTCGTCGTCCAGCCGCTTTTCACGTGGGTTTCAGTCACCTGGGTCAAGAGATCCACGTGAAAAGCGCTGGGTCGGGGGAGGTGTCACTCGACCAGGACGTATGCGAAGGTCCCATGGTCCGAGCGGTCGTAGAGTGGCCGGACCGCGAACGTCGACGCGGCCGGGTTCCGAGAGTGGCCACGCGCTATCGAACCAGGCGAGTGGGACACGCAAACAGCGGCGACTGGCCGCAGCACTGGGCACGGCCGATGACCGGAACGTAAGGCAGATAGGCATGGCAGACGACGGGGTCGAGTGGACAGGGTCCTTCGAGCAGATGCCCAGCACCGAGGGGCCTGGCGACCTGAGCGGCGAGATGTGCGCCTTCTGTGGACGTCGACCAGCAGGCACGTTCCTGAATCTCGGAGACGGCTCCATGGCGAGATCATGGGCGGTCGCGCGCTGGTGGGCTCTCTGTCAGGAGTGTGTCCAGACTGGACATGCGGGGGCCTCGACCCTGCATGAGCGCGCGAGCGAAGAGTTGCGTGAGCTCCCGATGCTCGAGGAGATCGTGCAGTTCGTCGTCAATGCGCTGCCTGAGGTCTCGGACGCCGATCAGCAGCGCGGTCGGTAGTCCCCATCGGCAACCGGACCGAACGCAACGAGGCAGACCTACGCCGCATTGACCGGCGCCTTGCCAGGTCCAGCGAGGAAATCGACCCACCTTTGCGGATCGCCTCAACGTTCACCGTCTCCCAGGTCGAGTTGCTCGACCGGAAGAAGTGGCGTAATGCATCGGGCCGAGCAACGTGATGTTCGAGTACCTCGAGGTTTGGCACAACCGCCGTTGTTGCCACAGTCGGCTCGGATGGCTCACGCCGATAGTGTTCGAACGCGACCGCTTTTCGTCAGTTCTGTGATCCGTGCAAACGCTCATTGAGTTGCGTGGCGATGGCCTCCAAGCCCATCGTCTGCCCCCAGGTCGCCACCATCCCGTCAAAGGTCACTTCGCCAGCCGTCGTGTCGACCAACAACACCGCAGCAGTTAACCCCGAGGCGCGACGATCGACCCGGAAACCAACAACCTCGGCGATCGGAATTGAACGCTCCGTACCACCGACCTGCCGCACCGACGTCTCGTCGATGACGACCGAACTCCCCCGCAACCAGGAGATCAGGTAGCCGACAACGGCTGCCCCTACGCCGAAGACAACCAACGCAAGCGGCCCGCTAAGGTCCAGCCCGACCCACGAAGAGTTGAAACCCAGCCACACCAGAACCCCCAGCACAGCGATGAACAGCCAACTCGTCGGCCGCCGAACCCGCAACGGCGGCACGACCGACGCCGGAACCGCCCCATCGCCGAGCCCCAGCACCACCTTCATCTCGTCCAGCGCTGCTTGGAGTTTGTCGGTGCTGTCAAGGCCGACCTGAAGCTTGCGCAACTCGATGTCCCCCGTAGCAGTCCGCACCAGCGGCCAACTCCGAGTCCAGGTGCCCGTGGGACGAGTGACGACTTCAAGGTCGCGGATCTCGATAGCGGGTATGCGCGTGCGCCAGATCAGGGTCCGCCATGACAGGTACTGCGGGGTCGCGCCCATGCGCCCCCCGGCGACAGCGACCACGAGAGCCAGTGCGATGCAGCCCGCCGACATGAAAGCGAGCGGCAAAACCGCCGAGTTGCCGGCTCGACGGGACTCGGTGAATGCTGCCGCACCAGTGAATGCTGCCGCGCACAGAAGCAGTCCGGCAATGGTCAGCACACCTCCCCAGAACCGCACCTCAGGTTGCGAGGTATTCCTTGGTTTCGATGTACTCAACCGTGGTCCCCAATCCATCCAGCCAGCCCCACGCCAGAAGGCACCTGCAAGTAAGTGCGGACAAGATAGCGTGCCGCCCGCGGCAGGCCCGCGAGCACGGACTCGAGCGTGGCGAACCGGTTTGCGAGCCCATGGTGAGGATCGTCAAGAGCAAGTCCTTGCCGAGTTTCCGTTGATCCCCAGATTCCACGTAGCCCGCCTTGGGTACGGGCGCGCCGAGATGATCTAGACGGTTGCGCGACCAGCGAGGGTGAGCGGTTGGTGCCATCGGGTCGTGCGGGTGGGAGCGAGACATCTTCTGCGCAGAGCGGCCGCCGGCTTCTGGGTCCTTGGTCCCAGCGGTCAGGCCCAGAGACGCGTGCGTGCCCATGGGAGCACGACACCGCCGAGCACAGCGACGACCGCGGTCACTGCGAGCGTCGTGGTCGAGGCGTCGCGGATGCTCTCGGCCAGCACCACCACGAACAGGACGGCGGTCGCCACCGGCAGCAGCATCCGGCGCCAGGGCCGCTGCCAGGCGGCGCGGCCGAAGTAGAGCGGCACGGTGGCACAGGTGATCAGGTAGTAGCCGGCCACCAGCAGCGCGGTCGCGGCGACCGAGTCGGCGAGCATCGCCTCGCTGCTGAAGACCAACGCCACATAGGCGATCGCAGACAGTACGGTGATCGACCAGGTCGCCGCGGTCGGCGAGCCGTTGGCCTGCACCGCGCCCAGCGGCGCCGGCAGATCGCCGCGGTGGGCCATCGCCACCACGCTGCGCGCCGAGGGCAGGATCGTGGTCTGCGCGCTGGCCAGGGCGGAGGCCAGGATCGCGCCCGCCAGCAGGGTGCCGCCGCTCGAGCCGAGCAACCGGTCGGCGAGCACGGCGGTCAGGTCGCCCTCGCCGATCTCGGCGAGCAGGCCGGCTCCGGCGTAGCGGGTCACCGCCCAGGTGAAGCCCGCGTAGAGCACGACCAGTGCGGCCATCGCCCACAGTGCCGCGGCGACCGGGGTCCGGGTCGGCTCCGTCGACTCCTCGTTGACCGAGAAGGACGAGTCCCAGCCCCAGTACAGGAAGACCGCCACCAGGAAGGCCGCGACCACGCCGGAGAAGGACGGGTCGACCTCGACGCGCTGTGGCAGCGGGTCGGCCAGCAGCGCGGCGCCGGCGAACCAGACCAGGCCCAGCAGCTCGGCGATCAGCAGCGCCACCTGCACCCGGGCGGCCACGGTGATCCCGCGGTAGGCGAGCCAGGCCATCGCTGCCAGCAGGGCCACGCCGGCCACCGCCTGGGCGAGGCGCGACTCGGCCAGCGAGTCCGCGCCCAGCACCGTGAACAGGTAGACGGCGGCCATCTGGATCAGGTTCGTCATCACCAGCACACAGGCCGCGATCACGATCCAACCGGTGAGCTGCCCGGCGCGGGGGCGGAGGGCGCGCGACGTCCACGAGTAGCAGGTGCCGCAGTCCGGCTCGGCCCGGTTGAGCTCGCCGAAGCAGAGGATCACCGCCACCATCGGCACCGCCGCGACGATCAGCAGCAGCGGCGACCAGCCGCCCACCATCGAGGCGAGCAGGCCGACGCTGACCGCCAGCGAGTAGGCCGGTGCGGTGGAGGCGACGGAGAAGACGGTGGAGGAGACGGTGCCGACGGCACCGCGGGCGAGCCCCTTGTCCGCAGGGGTCTCGACTCGACCGGCGCGGCCGAGGTCACGAGCGGGGCGGCAGGGCGGGCGCGTCCGGTCCGACCCGCTCGGCGAGCCACTGCGCGACCATCTCCGGCGACGGCGCGAGGCCGTCGCTGATCACGTGCGGACAGACCCGGGAGAAGTAGTCGGTGACCATGCCGTCGGACTCGCGCACCAGCACGCCGGCGGCCTCGCCGTCGACGATCCACGAGCCGAGCACCACCCGGTTGCCCTCGAAGCTCGGCAGGTCGGTGTACTGCTGGTAGACCCACCCCTCGGCGCCGTAGTCGCCGGCCATCACGACGTCCTCGAGCATGTCCTCGAGGTGGATCCTGATGCTGTCGCCCTCGCGCCCGTGCAGTGGCTTGGCGACCCAGTTCTCCAGATCGTGCGGCGCGTCGAAGTACGCGGGCAGCAGCAGCCGGTGGTTCGGGAAGAGCTCCCACAGCACCGGCAGCAGTGCCTTGGTGCTGAGCAGCGCCTTCCAGGCCGGCTCGATCCACTTGGTGGGAACCGGCTCGGTCTCCTCGATCAGGTAGCGGCCGAAGGGCTCGCGCAGCATCTCCTCCCAGGCGTAGAGCTTGAAGGCGTTGCGGATCGGGTAGTCGTTGGCGTCGCGGTAGTCGAGGGTCTCGGGGTTCCAGCCGACCTCCGCCATCGGCTGCGCGGTCGTCGTCCACCCGGCCTGGATGGCGGTGTCCATCAGGTAGTAGCAGGTCATCTCCATCTCGCCGCCGTCGTAGCTGTCCTCCTCACCGAGGTCGTAGAGGAAGTGCAGCTCGTTGCTGCTGAAGTGGCCGGAGGCGAGCAGCTTCTCCCAGCCGGCGACCAGGCGGTCATGGACGGAGTTCCACTGGTCCATCTCGCCCATCACCTCCTCCATCCACTTCCACTGGACGATGCCGGTCTCGACCAGGCCGGTGGGGGTGTCGCCGTTGATCTCCAGCATCTTCACCGAGCCGTCGGTGCCGTAGACGAGGTCGAAGCGGGCGTAGAGGGCCGGGTCCCGGCGCTCGATCGAGCGCCGCACCACCGCGAGCGAGCCCGGTGCGAGCCCCAGCCGCTCGTCGGTCATCGTGGTCGCCATGTGGCTGACCGCCTGCAGGCACATCGCCCACAGCTCCTCGGTCGCAGCCTCCAGCATCTCGACCTCGTCGAGGGTGAACTCGTACCAGGCCTCCTCGTTCCAGTACGGAAGCTCGCTCCCGTCCGGCATCGGGGTGGTCGGGAAGACCAGGCCCTGCTCGACGACGGTCTCGCGCCAGTTCCTACGCGGGCGTGCGCGGTGGCGCCACATCAGGCGATGGAGGCGCAGACGATCGCGCCGACCGAGATCGCGGCGGCGGCGGCGACGTAGGCGAGCGGGCGCACCGGGCCGGGCTCGGTGACGATCTGGCGCAGCGAGCCGGGCATGATCGCCTCGATCGTGAAGAACATGACGGCGTTGAGCACGATGCCCACCACGCCGAACGCGACGGTCCACCCCAGCGCGGTGCCGAGGTCGGTGTCGCCGTTGGTCCAGATCGCGGTGAAGAGGACCGCGGCGTTCGACAGCAGCCAGGCCGAGGTGATCACTCCCGCCGAGCGTGAGTGCGCGTGCACCGACTCCTGGCCGTTGGCGTCCACGCCGCGCAGGTGGGTGCCGAGGTGGCCTGGGGTGGCGAGGTCGAGCACGTAGTAGCTGAGCACCAGCATCGCGCCGCCGGCGACGGCATAGGCCACGGCGTGCCAAACGGCGTTGATCAGGTCGTCCATCGGTCTCTCCTGCGAGCTGTTGGGGTGGAGGGGGAGGGGTGGCTCAGCTGAAGCCGCGGCCGCTGCCGCCGAATCCGCCCTTGGTGGTGGCGGTCTTGACGGTCTCGCCGCCGCTGCCCGGCAGGCCGCCGCGCTGCACGTCGCCGCTCAGGCTGCTGCCGGAGTAGGTGCCGCCGCTGGCCGTGCCGCCGATGGCGGGGATGCGCTGGGAGGAGCCGAGGTAGTACCAGAAGAACCCGGACGAGGAGCCGTCGTAGTCGGAGTCGTCGTCGCACTGGTCGTCGTCGACCCGCTCCTGGGTCTGCGGGTCGACGCAGACGGCGGCGTAGTCGGCGCTGCTGGAGCATCCGGTCAGGCCGCTGGCCATCACCGCGGTCACGCCCAGTGCCACGCTCGTCGAGCGCATCCGGCGCCGGGTCTGCGCATTGCTTGGCGTCATTCCTTGGCCCCCTGGTGGTTCTTCTGCATCATCGCCAGCATCTGCTCGGCGACGTCGGTGGTGCTGTCGTCGTGGGTGCTGTACTGCTCAAGGCGCTCCGTCACCCACTCCTCGCCGTGTTGAGCCCTCAGGGAGGCCAGGGTGAGGTACTCCAGCCGGTCCATCCGCTCGTGCACATCCTCCAGCACGGTCGCCACCGCCAGCGTCTCCTTGTCGAAGACGAGATGGGCGATGACGTGGCCGATCGCGATCGGGATCAGCAGCAGCATCGAGACGATCAGCACCGCACCCAGCCCACGGCCGGCGGTGCTGGCCGGGTAGAAGTCGCCGTACCCGACGGTGGAGCCGGTCACGACGCCCCACCACAGTCCCTCGATCGGGCCCTTGCCCTCCAAGATCGCGTAGCCGAACGAGCACAGGCACCAGATGGCGACGATGGTCGCGACCAGCAGGCCGGGATTGTTCACCAGCGCTTGGAGCGGGCGGATCAGCAACCCGAGCCGAGGGCCGGGTCTGGTGGTCGAGCTCAATTCTTCTCCCCCGAGACAGGCGACAGCGAGGACGATCCTAGATCTTCCCGGCTCCACTGCGCGCCGTACCGGTGGAGTGGACGCGAAGCGGCGCCGCGCTCGGTCGAGCACGGCGCCGCGTCACGGTGCGTCAGCTGCCGTAGAGAGCCTGGACCCCGGCGACGTCGCCGCTGCTGAAGGTGAGCTGTCCGGCCACGCCGTTGCACTGCGGGTAGTGCATGATCGAGTCCCGGTCGTACGGCGTCAGCGGGCGCCAGTTGTTGTCCTCGAAGCAGGCGCCGGACTCCGGCCGGGTGTGCTCGTGGCGGAAGCCGAGGGTGTGGCCGAGCTCGTGGCCCAGCACGTTGGCCTGGGTGTAGCTCATCGCCCAGAACGAGTCGTCGATCAGCACGTTGCGGGTGCGCTTGGCGGTGCTCGGGAAGAAGGCCCGGGCGATGTACTGGGTGGTGCTCACCGGCTCCACCGAGAAGAGCACCGCGTTGTTGCGCACGGTGCAGCTCGCGTCCTGGGCGGGCAGGTAGCGGAAGTCGATCGCCGAGGAGGCGTTCTCCCACATCGCCGCTCCGGCGCTCATCGCCGCGACCACGTCCGCCTTGCGGGTGCCGAACTTGTTGCTGACGCAATAGGTCAGGTTGCCGATCTGGCTGTCGGACCACGCGTCGTCCACGCCGCCGACGGTGTTGACCACCAACCCCTCCTCGTGGGTGGCGGACTTCCGGCTGCCGTAGACGGCGTCGTAGAAGGTGCGCAGTGAGCCGGTCGAGGAGACCGGCTCGTCGCCGTTGACGATGTAGGTGCCATCGGCGTCGCGGTAGGTGGAGCCGGCGAACTCCTGGAATGTCGGGCGCTCGGTGGGCGCGGCGGTGGCCGCCCCGGCCAGGGAGATGCCGACGGCGATCGTCGCGGTAGCGATGCTGATCTTCTTGGTGCGGAGGTTCATGGTTCTCCTCGATCTGGATGGGCCTTGCGATCAGCAAGGTCCGCCCATCCTGTGAATCGAACCGGCCTCAGCGGAAGCCGCATCGTGCTTCGACTTCCTGCATTGCGAGAAGTTGAAGAAGTGTGCTCGGCGCTGCTCCGACTAGGTGCGCGGGTTGGGCGGGCGGTTCCCGCGCGGGCGGCGTGGCCGGTTGGGCCGTGGCTGCGGCCGCACCACCAGCACCGGGCAGGGCGCGTAGTGCTGGACGCGCTGCGCGGTGCTGCCGACCAGCACGCCGCCGCCCAGTCCGCGACCGCCGGCGGCGATCACGATCAGCCCGGCGTGAAGCTGCTTGGCGGCCTTGATGATCTCGCCGGCTGCGGAGCCGCTGCGCAGCCGCGCGTGCACCGTCGGTCCCCAGCCCTCGAACTCGGCGGCGACGGTGGCCACCGCTCGCTCCGCCTCGGCCCGGAAGGAGAGGTCGGCGTCACCGAGCTCGGCGCGGTCGGAGATCTCGTCGGCGAAGGCGACCGAGGAGAGCGGCCGGATCACCGCGATCACCGAGATGTCGCTGATCTTGGTGGGATCGGCGAACCCCTTGAAGGTGCGGGCCGCGGTGAGCGACTGGCGCGAGCCGTCGGTGGTCACCAGGACGTGCATCTCAGGCCTCCTTCGTGGACGTCGTGCTCGGGTCCCCGCGCTCGGCGCTGAGCGGCCGGTTGCGGCGTCCGAAGAGGTACTCCAGCGCGAAGAGGACGCCGCCGACGGCGATCAGCCCCGCACACCAGATCAATGACGTCGGATCGTCGACGACCACGTAGACCAGCAGCACCAGGTTGCCGACCAGGCCGATGCCGAGCAGGGCGCGAGGAGCGCGGAAGGTCTGCTCCGACTCGTCGCGCCCGCCCAGCTTGAAGGCGGCGGCGATCACCAGGACGTAGATGAACAGCAGCAGCACCACGGTGACGGTGGCGAGCCGGGCGATCAGGTCGATGCCGCCGCCGGCCTTGACCACCAGGGTGCCGATCACCAGCAGGGTCGCGATCACCAGCGAGGAGAAGATCAGCCCGACCCAGGGGCTGCGCCGGGTGGGGTGCAGCTTGGCGAAGACGCCGGGGACGACGTCCTCGCGCGCCATCCCGTAGAGGATCCTGGGCTGGGTGACGACGGCGACCAGGGTGGTGTTGGTGATCGCGATGCAGGCGATCACCGCGAAGAGCGTCGTCATGAAGCCGAGCGGCAGCCCGATCACGTCGGCCTTCACCACCTCCAGCAGGGCGGCGTCGGAGGCCGCCAGGTCGGTGCTGCCGACCACCAGCGAGGCGACCATCGCGACCAGCACGTAGATCACGCCCGCCGCCACCATGCCGCCGATCAGAGCCCGGGGGAAGGCGCGCTGTGGGTCGATGGTCTCCTCGGCGACGTTGGCCACGTTCTCGAAGCCGGTCATCGCGAAGAAGGCGAGCGCGACCCCGGCGACGATCGCGAAGATCGGGTTGGCGGCGCTGGTCTCGAACTCCACGAGCCGGGAGAAGTCGGGGCTCTCGGTGGCGATGTACCAGACGCCGATCGCGATCACGATCACCAGACCGGAGATCTCCACGAACGTCATCAGCATGTTGATCACCACCGACTCGGTGATCCCGATGAAGTTGATCAGGGTGAGCGCCGCGAGGAAGACCAGCGCCACCAGCAGGGCCGGCGGCACGTCCCACAGCTCGAGGAAGTAGCGGGCGAAGCCGATCGAGAGCGAGCCGGCGGCCGCGAAGCTCGCGGAGAGGAAGGAGACGGTGACCAGGAAGGCGAGGGCCCGGTTGCCGAAGGCCTTGTTCACGTAGAGCGCGGCACCGGCTGCCTTCGGGTACTTGGTCGCCAGCTCGGCGTAGGCGAGTCCGGTCATCGCGGCCACCGAGACGCCCGCTGCGAAGGCGATCCAGAAGGCCCCGCCGACCTCGCCGGCGACGGATCCGATCAGGACGTAGATGCCCGAGCCGAGGACGTCGCCAAGGACGTAGAAGAAGAGCAGCCGGCCGGTGATCGAGCGGGTGAGCTCCGCTGCCGGTGGGTGCTCACCGCGCCCGGGTGAGGTCTCGACAACGGCCATGTGCCCTCCCGGCTCTTCGGCGATGGGCCTGCCCGGTACCCCGAATCCGGCTCAGGATTCGTCGCGGCGCCCTGCGTCCTGGGGAGGGATGCAGCCCTCGGTGGCGTGCATGAAGTCGCGCAGGCCGTCGGCGAGGCGGCGCAGCAGGTCGGCGTCCACGCCGCTGAAGAGCTCGCTCTCGACCTGCTCGATCGCGCCGGCGATGACCAGGAACCGCTCGCGCCCGGCGTCGGTGATCTCCACGTTCACTTGGCGTCGGTCGTGCGGGGCGAAGGTGCGCAGCACGTGTCCGGCCGTCTCCAGCTTGGCGATCCGGTGGGTGATCGCACCGGGGGTGACCTGGGCCAGGTCCTGGAGCTCGCCGACGCCCAGCGAGCCGCCGGATCGGAGCAGGCCCGAGAGCAGGGGCAGCTCCCAGAACTCGATGCCCTGCGGGGCGAGACGTCGCCGGCTCTCGGTCTCCAGCCAGTGCGAGATCCGCCGGAGCCGGATGTGGAAGGCCTCGGCGTCGAGGTCGCCCTCGGGCTTGCGCTCGCGGATCTGGTCGAGGATCGCGTCCACCCGGTCGCGGCTCTCAGCGCTCATCTCCAGCTCCGTTCGGAATTAATTCAATGCTGCGATTATTGTAGCCTTCATGCAATTGAAGGGTTCTGCTCATGTCATCCTCTAGCTCCACCGCCGCAACCGCACCCGCGACGCAGAGCCCGGCCGAACCACAGCACGCGATGGCCACCATCGCGCTGGCCATCCTGGGGATCTTCGTCACCTACGTCCCGGTCGCCGCGGTCAGCGTGGCACTCGCCACCATCGGCCGCGAGACCGGCGCCTCCACCGCCGGCCTGCAGTGGGTCTCCGACGCCTACGTGATCCCGATGGCCGCCGCGGTGCTGTCGGCCGGCGTCTTCGGCGACATCTACGGACGTCGCCGGCTCTACCTGATCGGGATGGCGCTCACCATCGCCGGGGGCGGCGTCGCCGGCCTGCTGGCCGCGGTCCTCGAAGACCACGAGCTCGCTCTGCTGTGGACCGGTCAGGCGATCGCCGGCGTCGGCGCCGGCCTGTTGATCCCGACCACCCTCGCGCTGATCGCGCAGGCGGTGCCGAACCCGCGTGAGCGCGGCAAGTTCATCGGGCTCTGGTCGACCGGGCTGATGCTCGGCCTGGCGCTCGGCCCGGTGATCTCCGGCCTGGTGATCAAGGTGGGGTCGTGGCACTGGATCTTCGCCCCGACCGTCGCGCTGGCGATCGTCGCCGCGCTCTGCACGCTGCGGCTGATGCCGGAGTCGGCGCCGATCGAGGGACGCCGCCTGGACTGGCCCGGACAGATCACCGCGACGATCGCCATCGCCGCCTCGATCTTCGGGATCATCGAGGGCGGCTCCGAGGGCTGGGGCTCGTGGCAGGCGATCGGCGGCCTCGCCCTCGGCGCGCTCGCGCTGCTCGCGTTCCTGGTGGCCGAGAAGCGATCCGCCTCGCCGCTGCTCGACCTCAAGCTGTTCGCCTCGCCGTCGTTCTCGGCAGCTGGCTTCGCCGGACTGATCGCGCTCTTCTCGATCGTCGGCTGCATGTTCCTGCTCAGCCTCTTCTTCGGCTACGCCCAGCAGCTGGAGCCGCTGGAGATCGCCGGGCGGCTGCTCTTCGTGACCGCCGTGGGTGCCGCCACCGGCCCGCTCGCGGCCCGGCTGATGCACAAGGTCAAGGCGATGCACGTGCTGGCCGGAGGCCTGGTGCTCTCCGCGATCGGGCTCTTCGCGCTGACCTCGATCGACACCGAGACCGGCGTGTGGGCGCTCGGTTGGCGCCTGGTGATCTTCGGACTCGGCAACACCATGACGATGACGGCGGTCTCCACCGCGGCGATCAACTCGGTGCCGCTCCGCTTCGCCGGGATGGCCGCTGCCGGGAACACCGTGCTGCGGCAGTACGGCGGCGCGCTCGGACCGGCGATCCTGGGCGTCGTCTTCTCGCACCAGGTCGCCGGTGGCGCCACAGTCGCCGAGGCGTTCAGTGCCGCGATCACCACGAACGTCGCACTGCTGGTGCTGGCGGCGCTGGTCTGCGTGGTGGCGGCGCGCCGCGAGGCGCACCCGCTGCACGGCTGAGTGGCGGCGGGCTGCCTTGTGGTCCGGGCTGCCTAGCGCTTTCGGCGCAGCAGCCCGCCCGACCACAGGGCCCAGAGCACCAGCAGCGGCTGGAAGAAGAGCCGGGTGAGTCGCTTGGCGTCGGTGTCCAGCCCGAAGGCGTCGTTGCCCTCCAGGTACTGGGCGACGTTGCCGGGGAAGATCGCCACGAAGAAGGCGGCGAGCAGGCCACCGAAGAGGCCGCGGTGCTTCGGCGCCGCGGCCAGGCCGGCGCCGAGCGCGATCTCCACGACGCCCGAGCCGAGCACGGTCAGGTCGTCGTCGAGAGGGAACCATTCGGGCACCTGGGCGGTGAACTCCTGGCGGTGGGTGGTCAGATGCAGGACACCTGCGGTGACCATCACCGAGCCGAGGGCGAGTCGAGCGATCTTCTGCGGAAGTGGGCTCATCTGCTCAGCCTAGGGCGGGAGCCGTCACCCGGGTGCCGGATCGGCCGTCGAGCAGGGCGATCGGGTCGTCCAGCGAGCCGATCACGGCGAACTTCCCGCCGCCCTCGACGAACCGGCAGGCGGCCTCCACCTTCGGCCCCATCGAGCCGGCCGGGAAGCGCATCGCGCGCAGGCTCGCGGCGTCGATCTCGCCGATCTCCGCCTGCTGCGGGGTGCCGTAGTCGCGGAGCACCGCGGGGACGTCGGTGAGCACCAGCAGCGCGTCCGCGTCCAGCGCCCGGGCCAGCACCGCACCCGTCAGGTCCTTGTCCACGACGGCCTCCACGCCATGCAGCCGGTCCGCGCCGTCGCGCACCACCGGCACCCCGCCGCCGCCCGCGCAGACCACGATCGCGCCGGAGTCGAGCAGCAGCCGGATCAGGTCGGTCTCGACCACCTCGCGCGGCTGCGGGGAGCCCACCACCCGCCGCCAGCCGTCGCCGTCGGGATGCACGCTCCAGCCCCGGGTGGTGGCGAGCTCGAGGGCCTCCTCGTGGGTGTATGTCTCGCCGATGAACTTGGTCGGGTTGGTGAACGCCGGATCAGCCGGGTCGACCTCGGTCTGGTTGATGATCGCGGCCACCCGGCGTCCGGGCACGGCGTTGTGCAGCTCCTGGAGCAGCCAGTAGCCGATCATTCCCTGGGTCTGCGCGCCGAGGACGTCGAACGGGTAGGGCGTGCTCAGGTGCGGATCCGAGGCGCTCTGCACGGCCAGCACGCCGACCTGGGGTCCGTTGCCGTGGGTGATCACCACCTCGTGCTCGGCGAACAGCGGCGCCAGCGCCAGCGCGGCCCGGCGCGCGTTGGCCTGCTGCACCGCGGCGTCGGGCCGCTCGTGGCGGCGCAGCAGTGCATTGCCTCCGAGGGCGACCAGGATCCGCATGGACGCCGTCAGCTCGGGGTGCGGGTGTCGGTGGGGCTCATGGACCCACGCTAGTAGTCCGTGTCGCGGAGTCAATGGACGCGCGGAAGGCCCGGCGTGGCATAGAAAAGCGCTTGCCACCGGCCCCGGTGCGGGCCACGGTGGGGTGATGACGAGCCTCATCGCACATACCTCGGTCGACTGCCGCAACGCCTATCAGCTCTCGATCTTCTGGAAGCAGGTCATCGGCTACTCCGACATTCCCGGCGACCCCAACCTGCCGGGCCACGAGGAATGCATGATCGAGGACGCGGACTCGGGGCATCGGGTGCTCTTCATCGAGGTGCCGGAGGAGAAGACGGTGAAGACCCGCCTGCACTTCGACCTACGTCCGCGCACCGGCACCCAGGCCGAGGAGGTCGATCGCCTGCTGGGGATCGGCGCTCGCCAGGTCGCGGACCATCGCGACATCCACGGCCCGGGCACCGGCTGGGTGATCCTGGCCGACCCGGAGGGCAACGAGTTCTGCATCCTGCGGTCGCTGTCCGAGGTCGAGCAGAACGCTGCGAACTAGTGTCCCGACACGCGCCACTAGGTGGAGACTGCAACCGAAATTAGGCCCCGGAGGGGTGCCTGACGCCGCCTGCGGCAACGAATCTTGTTACGTAGGTGAGTAATACTGGATCTCTTTTCCTCACCTGCCCCGGAAGGGCTGTACGACCCCACATTTCGGCCCGTACCGTTCCGTTCTGGGGCAGCCCCCACTGGCTCACTCCCTCCCAAGTCAACGCGGCCAGTGGGGGCTTTTTCATTGCCGCAAGGCGCACAATGCAGTCATGCCCACCAGCGACGATCCGCTTGCGGTCTGGATAGCTGAGGCCTCCCGGGAGATGGAGGGTCAGGACGGCGAGCAGGCCACGTTGCGAGCTGCCACCAGGCTCGCGGTCGTGAACATCGACGGGGCCACCTCCGCCAGCGTCTCCATCGTCAGCGGCCGGCAGATCGCCACCCCGGCCTGGGACGGCGAGCTGGCGCGTGAGTGCGATCGTCTGCAGTACCTGCTCGGGGAAGGGCCGTGCCTCGACTCGATCGCCGAGCGCCATGCGGTGCGCAGTCCCAGCCTCGCCTACGACGAGCGCTGGCCCGTCTGGGGGCCGCGGGTGGCGGACGATCCGGGGGCGCACAGCGTGCTCTCGGTGCGGCTCTTCACCGACGGTCACGCCTTCGGAGCCCTCAACATGTACTCGCCGGCCAAGGACGCCTTCAGCGACCAGGACCAGGAGGAGGCCACGGCCCTGGCCGCGCACATCGCGATCGCGTTGGCAGCCGTGCGACAGTCCGACTCGTTGCTCGCCGGTCTCGACAGCCGGAGCGTGATCGGCCAGGCGATGGGGATCATCATGGAGCGCTTCGACCTCGCCCCGCCGGTGGCGCTCTCGCTGCTCGGCAGGATCGCCTCGTCCACCCAGACCAAGGTCCGCGACGTCGCGCGCGAGATCGTCACCACCCGCTCGGTGCCGACCCTGCATGCGGCGGAGCCGGGCACCGGCGTGCTGCCGCTGGAAGGCGGGTCTGCCGTCGGCTGAGCCGTGCTGCCTGCACGGCTGGTGACAGGTCGTCCCGCGGGTCGATCGCGCCTTGCGACCGTGCTCACGACCGCACCCCGATTGTGCTCACGAGCGCGATGGACCGCGCCTGCGACGGCGCCCGCAGCGGCGCGCTGCTGTGCCCGGCAGCGGTCGTCGGCGAGGCGCCGTCGCGGGTCCATTGTATGGAACATTGCGAGGTAGGCGGAGGGACTTAGGTCGCCCTAACCCGCTCAAGCGGCCGAAGAATTGATTAAAAGATTTGGGCAATAGCCTTGCATCGCCAGTCGAAACCTCATAACTTCTTCGCGTGATGCGCATCACCCGGGTGGGAGCCCCGGGGGCGCACTGCCCGCACCTGGGGGGCCTGCCCAGGTACGACCGACCCCTGCGCAGATGCGTGGGCCGAGTTGAAGGGTTGGCATCCCGAGATGTTGACGACCACCAGCAAGAGGCGATCGGCGGCCGCGATCCTCGCGGGCGCGCTGCTGCTCGCGCCACTGGCCGCCTGCGGATCCAGCGGCTCCGACGACAAGGCCACCGGCAGCCCCAGCGCTGCCGCTGACCCGGCCAGCTTCGACCGCACCGCCACCATCACCATCGGCACGCCGTCGCCGTCCAACATCTTGGACCCGGCGCTGCAGAACAACATCGGTCAGAACACCTTCACGTTCCTGATCTACGACTCGCTCACCCAGATGGACTCCGACTACCAGGTGCAGCCGATGCTCGCCACGTCGTGGGAGTACGCCGCGGACGGCTCGAGCCTCACCCTCAAGCTGCGTGACGACGTCACCTTCAACGACGGCACCAAGTTCGACGCCAGCGTCGTCGAGGCCAACATCAACCGCGGCAAGACCCTCCAGGGCAGCGCTCTGGTCGCCGCGCTGAACCCGATCGACAAGGTCGTCGTCGAGGACGACTACACCGTGCGCCTCGAGCTCAAGAAGGGCCTGGGCGCCGAGCTGCCCGCCGTCTTCGCGCTCAACGCCGGGATGATGGTGAGCCCGAAGGCCTTCACCGAGCGTGGCGGCGAGCTGGCCACCGACCCGGGCACGGCGGGCTCCGGCCCCTACATCCCGGTCCAGGTCACCTCCGGCCAGGAGCTCGTCCTCGAGCGCAGCGACGACTACTGGAACGACGACACCGCCTACGCACAGAAGCTGATCGTGCGCACCGTCGTCGACCAGGCCGCCCGGATCAACGGCGTGCAGACCGGCGACCTCGACGTCGCGCAGATCTCCGGCGCCTCCCCGGTGCAGGAGTCGCTGGCACTGGTCGACCGCGGCGCCTTCGAGGGCGACCTGATCAGCCAGGCGACCCCTGTGGTGCTGATGCTCAACGCCGAGCGCGGCGACCTCAAGAAGCCGGAGATCCGCCAGGCGATCGCGATGGCCGTGAACCGCGAGGAGATGGTGGAGGGTCTGTTCGCCGGCAACGCCACCGCCGCCGACCAGTTCTACGCCGAGGGCTTCTGGGCCCACGACGACGACTTCGGCGCCGAGCGTCCCTTCGACGCCGACGCCGCCAAGAAGCTCGTCGAGGAGGCCGGCGGTGCCGAGATCGACGTGGCTGCCGCGACCGGCTCCACCGCCGAGCCCGTCGCCCAGGCGCTGCAGGACCAGCTCGGCAAGGTCGGCATCAAGGTGAACCTGCAGTCGATCCCGTTCGCGCAGATCGACGACATGTACCGCCGCGGTGAGCTCGACGCCCAGGTGATCAACGCATCGCCCGCGCCGGACCCGGCCAGCACCATGGACTACTACGTCACCTCCGGCTTCAACGCGGCCCGTGGTCACGGCGACCTCTTCGGCTCGCTGGTCGCCGAGGCGGCCGACCCGACCAAGTCGATCGACGAGCGCGCGGCCAAGTACCACGAGATCTGGAAGATCATGGCCGAGAAGGACGTCTGGGTGCCGATCCTGTGGGGTCAGCAGGTCTGGGTGCGCAACGACAAGGTCGCCAACGTGCCGAACCTGTCGTGGGTGCGCAGCGGCTTCCCGAGCTACCGCGACATCGGCAAGGTCAAGTAAGTCGCTGGCTGAATCGAGCAGGAACAGATCATGACTCTGTACGCATTGCGCAGGCTGGCAGTCGCACTGCCGATCCTCGTAGCCGTCACCTTCTGCGTCTTCGCGCTGGTGGACCTGGCTCCGGGCGATCCGGCAGCAGCGATCGCCGGTGAGAACCCCACCCCTGAGCGGATCAACGAGATCCGCGTGATGCTCGGCCTCGACGAGCCGTTGCTGACCCGCTACGTCAGCTGGTTCACCGCAGCCGTCCAAGCGGATCTGGGCTCCTCGCTCGCCAACGGGCAGTCGGTCACCGAAGTGATCGGCGACCGACTGCCCGTCACCATCTCGCTGGTCTTCGTGGCGATGCTGATCACCCTGGTGGTCGGCCTCGCCGCGGGGATGTTGGCCGCCCTGCGCCACGGGCGGCCCACCGACCGGGTGATCACCGCCCTCGCCTCGGGCGCGATCGCGCTGCCGCCCTTCTGGGTGGCCCTGGTGCTGGTGCTCCTCTTCTCGGTGAACCTCGGCTGGTTCCCCTCGATCGGCTACGAGCCGCTCTCCGCGGGGCTGTGGCCGTGGCTCTCCCACCTGCTGCTGCCGGCGATCGCGCTCTCGCTGCTGCCGATGGCCGAGGTGACGATGCAGTTCCGCCAGGCGCTGGCGACGGTGCTCAAGCTCGACTACATCACCAACGCCGAGGCGCGCGGCCTCTCCCGCCCCCGAGTGCTGGGCAAGCACGCCGCGAAGAACGCGGCGGTCCCGGTGACCACCGTCTTCGCCTACCGGTTCGCGCAGGTGCTCGGCGGCACGGTGGCGATCGAGAGCGTCTTCGACCTTCCCGGCATCGGCCGGCTCGCCGTCAACAGCGTGCTCTCGCGCGACATCCCGGTGCTGCTCGGCCTGGTCGCGCTGACCACGTTGATCGTGCTGGTGATCAACCTGCTGGTCGACATCTCCTACGGATACTTCAACCCGAAGGTGCGCACATGAGTACCGCCGCGCAGAAGCCGGCCGGGGCGAGCGCCGTCGGGCGCGGACGCCTGCGTGGCTTCGTCAGAGCAGAGCCCCTTGCTGCACTGTCGTTCGTCTACCTGGCGCTGATCGTGCTGGCCGCGATCTTCGCCCCCGTCCTGGCCAGTCACGACCCCAACGCGCAACAGCTGATGCTCCGGCTGCAGCCGTGGGGCGGCGACCACCTCTTCGGCACCGACGACTACGGGCGCGACGTCTTCAGCCGCCTGGTCTACGGAACCCGGGTGACCCTGCAGGCCTCCGCCGTCGCGGTCGGCGTCAGCGTGCTGATCGGCGTGCCGACCGGCCTGCTGGCCGGCTACCGCAAGGGCCTGGTCGACGCCGTGCTGTCGCGGATCTTCGACGGCCTGATGTCCATCCCCGGCCTGATCCTGGCGCTCACCATCGTCGCGGTGCTCGGTCCCGGCCTGACCAACGCGATGGCTGCGGTGGGCCTGATCTTCGCGCCGCAGTTCTTCCGGGTCACCCGCGCCGCCACCCAGGAGGTGATGGGGGAGACCTACATCGAGTCGTCCATCTCGATCGGCTGCAAGCCGACCCGGGTGGTCCTCAAGCACGTGATGCCCAACGTGGTGCCGGCGATCCTGGTGCAGATCTCGGTCGCCCTGGGCGTCGCGGTCAGCGCCGAGGCCAGCCTGAGCTTCCTCGGCCTGGGCGTCGAGGCGCCCACCGCCAGCTGGGGATCCATGCTCAGCACCTCGGCCCAGACGATGACCATCGCGCCCAACATGGTCTGGCTCCCCGGTCTGATGATCTTCAGCGTGGTGCTGGCCTTCACCCTGCTCGGCGAGGGCATGCGTCGCGCGCTCGTCTCGACCGGAAAGAACAACGATGACTGAGTCGATCACGTCCCAGCCTCCGCTGCTCGAGGTCGAGGGCCTGACCCTCGAGTACGGCAGCGGACGCCGGTGGACCCGCGTCGTCGAGGACGTCAGCTTCACCCTCAACGCGGGCCAGACCCTTGCCCTGGTGGGGGAGTCCGGCTCCGGCAAGACCGTCTCGGCGACCGCCGTGCTGGGCCTGGCCGGCCGCAAGGGCGGCCGGATCGCCGAGGGCTCGATCAAGCTGCGGGGCCGGGAGCTGGTCGGTCTGCCGGAGCGCGAGCTGCGCCGGATCCGCGGCTCCGAGGTCGCGATGATCTTCCAGAACCCCTTGCGCAGCCTGAACCCGGCGTTCACCGCGGGTGAGCAGGTCGCCGAGGTGGCCAGGGTGCACCTCGACCTCGGCCGCAAGGCGGCCTGGGACCGGGCGATCGAGATGCTCGACGCGGTCGGCATCCCCGACCCGGAGCGTCGCGCCCGCGACTACCCGCACCAGTTCAGCGGCGGCATGGCGCAGCGTCTCGCGATCGCGGCAGCCCTGTGCAGCAACCCGTCGGTGCTGATCGCCGACGAGCCGACCACGGCTCTCGACGTCACCGTGCAGGCCCTGGTCCTGCAGCTGCTGCGCAAGGTGCAGAGCGACACCGACCTGGCCGTGCTCTTCATCAGCCACGACCTCGGCGTGGTCGCCGACGTGGCCGACCGCGTGGTGGTGATGTACTCCGGCGAGGTGGTCGAGCAGGGGCCGATCGAAGACCTCTTCACCACGCCGTCGCACCCGTACACCGCAGGGCTGCTGGGCTCGATCCCGGCGCTGGGCCGCGGCGAGCCGCTGCGCGCGATCCCCGGCACCATCCCGCCGCCGGGAACGCTGCAGGGCACCTGCCGCTTCGCCGAGCGCTGCGAGCACAAGGTGGCCGGCTGCCAGCAGGCCCATCCGCCGTTGGCCGTCACCGCCGACTCCCGCGCGGTGCGCTGCCTGCGCGCGGCCGACCTGGTTCTGGAAGGGATCACCCGATGAGCGCGCTCCTCGAGGTCAAGGGCCTCGGCAAGACCTTCGGCGGCCGCAGCAGGCTCTCGCTGGGGCGCGGCAAGGTGGTCACCAAGGCGGTCGACGACGTCTCCTTCACCGTCACCAAGGGCCGCTCGGTAGCGGTGGTCGGCGAGTCGGGCGCCGGCAAGTCGACCGTCGGTCGCCTGGTGCTGCGCCTGATCGAGCCCGACGAGGGCACGATCACCTTCGACGGCGTGGACCTGCGGGCGCAGAGCGCCGAGGGGATGCGGCAGATGCGCCGGCGGATGCAGATGGTCTTCCAGGACCCGTACAGCTGCCTCAACCCTCGGATGAGCATCGCCGACTCGATCGCCGAGCCGCTCGTCGTCCACGACCTGGCCGGGCGCGCCGAGCGCGACGCCAAGGTCGCCGAGATGCTCGACCGGGTCGGCCTCGGCTCGCGGTTCGCGCGCAGGTTCCCGGTCGAGCTCTCCGGTGGCCAGCTGCAGCGGGTCGCGATCGCGCGGGCGCTGATCGTGGAGCCCGACTTCGTGGTCTGCGACGAGCCGACGGCTGCGCTCGACGTCTCGGTGCAGGCCCAGGTGCTGGAGCTGCTCACCCAGATGCAGTCCGAGCTGGGCCTGGCGCTGCTCTTCATCACCCACCACCTGGCCCTGGTCGAGGTGATCGCCGACGACGTGCTGGTGATGAAGCGCGGCCGGGTGGTGGAGCAGGGCCCGGTGACCGAGGTGCTGCGCCGTCCCCGCGAGGAGTACACCCGCGACCTGCTGGCCGCGGTGCCGAGCCCGATCCCGCGCGTGCTGCGCGAGGGCCAGCCGCTGACCGCGACCTGAGCCACGGCGGCCCGCCATGACTGCGAACCGACTGAACGAGAAGGAGTTCTGAGAGATGACCATGGAGATGGTGAGCTTCACCAGCATGGACGACGCCACCCCGGAGGAGATCAAGCTGATCGCCAGCGAGGCAGCGCGTCACCGCACCGAGAACCTGGTGCCGAACCTGGTCCGCCAGCTGGAGGCGATGCAGGGCCACACCTACGGGTACCGGGTGGATCGCTACACCCACTCGCTGCAGAGCGCGACCCGCGCACTGCGCGAGGGCGCCGAGACCGACATGATCGTCGCCGCACTGCTGCACGACATCGCCGACGACCTGTCGCCGGACAACCACAGCGAGGTGGCCGCCGCCATCCTCAAGCCGTTCGTCTCCGACGAGGCGTGGTGGGTGGTCAAGCACCACGGCGTCTTCCAGACCTACCACTACGGCGAGGCGATGGGGATCCCCACCGACTCCCGCGAGCGCTACCGCGACTCGGAGTACTTCGACTCCTGTGCGCACTTCTGCGCGGCCTGGGACGCGGTCTCCTTCGACCCCGACTACGACACCCTGCCGCTGGAGGAGTTCATGCCGCTGCTGCGTGAGGTCTTCGGTCGCGAGCCGAAGTCCTGGGGCGACCCGGACCTGCAGCTGGAGGAGAGCCCGGTCGCCTGAGCGACCCTC
>NZ_BAAALG010000005.1:0-729 GCF_039528155.1 Nocardioides dubius | reverse complement strand
GCACCCGTTTGCCGATCGGCTCAACGGGCACCGAGTGCGACGTGATACAAACCACGGCCATGACGGTGGCTGACCGCGACCCGGGTGATCCGGAGCAAGCTCTGGTCGCGATGCTTGCGGGCGACGAGGCAGGGTTCCTCGTCGTCTTCCGGGACGTGCAGCCCCGGCTGCTGCGCTATCTGAGTGTGCTGGTCGGTGCCGGTGAGGCCGAGGACGTGGCCGCGGAGACCTGGAGTCAGGTGGTCCGCGACCTGGCCCGCTTCCGCGGCGACCTCGACGGCTTCCGCGGCTGGGTGGCGACCATCGGGCGCCACCGGGCCCTGGACCATCTGCGTCAGCGCCAGCGGAGCCGGATCGCCGACGTCGCGGTCGAGGACCGGCCGGAGCCGGTCGGCGACGACCTGGCCTTCCTCGGTGCGAGCGAGGCGCTGGGCACCGAGCGGGCCGTCGCGATGATCGCCTCCCTGCCGCGCGAGCAGGCGGAGGCGGTGATGCTCCGGGTGGTGCTCGGCCTGGACGCGGCGTCGGCCGCAGCGGTGTTGGGACGGCGTCCCGGGGCGGTGCGCACGGCGGCGCATCGCGGTCTGAAGGCGCTGGCCGCGGGGCTCGACGAGCGCCCGGCGCTGGGTGTCGGTAACGGAATCGGGACCGCAGACGCTGAAGGAGTGTCATGAGCTCTGCCGACCGGTCTCCGCTGACCCGATCCGACCTGGATCGGGCGCTGGCGCG
>NZ_BAAALG010000004.1:75301-118736 GCF_039528155.1 Nocardioides dubius | reverse complement strand
CTGCCGAGGCCACGATCCCGCTGGGCCGCTACGGCGCCCCGGAGGAGTTCGGTCGCGTCGCCGCGTTCCTGATGTCGCCGGCCGCCTCGTTCGTCAGCGGCGCGATGGTGCCGGTCGACGGCGGGATGCTGCAGGCCCTCTAAGCGGGCTGCTCGTCGTTCGACGGGTCGGCGGCCGGTCCTTGGGCCGGAGCCGGCTGGGCCTTGCGGCCGCCGCGCCACTCGTCGACCGCCATCCAGACGAAGCCCAGCAGGGCAAGGAATCCGAAGAACCACCACTGCAGACCGTAGAAGAAGTGCGGTCCGTTGTCGGTCTCCGGCAGGGAGGCGAGCTTGAGCTCGCTGCCGGTGTCCGGGTCCTCGGAGGCCAGGTCCACGAAGCCCCGGTAGGTGGGGTCGCCGGTGACCTCGGCGATCTCGGTGCTGCTGATCGAGCGAGTCGAGTGGTCGCGGACCTTGGCGGAGTCGTCGGAGGCGTCCTTGCGCACCCAGCCGACCACGGTGACCTCGCCGGACGGCGGCGAGGGGAGGTCCTCGGGGCGGGCGCCGCGGTTCTCTGTCGCCATCCAGCCCCGGTCGACGATCAGCGACGTGCCCTCGTCGGTGATCAGCGGCACCACCACGTCGACGCCGGCCATGCCGTCGCGGGTGCGGTAGCGCACCACCACGGTGTTCTCGGTGTCGTAGGTCCCGGTCGCGGTGATCCGGCGCCACTCGTCCTTCTTGGCGACGCCGTCGTCGACGGAGAGGACATCGGCGACGGGCGCCGGCTCGGCCTCCTCGTTGCGCTCGACGATCGCGTTCTTCTCCTTGCGGTCCTCCAAGCGGTGGAACTGCCATTCGCCCAGCCACCAGGCACCCCAGGCAAGGGCGATGACCGCGACCAGGAACAGGATCCAGCGGCGGGAGAGCAAGAACGACAGCGAACGCACCCGTTGAGGCTATCCGTGCTGGTGAAACCGTGTGAAAGGGGCCTCGGCCCGCGCCCTACACTGGGCAGCATGGCGGCGTTGAGAGATGGTCACGGGCGGGTCGCCACCGACCTCCGGGTGTCGTTGACGGACCGGTGCAACCTGCGCTGCTCCTACTGCATGCCGGCCGAGGGCCTGGACTGGCTGCCCGACGCCACGCTGCTGACCGACGACGAGCTGGTCCGGTTGATCGACATCGCGACCCGGATGCTGGGCGTCACCGAGGTCCGCTTCACCGGCGGCGAGCCCTTGGTGCGCAAGGGATTGGTCGGGATCGTCGAGCGGGTGGCGGGCCTGGAGCAGGCTCCGGAGATGTCGTTGACCACCAACGGCATCGGGCTCTCCCGCCTCGCCGCGCCGTTGGCGGCGGCCGGCCTCGACCGGGTCAACGTCAGCCTGGACACGATCCGGGCGGACACCTTCGAGCAGATCACCCGCCGCCGGCGCCTGGACGACGTCCTCGCGGGGCTCGCCGCCGCGCAGCAGGCAGGCCTCGGCCCGGTCAAGGTCAATGCGGTGCTGCTGCGCGGTGTCAACGACGACCAGGCGCCGGAGCTGGTGGACTGGGCGCTGGCGCACGGCTACCAGCTGCGCTTCATCGAGCAGATGCCACTGGACGCCCAACACGGCTGGAGTCGTGAGCAGATGGTGACGGCGGACGAGATCTTCCACGCGCTCTCCGCCCGGTTCCGGCTGAGCCCGGCCAGTGAGCCGCGGGGTAGCGCTCCCGCCGAGCTCTTCACCGTGGACGGCGGCCCCGGCACCGTCGGCGTGATCGCGTCGGTCACGCGTCCCTTCTGCGGGGACTGCGACCGGGTCCGGCTCACTGCCGACGGCCAGGTGCGCGACTGCCTCTTCGCCCGGACCGAGTCCGACCTGCTGACGCCGCTGCGTGCGGGCGCCAGTGACGACGAGCTGGCCGAGCGGTGGATCCGGGCGATGCGCGGCAAGGCGGCCGGGCACGGGATCGATGACCCGCGGTTCCTGCAGCCCGATCGGCCGATGTCGGCGATCGGCGGATAGCCCGCACTCAGGCGGGCTGGGTCTCCTTGAGGAAGCCGCGCGCGCTGAGGAACGAGCCGAGGGAGTCGCGATGGTCGGCACAGGCCAGCCAGATCTTGCGCCGGTCCGGCGTGTGCAGCTTGGGGTTGTTCCACAGCAGCTGCCAAGCGGCCGGCTGGGTGCAGCCCTTGGCCGAGCAGATCATCTCGCTCATGTGTCCTTCTTCGGCAGCTCGCGGCCCATGGCGCTGTGCGGGGTCAGCTCGGTCTCCTCGTTGCGGCGCATCGGCACGGCGTTGGCCATCACCACCGCCACGTAGGGCAGGAAGATCGCACCGGTGAAGAGCACCCAGCGGATGATCCCGGGGCCGACCGCCACCGCGCCGAGGAAGCAGGCTGCCCGGATCGCCATCGAGATGATGTAGCGGCGCTGGCGCGCGGAGACGTCCTCGCCACGACCCGGCACCGCTGTGGTGATGCGGATCGCCTCGGAATCCTTGCGCGAGGCCCTTGACGCCATAAGGAGATCCTACGTCTTAGGGTGAGGGCACACGACTTCAGGAGGCAATCAGCCATGAGCAACCGCACCTACCGCGTCACCGAGATCGTCGGCACCTCGCCCGAGGGCATCGACCAGGCCGTCCGCAACGGCATCGAGCGCGCCGCCCAGACCCTCCGCCACGTCGACTGGTTCGAGATCACCCAGGTCCGTGGCCAGGTCAAGGACGGCGCCGTGGAGCACTTCCAGGTGGGCATCAAGGTGGGCTTCCGCCTCGAGGACGAGTGAGATAGAGCACGTCGCCGCACGGCCGATGCCGGGCCTGTCGACTGGGTGTACCCGGGGGTAATCACTACCGTCGGGTTTCGTGAGCAGATCTGTACTCATCACCGGCGGCAACCGCGGCATCGGCCGTGCGCTTGCCGAGGCATTCCTCGCCCAGGGCGACAAGGTCGCCGTCACCACCCGCAACGGCGGGGCTCCTGAGGGCGCCCTCGACATCCGCTGCGACATCACCGACGGCGCTGCCGTGGACGCGGCCTTCGCCGAGATCGAGCAGGCCCACGGGCCCGTCGAGATCCTGGTCGCCAATGCCGGCATCACCCGCGACACCCTCGTGCTGCGGATGTCGGACGACGACTGGGACGACGTGATCGCCACGAACCTGACCGGCTCGTTCCGGGTCGCACGTCGTGCGGCCAAGGGCATGCTGCGCCTGCGTCGCGGCCGGATCATCTTCATCTCCTCCGTCGTCGGCCTGCTCGGCTCGCCGGGCCAGGTCAACTACGCGGCCTCCAAGAGCGGCCTGGTCGGCATGGCCCGCTCGCTCGCGCGTGAGCTGGGCTCGCGCTCGATCACCGCCAACGTGGTGGCCCCGGGCTTCATCGAGACGGACATGACCGACGTCCTGCCCGAGGAGCAGAAGAAGGCCTACCAGACGCAGATCCCGCTGGGCCGCTTCGGCGCGGTCGAGGACATCGCCAGCGCGGTGACCTGGCTGGCCAGCGACGGTGCCGGCTTCGTCACCGGCGCGGTCATCCCGGTCGACGGCGGCATGGGCATGGGGCACTGAGCCCCTCACAACGAGCTTGAGGACGAAGACACATGGGCATTCTTGAAGGCAAGCGGATCCTGGTCGCCGGGGTCACCATGGACAGCTCGATCGGCTTCGCCACCGCGAAGGTGGCACAGGAGCAGGGCGCCACGGTGCTCATCTCCAACTTCGGTCGCGCGCTGAACATCACCAAGCGGATCGCCAAGCGGCTCCCCGTCGAGCCGCCGGTGCTGGAGCTCGACGTCACCGACCCCGAGCACCTGGAGCGGCTGCCGGAGCTGGTCCGCGAGCATGTCGACGGCCTCGACGGCGTCGTGCACTCGATCGCCTACGGCAACCCGGAGACGCTGCTCGGCGGCAACTTCCTGAAGGGCCCGTGGGACGACGTCGCGCAGGCCGTGCAGGTCTCCGCGTACTCGTTGAAGTCGCTCGCCACTGCGGCCAAGCCGCTGATGAGCGAGGGCAGCTCGGTGGTCGGCCTGACCTTCGACGCCACCGTCGCCTGGCCGGCCTACGACTGGATGGGCGTGGCCAAGGCCGCGCTGGAGTCGACCTCGCGCTACCTGGCGCGCGACCTGGGCCCCGAGGGGATCCGGGTCAACCTGGTCTCCGCGGGTCCGCTGCGCACCCTGGCCGCCAAGGCGATCCCCGGCTTCGAGGACCTCGAGAACATGTGGAGCACCCGTGCTCCGCTGGGCTGGGACAACACCGACCAGGAGCCGACCGCGCGTGCGGTCGTCGCCCTGCTCTCGGACTTCTTCGGCGCGACCACCGGTGAGATCGTGCACGTCGACGGCGGCTTCCACGCGATGGGTGCCTGAGCCCCCGCATCTGGGGCACGGATGACACACTGAGCTGGTGGAGACGCAGCGGCGCACCCTGGTCCTGGTCCGGCACGCCAAGGCGGAGGACTACGGCCCGTCCGATCACGCGCGGGCGCTGACCGACCGGGGACGCCGCGACGCAGCAGACGTCGGCCGACGCCTGGGAGCGGCACAGATCGTGCCCTCCCAGGCGTTGGTGTCGGACGCCCTGCGCACCCAGCAGACCTACCAGGAGATCGCCTCGGCCGCGGTGCTCGACGCCGCCCTGGTCAGCTCTGCCGCGCTCTATGCCGCCGGTCCGGACACCGCGCTCGATCTGATCCGCGAGACCGACGACGCGGTCGCCACGCTGCTGGTGGTCGGGCACAACCCGACGATGGCCTACCTGGCCCAGGCACTCGACGACGGCGAGGGCAACCTGGAGGCTTCGACGGCGATGGTGGCCGGCTTCCCGACCTCGGCCTGCGCGGTCTTCACCGTGACCGGCTCCTGGATCGACCTGCGGGCGGCGACGACGTCGCTGGTCGACTTCTGGGTGGGCCGGGGCTGAGCCCGGCCCGCCCTCACACCGGCGGTGCCGGCGTGACGATCCCGGCTGCCGCGTCGGCCGCCTCGATCTCCTCGCGGGTGATCCCGAGCAGATACATGATCGCGTCCAGGTAGGGCACGTTGACGGCGGTGTCCGCCGCGGCCTGGACCACCGGCTTCGCGTTGTAGGCGATGCCGAGGCCTGCCGCGTTGAGCATGTCGAGGTCGTTGGCGCCGTCGCCGATGGCGATCACCGCGGACTCCGGGACGCCGACGTCGACGGCGAAGCGGCGCAGCGCGGAGGCCTTGCCGGCCCGGTCCACGACGTCACCGACGATCTCGCCGGTGAGGACGCCGTCCTTCACCTCGAGCTCGTTGGCGTGCGAGTAGTGGATGCCGAGGTCGGCCGCGATCCGGTCGGTGATCTGGCTGAAGCCCCCGGAGACCAGCGCGAACCGGTAGCCGAGACGACGCAGCGTGCGGACCAGGGTGCGGGCGCCGGGGTTGAGCTGGATCGACTCGTAGACCGCGTCGATCGCCGCCTCCGGCACGCCCTTGAGCAGGGCGACCCGGCTGCGCAGCGACTCCTCGAAGTCGAGCTCGCCGCGCATCGCCTGCTCGGTGACGGCGGCCACCTCGGCCTCGCAGCCGGCGTGCGCGGCCAGCATCTCGATCACCTCGCCCTGGACGAGGGTGGAGTCGACGTCCATCACGATCAGTCGCTGGCTGTGCCGGATCAGGCTGGCGGGCTGGACCGCGACGTCCACACCGAGCTTCGTCGCCTCCTCGACCAGCGAGGTGCGCAGCCGGTCGGTGGCGATGCCCGAGACGTGGAACTCGATCGCGGTCACCGGGTAGCGCGCCATCCGCACGATCCGGTCGATGTTGGCGCCGGCGTCGGCGATCCGGCCGGTGATCGCGGAGACGGCGGAGGCCTTGAGCGGGCTGCCGATCACGGTGACGTGGCAGCGTCCCTCGCGGCGCGCCTTGTTGTCACCGGTGCCGCGCTCGATCTCGACCTGCATGCCGAGCTCCTCGGCGGCTGCCGCCACCTCGTCGCGCAGCTTCTTCCAGTCACGCGGGGCCGTGACCAGGACACCGAGGACCAGCCGCCGCCGCAACACGATCTGCTCGAGGTCGAGGACCTCGACGCCGGCGTGGGAAAGGGTGCGGAAGATCGTCGACGTGACGCCGGGCCGGTCCTTGCCGGTCAGCGTGATCAACAGCGTCTTGGGTGCCTCTGCCTGCTCGCTCATCTCAGGGCGAAGAATATCGGTCCCGGCGCCGTTGCGGTCACGGTGGCCACACCTCGGGAGAGCACGCGGCGACCATCGCGGTGCGGGCCGCTCGGGCGAGCGGACTGAGCGCCTCACGCCGTGCGCCGATCTCGTGGGCGGAGACGGCGCCACCGTCGTCGAGGAGCGCCAGGTCGACGATGCTCTCGGCCTGCCAGGCGCGGGCGGCGAGCTCGACGGCGTCGGCCGGCACGCCGGCCGGGGCATCGAGGTGGGGGAGATGGCGCAGGTTCATCAGCTCGTCGGCGGCCTCGGGGCGCCACCGGGCGACGTCGAGGTCGGCCAACGTGGTCGCGGTCCGGGCCAGGGTGCCGCGTAGCTGCCGGGCGGCCTCGCCGAGGTCGGTGAGCTGACGGCGATGGGCGCCGAGGAGCTGCCAGACGACGCCGGGGCCGGCCCGGAACGGCACCAGCCCGAACCCGCCGCCCTCCAGCACGACGGCCTCGCCGACCTCGGTGGCGGCCCGGTTGAACTCCGCCGGCCCGCCCAGGCCGGTCGGCGCACCGGGCACCGGAAGCGCCAGGCCGGCGCTGGCGCCGAGCAGCCGGAGCCGGGGCAGCGCGAGCACCAGCGGCACCGTCGCGCCCTCGGCGTCGGGCAGTCCGGCGACGTCATGCGCGACGTCGTCGGCCACGACATGGGTCAGCAGATCGTCGGGGCTGGCCAGGCCACGACTCCAACTGGTGAACCACCAGGCGAGTCGTCCGCTCAGCTGGGGCAACGGTTGCGGCATGGCTCCGGAGCCTACGCGGAGGTGAGGTGCGGCTCGCAGTGCTGTCGGTGCCACCCACTAGGCTTCGGCCCATGAGTGCGGTCCTGGAATTTGCCGAGGTCACCGTCCGGCGGGGTGCCACCACCCTGCTCGACTCCGTGAGCTGGGTGGTCGAAGAGGACGAGCGCTGGGTGGTTCTCGGGCCCAACGGTGCCGGAAAGACCACCCTGATGCAGTTGGCCTCGGCCAACATGCACCCGACCAGTGGGGTCGCGGCGATCCTCGACGAGGTGCTCGGCGCCGTCGACGTCTTCGAGCTGCGGCCCCGGATCGGCGTCACCAGCGCTGCCATCGCCGAGCGGTTGCCGCGCGACGAGCTGGTGCGCGACCTCGTCGTCTCGTCGGTCTACGGCGTGCTCGGTCGCTGGCGCGAGCACTACGACGAGCTCGACCACGACCGGGCCCGCTCCTTGCTGACCGAGCTCGGCGCCGGCAACCTGATCGATCGCACCTTCGGCACGCTGAGCGAGGGCGAGCGCAAGCGCGTGCAGATCGCGCGTGCCCTGATGTCCGACCCCGAGCTGCTGCTGCTCGACGAGCCGGCCGCGGGGCTCGACCTCGGCGGCCGTGAGGACCTCGTCTCCACCCTGGAGATGCTGGCCTTCGACCCGGGCTCGCCGGCCACGGTGCTGGTCTCGCACCACGTCGAGGAGATCCCGCCGGGCTTCACCCACGGCCTCCTGCTGCGTCAGGGGCGGGTGGTCGCGCAGGGGCCGCTCGACGAGGTGATCACCGAGCCGCTGCTGGGCCAGACGTTCGGCATGCCGTTGGTGGTCACCAAGGAGGACGGTCGCTACGCGGCCCGGCGCCGTCGCGGACGACGCCAGGACTGAACCACCACCGATGGCCTAGGGTCTGGGCATGGACTGGTTGCAGGACAACGCATGGGCCGCCTGGCTGGGCGCGATGATCCTGCTCGGCGTCGCGGAGACGCTCAGCCTGGAGCTGGTGCTGATCATGCTGGCGGCCGGTGCCGGCGTCGGCATGGTGGCCGCGCTGCTCGGCGCCCCGCTGTGGGCCCAGGCGATCGCGGCCGCGGTCACCGCCCTGGCGGCGTTGCTGCTGGTCCGGCCCTCGGTGCTCTCGCGGCTGCGCAGCGGCCCCGAGCTGACGCTGGGCCACGACAAGCTGGTGGGGGCGCAGGCGGTCGCGCTGACCAGGATCAGCGGCCATGAGAGCGGCCTGATCCGCCTCGGCGGCGAGGAGTGGACCGCGCGGGCCTACGACGAGACCACGGTCATCGAGGCCGGGCAGCGGGTCGACGTCCTGCAGATCCACGGTGCGACCGCTCTGGTGCACCCGATCCCCGAGCTCGACTAGCCGCCGTCGGGCCGCCCGAGGGGACGAAATGACGTGACCGACAGCGAGAGGAAAATCAGATGGTTGCTCTGATCCTGCTGGCCCTACTGCTCATCTTCGTGGTGGTGGTGCTGGCGAAGACCGTGCGGATCGTGCCTCAGGCGCAGGCCGCGATCGTGGAGCGCTTCGGCAAGTACAAGGCCTCGCTGCCGGCCGGGCTGAACGTGCTGGTCCCGTTCATCGATCGGGTCCGGTACATGATCGACCTGCGCGAGCAGGTGGTCTCCTTCCCGCCGCAGCCGGTGATCACCGAGGACAACCTCGTGGTCTCCATCGACACCGTCATCTACTTCCAGGTGACCAACCCCGTCGCGGCCACCTACGAGATCGCCAACTACATCCAGGCTGTCGAGCAGCTGACCATGACCACGCTGCGCAACATCGTCGGTGGCATGGACCTCGAGGAGACGCTGACCAGTCGCGATGCGATCAACAGCCGGCTGCGCGGCGTCCTGGACGAGGCGACCGGCAAGTGGGGCATCCGGGTGAACCGCGTCGAGCTCAAGGGCATCGACCCGCCGCCGTCGATCAAGGACTCGATGGAGAAGCAGATGCGCGCCGACCGCGACAAGCGCGCGGCGATCCTCACCGCCGAGGGTCAGCGCCAGTCCGCGATCCTCACCGCGGAGGGTGCCAAGCAGTCGGCGATCCTCAACGCCGAGGGTGACCGCGAGTCGCAGATCCTGCGCGCCCAGGCCGACCGGGAGGCCGCCATCCTGCGTGCCCAGGGTGAGGGCCAGGCGATCCAGACCGTCTTCCAGGCGATCCACGACGGCCAGCCGGACCAGTCTCTGCTGGCCTACCAGTACCTGCAGATGATGCCGAAGATCGCCGAGGGCGACGCCAACAAGGTGTGGATCGTCCCGTCGGAGATCGGCAAGGCCCTGGAGGGCCTGGGCTCGACGATGACCAACCTGCAGGGCATCCCCAAGGACGCCACCCCGCGGGTGCGCGTCGACATGGGCGAGACGAACCCGGCCGTGGCGCAGGAGTCCGACGCCTCCCGTGCCGGGGCGCATGCCGCCGTCGAGGAGGCGCTGGCAGCTGCCCGGGTCGCCGAGGTCAAGGCACCGCCGGCCCCCGGCTCCGCCGATGCCGCCCCGCCGGCCGCCCCGCCCCAGCCCGGTGCCGAGCCGCCGGCCTGAGCAGCCCGAGCATGAGCGAAGGCCCAGAACCTGTTGAGGTTCTGGGCCTTCGGCGTTCGTCAGGTCCGGGTCAGCGGATCGGTGCGGCCAGCGGCAGGCTGCGGTCGACCAGCTCCTTCACCTTGCTGCCGCAGGTGGCGACGACGGTGTCGTCGGTGCAGTAGTAGGCCGAAGTGGTGGTGCCGGTGGCGAGGTCCTTCGCCCAGGCCGAGCCGAAGTCGCGCAGCCGGGCGGTCTGGGTGGCGTTGGGGGAGCAGAGCGCCCCGGCGGTGCCGATGAAGTCGGTGTTCTCACCCTCGACGTCGGTGTGGCAGCTGCCGCCGTACGGCATTCCCAGCGCGTATCCGGTCCAGACGAGCTGGATGCCGACGAACGGGCTGTCCAGGTCGTTGAGCGCGCCGAAGGAGTTGTTGAACAGGTTGGTGACGCTCGGGCGGGCGGCGACGGCGAGCACGGGGCGCGCGCCGTCGTCGGAGATGGCCTGCAGGTTCGCGGAGAAGTCCGTGCTGGCGACCGGGTCGAAGAGGACGGCGCCCTTCAGGTTCGGGTAGCCGTTGCCGGCCAGGCGCTGGCCGACCTCGGAGGCGAAGTGCCCGCCGGCGGAGTGGCCGCCGACGATGTAGTGGGCCGGAAGGGCCTTGCCCTTGGGCGGGGTGATCGCACGGGCGGCGAGCCAGTCGCCCACCTGGTCGGCCAGGGCCGGGTTGCCGCCGGTCATGTCGGCGTTGATGCACAGCACCGTGACGCCCTTCTCGGCGATCGCCTTGCTGGTTCCGCGCAGGTGGCCGCAGTCGCGGCTGAACCCGTGCTGGAGCAGCATCAGGCCGCTGCTGGCACCGGTCGGCTGGTACCAGTCGACCGAGTAGGTGGTGCCGGCGATGACGGCGTCGGTGTTGGTGCAGGTGCTGGTCGCGGAGCTGTAGCTGCTGCAGGCGGTCTCCGCCGCCTGGCTGGGGGAGCTGGTGACCGCTAGGGCGGTCGCGGTGATGAACAACGCCGACAGAGCGGCGCCGAGTGGCTTGAGCATGAGCACTCTCCTCGTGGGTTCCGTCCCCCGTTCGACGGCGACACTAGCGTGGTCGTAGATCATATATCTAGGAATCTGGGGAGATGGCCGCCAGGAAATGCAGACCGGGCCGCCACGAGTGGCGACCCGGTCCTGGGGAGATGCGTGTGGCTCAGCCGGCCTTGATCACCCGCGTGCCGCCGGCGAACTTGTCGTGCCAGCCGCGCCCCAGCGGGTCGGAGCTGATGGTGACCGCGACGGCGATGATCGCGACCAGGCCGGCCAGGTTGGCGAGGATGCCCAGGATCGGGATCCAGGCGACCAGGTAGACGGCGTTGAAGACGTTGCGCTTGAGCACCTCGTCGGTGGTCGGGTTGCCGCCGTTGGCGCCGATGGTGCGCAGCTTCATGACCTGCTTGCCGATGGTGGCGCCGCGGCTGGTCTCGAAGTAGACGAAGTAGGCGAAGATGGCGGCGGCCAGGGCGACGTCCAGGATCAGCATGCCGATCAGGTTGTCGAAGAGCCCGAGGATGCCGAGCACGATGCCCAGCACGAGGCCGACAGGGATGCCGACGATCAGGCCGTCGAGCAGGCGCGCGACGAAGCGCTCGGCGAGGCTTCCGGAGGCGGGGCCGGTCGGCGGCTGGTTCGCCTCGGGGAACGGCGGCGGGTAGGGCGGCTGTGCAGACATGGACTCTCCTGGTGCCGGGATGTTCGGTGCATGGAAACCGTTACTGCCCCGACACTAGGGGAAGAAAACCCGCGGACCCGGACAATTCTCCGAGCCCGCCGATCGCTCAGCGGCGCAGGCCGATGATCCCGGCGACGATCGCGGCGATCGCCGGACCGGTCAGGAAGCCGGCCGTCGACTTGCTCACCACGCCGTCACGACCGGCCAGGGCGCCGGCCGCCGNNNCGGCCCCGTCGACGGCGATCCCGGCGAGCACCATCGGCGTGCGCAGCTTCGCCGGGGCGGCCAGGGTGGCCACGCCGAGCGCGATCTCGCGCGAGCCGAACATCCGCAGCAGGTAGGAGAGCTGCGGGTTGTTGGCGCTGTCGAGGCGGAACGCCTTGGCCGAGAGCGACGGGGAGACCAGGGCGAGCAGCCCGATCACGATGCGAGCGACGGAGAGGCCGGCAACAGGATTCATGGCGCGACCCTACTGATAGGCCTGGACCCAGCGCTCCAATTCGCGGAAAGCCGTCGCGCGGGGCTCCTCGCGGGAGAGCCAGACGTCGTGCCGGGCGTCCGGGATCGCCACGCTCGTGACATGGGTGCCGAGCGCGGGGGCCCAGCGCCGGATCTGGGTCACGTCGAGGACGATGTCGCTGGTGTGCACGTCCTCGCCCATCGCGGTGGGGGAGGATGAGCGCAGGGAGGAGAGGACCAGGGTCGGCTGCCGCAGGGAGAGGCCGCGGTGGATCCGCGCGTGCCCGTTGCGGATCGCCCGTAGCCAGCCGGCGTGCACGGGCCACGACTCCAGCGGCTTCCAGGCGAGGTCGAAGTCGAACTCGCCCTCGTGGTCGCGGTGCAGGCTGCGCGCGTACAGCCCGCTGACCGAGCGCGGGATCTGGCGCATCGGCCGCCGGGCGCCGACCTGCTTGACCACGGTGGTGCCGATGGTCCGCATCCACCACGGCCCCTGCATGTCCAGCCACGGCGAGTTCAGCACCAGGCCGGTCGGGTCGTAGTTGCGCGAGTCCAGCCACAGCGGCACCGTCAGGCCGCCGGTGGAGTGTGCCGACAGCACGACCCGGTCGTGCCGGCCGCGCACGATCCGCCAGGCCTCGTCGAGCTCGGGGTAGTACTCGGTGAGGTCGGCGACGTAGTTGGCGGTCTGGTGCGGCAGCAGCGAGCGGCCGTACTTGCGCAGGTCGAGCGCGTAGAAGTCCCAGCCGCGTGCGGTCCACCAGTCGGCGTGCGGGGTCTGGAAGAAGTAGTCCGCGAAGCCGTGCACGTGCAGCACCGCGCCGCGGCGGTGCTCGCCCTCAGCTGAGCGGTGGACCAGGGTGGCGATCACCGGGCCCTCGTCGTCGTCCGGGAGCGGGATCGTGGTGCGGGTGTAGGCGGGGCCGAGCGGGTCGTGTGCGGGGGTGTCGTCGGCTCCGTTGCTCATGCCTCGATTGTGGCAAACGGGTGCTCGAGATGCCCGTGAAAGGGTGGGGAATAGTCCGTGACGGCGCGTCGTTCGACTAAGTGATTCGGTTTTCAACTACTTCAGGAGTGGTCAGCATGCAGCTCGGAATCTTCACCGTCGGCGACGTCACCACCGACCCCACCACGGGTCACACCCCGAGCGAGAACGAGCGGATCAAGGCGACGGTCGCCATCGCCAAGAAGGCCGAAGAGGTCGGCATGGACGTGATGGCCTTCGGCCAGCACCACAACCCGCCGTTCGCTGCCTCGTCGCCGACCACCACGATGGCCTACGTCGCGGCGCAGACCGAGCGTCTGCTGCTGTCGACCGCGACCACGCTGATCACCACCACCGACCCGGTGCGGATCGCCGAGGACTACGCCCAGCTCCAGCACCTGGCCGACGGTCGCGTCGACCTCACCCTGGGGCGCGGCAACACCGGTCCGGTCTACCCCTGGTTCGGCAAGGACATCCGGGACGGGATCGCGCTGGCGGTCGAGAACTACGCGTTGCTGCGCCGGCTCTGGAACGAGGACGTGGTCAACTGGGAGGGCAAGTTCCGCACGCCGTTGCAGGGCTTCACGGCGACGCCGCGCCCGCTCGACGGCGTCGCGCCGTTCGTGTGGCACGGCTCGATCCGCAGCCCCGAGATCGCGGAGCAGGCCGCCTACTACGGCGACGGGTTCTTCCACAACCACATCTTCTGGCCGGCCTCGCACACCAAGCAGATGGTCGAGCTCTACCGGCGCCGCTTCGCCCACTACGGGCACGGCACCCCCGAGCAGGCGATCGTCGGCCTCGGCGGCCAGGTCTTCGTCGGCAAGAACAGCCAGGACGCGATCAAGCAGTTCCGGCCGTACTTCGACAAGGCTCCCGTCTACGGTCACGGTCCGTCGCTGGAGGACTTCATGGAGGCCACCCCGCTGACCGTCGGCTCGCCGCAGCAGATCATCGAGCGCACCCTGTCGTTCCGTGACTACGTCGGCGACTACCAGCGCCAGCTCTTCCTGATCGACCACGCGGGCCTGCCGCTGAAGACGGTCCTGGAGCAGATGGACATCCTCGGCGAGGAGGTCTTCCCGGTGCTGCGCAAGGAGTTCGACGCACTGCGCCCGGCCGACGTGCCCGAGGCGCCGACCCACGCCTCGCTGGTCGCCGCCGCGGGTGGCGCCAAGGACGTCACCGTGCACGCCGCCGCCGACGACGTCACCGGGCAGTCGCCGCTGGCGGTCTCCCGGATCAACCCCGCAGCCCTGGTCCAGGACTGAGCACCCACTTCTGAAAGGAGCGACGATGCGCATCGTCGTCATCACCGCCGGCCTCTCCGACCCGTCGTCGACCCGGTTGCTCGCCGACCAGCTCGCCGAGTCCGCCGTGCGTGAGCTCGGCGAGCGGGGCGAGCGGGCCGAGGTGAACGTGGTCGAGCTCCGGCCGCTGGCACACCTGCTGGCCGACAACCTCACCACCGGGTTCGCCACCGGGGCGCTCGCCGAGGCGATCGAGAGCGTCGAGAAGGCGGACGCCCTGATCGCGGTGACGCCGGTCTTCACGGCCTCCTACAGCGGGCTGTTCAAGACCTTCTTCGACGTGCTCGACAAGGAGGCGCTGGTCGGCATGCCGGTCCAGATCGCCGCCACGGCGGGCACGGCGCGGCACTCGCTGGTCCTCGACCACGCGGTCCGGCCGCTCTTCGCCTACCTGCGGGCCGTGGTCCTGCCGACCGCCGTCTTCGCGGCCACCGAGGACTTCGGCAGCTCGGCGGACGGTCAGCTCGCCTCCCGGGTGGAGCGGGCCGGCGCGGAGCTGGCCGACCACCTGGTCGGAGCCGGGCGGCGCCAGGGGGCGCGCGACGAGTTCGCGGACCCCACGCCGTTCGAGGAGCTCTTGCGCAACGTCGGCTGATCCCGACGGGCTCGACCCCGGATCCACTCCGGTGGCCGAGCCCGTCGACGAGCCCGCGGGCTCAGTGCTGGTAGGTGCCGTGCAGGATCGCGCGGCCCAGCGTCTTGAAGGCCAGGTTGAAGGAGACCACCGCGGGGGAGGCGCCGGCGTCCACGCCCAGCGTCTCCTCGCCGACCGCATGCACCACGAAGTAGTAGCGGTGCACCTGGTCCCCCTGCGGTGGCGCGGCACCCATGAATCCGGCGTCGCCGCCGTCGTGGCGGACGTGGAAGGCGGAGCCGGGCAGGGCACCCGCCGCCGCGCCGGTGTCCAGCGAGGTGACGTCGGCCGGCAGGTCCACCAGCACCCAGTGCCAGAAGCCGCTCGGCGTCGGAGCATCCGGATCGAAGCAGGTGACCACGTAGGACTTGGTGCCCTCAGGGGCACCGGACCACGACAACTGGGGCGACGTGTTGCCGAGGGCGGCCACCTGGTCGTCCTTCAGCGGCTTGCCGTCGGCGACGTCTGCGCTGGTCACGGTGAACGAGGGACGGGGCGGCAACAGCTCGTAGGGGTTGGGGGCGACAGGGCGCTCGATGCTCATGGGTGTGAAGTTAGCCGCCCAACTGGCGGGGACCAACCGAACTCGCCCCGGACCTGCGCGACAATGGGTCGGTGACCCCCTCGCAGCTCCTGGAGCAGACCCTCGCCTCGATCACCAGCCTCGACGCCGACGCCATGCGTGCGGCCACCGAACGGCAGGCGATCCTGACCAAGCCGGCCGGCTCCCTCGGGGTGCTGGAGGAGACCTCCGTCCGGCTCGCCGGGATCACCGGGGTCTGTCCGCCCGCGGTGCCGCAGAAGGTGGCGGTCGCGGTCTTCGCGGCCGACCACGGCGTGGTCGCCAGCGGCGTGACGCCCTGGCCGCAGAGCGTGACCACGTCGATGGTCGAGAACTTCCGGGCCGGCGGCGCGGCGGTCAACGTCCTCTCCCGCCAGATCGGCGCCGACGTGGCGGTGATCGACATGGGCATGGTCGACGACGTCAAGGAGGACGCGGTCGTCCGGGTCCGCAAGGTGCGTGCCGGCACCGCCGACCTCGCCGTCGGCGCGGCGATGACGCGCGATGAGGCCCTGGAGGCGCTGGGCACCGGCATCCGGATCGCCGAGGAGCTCGCGGACGCCGGCTATGAGCTGATCGCGACCGGCGACATGGGGATCGGCAACACGACCGCGTCGGCCTGCCTGATCGCGCACTTCACCGGGCGCCCGGCCGCCGAGATCACCGGCCGCGGCACCGGCATCGACGACGCGATGCTGACCCACAAGACCGCGATCGTGGCGCAGGCCGTGGCCCGGATCGCCGAGGGTGCCGGTCCGGTCGACGTGCTGGCCGAGGTCGGCGGCCTGGAGCATGCCGGCATCGCCGGCCTGATCCTCGGCGCTGCCGCGCGCCGGGTCCCCGTCGTCCTGGACGGCGTGATCGTGAGCTCCGCGGCACTGCTCGCGCAGGCGTTCAGCCCGGACGCCGTGGACCACTGCCTGGCCGGGCACCGAAGCGTCGAGCCTGGCCACACCGCCGCGCTCGGCGCGCTCGGCCTGCGACCGCTGGTCGACCTCGACCTGCGCCTGGGCGAGGGCAGCGGCGCGGTGCTGGCGGTGCCGCTGATCCGCTCCGCGGCGGCGGTGCTCGCCGAGATGGCCACCTTCGCCGACGCCGGCATCGACGCCGGGACCGACGCGTGAGCGACGTCGCGACCTACCCGGTCGGCCTCCGGCTGGCAGGTCGCAAGGTGGTCGTGGTCGGCGGCGGGCACGTCGCGCAGCGCCGGGTGCCGAGCCTGATCGCCGCCGGTGCCCTGGTGCACCTGGTCTCCCCGCAGGTCACTCCCGCGCTGGAGGGGATGAAGGACGAGCTGACCCTCGTCCTGCGTCCCTTCACACCGGCCGACCTCGACGAGGCCTGGTACGTGATCGCCGCGACCGACGACGCCGATGTCAACGCCGAGGTCGCGGCTGCGGCCGAGGAGCGCCGGATCTTCTGCGTGCGCAGCGACGACGCCTCCCAGGCGACCGCCTGGACCCCGGCCGTCGGCCGTCACGGCAGCGCCACCATCGCGGTGCTGGGGAACCGGGAGCCGCGTCGCTCCGCGCAGCTGCGCGACGAGATCCTGCACCTGCTGCGTGAGGGCCTGATCAGCGTCGAGCACGACCGTGCCCCCGGCGTCGTTCTGGTCGGTGGCGGCCCGGGTGATCCGGAGCTGGTCACCATCGCCGCCCGCAACGCGCTGGCGNNCCCGACGTCGTCGTCGCCGACCGGTTGGCGCCGCGGGCCCTGCTCGACGAGCTCGGCCCCGAGGTCGAGCTGATCGACGTCGCCAAGCTGCCGCGCGGGCGCTCGGCCAGCCAGGAGTTCATCAACCAGGTGATCGTCGAGCGGGCCCTTGCCGGCAAGCGCGTCGTCCGGTTCAAGGGCGGCGACAACTTCGTCTACGGCCGCGGCTTCGAGGAGGTCATCGCCTGCCGCGAGGCGGGCGTCCCGGTCCAGGTGGTGCCGGGCATCACCTCCTCGATCGCGGTCCCCGCTCGGGCCGGCATCCCGGTCACGCACCGCGGCGTCACCCACGAGTTCACCGTGGTGTCGGGCCACATCCCGCCCGGCCACCCGGACTCGCTCGTCGCCTGGGACGCGCTCGCCAAGATGCGCGGCACCGTGGTGCTGCTGATGGCCGTGGAGAACGCGCCGGCGATCTCGGCTGCGCTGGTCGCCGGGGGCCGCGACGCCGCCACGCCGACCGCGGTGATCCAGGACGGCACGATGCCCGGGGAGCGGACCGTGCTCACCACCCTCGGCGAGCTGGAGGGCGCGATCGCCGAGAACGGACTGCGCCCGCCGGCGATCATCGTGATCGGCGACGTGGTCGCGGTGGCGCACCCCGACCGGTACCCGTCGTCCGCGGAGCCGGACGCGATCTGAGCCGTGGCCGAGCTGATCGAGATCACCGACGCCGCGGACCCCCGGCTCGGCGACTACCGCGACCTCCGTGACGTGCAGCTGCGCCGACTGCTGGAGGCGGAGCACGGGCTCTTCCTCGCGGAGGGCGAGAAGGTGGTGCGGCGCGCGCTGGAGGGTGGCTATGCGCCACGCTCGTTCCTGATGGCCGAGCGCTGGCTGGACGGCCTCGCGGACCTCCTGGCGGGCACGGACGCCCCGTGCTACGTGCTCAGCGAGGAGCTGGCCGAGCAGGTCACCGGCTTCCACGTGCACCGCGGCGCGCTGGCCTCGATGCACCGCCGTCCGCTGCCCAGCGTTGCGGAGGTCATCGACGGCGCCCGCTCGGTGCTGGTGCTGGAGGACATCGTCGACCACACCAACGTCGGGGCGGTCTTCCGCAGCGGGGCGGCGATGGGGATCGATGCGGTGTTGCTCTCGCCGCGGTGCGCCGACCCCTTCTACCGCCGCGCGATCAAGGTCGCGATGGGCGCGGTCTTCTCGATGCCGTGGACCCGCCTGCCCGAGTGGCGCGGCGCGCTGCCGGAGCTGTCGGCGGCCGGGTTCACCACGATCGCGCTGACCCTGGCCGAGGACGCGGTGCCGATCGAGGAGGCGGTCGAGGGACTCTCCAAGGTGGCCCTGGTGCTGGGCTCCGAGGGCCCCGGCATCTCACCACGCTGGCAGGCCGAGGCCGACCGTCGCGCGATCATCCCGATGCGCGAGGGGATCGACTCGCTCAACGTCGCCGCCGCCAGTGCGGTGGCCTGCTACCTCACCACCCGCGCCCTCCCGAAGGCGTAGCGATAGTCCCCTGCGTCAGGCGGGCCAGTCGGCGGGGTAGTCCTCGGCGGCCTTGTCGTGCTGCTTCTGCAGCTTCTTGCGGGCCTTGGTGGAGAGCCGGTCGCCGAAGACGGTGCCCAGCGTGTGGTCGGTCTCGTGCTGCAGGCAGCGCGCGAGCAGCCCATCGCCGGAGAAGGTCACCGGCTGTCCGTCGACGCCGAAGCCGTGCACCGTGGCGAAGTCGGGACGGGCACACTCGACGAAGGCACCCGGGAACGAGAGGCAGCCCTCGTCGTCGGCGTCGAGGTGGCGCTCCTTGCCCTCGGGCAGGGTGAGCACCGGGTTGCAGACCACGCCCTGGACCCGCAGGCCCTCGGCGTCGGGGCAGTCGAAGACGAAGACCGCCAGGTCGACGCCGATCTGGCAGGCCGCGAGGCCGACGCCGTCGGCGGCGTACATGGTGGCCACCATGTCGGCGACCAGCGAGGCGAGGGCGGCGTCGAAGGAGGTGACCTTCTGCTGCGGCGCGTGCATCACCGGCGTGCCCCAGCGGGTCATCGGGCGCACGGTCCCGCCGGAGGGGAGCGGGCCGTAGGGGGAGAACGGGGGCTGTTCCGGCGTCGACATAGTCACCGATCCTAGTGGCGGCCAGGTCGGGTCAGCGCTCGTGGTCGTCGATCACCTGTTGGTAGGTGGCATGGTGCTCCACCCGCTGGGCGGCCTGCTCGCGCTGGGTGTCGTTCTGCTGGCGCAGCAGGGCGTGCACGAGCCGGGTGCGGTGGGCGACCAGCTCCAGCACCATCGAGCGCTCGGCCGGGGTGGCGGGCTCCCGGTCGAGGTTGCCGGCGGCGTCGATCAGCCGCCCGGCGTCCGCGACCGCCTCCGCGGACTCCACGGTCAGCGCGAGCCCCTGCACGACGGCGGACTGACGCTCCGCGGCCCGCATGGCGTCGGGGTGCACCAACAACGTGGACTGCTGGACCAGCAGCGCCTGGGAGCGTGCGGTGAGGGCTGGTGCGCCACGCAACGTGAAGGCGCGGTCCTTGCGCCGGGCACTCGGCCGCCAGGCCCAGGCCGAGGCCAGCCCGGTGACGCCGACGACGCCCGCCACGGCGATCAGCTCCAGCACCATCGGCGCGCCCCCGGAGACCACCAGCACGGAGCCGACCGAGGCGACGCCGGCGGTGCCGTAGGCGGCCGCCGGATGCACCCGGATCCGCTCCCGATGCTCGATCACGGCCGGCAGTGTGGCCGGGTGGGCGAGCTGCTCGGCGCTGAGGGCCCACTGCCGCCCGAGGTGGAGGAGAGCGTCGTCGACGCCGGCCGGGTTCTCGAGCACCGCCTCCGGGCCGAGCTCGGCCAAGGCCTCCAGGAATTCGGGCAGCGTCGCCGGCCTGCGCCGGCGCAGGCGCTCCAGGACGCCGCTGTCGCGCAGCATCGACCATGCCGCGCCCGCTGCCCGTCCGGCTCGCTCACCCCGCACCTGTTCGACCTCCTCGATCCTGGTCCAACCGTAGCGAAGGTCGGGGAATCCGCGCCCTCGCCGGGGTCGCTGCGAAGCTGGTGACCTGCGTCTCTTCGGCGTTCTGTGGCGCAATGTGTAACTCGGAGTTACATTTTCTTCATGTCCCTCCTCAAAGCAACCAAGGACGCCGTCTCGCCGGGCGGCAAGTACGGGGTGAGCAAGAGCGAGTCCCGTGACCCGATCGGGCTGGCGGTCCTCGCCCTCAACAAGCTCGCCCAGAGCGAGCTGATCGACCGGATCGGCCTGCGCAGGCAGACCGAGAAGGGCGTCTTCACGGTGACCCGCAGCGGCTTCCGTGCCGCCGGTGCCGCCAGCCGCGCGTTCGCCCGCCGCGGCAAGAAGGACGTCGCCGGCGTCCGGGTCCCGAGCGCCAACAACACCGGCATCTTCGACCTCACTCCTTCCGAGGACGAGCAGATGCTGGTCGACGTGGTCAGCGACTTCGCCGCCGAGGTGTTGCGCCCCGCTGCCGCCGAGGCCAACGAGGCCTGCGCGGCGCCGGGCGAGCTGCTCGCCGCCAGCCTGGAGATCGGGCTGCCGATCCTCGGCGTCCCGGAGTCCCTGGGCGGCATCTCCGAGGAGCGCTCCGCGATGGCCGGCACCCTGGTCGCCGAGGCGCTGGCCAAGGGGGACATGGGGCTCGCCGTCGCCGCACTCGCACCCGGCTCGGTGGCCACTGCGCTGTCGCTGTGGGGCACCGACCAGCAGCAGGCGACCTACCTGCCGGAGTTCACCGGCGACGCGGTGCCCGCCGCCGCGCTCGCGCTCAACGAGCCGAAGGTCCTCTTCGACGTCCTCGACCCGCAGACCACCGCCGTCAAGGAGGGCGCCGGCTTCGTGCTGAACGGGACGAAGTCGTTGGTGGTCCGCGCTGCCGAGGCCGAGCTCTTCGTCGTCGGCGCCCGTCTGAACGGCGCGAACGTGCTGTTCCTGGTCGAGTCCGGTACCGAGGGCGTCAGCATCGAGGCCGACCCGGCGATGGGGGTGCGGGCCGCCAGCCTGGCCACCCTGCGCCTGGAGAACGTCAAGGTCGCCGCAGAGGCCGTGCTCGGCGCGACCGACGGCAGCACCTACCTGGAGTGCGTGCGCCTCTCGCGCCTCGCCTGGTGCGCTCTCGCGGTCGGCACCGGCCAGGCCGTGCTCGACTACGTGAGCACCTACGTCAACGAGCGCCAGGCGTTCGGCGAGCCGATCAGCCACCGTCAGGCGGTGGCGTTCATGGTCGCCGACATCGCGATCGAGCTGCAGGCCATGCGGCTGCTCACCTATCGCGCCGCCTCGCGCGCGGCGCAGGGCAAGGAGTTCAGCCGCGAGGTCGCGCTGGCCCGCAAGGCCTGCGCCGACAAGGGCATGAAGATCGGCCTCGACGGCGTCCAGCTGCTCGGAGGCCACGGCTTCGTCAAGGAGCACCCGGTGGAGCGGTGGTACCGCGACCTGCGTGCGATCGGCCTGATGGAAGGAGGAGTCCTGGTCTGAGGCCCCGCCTCCAGACAAGGAAAAAACGCCATGATCAATCTTGAGACTCCCAAGAAGCACCGCCAGCTGATCGACCAGGCACACCAGGTCGCGATGAACATGCTGCGCCCGATCTCGCGCAAGTACGACCAGGCCGAGCACGCCTATCCCAAGGAGCTCGACATGCTGGCCGCGATGATCGACGGCCTGGCCGACTCCGGCGCCTCCGAGGGTGCCGGTGCGACCGGCGTCCGTCGTGACGACAAGGCCGACGAGAAGGGCGTGAAGAACGGCGCCAACCTCGCCTCGGTGCAGTCCGTGGCCGAGATGTGCTGGGGCGACACCGGCCTCACCCTCTCGATGCCGCGTCAGGGGCTGGGCAACTCCGCGATCGCCTCGGTCGCCAACGACGAGCAGCTCAAGCGGTTCGAGGGCACCTGGGCCTCGATGGCGATCACCGAGCCGTCGATGGGCTCCGACTCCGCCGCGCTGACCACCACCGCCGTCAGGGACGGCGACGAGTACGTGCTCAACGGCGAGAAGATCTTCGTCACCTCCGGTGAGCGCTCGGACTCCGTGGTCGTCTGGGCCAGCCTGGACAAGTCCCTGGGCCGGGCCGCGATCAAGTCGTTCGTGGTCACCAAGGGCACGCCCGGGATGAAGGTCGAGCGGCTCGAGCACAAGCTCGGCATCCGTGCCTCCGACACCGCGGTGATCACCTTCACCGACTGCCGGGTGCCGGCCGAGAACCTGCTGGGCAGCCCGGAGATCGACGTCAAGCAGGGCTTCGCGGGTGCGATGGCGACCTTCGACAACACCCGCCCGCTGGTGGCCGCGATGGCAGTCGGCTGTGCCCGCGCCGCGCTCGATCTCACCCGCGGACTGCTGGAGGAGGCGGGCGTGGAGATCGACTACGACCGCCCCGCCCAGGTGCAGTCCGCTGCCGCCGCCAAGTTCCTGCAGCTGGAGTCGGACTGGGAGGGCGGGCGCCTGCTCACCCTGCAGGCCGCCTGGATGGCGGACAACCGTCAGCCCAACTCCCTGGAGGCCTCGATGGCCAAGGCGAAGGCGGGTCGGGTCGGCTCGGACGTCACCTTGAGCTGCGTCGAGCTGGCCGCGTCGGTCGGCTACAGCGAGACCGAGCTGTTGGAGAAGTGGTCGCGTGACTCCAAGATCCTCGACATCTTCGAGGGCACCCAGCAGATCCAGCAGCTGATCGTGGCGCGCCGGGTGCTGGGCCTGTCCAGCGCCGAGCTCAAGTAGCACCACGACATGCCACTGGCCCGGTCTCCCTGGTGGGAGCCGGGCCAGTGTCGTGTGGCGGGGGTGTCGGGTCGTGGGTGGCTGCGATGTCGATGAGGCGTCAGGCGACCTGGCGGAACGGGTCATGCTCGGCGAGGATCCGGTCGACCCGGGCCTGGTCGATGCGGGCGTAGACCGACTGGTTCTCCTGGGCGTCGCGCACGCACTTGGCGAGCGTGAAGGACGAGGTGGTCAGGAAGAGCGTGCCGAGTGCGAGGAAGGCCCGGATCCACGGATCGACCGGGAGGTAGCAGACGGCGAGGACCATGGTCAGCAAGGCGATGCCGAAGGCGATGGCCGCCTGGAGGAAGAAGGCGTTGGTGTTCTTGGCAGGGATGGTGTTGTTCGTCATGTCTCAACCCTCGTCGAGGCGGCGCCGGCTGGGACCGGCCGAACTACCTGGATGTGACTGAGTACCGGCACTCAGCCGGATCTCCCGCGCGAGACCCATCGGGTCTGATCGGATGGGCGCATGAGGTTGTACTCCGGCCACGCGCCGCTCCGTCGCACCCAGCTCATCGCCGACGCCCTGGTCGCCCTCTGGGTGGTCTTCTGGCTCGCCATGGGCTGGAGCATCGCCTCCTCCATCGACGATGCGGCACAGCCGACCCGCCGCGCTGAGGAGATCACCAGCCGGATGGCGAGCGACCTCACCGAGATGAAGGGCCAGGTCGACGCGATCCCGTTGCTGGGCGGGTCGATGGGCTCGATCCTGTTCACCATGACGCAGCGGGTGGAGCAGCTCTCCGCGCTGAGCGCCGACGGCACCGCGAGCGTCGAGTCGATGTCGTGGAAGGCGGGTCTCGGGGTGGCGTTGACGCCGAACGTGCTGATGCTGGCGACCTACCTGCCGCGCCGTGCCCGGTTCGTGCGACGCGCACGGGTGCAGGGCCCTCTCGACCCGGAGGTCTATGCGCTGCGCGCGATCACCACTCAGCCGGCCGACGTGTTGCGCGAGCTGGTCCCCGACCCGGTGGGCGGCTGGCGGGCCGGCGACCGTCAGACGATCGAGACGCTGGCCGCCTTCCAGGCCCGCTACGAGGGAGTCGGTTAGCTGCGATGTAGGCCTACCGTCGTTGGTTGGTGTTTGGATCAGGGGACGGGGAGCAGGTTGGCGCGGGGTGCACCGCCGTCGGTGTCGAGCACGCTGAGCCCGGTCCAGCCCTGACGGCGCCACGCGGCGTCGAGCGCCGCCAGCACGTCGGCGACCCGGGCCTCGGGCACCAGCAGCACCGCGGCGCCACCGAAGCCGCCACCGGTCATCCGACCGCCGACGGCCCCTGCTGCCGCGGCGGTCTCCACCAACAGGTCCACCTCGGCGCAGCTCACCTCGAAGTCGTCGCGCAGTGAGGCGTGCGCGGCGTTGAGCAGCGCGCCGAGGGCGACGGCGTCCTGGACGGCGAGCGCTGCGACGGCGTCGCGGACCCGCGCGTTCTCGCTCACCACATGGCGCGCGCGACGGCGCAGCACCGGGTCGCTCAACCGCTCGACGGCCTCTGGATCCGCCTGGGAGAGCAGCGAGATGCCGAGCGCCTCGGCTGCGCGCTGACACTCCGCACGGCGGGCCGCATAGCCACCTGCCGCGAGATCATGACGCACCCCGCTGTCGACGACGAGGAGCCGGTGCTCGCCCAGCGCGATCGGCACCGCGCGGGTCGACGGCACGCCGTCCTCGTCGAGCCGGCCGAAGTCGAGGAGCAGAGCACCGTCGTCGGGGGCGGACAGCGAGATGGTCTGGTCGAGGCCGCCGGTCGGGGCGCCGACCACCTCGCGCTCGGCCCGCATGGTCGCGCTGATCAGGGTCGGGAGGCCGGCCTCGGAGACCAGGTCGGGACGTGCCGCGACGGCCACCGAGCAGGTCAGCGCGGCCGAGCTGGAGAGGCCGCTGCCGAGGGGGACGCGGGAGTCGATCGCCAGCTCCACGCCGTGCTCGATCCCCAACGCCCACAGGGTTCCGGCCGGATAGCCCGCCCACCCCGAGGCGTGCCGCAGGGTGGAGAGGTCGCCGTGCCAGGTGCCGATGCCCGCACTGTGCACCAGCACCTCGTCGTCGCTGCGCGGGGCGAACGCTGCGTAGGTGGCGTGCGGGAGGGCAATCGGCAGGCAGAGCCCGCCGTTGTAGTCGGTGTGCTCGCCGATCAGGTTCACCCTTCCCGGGGCGCGGGCGACGCGCACCGGGCGGCGACCGTAGCGAAGGGCGAACTCATCGGCCAGGGCGCGGGCGATCTGGGACGGCGTTCCGGCGTCGATGCGTTCCACGAGCGCAGGTTACTGGCGGTTGGCGATGACGCGTAGATTGCGCAGCGTGCGATTCCTTCACGACAGCAGGCCACCTCACGACCTCACCTACGACGACGTCTTCATGGTCCCGGCGTACTCGAACGTGTCGAGCCGCTACGACGTGGACCTGACCACCGACGACGGCACCGGTGCGACCCTGCCGATCGTGGTCGCCAACATGACCGCGGTGGCCGGCCGCCGGATGTCGGAGACCGTGGCACGGCGCGGCGGGATCACCGTGCTCCCGCAGGACATCCCGACCCCCGTGGTCCGTGACGTGGTGAGCTGGGTCAAGCAGCGCAACCTGGTCCTCGACACCGCGATCGAGCTGAGCCCCGACCACGCCGTGGAGGCTGCGCTCTCGCTGATCCCCAAGCGCTCGCACCGCGCTGCTGTGGTGGTGGACGCCGAGCGCCGGGTGCTCGGCATCGTCACCGAGAAGGGGTGTGCCGGCGTCGACCGGTTCGCGCAGGTGCGCGACGTGATGGTGCCGCACCCGGTCACGGTGGCCGCCGATGCCGACCCGCGTGAGGCGTTCGAGGTGCTCGACGCCGCCCGCGTCCCTCTCGCCCCCGCGGTCGACGCGGACGGTCGCCTGGTCGGCGTGCTGACCCGGCTCGGTGCGCTGCGCGCCACCGTCTACCGGCCCGCCGTCGACGCCCAGGGCCGGTTGGCGGTGGCCGCGGCGATCGGCGTCAACGGCGACGTGGCCGGCAAGGCGGCCGAGCTCCTGGAGGCGGGCGTCGACACCCTGGTGATCGACACCGCGCACGGACACCAGGAGCGGATGCTGAGCGCGCTGCGTGCGGTGCGCGCACTCGACCCGCAGGTGCCCCTGGTGGCCGGCAATGTGGTCTCGGCGGCCGGGACACGCGAGCTGATCGAGGCGGGCGCCGACATCGTCAAGGTCGGCGTCGGTCCGGGCGCCATGTGCACCACCCGGATGATGACCGGCGTCGGCCGGCCCCAGTTCTCGGCCGTGCTCGAGTGCTCGGAGACCGCCCGCCAGCTCGGCGCCCGGGTCTGGGCGGACGGCGGCGTGCGGCATCCGCGTGACGTCGCCCTGGCGCTGGCCGCCGGTGCCTCCTCGGTGATGGTGGGCTCCTGGTTCGCCGGCACCCACGAGTCGCCCGGCGACCTGGTGCGCGACGGCGAGGGCCGCGCCTACAAGTCCTCCTTCGGGATGGCCTCGGCGCGCGCCGTCGCGAATCGCACCTCCGGCGAGTCGGCGTTCGACCGGGCCCGCAAGGGGCTCTACGAGGAGGGCATCTCGAGCTCGCGGATGTACCTCGATCCGCTCCGGCCCGGAGTGGAGGACCTGATCGATCAGATCACCGCAGGTGTCCGCTCCTCGTGCACCTATGCCGGTGCCAGCAGCCTGGCCGAGTTCCGCGAGCGCGCGGTCGTCGGCATCCAGTCCGCCGCCGGCTACCACGAGGGCCGGCCCCTCTCCAGCTCGTGGTGAGCTACCTGGTCGTCTCCGCCACCAAGGCGGAGGCGGCACACGTGCCTGCCGACGTGCCCGTGGTGATCACCGGGGTCGGCAAGACGGCGGCGGCGGTCGCCGTCACCCGCGCCCTGGCGGCACTGCCCAGTCACGACGATCTGGTGGTGGTCAACATCGGCACCGCCGGTGCCCTGCGTGACGGCATGGCGGGGCTGCACGAGCCGGTCGCCGTGCTGAACCACGACCTCAGTGCGGACGCGTTGCGTGCCTTCGGCTACGACCCGCAGGAGCTCTTCGAGCTGCGCGAGGAGGCTGCGGGGGAGCAGGGCGTGGTGCTGGCCACGGGCGACCTCTTCGTCAGCGACCCCCTGGTGCGCGACGAGCTCGCGCAACGTGCGCATCTGGTCGACATGGAGGGCTACGCCGTGGTCTTCGCGGCCCGCGCCTTCGGCGTCCCGGTCCGGCTGGTCAAGCACATCTCCGACAACGCCGACGAGACCGCACTGGAGTGGGTGGCCCTGGTCGATCGCTCGGCCCGGGTGCTCGCCGATCGGCTCGCCGAAATAATGTCGGCCTCCGAGCGAACCTAAACCGCCGCTGATGCGTCTTACCCAGCGACGCCGGGTATCCGGGGCGCCGGTGAGGACGAAGGAGTGGATGGATGAGGATGCGACGAGGCTGGCTGGCTCTGGGAGCCGCCGCGCTGCTGACGCTGGGCGGACTGTCGCCGGCGTCGGCCGAGCCCGACAACGAGCCGGCGGGCGCGGAGAGCCCGCGCGGCACCTGGCAGGTGCAGCAGACGGCCGGCGGCCAGCTGATCACCTGGACCTCGCCCAGCGAGCTGCCGATGGGAGCGGACCGGCCGAGCATCGTGGACGCTGCCGGGCAGCCGTTGGGGGCAGCCTCGGTGGACGCAACGGCGCGGGTGGTCTCGGTCGAGGTGACCGGCGCCGCCCCCGACGTGGCGACGCTGGACGTGGTGCTCTCTGGCGACCGGCTCGACGTCGAGGGCGACGACCGGGCCCGTAGCGACCTGCTCGCCGTGGACACCCTGCCGCGTCTGGTCGCCGGGCAGAGCGCCCTGGCCACCGACCCGGCCACGAAGGGGCCGTACGCGGTCAGCACCTCCAACTACACCCGTCCGGGCGTGAAGATGGCGGGGATGCCGCAGCCGATCGAGATGGTCGGCCATGTCGTCGAGCCGGTGGCGGACGCCGCTACCGGGCCGCGGCCGCTGGTCGTCTTCCTGCACGGGCGGCACAGCGTCTGCTACGGCAAGGGCGAGGGCCCGCAGACCGGCGACGGGTGGCCCTGCAAGCCGCAGAAGGAGATCCCGAGCCACCTCGGCTACGACTACGTCCAGCAGGTGCTGGCCAGTCAGGGCTACACCACCGTCTCGATCCGGGCGAACGGCATCAACGCCCAGGACTACCGACTCGCCGACGGCGGTGCCGAGGCCCGCGCCGCACTGATCGACGCGCACCTCGACTACTGGAAGACGCTGGCCGGCGCACGCCAGGTCGACCTGGACAAGGTGATCCTGATCGGGCACAGCCGCGGTGGCGAGGGCGTCAACCGCGCGTCGTTGCGCACGCCGCTCGATGCCGGCTACACGATCGCCGGCCAGGTGCTGCTGGCCCCGACCGACTTCGCCAGCCAGAGCGCCCCCTACGTGCCGACGGTCTCGGTGCTCCCGCACTGCGACGGCGACGTGGCGGACCTGCAGGGGCAGCGCTTCGTGGACTTCAACCGCGACGTGATGAGCGATGACACCTCGCTGAAGAGCGCGGTGATGGTCTTCGGCGCCAACCACAACTACTTCAACACCGAGTGGACGCCGGGCATCGCGGCGGCTCCGGCCTGGGACGACTGGGGCGGCAACGCCAGCGCCTTCTGTGGGCGCAAGCACGACAGCCGGCTCTCCGCGGCCGAGCAGCGTCGGGCCGGCACCGTGGTGATGGCCGGTGCCGTGCACCTGTTCGCCAAGGGCGACCAGGACGTCCTTCCGTTCTTCGACGGCACCGGGGCCACCGTTGCCTCGCTGGGCGACGCGAAGCTGATGTCGGCGGCGATCGGTGGCGGCCGCGACGGCCGTCGTCCGGGCGTCGACGCCGCGCTCTCGGCCGCCCCGAGCGCCTCGTCGCGGCTGTGCCGCACCACGGCCAGCAGGCGCCCGGGCACGGCCTGCGCGCTGACCGAGGGCACCGCGTCGCCGCACTGGGTGCAGCCGGGGGAGAAGGTCGCCGTCCGCAAGGCGTGGGAGGTCTCCTGGACCGCGATCGGCCAGAGCGCAGGCCTCACCTTCGGCACTCCGCTCGACGTCACCGGGCGCCGTCTCGAGCTGCGCACCGTCGTCGACGCTGCATCCGGAGCGACCCGCGTCGGCGTCCGGCTGACCGACGCCGACGGTGCCAGCGCGACGCTGACGCCGACCACCGGTGAGCGGCTGGCGCCGCTGCCGGGCAGCCGCTACATGGTGCGCAACTGGGCGCAGACGATGATCGTCGACCCGAGCAGCGCGGCGATCGACCTGTCACGCCTGCGCAGCGTCGAGCTGGTCGCCCGATCGGCCAAGGGCCGGGTCTGGGTCCTCGACGTCGCCGCGGCCGGCACCACTCTGCCGGCGGCTCCTGCCAAGCGGGCACCCATCGTCGACGTCGGCAAGGTGACCGTCGACGAGGGCGACTCGCCCAAGCAGGGCACCGCCCAGGTGCCGATCACGGTGCGCGGCGCCCTCACCGGGCCGGCGACCCTGCGTGCCGTGGTGGGCGGCGAGGGCACCTGGGGCGGCACCTCGGTCGCCGTCACCCTTCCGGCCGGCGCCACCAGCGGCACCGTCGCGGTGCCCTTCGAGCGCAACGTCACCCACGAGCTCTACCCGCGCAAGGTGCAGGTGGCGCTGGCGTCGCTGACCGGGGCGATGACGAACAACTACATCGGCGGCGTCACCGTCCGCGACGACGACCCGATGCCCAAGGTGCGGATCAAGGTGCTCACCAAGCAGGTGAAGGAGGGCCAGCCGATCCGGATCGCGGTCATCGGCGACGCGCACGTGGGCGAGTGGTGGCCGGTGCGCTACCGCTTCGTCAAGGGGCGTGGCCCCGTGCTCCGCGTCGCCGACGTCGGCGACTGGTGGAAGCGTCACTACGGCAAGGCACCGGGCACCAAGCCGCTGCACGCGGCGGAGTACCCTCTGGGTGCCGACGTCAGCGCCCACCGGCGCCGGGTCGTGGTGCGGATCCCGACCGTGCGTGACGGCAAGGCGGAGGGCACCGAGTACGTGACCCTCAAGTTCCGCGACAAGAGGATGACAAAGAAGGTCACCGTCCGCGTCGTGGATTGATCGCACACCGGCCAGGTAGGTTGCCGAGCATCGGGCAAGGAGGCGCGATGCGACTGCAGGTGATCGTTGAGGCGTGGGAGGCCGTGCGGGTCACCCGGTCTCGACTGGCGAAGCGGGCGGCGTTGGCTGCGACTCTTGCTTCCTCGGGGGAGAGCATCGAGTTGGCGGCCGGCTACCTGGCCGGTGAGCTCCAACAGCGCAGGACCGGGGTGGGCTGGGCCGCCCTGCGTGACCTGCCGGACCCGTCGACCTCCGCCACCCTGACCGTGGCGGAGGTCGACGCTGCGTTCCAGACGATCTCCGAGCTGGCCGGGCCGGGGTCGGCCACGCGGCGCTCCGCGTTGGTGCGCGAGCTCTTCGGTCGCGCCACCGCGAGCGAGCAGGCGTTCCTGCGCGGCCTGGTCGCCGGTGAGCTGCGCCAGGGCGCCCTGGACGCACTGCTGCTCGATGCGATCGCGGAGGCGACCGGAGTCGAGGTCGAGGTGGTCCGCCGGGCCGCGATGTTGGGTGGCTCGACGCCCGAGGTGGCGCGGGCCGCGTTCGACGGCGGCGAGGCTGCGCTGCGCGCGTTCGGGCTGCAGGTTGGGCGCCCGGTGCGCCCGATGCTGGCGGGCAGTGCCCCCGACGTCGCCAGCGGGTGGGAGGGCATGGGCTCCGCGAGCGGCATCGCCGTGGATACCAAGCTCGACGGCGTCCGGGTGCAGGTGCATCGCCGCGGGGCCGAGGTCCGGATCTTCACCCGCAGCCTGGACGAGGTGACCGAGCGGATGCCGGGCGTGGTGGCGCAGGTGCTGGGACTGGCCTGCGAGGCAGTGGTGCTGGACGGCGAGGCGCTGCTGCTCGACGAGGACGGCCGACCGCGGCCGTTCCAGGAGACGGCGTCGCGTTCGGCCACGCGCGCCGGGGAGGAGGAGCTGCGCGGGTTCTTCTTCGACCTGCTGCATCGTGACGGCGTCGACCTGATCGATCTGCCGTACGGCGAGCGTCGTGAGGCGCTGACGGCGTTGGCACCGGGGATGCTCACCGAGGTCGGCACGCCGCCCTCGGCGGCGCAGGCGGAGGCGCGCTTCGCCGACGCGGTGGCGGACGGCTTCGAGGGCGTGATCCTCAAGTCCCTCGACGCGCCGTATGCCGCCGGACGGCGCGGTGCGGGCTGGGTGAAGGTCAAGCCGCGGCACACCCTCGACCTGGTGGTGCTGGCGGTCGAGCGCGGCAGTGGCCGGCGCCAGGGCTGGCTCTCCAACATCCACCTCGGCGCACGCAACCCGGACGGCACCTTCACGATGCTGGGCAAGACGTTCAAGGGGATGAGCGACGAGATCCTGGCCTGGCAGACCGAGCGATTCCGTGAGCTGGAGGTCGCCGACGACGGCTACGTGGTGACCCTGCGCCCCGAGCAGGTCGTGGAGGTCGCCTTCGACGGCGTCCAGCGCTCGTCGCGCTATCCGGGCGGCGTGGCGCTGCGGTTCGCACGGGTGGTGCGCTATCGCGATGACAAGGAAGCCGCCGAGGCGGATACGCTCGAGACAGTCACCCGCTACCTGTCTGGAGGTCGGGAGTCATGACCGACACCGTGGTGCAGAGCGCCGGAGCGCTGTTCGCCGCTCTGGAGCAGGAGATCCCCGACGCCGAGCGGTTGCGTCGCCAGCTGCATGCCGAGCCGCGGATCAGCGGCGACGAGGGCGACACCACCACCGCGCTGCTCGACGCGCTGGGTGTGGCAGGGCAGCGGCTCGGGTTCGGGGGTGCCCTGGTCCGGTTCGAGGCGCCGGACGGGCCTGCGGTCGGCGTCCGCGCCGAGCTCGACGCACTGCCGGTGGCGGAGGCCACCGGCGTGGCTTGGCGTTCGCGCAACGCCGCGATGCACGCCTGCGGGCACGACGTGCACATGGCGGCGGCGGTGGCGCTGGCCAGGTCGTTGCGGGCCGTGCCGGGGCCGCTGCCCCTGCTGCTGGTGCTGCAGCCCCGAGAGGAGACCCTGCCGTCGGGCGCCCGCGACGTCGTGACCAGCGAGGAGTTCGCCGCCCACGACGTCCGGGCCATGGTCGGGGCCCACGTGCAGCCCACGTTGGAGCCGGGGACCTTCGCCGCCACCGGTGGGCCGGTCAACGCCGCGGCCGACCAGTTCACCATCGAGGTCCACGGGCACGGTGGCCACGCGGCCTATCCGCACCTGACCGCCGACCCCGTGGTGGCGTCCGCGAACCTGATCGGCACCTTCCAACACCTCATCTCGCGCCAGGTGAACCCGGTGCATCCCACCGTGCTCACGGTCGGCTCGATCAATGGCGGGAAGTCCGCGAACGTGGTCCCGTCCACGGTGCGGATGCGCGGCATCCTGCGCACGTTCGACGAGCGGGACCGGGTGCGCCTGCACCATGCGATCGAGGAGACGACCCGCGCCGTCACCAACATCCACGGGTGCGATGCCTCGGTGGAGATGTCGCTGGGTGCGCCGGTGCTCAAGAACGATCAGGCCCTGGCCACCGTCGCCACCCAGATGATCGAGCGGGCCGGGATGACCTCGGCCCCGCCGCTGCGCTCCTGCGGTGCCGACGACTTCTCGTTCTTCTGCGCGCGGGTTCCCTCATTGATGGTCTTCGTCGGCGTGGAGTCGATCACCGGCTCCGACCCCGGGCTGCATCGTCCGGACTTCCTGCCACCCGACGAGGCGGTCGGCCAGGTGGCGCGGGCCCTGCTCGGCGGGTACCTGGCGGCCTGCCAGACGCTCGCCCCGCTGGCGGTGGCCGGCTGAGCTCAGTCGGCGTGGCCGGCGGTGACCCGGGCCAGCTGGGCGACCACCTCCGAGAGCCGGTTGGTCCGGGCGAGGACGGCCCGCTGCTGGCTGGCACCGTTGCCGTCCTGCAGGATGCGCGCCACTTGATCGCGAGCGAACTCCAGGTCGCCGTTCGCGGCGAGTGCCGGCGTCACCAGGTCGACCAGGCGCTGCACCACGTCGTGTGCCGGCGTCGGCCTCAGGGTGTGCGGGTCGAGCAGCGTGCCCTCGAGGCCGTGCCGGGACGCCTGCCAGGTGGCGAGCCGTATCCAGGAGGTGGCGATGTCCGGTGGGGGTCGCCGCTCCGCGACGACGGTGTCGACCAGAGCCCGGCACAGGGCGGCGAGCAGGACCGTGTCGCGCACATCGGGACAGACGTCGGCGACTCGGATCTCGATGGTCGGATACCTGGCCGAGAGCCGGGCGTCGAAGTAGACCATCGCGACGTCCATCAGCACGCCGGTCTCCACCATCCGCTGCACCGTGGCGCGGTAGTCGGCGCCGTCGGCGAACAGATCGGGCGGCCCGCTGGAGGGCCAGCGAGCCATGGCCTGGGCGCGGAAGCTGGCGAAGCGGGTGTCGTGGCCCTGCCAGAACGGCGAGTTGGCGCTGAGGGCGAGCAGCACCGGGAGCCAGATCCGGATGCCGTTGAGCGCGACGGCGCCCTCGTCGTCGGAGTCGACTGCCACATGCACATGACAGCCGCAGGTCAGCTGCTCGGTCGCGGTGATCCCGTAGCGCTCGACCATCGCTCGGTAGCGGTCCTCGGGCACGACCTGCGACGTCGTCTCCGTCGGCGCGGTGCCGGAGGCGACCACCCTGGCCCCCTCCGCACGGGCTGCGGCGATCGCCACGTCGCGCGATGCGCGCAGGTCGGCCGCCAGCACGTCGAGGCTGGAGCGCGGGGGAGAGTCCGTCTCCAGCTGCTGGCGCTTGAACTCCGTGGTCAGATCGTGGTCCCCGCGCGCGATCACCTTGCCGGCCACCCCGAGCGGACGCCCGCTCTGGTGGTCGACCACCAGCAGCTCCTCCTCGACGCCCACGGTCCGGATCACCCTGCCAGTGTGCGCCCGGCAGACGCCGTCCGCCTGCCCCGGATGGAGAATTTGTCATCAGGTGAGCAAATCCGGGGTCTTCTGCGGCAGCTTGCCTGATTCCGCCGCGGGCCGGTCGGCGGTCGGCTTGGCTGGGGGCCGCGGCCGCACCCGAGAGCGGTCGCCGAGTCGAGAGGAAGCACAGCACCATGAGGATGCCCCACCTGGCCGTCGGCCTGGCAACGGTCGCGTTGGCGATCGGTCCGCTCAGCGTCGTCGAGAGCGCTGAGGCCGCGATGCCGAAGCAGTTCAAGAACTGCACCGCGTTGCAGAAGGTCTACCCGCACGGCGTCGGCAAGAACAAGGCCAAGGACCGCACCAGCGGCACGCCGGTCACCACCTTCAAGCGCTCCACTGCGATCTACAACAAGGCGATGAGCCACAACAAGCGCCTGGACGCCGACAAGGACGGCATCGCCTGCGAGAAGCGCTGACCAGAGCCCCCGCCTGTCGCCTCGGGCGGGAAGACGTAGGGCCCCGATCGGGGCGGGGCCCTGCGTTCCAGGCTCAGGTCTCCGGGTAGCTGTGCGGGTCGTAGCCGATCAGCGCGGCGTGCTCGGCGTAGCGCTCGCGGAGCTGGGCCGGGAGGATGAAGATGCCCTCCGCCTGCACGCAGACGCCGTCCTCGTCGCCGATGGTGCCGGACACGAAGGTCTTCACGCCCTCGGTGCGGGTCGCCTTGGCCTGGACGCGCAACCGGCCCAGGGGAGTGCCGCGCAGGTAGCGCAGGGTCAGCGTTCCGGTCATTCCCGGGGCACCGGCGACCTCGGCAGCTGCGCCGAGCGCCTGGTCCAGGATCAGGGCCGAGACGCCGCCGTGGGTGAGGTGGTTCGGGCCCTCGTAGGCGGCCCCCAGGGTGAACTCCGCCCAGACGGTGCCGTCCGGCTCCGCGACCAGGCGGACCGGCGGCGCGATCGGGTTGCGGTGGCCGACTACGGCGTTGCCCCAACCCATCCGCTTGCCCTGCGCGGTCCAGGTGACGCCGAGCGGGCCATCGATCTGCTCGGCGCGCAGCCGGGCCGTCTGCGCGCGGATCGCGGCGGCGACGCCGCCCAGCTCGGCGGCGTCGGCCGTGGTGCGGACGGTGGCGTCGATCAGGNGATCAGGTCGCGCACCGCCTCGGTCAGCGCGGCGTAGCGCTGACGCTCCGCCTCGATGCCGGCGTCGTCGAGGTCGACGAACCGGGGCGGTGGGGGAGTCTTGTCGGCAGTGGTCGCGCTCACGCCCGGAACCTACCCGAGCGACCCATCCGGGTTGGGCGGAACCTGCCAAACTGCTCGCCGGACGACGCACCGCGGGTTAGCGTGGAGGCCCCTGGTGAAGGAGACGGACCATGGTTCTCGGAATTCTCGGTGGACTCGTCGGCCTCGCGGTCGTCGTAGAGGTGGCATCGCGGGTGCGCGAGCGCCGCCACGGCCCCCGCGCCAAGGCCCCCACCTCGCCGCAGACCCCCGGGTTGCCCACCCATCTGCCCGGCCACACGCCGCACCACGGGATGTGGACAAGTGGAGGCGGCGGCAGTTGAGAGACGCCCGGTCGGTCAGCGGCGAACCGAGACCTCAGGCCAGTCATCGCCCTCGTTGAGCGGGTCCGTCTCCTGCAGGACCAACCACCATCCGTCGTCATCAGCATGCACGGGGTGGTGCGCGGCCCCGATGTGGACGACGGCCTGGTCGCCGGGTCGGCCACGCCCGACCGCCCATGCCAACCGGCCCGCGTAGCCCCAGCAGGCAGAGTCCTCAAGGTGAGCGGGGTATTCGACGTCATCGGCCTGGGCGATCGGTTGCCACCCCGAGGCGCCGCGCTGGAAGACGGTGAGGCAGATCTCGCGATGGTCCCCATTGAGATCGTCGAAGCGGACGGCGAACCCGTCCTGGTGGAGAACCTGGCGAACGACCCCGTACTTCGGGTTCTCCGAGGTCCACAGTGCTTCGGGATGGTCGGTGGTCGCGTCACTCACGGGATGATCCTCGCCGCTGATCTCGCGCGGTGCCACCGGATTCCGGCGCGTCGTGAAAATGCAGAACGGGCCAGGATCTCTCCTGGCCCGTTTTGATTCCTGCTGGTGTCCGAGGGGGGACTTGAACCCCCACGCCCGATAAAGGGCACTAGCACCTCAAGCTAGCGCGTCTGCCTATTCCGCCACCCGGACGAGTGCGGTGAAACCATAACAACACCTTGGCCCAGAACGCACATCGGGCCCCTTCCACCGAGATGACAAGATGGCGGCATGGCTGAGCAGAGCAGTCCGATCGGGACGGGTGAGGGACAAAACGGGGCATACGACGCAGCGGCCGAGGTCGTGGATCTGTGTCGCGAGCTGATCCGGATCGACACCTCCAACTACGGCGACGGCGACGGCCCCGGTGAGCGGAAGGCCGCCGAGTACGTCGCGACGCTGCTCGATGAGGTCGGCATCGAGAGCACGCTGATGGAGTCGGAGCCGGGCCGCACCTCGCTGGTCGCGCGGTGGGGCGACGGCGACGGCGAGCCCCTGCTGATCCACGGTCACCTCGACGTCGTCCCTGCTGCGGCTGAGGATTGGCGCTTCGATCCGTTCGCAGCCGAGGTCCACGACGGCTATCTGTGGGGCCGCGGCACCGTGGACATGAAGGACTTCGACGCGATGGCGCTCTCGGTGATCCGGGCCCGGGTCCGCGCCGGCGCGCACCCGCGTCGCCCGATCGTGCTCTGCTTCACCGCGGACGAGGAGGCCGGCGGCCACAAGGGCGCCCAGCACGTCGTCGAGCAGTACCCGGAGCTGATCGCCGACTGCACCGAGGCGGTCGGCGAGGTCGGCGGCTTCAGCACCACCGTTCGTGGCAAGCGGATCTACCTGATCGAGGCCGCCGAGAAGGGCATGGCCTGGCTCAAGCTCACCGCCCGCGGCAAGGCAGGCCACGGCTCGATGATCAACACGGACAACGCGATCAGCCGGCTCAGCGGTGCCGTGGCGCGGATCGGCGCCTACCAGTGGCCGGTGCGGCTCACCCCAGCGATGGAGGTGCTGCTGGCAGCCGTGGCCGACATCGCCGGCACCGAGGCGACGCCGGAGAACGCCCAGAGCCTGATCGAGGAGTTCGAGTCCAGCGCCGCGATGCTCGGCTCGACCATCGCCAACATCTGCAACCCGACCATGCTCGACGCCGGGTACAAGGTGAACGTGATCCCCAGCGAGGCAACGGCGCACGTCGACGGCCGGTTCCTGCCGGGCTACGAGGACGAGTTCTTTGCGACCCTCGCCGAGCTCTGCGGGGACGGCGTCGCCTGGGAGGCCGTCTCCCACCAGCAGCCGTGGGCCTCGCCGTTCGAGGGCCGGCTGGTGGACGCGATGACCGCCTCGCTGCTGGACGCCGATCCGGACGCCGTCGTCGCACCGTTCCTGATGGGCGCGGGCACCGACGCCAAGCACTTCCGCAAGCTCGGCATGGAGTCCTATGGCTTCGCGCCGCTGCGGCTGCCCGCAGACCTCGACTTCGGCTCGTTGTTCCACGGCGTCGACGAGCGGGTGCCGCTGGATGCGCTGGAGTTCGGGGCGCGGGTGTTCGACCGGTTCCTCGACCTGGCCTGAGGTGCGCGTCGCGAGGAGCGCAAGCTCGGGCGTAACAAGCGCAGGCTCGGGCTAGAGGTAGAAGCTGGGGCGGGTCTGCCGGATGATCTTGCGGCGCAGCACGATCCGGCGCACGCCGTCGCTCTTGATCTGCACCCGGGCGAGCTCCCAGCCGCCGTTCTCGGCGCGCTCGACGAGCATCCGGGTGACCAGGCTCTTGCTCAGCTCACGCGGCAGGGTGATCCGGTCGAACTCCCACTCCATGCCCTTGCGCAAGGCACGACGCTCGACCGCAGCCATGGCTACTCGCCCGCCGAGACGTCGTCGAGGGCCTCGATCAGGGCCGGTGGCAGGGCCAGGGCCTCGGTGCTCAGCGAGGCTCGAAGCTGGGCAGCGGTCCGTGCCCCGACGATCGGTGCCGTGACGCCGGTGCGGTCGCGCACCCAGGTCAGGGCCACCTCGATCGGCGTCCAGCCCAACCCCTCGGCCGCGGCGATCACGGCCTCCACGATCTGCTGGTTGCGCGGCGTCAGGTAGCTGCCGACGAAGTTGGCGAAGTGCGGCGAGGCGGCGCGGGAGTCGGCCGGCGTCCCGGTGCGGTACTTGCCGGTGAGCACGCCGCGGCCCAGCGGCGACCAGGGGAAGACGCCCAGGCCCATCGCCTCGGCAGCAGGCAGCACCTCGTGCTCGACCTGGCGGTTCAGCAGCGAGTACTCGACCTGGGTCGAGGCCAGCGTCGCCCGGCCCGGCACCGCGCGCTGCCAGGTGGCCGCCTGCGCGCTCTGCCAGCCGCCGTAGTTGGAGATGCCGACATAGGCCACCCGGCCGCTGCTCACCGCGTAGTCGAGCGCGGAGAGGGTCTCCTCCAGCGGCACGTCGTCGACCCAGGTGTGCACCTGCCACAGGTCCACGTGGTCCACGCCGAGCCGCTTGAGGGACTCGTCGAGCGAGCGGAGCATGGTGCCGCGCGAGGTGTCGGTCTCCCGCACGCCACGACGCCGGGAGATGCCGGCCTTGGTGGCGAGCACGACGTCCTCACGGGGGACGACGTCGCCGAGCAGGCTGCCGATCAGCTCCTCCGAGGCACCGTCGCCGTAGCCGGCCGCGGTGTCGATCAGGGTGCCGCCTGCCTCGGTGAAGGCGATCAGCTGGTCGCGTGCCTCGTGCTCGTCGGTGTCGCGGCCCCAGGTCAGGGTGCCCAGGCCGAGACGAGAGACCTTCAATCCGGTGTTGCCGACCGCACGCTGCTGCATGCGGCAAACGTTAGGACACACCTGGTCGTCACACTCGCGCGGCTCGCCGGAGCAGGAGTCGCGTGCTCGCCGTGGGGCGGCCCGTAGGCTTCCGGGTTGTGATCGAGTTCCTCAAAGCGGTGTTCCTGGGCGTCCTGCAGGGCCTGACCGAGTTCCTGCCCATCTCCAGCAGTGCGCACCTGCGGATCTTCCCCGAGCTCTTCGGCTGGGGCGACCCGGGCGCTGCGTTCACCGCGGTGATCCAGATCGGCACCGAGCTGGCGGTGCTGATCTACTTCCGCAAGGACATCTGGCGGATCGCCACGATGTGGCTGCGCTCGCTGGTGAAGGCCGAGTATCGCGGCCACGCCGACGCCCGGATGGGTTGGTACATCATCATCGGCTCGATGCCGATCGTGATCCTCGGCATCCTGCTCAAGGACGTCATCGAGAACGACTTCCGCAACCTCTGGGTGATCGGCACGACCCTGATCGTGCTCGGCCTGATCCTCGGCATCGCGGACCGGATGAGCCGCTCGGACAAGACGCTCAAGGACGTCGGCGTCCGCGAGGCGGTGCTGCTCGGCGCGGCCCAGGCCGCGGCCCTGATCCCCGGCGTCTCGCGCTCCGGCGCCACCATCTCGATGGGCCGCTTCCTCGGCTTCGACCGGGAGACGGCGACCCGCTTCGCCTTCCTGCTGGCGATCCCTGCCGTCGTCGGCGCCGGGCTCTTCGAGCTCAAGGAGATCCCGCACGGGCACAACGACTTCGGCTGGGGGCCGACGATCACCGCGACCGTCGTCTCGTTCCTGGTCGGCTACGCCGCGATCGCCTGGCTGCTGCGCTACGTCTCCACCAAGTCGTACACGCCGTTCGTGATCTACCGGGTGGCGCTCGGCGCGTTCGTGCTGATCATGCTCGCGACCGGCGTCCTGAGCGCTTGAGCCGCTCGATGTGAGCGGAGCGCTGGGTTCGGGCGCGATTTGCGACGCTGAGGTCACATTGGGCTAGAGCCAGCCGGAGCGCTTGAAGAAGATCCACGCCGCCAGCGACGAGAGCGCCATCAGGCCCAGTGCGAACGGGTACCCGAACGCCCAGTGCAGCTCCGGCATGTGGTCGAAGTTCATGCCGTACACCGAGCCGATCAGGGTGGGGGCCGCGATCAGGCCCACGCCTGCCGAGATCTTGCGCATGTCGTCGTTCTGCTGCACCGAGATCCGGGCCTGCTGCGCATCGAACGCCGACGACAGCAGGACGTCGAGGGTGTCGATGGTCTCCGCCACCCGGTTGAGGTGGTCGCCGATGTCGCGGAAGTAGGGCGCCGCCTCCGCGGACATCCCCGGCACGCTCGCCTCCGAGGCGCGCCGGACCGGCTCGCGCAACGGCAGCACCGCGCGGCGCACCTCGGCCAGCTCCCGCTTGAGCACATAGATCCTGGGCGAGTCGTCGGTGCGCTCGGGGGAGAAGACCGACGCCTCGACCTCGTCCACGTCCTCCTCCAGCTCCGCGGCGACCGCCTCGTAGGCGTCCACCACCCGGTCGCAGATCGCGTAGACCACCGACGTCGGCCCGTGCGCGGCCAGCTCGGGGTGCGCCTCCAGGTAGCCGCGCGAGCCACGCAGGTCGCTGCCCTGGCCGTGCCGCACCGAGACCACGAAGTCGGAACCGATGAAGAGGTTGATCTCGCCGGTCTCGACGGCGTCCTCCTCGTCCACGTACCAGAGCGTCTTGAGCACCAGGAAGAGTGAGTCCTGGTACTGCTCCAGCTTGGGCCGCTGGTGCGCCTTCACTGCGTCCTCGACGGCGAGCCGGTGCAGGCCGAAGACGTCGGCGACCGTCGCCAGCTCCTCGGCGGAGGGCTCGTGCAGCCCGACCCAGACGAAGCTGCTCGCGTCCGAGCACCGCGCGCGGACAGCGGCGAGGTCCGAGATGTCGGTGTCGAGGGGCACCCGGACCCCGTTGCGATAGAGCGCGCTGTCAACGATCACAAACGCGAGGGTACGCCGCGTAGGCTCCGCTGCATGGCAACCGTGATCCTGCTGCGCCATGGCCGCAGCACCGCCAACACCGGTGGCGTGCTCGCCGGCCGCTCGCTCGGCGTCTCCCTCGACGAACACGGTCGCGCCCAGGCCGTCGCCGCCGCGGAGCGGGTCGCCGGGCTCCGGCTCAGCGGGGTGTTCTCCAGCCCGATGGAGCGCTGCCAGCAGACGGCGGCCCCGATCCTCGCCGGTCGCGACCTGGAGCTGCGCGTCGAGGAGGGCCTGACCGAGTGCGACTACGGCTCGTGGACCGGTCAGCAGATCAAGGACCTGCTCAAGGAGCCGCTCTGGCGCACCGTGCAGCAGCACCCGTCAGCGGTGACCTTCCCCGACGGCGAGGCGATGGCCGCACTCGCCGCGCGGGCGGTGGCCACCGTGCGCCGGATCGACGCCGAGGTCGAGCAGGCCGACGGCGCCGGAGCGGTCTGGGTCGCGGTCAGCCACGGCGACGTGATCAAGGCGGTGCTCGCCGACGCACTGGGCATGCACCTCGACCTCTTCCAGCGCCTGCACATCGACCCGGCCTCGATCTCGGTGATCCGCTACACCGAGCACCGCCCGTTCGTGCTCGCCAGCAACACCGCCGCAGGCGAGCTGACCTGGCTGGCCGCCAAGCCGCCCGTGGACGAGGCACCTGCAGGTGACGCCGTCGTCGGCGGCGGCGCGGGCGCTGCCTGAGCCCTACTAGGCTTGCGGCATGGCTTCTGTGGTGCATCTCTTCGACCCGCCGGACCGGTTCGTCGTCGGGACCGTCGGTGAGCCCGGTCAACGCGCCTTCTTCCTCCAGGCCCGCTCGGCGCGGCGACTGGTCACCGTGGGCATCGAGAAGCAGCAGGTGGCGGTCCTCGCCGAGCGGCTCGACAACCTGCTGGACACCCTGATGGAGGACGAGGGCACCAAGACCCTGATCCCCGCGGTGGCGCCGTTCCTGTTGCAGGACAATGGTCCGCTGGAGCAGCCGATCGAGGAGGAGTTCCGCGCCGGCACGATGACGCTGTCGTGGGACACCCGCGACGACCGGATCATCATCGAGGTCTTCCCCTTCGACGAGGAGTTCGACCTCAGCCTGGAGGAGGGCACCGAGGTGCCCGAGCCCGACGAGGTCTTCCTGGTCCGGATCGGCGCAGGGGAGGCCCGCGCCTTCGTGAAGCGGGCCGAGGTCGTGGTCGGAGCCGGCCGCGAGTCGTGCCCGTTCTGCGGCAACCCGATCGACCCGGCAGGTCACCTCTGCGTTCGCGCCAACGGCTTCCGGCGGCGCGACCCGTGACCCTGGCCGAGGCGCTTCCGCTGCCGTTGGAGCTGACCGGCCGGGTGATGCCGGCCTCGAACGCCACCTTCATCGGCCGGCTCGGCGAGCTCCAGGTCGTCTACAAGCCGGTGCGCGGCGAGCAGCCGCTGTGGGACTTCCCCGACGGCACCTTGGCCGAGCGCGAGTACGCGGCCTTCCTGGTCTCGCAGTCCTTGGGCTGGGAGGTCGTGCCGCCCACCGTGCTGCGTGACGGCCCGCACGGCGTCGGGATGGTGCAGGAGTGGAAGGAGCCCGACCCGGAGCAGGCCGCGGTGGACATCGTGGCGCCCGATGAGGTGCCGGCCGGGTTCCGGCACGTGTTGGACGCCCAGGACGGCGCCGGCCGCCCGGTGGCGCTGGTCCACGAGGACTCGGCGCCGATGCGGCGGATGGCGGTCTTCGACGTGCTGATCAACAACGGCGACCGCAAGGGCGGTCATGTGCTGGCGATGGCGGACGGCCACCGCTACGGCGTCGACCATGGGGTGGCCTTCCACGTCGAGCCCAAGCTGCGCACCGTGCTGTGGGGCTGGGCCGAGGAGCCACTGAGCGACGACGAGCTGATCGCGGTGGGCCGGGTGGCTGCCGACGACGAGCTGCGCGAGCGGCTCTACGAGCTGCTGACGATGGCGGAGGTGGAGCAGTTCTTCAGCCGTTGCGCCGAGCTGATCGCCGAGGCCGCCTTCCCGATCCCGGACGGCTCCTGGCCGGCCATTCCGTGGCCTGCCTTCTGAACGTCCTTTCCTGATCCTCTAGGCTTCGCGACATGCGCACCTGGTCAGCTCCAGAGGTCCCGTCCCTGCCCGTGAACGGTCCGCAGGTCAGCCTGCACAACACCGCCACGGGTCAGTTGCAGAAGACCTCGCCGACCGGTGCCGCGCGGCTCTACGTCTGCGGCATCACGCCCTACGACGCCACCCACATGGGGCACGCCGCCACCTACGTCGCCTTCGATCTGCTCAACCGCGCCTGGCGCAACGCCGGTCACGACGTCACCTACGTGCAGAACGTCACCGACGTCGACGACCCGCTGCTGGAGCGTGCCACCAAGGTCAAGGTGGACTGGGTCGAGCTCGCCGAGCGTGAGACCCAGCTCTTCCGCGAGGACATGGAGGCGCTGCGGGTGCTCCCGCCGGCCCACTACGTCGGTGCGGTCGAGTCGATCCCGCTGGTGATCGAGCTGATCCAGCGCCTGCAGCAGACCGGTGCGGTCTACCAGGTGGAGACCGACCTCTACTTCTCGGTCGGCGCCGACGACGCCTTCGGCTCGGTCTCCAACCTGGAGCGCGACGTGATGGTCTCGCTGTTCGGCGAGCGCGGCGGCGACCCGGAGCGCGCGGGCAAGAAGGACCCGCTCGACTGCGTGCTGTGGCGCGGCGAGCGCGAGGGCGAGCCCAGCTGGGAGAGCCCGTTCGGCCCCGGCCGTCCCGGCTGGCACATCGAGTGCGCGGCGATCGCGCTCGAGCACCTGGGCACCGGCTTCGACGTCCAGGCCGGTGGCAGTGACCTGGTCTTCCCGCACCACGAGATGTGTGCCGGCGAGGTCCAGGTGGCACACCCGGGCTCGAAGTTCGCCGAGCTCTACGCCCACGCCGGCATGGTCGCCTACGACGGCGAGAAGATGTCGAAGTCGCTGGGCAACCTGGTCTTCGTCTCGGCGCTGCGGCTCAGCGAGGTCGACCCGATGGCGATCCGGCTCACCCTGCTGCGTCAGCACTACCGCAGCGACTGGGAGTGGACCGACGACCAGCTCTGGTCGAGCGTCGACGCCCTGGACGCCTGGCGGCTCGCGATCGCCCGTGACACCGGTGCGCCGAGCGCCGACGTCGTCACCGAGGTGCTGGCGGCGCTGGCCGA
>NZ_BAAALG010000004.1:46520-75284 GCF_039528155.1 Nocardioides dubius | reverse complement strand
GCCGTCGCCGCCCTCGAGAAGTGGGTCGCCGACTCCGCCACCGACCAGAGCGAGGCGGGGGCGGGTGCCGTGATCGGCAACCTGATCGACGCCGCTCTCGGCCTGCGGCTCTGATCCCTGCCGGGGCCGTCGTCGCGACGGCCCCGCGCGCCACCGGTCACACAGGACCGGTGATGCTCACGCCTGGTCGGTGCCGCGCCGCTTGAGGTAGCGCTCGAACTCCTTGGCGATCGCCTCGCCGGACGCCTCCGGCAGGTCCGCGGTGTCGCGGGCCTCCTCCAGCGCGCGCACGTAGTCGGCGATCTCCTCCTCCTCGCTGGCCAGCTCGTCGACCCCGCGCTCCCAGGCACGGGCCTCGTCGGGCAGCTCGCCGAGCGGGATGCTCGCCTCGAGCAGCTCCTCGAGGCAGCCGACCAGGGCCAGGGTCGCCTTCGGGCACGGCGGCTGCGCCACGTAGTGCGGGACCGCGGCCCAATAGCCGACGGTCGGCATGTCGAAGCGCGAGCAGGCGTCCTGGAAGACCCCGACGATCCCGGTCGGCCCCTCGTAGGAGGACTCCTCCAGGGAGAGCCGGTCGACGAGCTCCGGCTCGCTGGCGGTGCCGGTCACCGGCACCGGGCGGGTGTGCGGCGCATCGGCCAGCAGCGCGCCCAGGGTGACCATCATGCTGGCGCCCAGCTCGTCGCAGGCCGCCAAGAGCTCGGCGCAGTACTGGCGCCAGCGCATGTTCGGCTCCAGCCCGCGGATCAGCACGATGTCGTGGTCCAGGCCGGGGGGAGAGGCGACCGCGATCTGGGTGCCGGGCCAGGTGATGCTGCGGTAGCCGTTCTCATCGCATCCGATCACCGGGCGGTTGACCTGGTAGTCGTAGAAGTCGTCCGGGTCCACCGCGCCGATCACCCGCGCCTGCCACACGTCCATCAGGTGGTCGACGACGCCGGACGCGGCCTCTCCAGCGTCGTTCCAGCCCTCGAACGCCGCGATCACGACGGGGTCGACCAGCTCAGGAACGTCTTCGAACTCGATCACCCCAAGAAGCCTAGTAGGCGTCACCAGATCGGACGCTCGACCCCCGCCGAGTGGTGCCACCCTGCACCGGCGGTCGTTGTGGGGTGCAGAGCGCCACCAATCAACGGGTGGACGCGGGGGCTCGTGCTGCCCAGCCTGCGGATGTTGTGCACGTCGGCGTGTCCGGGGTCGTAGGATCGCGGGTACCGAGAGGCGTTGCAACGGGCATCGACCCGCCACGCTCGGCGATGTTCAAGGACGCCTTCCATTACGGGAGGTAGCCAATTTGTCCGTCCAGGTGAACAGCAAGTCCGCGGTGAACGTCCGTCCCGACGCCACCGAGGAGCTGACCGCTGCGCTGCGCCAGCGGATCCTCGTCATCGACGGCGCGATGGGCACGATGATCCAGCGGCACGCTCCGGGCGAGGCCGAGTACCGCGGCGAGCGATTCGCGGACTGGCCCAGTGACGTGAAGGGCAACAGCGACGTGCTGGTGCTCACCCAGCCCGAGATGATCCGTGGCATCCACGCCGCCTACCTCGAGGCCGGCGCCGACATCGTCGAGACCAACACCTTCTCGGCCACCACGATCGCCCAGGCCGACTTCGGCATGGAGTCGCTGGCCTACGAGCTGAACTTCCACGGTGCCCGCCTGGCGCGCGAGGCGTGCGACGCCGCCACCACCGCCGAGCGTCCGCGCTACGTGGCCGGTGCCCTCGGCCCGACCAACCGGACGGCGTCCATCTCGCCGGACGTGAACGACCCCGGTGCCCGCAACGTCAGCTACGACGAGCTGGTCACCGCCTACCTGGAGCAGGCCAACGGCCTCGTCGACGGCGGGGCGGACATCCTCCTGATCGAGACGATCTTCGACACCCTCAACGCCAAGGCCGCGATCTTCGCGCTGGAGACGCTCTTCGAGGAGCGCGGCCGGCGCTGGCCGGTGATCATCTCGGGCACCATCACCGACGCGTCGGGGCGCACCCTGTCCGGCCAGACCACCGAGGCGTTCTGGAACTCGGTGCGCCACGTCCGCCCGTTGGCGATCGGCCTCAACTGCGCCCTCGGCGCCGCCGAGATGCGCCAATACGTGGCCGAGCTGAGCCGCCTGGCCGACTGCTTCGTCTCCGCCTACCCGAACGCCGGTCTGCCGAATGCCTTCGGCGAGTACGACGAGACCCCCTCGCAGATGGCCGAGGTGGTCCAGGAGTTCGCCGAGGCGGGCCTGGTGAACCTGCTCGGTGGCTGCTGCGGCACCACTCCCGACCACATCGGCGAGATCGCCCGCTCGGTCGAGGGGCTGCCGGTGCGGGTTCCTGCGGAGCCGGCCGCTGCCATGCGGCTCTCGGGCCTGGAGCCGTTGAACATCACCGACGAGTCGTTGTTCGTCAACGTCGGCGAGCGCACCAACATTACCGGCTCGGCCCGGTTCCGCAACCTGATCAAGGACGGCGACTACGACACCGCGCTGTCGGTGGCGGCCCAGCAGGTCGAGAACGGCGCGCAGATCATCGACGTCAACATGGACGAGGGGATGATCGACGGCGTCGCGGCGATGGACCGCTTCCTCAAGCTGGTCGCCAGCGAGCCCGACATCAGCCGCGTCCCGGTGATGGTCGACTCCTCCAAGTGGGAGGTGATCGAGGCCGGGCTCAAGTGCGTGCAGGGCAAGCCGGTGGTCAACTCGATCTCGATGAAGGCCGGCGAGGACGAGTTCCGCCAGCAGGCGCGGCTGTGCCGCAAGTACGGTGCCGCCGTCGTGGTGATGGCCTTCGACGAGGAGGGCCAGGCCGACAACCTCGAGCGCCGCAAGGAGATCTGCGCGCGCGCCTACAAGATCCTGGTCGACGAGGTCGGCTTCCCGCCCGAGGACATCATCTTCGACCCGAACGTCTTCGCCGTCGCGACGGGCATCGAGGAGCACGCCAACTACGGCGTCGACTTCATCGAGGCGACCCGCTGGATCGCGCAGAACCTGCCGGGCGCGAAGATCTCCGGCGGCATCTCGAACGTCTCGTTCTCGTTCCGCGGCAACAACGTGGTGCGCGAGGCGATCCACGCGGTCTTCCTGTTCCACGCGATCCGGGCCGGTCTGTCGATGGGCATCGTCAACGCCGGCGCGCTCGCCGTCTACGACGAGGTCGACCCGGCGCTGCGCGAGGCGATCGAGGACGTCGTCCTGAACCGGCCCCCGGCCGACGGTGGCGACGCCACCGAGAACCTGCTGGCGCTCGCGGAGCAGTTCCGGGGCAGCGCGGCGGAGTCGGAGGAGAAGGCCGAGGAGTGGCGCACGCTGCCGGTCGGCGAGCGGATCACCCATGCACTGGTGAAGGGCATCGACGCGCACGTCGAGTCCGACACCGAGGAGCTCCGGGTGCTGATCAAGGAGCGCGGCGGTCGCCCGATCGAGGTGATCGAGGGCCCGCTGATGGACGGCATGAACGTCGTTGGCGACCTCTTCGGCGCGGGCAAGATGTTCCTGCCGCAGGTGGTCAAGAGCGCCCGGGTGATGAAGAAGGCCGTTGCGTACCTGATCCCCTTCATCGAGGAGGAGAAGGCCAACGACCCGTCGCTGGCAGGTGCCAAGGAGACCAACGGCACCATCGTGATGGCGACCGTGAAGGGCGACGTCCACGACATCGGCAAGAACATCGTCGGCGTGGTGCTGCAGTGCAACAACTACGAGGTGATCGACCTCGGCGTGATGGTGCCTGCCCAGAAGATCCTCGACGCCGCCCGTGAGCACAGCGCCGACATCATCGGTCTGTCGGGCCTGATCACCCCCTCGCTCGACGAGATGGTGAACGTGGCCTCGGAGATGCAGCGGCAGAGCTTCGAGATCCCGTTGATGATCGGCGGTGCCACCACCTCGCGTGCGCACACCGCGGTGAAGGTGGACGGCAAGTACGACGGCGCGGTGATCTGGGTCAAGGACGCGTCGCGCTCGGTGCCGACCGCGGCCGCCCTGCTCAACGACGCCCAGCGCCCCGCGCTGCTGGCCGACATCAAGGCCGACTACGACGCGCTGCGCGAGCGGCACGCCACCAAGCACGACCGGCCGATGATCACCCTGGCCCAGGCCCGGGAGCGCGGGCTCATGATCGACTGGTCCGGGGATCTGCCGCCGGCGCCGAACCAGCTCGGCGTGCATGTGCTGAGTGACTACGACCTGGCCGAGCTGCGCGAGTTCATCGATTGGCAGCCGTTCTTCAACGCCTGGGAGATGCGCGGGAAGTTCCCGGACATCCTCAACAACCCCACCACCGGTGAGGCGGCGCGCAAGCTCTTCGAGGACGCCAACGCGATGCTCGACCAGATCGTGGCCGAGGGGTGGGTGACGGCCAACGCGGTCTACGGACTGTTCCCTGCGAACTCGATCGGCGACGACATCGAGGTCTACTCCGACTCGAGCCGTCGGGAGGTGCGAGCGGTGCTGCACAACCTGCGACAGCAGGGCGAGCACCGTGCCGGTGTCCCGAACAAGTCGTTCGGTGACTTCGTGGCGCCCAAGGAGACCGGGCTGGCCGACCACGTCGGCGCCTTCGCGGTGACCGCGGGGCACGGCACCATCGAGCGGATCGCGAAGTTCAAGGCCGATCTCGACGACTACTCCGCGATCATGCTGGAGGCGCTCGCCGACCGGCTGGCGGAGGCGTTCGCCGAGCGGCTGCACCAGCGGGTGCGCACCGAGTTCTGGGGCTACGACGACGGCGAGACGCTCTCCAACGAGGACCTGATCGCCGAGAAGTACCGCGGGATCCGTCCCGCACCGGGCTACCCGGCGTGCCCCGAGCACACCGAGAAGCAGGTGCTGTGGGAGTTGCTCGACGTGACCGCGAACACCGGCATCGAGCTGACCGAGTCGATGGCCATGTGGCCCGGCGCGGCGGTCTCCGGCTGGTACTTCGCGCACCCGCAGGCGCAGTACTTCTCGCTGGGCCGTCTGGCGCGCGACCAGGTCGCCGACTATGCGCAGCGCAAGGGCTGGACCCAGGCCGAGGCCGAGCGCTGGCTGTCGCCGAACCTCGGCTACGAGCCGGAGGACTGAGCCGGTGCCGTGGCTGCGCACCCTGCTCAACCCGCCGCTGCGCGCCTTGCTGCGCGGCGTCGAGTGGGTCGGCGAGATCACCCCGGGCACCCGCGCCGCCGCCCGGTTCGCCGCCTTCGGCGAGGCCAGCAACGTCGGCTTCCCGCAGGCGACGATCTTCGGCGAGCGGTCGATCCACGTCGGCTCGCGCACCTTGATCGGGCGGCACTGCACCCTGAGCGTGGGCTACGGCCCGAGTGCCGAGGTGCTGCCCGAGCGTGGCCTGGTGATCGGTGACCGGTGCGTGGTCGGGACCCGGACCACGTTCACCGCGCACGAGTCGATCGAGGTCGGCGACGACGTCTGGTTCGGCCAGGGCGTCTTCGTCTCCGACGCCAGCCACGGGTACCAGGACCCGGACGTCCCGATCGGCGACCAGCTCGGCGCCCACCTGCCGGTGCGGATCGGCTCCGGCTCGTGGATCGGCCACGGGGCGATGATCCTGCCGGGCACCCGGATCGGGCGCAATGTCGTGGTCGGCGCGGGCTCGGTGGTGCGCGGCGAGATTCCCGACCATGCGGTGGTGGCAGGCGTTCCGGCGAAGGTGATCCGCTACTACGAGCCGGGCATCGGCTGGGTCGGCAAGCATGCCGACGACGTCCGCCCGATCGTCACCGCCAACGACCTGGAGCGGCTGGCGGCGGAGATGGCCGCCGAGGCCGGTGAGCAGACGGCCTGACCCGGCCTCTGCTTCCGGCCGGCAACCGGTGACCTGAGAAGGTGACCGGGTGAGCGCGAAGCAAGCGGCGAAGAAGCAGCCGGTCCTCGAGGTCAGCGGGCTGGTCAAGAGGTTCGGGGAGCACACCGTGCTCTCCGACGTCGGGTTCGAGGTGCGGGCGGGCCGGGCCGCGGTCCTGGTCGGGCCCAACGGCAGCGGCAAGACGACGGTGCTGCGCTGTGTCACCGGCGCCGACCCGGCCGACGAGGGCGAGGTCAGCATCGGCGGCGAGCCCTACGACGACAGGTCGCCCAGCATCCGCTCGGCGATGGCCGTGGTGATGGACGACATCGACTTCTTCCCCGACCTCACCGTGGTGGAGCACCTCGACCTCTACGCCCGCGCGCACCGGGTGCCGAACGCCGACGCCCTGGTCGACGACGTGCTGCGCGAGGTCGGCCTCTTCGCCCAGGCCGCGCAGCTGCCCGGCTCGCTCTCCTCGGGCCAGCGGCGACGCCTCGCGCTGGCCGGCGCCTTCGTGCGGCCCCGCCGGCTGCTGATCCTCGACGAGCCCGAGCAGCGCCTCGACGAGGAGGGGTTGGAGTGGTTGATCACCCGGTTGCAGCGCGAGAAGCGTGAGGGCCTGGCGATCCTCTTCGCCTCCCACTCGCCCCGGCTGGTCGAGGCGCTGGCCGACGACGTGATCGCGCTGGGCGGCGCGTCCTGAGCGCCGAGGTGCCGCCGGACGCCCGCAGCGCCGCCCGGGAGGTGCGCGAGCTGCGCGGCGAGATCCGGCATTGGCGGCGCAGCAGGGCCAACGCCTCGCTGGGGCAGGCGATCTCGGACGCCTACATCGGCGTGCTGGCCTTCGTGATGCTCGGCTCGATGCTGGTGAACACCCTGATCGGCGTGGCGGGGCTGTCGGAGGAGCACTGCACCTCCCAGGGCTGCCGCGATGCGCGCGGCCTGCTGCCGTGGGTGGTGGCCGGCGCGACCCTGGTCGTGCTCTGGGCACTGGCCCGTACCTTCGGCCCGGTCTATGCGGCGCCGAGCGTCGCCTACTGGCTGATGGAGACCCCACTGGATCGCGGCGTGCTGCTGCGCGGTCGGCTGCGCTTGCTGGTGGCGGCCTTCGCACTGGCCGCGGCCGCGGTCGCTGCCGGGGCGGCGCTGCTGGCCGGCTTCGGAGCCGGCTCGACCGTCGCCTTCGCGCTCCTGGTGGCGGGTGCGGCGGCGTCCGGGATCGCGCTCGCGGTGCTCGGACAGTCCAGCACGCGCAACCCGGTGCTGGTGCTGGCGGGGCTCGCGTTGGCCGGCACCTGGGGGAGTCTGCTGGCGCTCACCCTGCACCGCGCACCCGAGCTGGAGCGCCCGCAGAGCGCACCCGCGTGGTGGTGGCTCCTGGGTGGAGTGCTGACGGCGCTGGCCGTCGTCGCCGGCCTGGCCGCGCGCCGGCTGACCCGTCGGCTGCGGCGGCGCGACATCGTCCGCGGCGGCACCCTGGTCCCGGGGCTGGGTGGAGCGCTGGCCAATCTCGACCTGGCACTGACATATGACGTGCTGTTGGCCTACCGCTGGCGCAGCCGAGGCAGTGCGCGCTCGCGCCGCGGCGGACCGTCGGGAGCGGCCGCGTTGATCTGGACCGACCTGATCCGGATCGCCCGGAGCCCCGTGTGGCTGGTCCTGCTGGCCGCTGCTGTGGTGGTGCCGTACGCCGCGCAGACCGCGGGTGCCGAGCGGGTGGTGGTGATCGTGGTCGCCGGCTGCGGGTTCCTGGCGGGGCTGCCGTTCCTCTCCGCACTGCGGGTGCTGACCCGGACCGCGGGCGTGGCCCGCCAGTTCCCGACCAGCCTCGGTGCCACTCGAGGCGCGGCCCTGGCGGTCCCGGCGATCCTGCTCGGCTGCTTCGGCCTCGCCTGCGTGCCGGCGGTGCACCGGGCCGTCGACGTGCCGTGGTCGACAGCCCTGCTGCTGGCCCTGGCTGCCGCAGCCGGTGGGCTCGCCTCCGGTGTGCGCTGGGTGACCGGCCGCCCGCCGGACTACGGGCGGCCGCTGATCACCAGTCCGGCCGGCGCCGTGCCGACCAACCTCTACGGCAGCGCCCTGCGCGGCTTCGACATCCTGCTGCTGACCACCGCGCCGATGCTGCTCGCACCCAGCGACGGCGGCGCGGCCGGCTCCCTGGTGATCTCCGCGATCGTGCTGGCCTATCTGGCGAACCGGAAGTGAGTCCTGATCACTCGATCACGCTGACGCCGAGGGCCTCGCGGCGTCGCCGGTCCAGGACCGAGGGCCGCCGGCAGAGCCGCGCATCCAGCAGCGCTGCCGCCTCCGCGGACCGGCCCGACGCGGCCAGCGAGGTGATCAGGGTGTCCTCCAGCACCTCGCGCTGGGCCGCGCTGCCGCCCAGCGCGCTGGCCCGGGAGACCACCGGCGTGAGGATGGCGACCGCTGCGGCGTGATCCTCGGCGAGCACCGAGGCGAGGCCGTCGCACAGCGGGGTGACCAGGTCCCGGATCACCGGATCGCTGTGCGCGTGGGAGAAGTCGCGCAGCGCGGCGAGCCGGCGCTCGTCGTTGGCAGCGGCCAGGGAGAGCGCCGAGTGCAGTGCCGCGAACGGGGTCGCCGGCTGGTTGAGCCGGGGCGCGTCGACGGCGGCCAGCACCCGTTCGGCCGCGGCGTCGTCCTGCCAGCATCCGGTGACCCGCGCCCGCCACAACAGGGCACCGGCGTCAACCAGCGCGCGAGGTCCGTCCACGGTCGGCGGCGCGAGCTCGTGCGCGTAGCGGCGCTGGGCTGCGGCCAGGTCGCCGGACATCAGCTCGTGCAGCACCGCGTGCCAGGAGAAGTGCGAGCGGTGGTTGGCGCCCGGGCCGTGCTCGACGATCCAGCGATCCAGCCAGCTCAGGCCCTCGTCGTGGCGACCGGTCTCGTAGAAGACGTGCGCACGGGCGTGGACGGCGTGCCCCGAGGCGGGCTCCACGGAGAGGGCGTAGGCGGTGAGCTCGTCGGCCTCCTTCCACCGCTGCTGGTCCTGGCGGACGAACGCGAGCTGGCCGGCGTACCACCAGTCGTCGCCGTAGGCCTTGCCCAGGCCCTCCACCAGGTCCGCCGTCTGCGGGCCGGAGGTGAGCCCGCCGAAGGCGACGGTGGGCACCGCGACGCTGACCGCGAGGGCGTCGCGCGGGTAGAGCCGGATGTGGCGCAGGAGGGCCGCGGCGCCGGTGGCCTCGTCGGTGCGCAGCCGGGTGGTGACGGCGTCGAGGAAGCTGCTCTCGCGCTCGTCGAGGTGGCGGTCCCCGGCCACGGCATGGGCGCGGGCCAGATGCTGGCGCCAGCCCGTGGTGTTGCCCCATTCGTGGCCGAGCAGCGCGAGCGCGGCGTGACCCTGGGCGAACGCCGGGTCGAGGGTGACCGCCTGGGTCAGCTTCTCCTCGGTGCCCTCCTGCAGGCGCAGCAGCGAGCCGAGCGCCTCGTCGTAGATGGCGGCCACCTCGCTGCTGGTGCTCAGCGCCTGGTCGTAGCGGTCGGTGGGCCGCTGCCTGGTCTCGCCGTGCAGCGCGCGGACCACGGCGGAGGCGACGTTGTAGGCCTGCACCCGGATCTCGGGCATCGCGGTCGACTCGTAGAGGTTGCCGCGGCGCAGTGAGCCGAGCGCGAAGAGGGTGGCGCCGGCCAGGGTGCCGACGACCCGGCCCAGGCCGGCGGTGTCGATGCCCATCCCGGCCGGCCCGGGACGCACCACGCCGCTCTGGGCGAGGGTGGCCAGCAGCGGGTCGGCGGATGGCGAGCTCAGCGGGCCGGTGCAGTTGACGACCGCAGCCACCTCGAGGGCGGCGCCGTCGGTGAGCCGCACCCGGACGCCGTCGGCGGTGGTCTCGGCGTCGATCACCTGACCCTGGTGCTCGCGCCAGCGGCCGGAGTCGCGCAGCCGGTCCAGGCGCCGTGCGGTGATCGGGGGCATCCGGTGCCGGTGGATCTCCCACAGCCGGGCGTCGTGGCGCAGGAACTCGACCCGGTCGTCGTCGCTGAGGCCGCGCCACAGCTGCTGGGTGACCGGGCGCAGGCCGTCGATCGCGGCGCGCCAGTCACCGGTCTCGTTGATGGTGCGCGAGACGTGCTCGTCGACGACGCGGCGCAGGCTCTCCAGGTCGCCGATCCGGGTGATGCCCGGTGGCGGCGGAACCGGCGGGGTGGTGGGCAGCACGTGGCGGGCCGGCACCAGGGCGTGCCGCGAGACGGTGTGCACCCTCCGGCCGGGACGGTCGGCGGAGAGCGCGACGTCGACCATGGTCAGGCCGGTGCCGACCAGGAGGATGTCGCCGGTGTCGGGGATCGTCTCCCCGAGCGGAGCCGTCCACGGGTCGGCGATCAGCCGTCCGCTGTCGATCAGGCTCTGCGGAGCCCAGTGCGCGGCGGGCTTGGCGCTGGTCGCCAGCACCACGGCGCGGGCGTTGATCTGCTCGCCGGAGGCGAGGTGCACCACGCTCATCCGCCCGTCGGAGGTGAGGTCGGTGACGGTGTCATGACGCCGGATCAGCCGGGCGCTGCCGGGGAACTCGGTGGCGGTGGTGAGCAGGTGGTTGAGGTAGTCGCCGTAGACCCTGCGCGGCACGAAGTCCTGGGGCTGCGCCTCACGGTCGTGGTGGGCGCGCACGTAGCGGAAGAAGTGGTCGGGGTCGAGGGGGAAGGCGCTCATGCCGCTCGCCGGCACGTTCAGCAGGTGCCGGTCGTCATCGGTGGAGTAGGCGGGGCCGCGGCCGGTGAGGGGTGAGGGGTCGACCAGCTCCACCTGGAACCGGCTGGAGAGATGGGTGATCAGATGGATCGCGGTCAGAGTGCCGGCGGCACCTGCTCCGATCACGACCGCACATCGGTCGCCTTCACGTCCGGACACAACGCCTCCTAAGTCACGCAAACAACTCGGATTTGTAGGTTATCAACACCTCGGGCGTCTCGTGCCACCGACATCCCGGAGCGCCCTCCTGCGCTCCTTCCATGGATGCACCCGGAGCGTCCGCTGTCAACGGGTGAGTTTTCCGGCCAGGGATGGTTGGATCACGCGTCATGCAGGACTCCGCGCTGATCACCGTCGGGCTGCCGATCGCCCTTGCCATCATCATGTTCGGACTGGGGCTCTCGTTGACCCTGGGCGACTTCGCCCGGGTCGCGCGTGAGCCCAAGGCCGTCGTCGCCGCGCTGGTCGTCCAGGTCCTGGTGCTGCCGCTGATCGCCTTCGGGCTGGTCAAGGCCTTCGACCTGCCACCGCTGCTCGCGGTCGGCGTGATGCTCCTGGTCGCCTCTCCGGGTGGGACGACCGCGAACCTGCTCAGTCATCTGTTCCATGGCGACGTCGCCCTCAACATCTCGCTGACGGCGGTCAACTCCGTGCTCGCCGCGGTCACCATTCCGATCGTGGTGAACCTGTCCATCGACAGCTTCGGCGCCGAGGGCGAGCTCGGCCTGCAGTACGCCAAGGTGCTGCAGGTGATCGCCATCGTGCTGGTGCCGGTCGCGATCGGGATGGCGGTGCGGGCGCGCAACCAGGCCTTCGCGGTCGCCGCAGACCGCCCGGTGCGGATCTTCTCGATCACCGTGCTGGCCCTGGTGGCGATCGGCGCCATCATCGGCGAGCGGGAGAACGTCGTCGACTACTTCGCCGACATCGGCGTCGTGGTCGTCCTGATCTGCCTGCTCAGCCTCTCGCTCGGCTACCTGGTGGCGGTCCTGCTGCGGCTCGGCCGGGCGCAGGCGGTCGCCTGCTCGATGGAGGTCGGCATCCACAACACCACGATCGCGCTCGCGATCGCGTTGAGCGTCCTCGACAACTCCACGGTCGCCGTGCCGGCAGCGGTCTACTCGATCGTGATGTACGTGATCGCGCCCGCCTTCGGCTGGATGGTCTCGCGCCGTGCCGTGGAGCGGGAGCCGGTTGCCGGCTGATCCTCCGCGGGCGGCGAGTAGGTCCGAGGTGCGAGAATCGCCGTGTGTACCTGAAGATCTGTGGCCTGCGCACTGCTGAGCACATCGAGGTCGCGCTGGCCTCGGGTGCCGACGCGATCGGGTTCGTGATGAACCGGACCAGCTCGCGGCGGGTGGACGTCGATCAGGCGCGACGTCTGGTCGCGGTGGTCGCCGGGCGCGCCGACACGGTGCTGGTGGTCAACGACATGCCGGCCGACGAGGCGGCGCGGATCGCCCAGCAGGTCGGCATCGACGTCGTCCAGCTGCACGGCCCGCGCTACGACGCCGCCGCCTTCGCCGACGCCCTGGCGATCGTGCCCCGGGTCTGGCGGGCCACCTCGCTGGCCGACGACCCCGACCTCAGCGTCGGCGCCTTCGGTGAGGAGGTGCTGCTGCTGGACGCACCCAAGCCCGGCTCGGGGGAGACCTGGGACCTGAGCGCCCTCGTCGAGCGCGCCCCGGCCGGCAAGTGGCTGCTGGCCGGTGGCCTCAACCCGGACAACGTCGCCGAGGCGATCGCCACCGCGAAGCCGTGGGGCGTCGACGTCTCCAGTGGCGTCGAGAGCGCTCCGGGGGAGAAGGACTCCTTCCGGATCGCGGCCTTCGCGGCGGCGGCGCGGGACGCCTGATGCACGACGACCTGGGCCACGAGGTCGAGCTGGGCGAGGCGCGCCGCATCGTCTCGCTGGTGCCCTCGCTGACCGAGGCGATCGCGGCCACCGCCCCGGGGCTGCTGGTCGGTGCCACGGACTGGTGCACGCATCCCGCCGGGCTGGATGTGGCCCGGGTGCGCGGCACCAAGAACCCGAACCTGAACGCGATCGCCGACCTGGCGCCCGACCTGGTGATCGCCAACCAGGAGGAGAACCGTGAGCTCGACGTGCGTCGGCTGCGGGAGCGGGGGATCGAGGTCTGGGTGACCAGGATCGAGACCGTCGGCGAGTCGATCGGCTCGATGGCGCGACTCTTCGAGGCGCTCGGGCTCGCTGAGCCGGAGTGGCTGGCGCATGCCCGGGAGGTCTGGGCGGCGCCCGGTGAGACCTGGGCCCGGGCGGCGGTGCCGATCTGGCGCGACCCGTGGATGGTGGTCGGCCGCGACACCTTCACCGGCGACCTGCTGTCCCGGCTCGGCGTCGAGAACGCCTTCGGTGACGCCGAGGAGCGCTACCCGAGCGTCGACGTCGCGGCGATCGAGGCGGCGGGCGTCGACCTGGTGATCCTGCCCGATGAGCCGTACGTCTTCTCCGCCGAGGACGGCCCCGAGGCCTTCGCGACGCCCACGGCCCTGGTCGAAGGGCGGCTGCTGACCTGGTACGGCCCCTCGCTGGTGACCGCGCGCGCCACCCTCGAGGCGCAGCTGCGGACCGCTCTCGGGCGCTGATCCGGAGCGCTCCCGCGCAGGCCGTGGTGATCGCCGTCACCCTGTGTTGCCGCAAATTGCTTGGACGTCCTACTATTTAGTTGGAAGTCCTACTAGTTGAATGCGGAGCGCCCTGTGAGCACCAACGCCTTGCACCAGCCGAAGCACCCGGTTCGGTTCGTCACCGCCTCGAGCCTCTTCGATGGCCACGACGCGTCGATCAACATCATGCGGCGCATCCTGCAGTCGCAGGGCGCCGAGGTGATCCACCTCGGACACAACCGCTCGGTCCAGGAGGTCGTCGAGGCCGCGATCGAGGAGGACGTGCAGGGTGTCGCGGTCTCGTCCTACCAGGGCGGCCACGTCGAGTACTTCGAGTACCTGGTGCAGTCGCTGGCCGAGCGCGGCGCCGGCCACATCAAGGTCTACGGCGGTGGCGGCGGCGTGATCGTCCCCGAGGAGATCGCCCGCCTGCGCAAGAGCGGCGTCACCATCTTCTCGCCCGAGGACGGTCAGCGACTCGGCCTGGTCGGCATGATCAACTCGATGATCGAGGCCTGCGACGTCGACCTGTGGCAGGACAGCCAGGTCAGCGCCGAGGCCGTGCTCACCGGCGACCGCTTCTCGGTCGCCCGCGCCATCACCGGCGCCGAGCTCGGCGAGCTCCCGGCCGACTTCCTCGACGCCATCAACGCCGCCGCGGCCGGCCGCGTGGTGCCGGTGCTCGGCATCACCGGCACCGGAGGCTCCGGCAAGTCCAGCCTGACCGACGAGCTGGTGCGCCGCTTCCGCACCGACCAGCAGGACAAGATCAAGATCGCCGTGATCGCCGTCGACCCGACCCGTCGTCGTGGCGGCGGTGCGCTGCTCGGCGACCGGATCCGGATGAACGCCCTGCACAACCCGCACGGCGAGACCCCGGTCTTCTTCCGCTCGCTCGCGACCCGCGGCAGCCACGAGGTGCCCGAGGGCCTGACCGACGTGATCAGCGTCGTCAAGGCCGCCGGCTACGACCTGGTGATCGTGGAGACCCCCGGCATCGGCCAGGGTGACGCCGGCATCCTGCCCTTCGTGGATCACTCCATGTACGTGATGACGCCGGAGTTCGGCGCTGCCTCGCAGCTGGAGAAGATCGACATGCTCGACTTCGCGGACACCGTGGCGATCAACAAGTTCGAGCGGCGTGGTGCCAAGGATGCCCTGCGCGACGTCGGCCGTCAGCTGGTCCGCAACCGCGAGGCGTTCGGCCAGGGCCCCGAGGCGATGCCGGTCTACGGCACGTCCGCCGCGACCTTCAACGACGACGGCGTCACCGCCCTCTACCAGCACCTGCGCGACGCCCTGGTCGAGCACGGGCTGACCGTCTCCGAGGGCACGCTCGCCCCGGTCGCCGTCAAGCACTCCTCGGGCATCGCCCAGGTGGTCCCCACCAGCCGGGTGCGCTACCTGGCCGAGATCGCGGACTCGGTGCGCGAGTACCACGCCGAGACCGAGACCCTGATCGACTCGGTGCGCAAGGTGCAGCGTCTCGAGGAGGTCACCGCCGACCTCGCCGCCGCCGAGATCGAGGGTGGTGGCGTGCCGGCCCTGCTGGAGGCCGCCCGCAAGCAGGTGCCGCACGAGGTCGCGGACCAGATCGACGGCTGGGCCGACGTCGTGGAGTCCTACTCCGGCGACGAGCAGGTGGTGAAGGTCCGCGACAAGGAGATCGTCACCACGCTCACCAAGGAGTCGCTGTCGGGAACCAAGGTTCCCCGGGTGGCGCTGCCGCGCTTCACCGACCGCGGCGAGCTGGTCCGCTACTGGCGCAAGGAGAACCTGCCCGGCTACTTCCCGTTCACCGCGGGTGTCTTCCCGTTCAAGCGTGACGGCGAGGACCCGGCCCGGATGTTCGCCGGTGAGGGCGACCCGGCGCGTACCAACCGTCGCTTCAAGATCCTCTCGCAGGAGGGCGAGGCGACCCGCCTGTCCACCGCGTTCGACTCCGTCACCCTCTACGGTCGCGACCCCGACCCGCGCCCCGACGTCTACGGCAAGGTCGGCACCTCCGGCGTCTCGGTGGCCACCCTCGACGACATGAAGGTGCTCTACGACGGCTTCGACCTGGTCTCGCCGACGACCAGCGTCTCGATGACCATCAACGGCCCGGCGCCGACCGTGCTGGCCTTCTTCCTCAACACCGCCATCGACCAGCAGGTCGACGCGTTCCGGGCGAAGGAGGGCCGCGAGCCGTCGGCCGAGGAGCGCGCGCAGCTCGCCGCCTACGCGGTGGCCAACGTGCGCGGCACCGTGCAGGCCGACATCCTCAAGGAGGACCAGGGCCAGAACACCTGCCTGTTCTCCACCGAGTTCAGCCTGCGGATGATGGCCGACATCCAGGAGTGGTTCATCCAGCACCAGGTCCGCAACTTCTACTCGGTCTCGATCTCGGGCTACCACATCGCCGAGGCCGGAGCGAACCCGATCAGCCAGCTCGCCTTCACCCTGGCCAACGGCTTCACCTACGTCGAGGCGTACCTCGCCCGCGGCATGAAGATCGACGACTTCGCGCCCAACCTCTCGTTCTTCTTCTCCAACGGCATGGACCCGGAGTACTCGGTGATCGGTCGGGTGGCACGCCGGATCTGGGCGGTGGCGATGAAGGAGAAGTACGGCGCCGGCGAGCGCTCGCAGAAGCTCAAGTACCACGTCCAGACGTCGGGGCGCTCGCTGCACGCGCAGGAGATGAACTTCAACGACATCCGGACCACGCTGCAGGCCCTGATCGCGATCTACGACAACGCCAACAGCCTGCACACCAACGCCTACGACGAGGCGGTCACCACGCCCACCGAGGAGTCGGTGCGCCGGGCGCTGGCGATCCAGCTGATCATCAACCGCGAGTGGGGGCTGGCGATGAACGAGAACCCGCTCCAGGGCTCGTACATCATCGACGAGCTGACCGACCTGGTGGAGCAGGCCGTGCTGGCCGAGTTCGACCGGATCAGCGAGCGCGGCGGCGTCCTCGGCGCGATGGAGACCGGCTACCAGCGTGGCCGGATCCAGGACGAGTCGATGCTCTACGAGCACAAGAAGCACGACGGCTCGCTGCCGATCGTCGGCGTGAACACCTTCCGCAACCCGCACGAGGACACCGAGGAGCACACGGTCGAGCTGGCCCGTGCGACCGAGGCCGAGAAGGAGTCGCAGCTGGCGCGGGTCCGCGCCTACCAGCAGACCCACCGCAGCGAGGCCGACGCCGCGATCGCCCGGCTCAAGGCGGCCGCCGTCAACGGCGAGAACGTCTTCGCCGTGCTGATGGACGCCGCTCGGGTCTGCTCGCTGCAGCAGGTCACCGAGGCCTTCTTCGAGGTCGGCGGCCAGTACCGCCGCAACGTCTGACGCCGTCAACCCCCGCTCAATGTGACCTCAGCGCCCAAAACTCACCGAGTTGCGGGCGCTGAGGTCACATTGAGGGTTGTGCCGGGGTTTCGCTAGGCTTGCTGGGCACGACGCACCGCAACTCCACAGAAAGCAGCCTGACCCACCCTCATGGACGGTTCTCAAAGTCCCTTGCTCGTTGATCCCGAAATCGGGGGAGAGCGTTGCTGACCGAATGGATCCTGCTCGGCGTGGCCGTGCTGCTGGTCATTGCGTGTGGCGTCTTCGTCGCCGCCGAGTTCGCCTTCGTCACCGTCGACCGCAGCGCGGTGGACACTGCCGCTGCCGCCGGTGACGCCGGGGCAGTGGGCGTGCAGAAGGCGCTGCGCCACCTCTCCACCCAGCTCTCCGGTGCCCAGGTCGGGATCACCGTGACCAACCTGGCGATCGGCTTCCTGGCCGAGCCCGCGCTGGCCCGGCTGCTCGACCCGCCGCTGACCGCGCTGGGGGTGCCCGACAGCGCCGTCTCGCCGACCGCACTGGGTCTCGCCCTGGCGCTGAGCACCGCAGGCACGATGATCTTCGGTGAGCTGGTGCCCAAGAACCTGGCGATCGCGATGCCGCTCGCCACGGCGAAGGCCACCCAGCACCTGATGCGTGGCTTCACCGCGATCAACGCGGTCCCGATCCGCTTCCTCAACTCCTCGGCGAACTCGCTGGTGCGCCGCCTGGGCGTGGAGCCCCAGGAGGAGCTGCGCTCGGCACGCAGCTCCAGTGAGCTCGCCTCGCTGATCGCCCGCTCGGCCGACGAGGGCACGCTCGACGCGGACACCGCCGAGCTGATGGAGCGCTCGGTGGAGTTCTCCACCCGCACCGCCGCCGAGATCATGACGCCGCGGATGCGCACCGTCAGCCTCGACGCCACCGAGCGCGCCAGCGCCGTGATCGAGCTGACCCGCAGCACCGGGCACTCCCGGTTCCCGGTGCTCGACGAGCACGACCTCGTGGTCGGCACCGTGCACGTGAAGCACGCCGTCGCGCTGCCGCTGCACGAGCGGGCCACCACCCGGGTCAAGCACATCATGGTTAAGCCGATCGTGGTGCCGGACTCGATCAAGCTCGACCCGCTGCTCGCCCTGCTGCGTCGCGACGGCTTCCAGCTCGCCGTGGTCCTCGACGAGTACGGCGGCCAGTCCGGCATCGTCACCCTGGAGGACGTCGTCGAGGAGATCGTCGGCGACATCTCCGACGAGCACGACCGGCTCGGCTCGCGGGCCCGGCAGCGCCGCGACGGCAGCTGGTCGCTGTCCGGGCTGCTGCGCCCCGACGAGGTCGAGGACATCACCGGGATCACCCTTCCCGAGAACGAGGACTACGACACCGTGGCCGGGCTCCTGGTCCGCGAGATCGGCAAGATCCCGGTCGCCGGCGACGTCGTCGAGCTGACCCTGGAGTCCACGGTGGGCCGCTCCGACGACGATGCGCCGGACCAGATCGTCACGCTCCGCGTGGAGCACATGGACGCGCTGCGGGTGGACCGGATCAGACTCTCGGTCCGCGACGCCGAGGAGGTGGACGACGATGAGTGACCTCACCGCGGTCGGCATCGCCATCGCCCTGCTGGCCTTCAACGCCTTCTTCGTGGGCGCCGAGTTCGCGCTGGTCTCGGCCCGGCGCACCCAGATCGAGCCCAAGGCCGCCGCGGGCTCCGCGATGGCACAGACCACCCTGCGCGCCATGGAGAACGTCTCCCTGGTGATGGCGGGCGCCCAGCTGGGCATCACCATCTGCTCACTCGGCCTCGGTGCCGTCGGCGAGCCCGCCGTGGCACACCTGTTGGAGCCGCTCTTCGCCAAGGTCGGCGTCCCGCACGACCTGCAGCATCCGATCGCCTTCGTGATCGCGTTGTGCATCGTGGTCTACCTGCACGTGGTGCTCGGCGAGATGGTGCCCAAGAACATCGCGATCGCCGGGCCTGACCGGGCCGCGATCATCCTCGGTCCGCCGATGATGGTGATCGTCACCCTGCTCAAGCCGCTGATCGTCACCCTCAACGCCTTCGCGAACCTGGTGCTGCGCACCATGCGCGTCGAGCCGAAGAACGAGGTCTCCTCGACCTTCACCCGCGAGGAGGTGGCGGCCCTGGTCGAGGAGTCGCGCGGCGAGGGCCTGCTGGCCCAGGGGGAGTACGACCGGCTGGCCGGTGCGCTCGGCTTCACCGAGCGGACCGTCGCCTCGGTGCTGCTGCCGGTCGAGACGATGACCACGCTGCCGCGTGCGTGCACGGCCGCCGACGTCGAGGAGGTCTGCGCGGCGACCGGCTTCTCCCGCTTCCCGGTGCTCGACGACGACGGCGACGCGATCGGCTACCTGCATCTCAAGGACGTCCTGGAGACCGACGTCGCCCGCCGCGAGCGCCGCGTCGACGACAAGTGGTTCCACCCGTTCGCCAACGTGCGGCCCACCGAGATGCTGCACGACGCGCTGGAGACGTTGCAGCGCAAGGGCGCGCACATGGCCCGCGTGGTCACCGACGACGGGCGCACGATCGGCTTCGTCACCCTGGAGGACGTGCTCGAGGAGCTCGTCGGGGAGATCCGCGACGGGGCACACCTCGACGTGCCCTAGGGTTGGTCCCGCCCCATTGTCGGAGTCGGAGATCGGCTGGTTGTAGTGCAGGACGTCGAGCGGACGAGCCCTCGGATCTGGACGGTCCCCAATGCCTTGAGCATGCTCCGGCTGGCCGGGGTGCCGGTCTTCCTGTGGCTGGTGCTGGGCCCCGAGGCCGACGGTTGGGCACTGGCCCTGCTGATGGTCTCCGGCGTCACGGACTGGCTCGATGGCTTCCTGGCCCGCCGGCTCAACCAGTTCTCCCAGCTCGGGCAGGTGCTGGACCCGGTCGCGGACCGGCTCTACATCCTGGCCGTGGTCGTCGGGTTGGCACTGCGTGACGTGATCCCGTGGTGGGTGGCGATCCTGCTGCCGCTGCGCGACCTGCTGCTGTGGGGGCTGGTGCCGTTCCTGCGCACCCGCGGCTACAGCGCGCTGCCGGTGCACTTCCTCGGCAAGGCGGCCACCTTCAACCTGCTCTATGCCTTCCCCCTGCTCCTGCTCGGGGACGGCGACGGCACCATCGCCATGCTGGCCAACGTCTTCGGCTGGGCGTTCGCGTTCTGGGGCATCGGCCTCTACTGGTGGGCCGGCATCCTCTACGCCTGGCAGGTGCGCACCTTGCTGCGCACGACGCCCAGACCCGTGGAGAGTGGCGATGTCAGTTGACCCGCAGGCCCCACTGCTGGCCCGCATCACCAACGCCTCCCTCGACGAGGACTACGAGCACGTCGCGGCGCGACGGGCGCGCCAGGGGCTGCCGAAGCAGGCCGGGGGATCGCACCGCGCAGCCGCGGTCATCGTCGCGCTCTTCGGCCTGCTGATCGTGATCGCCGGTGTGCAGACCTCCCGCGAGGCCGCAGCCACCGAGGACGGCCGCCAGGTGGTGATCCGCCAGATCGGCGTCGCCCGCGAGGACCTCGCCGCCAAGCAGACCCAGGTCGGCGACCTGCGCGAGGGCAACACCCAGCTCGCCGAGGACCTCAAGGCACTGGAGGAGCGCGAGCGCTCGCTGACCCGTGAGGTCGAGGACCTGCGCCTGATCAGCGGCTACGCGGCCGCCCAGGGCGAGGGCGTCGAGGTCACCCTCGACGACTCGGCCGACGGAAGCGGCGACGGCGTGGTGCGCGACGAGGATCTCGCCACCCTGGTCTCGGGGCTGTGGCAGGCGGGTGCCGAGGCGATCGTGATCAACGGGCAGCGGCTCACCGCGGTCACCGGCATCCGCACGGTGAACCAGGCGATCCACGTCAAGACGCACCCGTTGCGCCCGCCGTACCTGATCCAGGCCATCGGCGATCAGGACACCCTGCAGTCCCGGTTCGCGGAGTCGACGATGGGCGCCACGTTCCTCGGACTGCGCAATGCCTTCGACTTCGTCTTCGAGATGCGCAACGATGACTCGCTGGACCTGCCCGGCCGGGCCCGGCCGCAGCTACGGTTCGCGAAGGTGTACGACCCGCAAGTGGAGAACAGGAGAATGGTTCCGTGATCGCCGCACTCGGCCTGCTGGTCGGGATCGTGCTGGGCCTCGTGCTCCAGCCCGACGTCCCGCTCTGGCTCGAGCCCTACCTGCCGATCGCGGTGGTGGCCGCGCTGGACGCCGTCTTCGGTGGTCTCCGCGCCTACCTCGACGGCATCTTCGACGACAAGGTCTTCGTCGTCTCCTTCATCAGCAACGTGGTGATCGCCGCCGCGATCGTCTTCCTGGGCGACAAGCTCGGCGTCGGCGGTCAGCTGGCGACTGCGGTGATCGTGGTGCTCGGCATCCGGATCTTCTCCAACGTGGCAGCGATCAGGCGGCATCTCTTCCATGCCTGATCAGCCCGAGACCCCCGACCCGAGCCAGGAGCAGGCTGCTGCCCCTGACTCCGGCGACGAGACCCGTGGCAGCCGCGAGCGGCTCTGGCGGGCGGCGACCGGTCGCCCCACCCGGGGCCACTGGATCATCGGCCTGGTGCTCGCCGGGGTCGGCTTCGCCGCCATGGTGCAGGTGCAGTCCAACGAGCGCGACGACCAGTACGCCGGGCTGCGCCAGGGCGACCTGGTCCGCGTCTTCGACGGCCTCTCCTCCTCCACCCAGCGCGCCGAGCGCGAGATCGAGCGGCTGCGGGCCGCCCAGCAGGACCTCCAGTCCGACACCAGCCAGCGCCAGGCGGCACTCGAGCAGGCGCAGCAGGACCGGCAGGTCTACGGCATCCTGGCCGGGGTGCTGGGGGCCCAGGGGCCCGGCGTCCGGATCACCATCAGCGACGACGCCGGCGAGGTCCGGGCCAGCCTGCTGCTCGACACCATCCAGGAGCTCCGCGCGGCGGGCGCCGAGGCGATCGAGTTCAACGACCAGGTCCGCTTCGTGGCCCAGAGCGCGGTGGGGGAGACCGCCCAGGGGATCACCATCGACGGCCGGCTGATCGAGGCCCCCTACGAGATCGACGTGATCGGCGATCCGGCCACCCTTGCCGACGCCCTGGTCTTCCCCGACGGCCCCGCCGAGCGGGTGGAGCGAGTGGGCGGAACCTTGGAGTCCGTGCGCTCCGACGACATCGTCATCGAGAGCGTCGTCAGCGACACCGAGACCGACTTCGCCGAGTCCGACGAAGACCAGTAGCCTCCCACCTTGACTGCGATCACCGAACCAGGAGACATGCCGTGAACCCCGAGGACCTCAAGTACACCGTCGAGCACGAGTGGGTGCGCACCCCCGGCGAGAGCCCGGACTCGGTGCGGATCGGGATCACCGACTACGCCCAGGACGCCCTCGGCGACATCGTCTACGTCTCCCTGCCCGAGGTCGGCGAGAGCGTGAGCGCCGGTGCCTCGATCGGCGAGCTGGAGTCCACCAAGTCGGTCAGCGACGTCTACGCGCCGATCAGCGGCGAGATCGTGGCCGCGAACTCCGCGCTGGACGCGACGCCCGAGCTGGTCAACTCCGACCCGTACGGCGAGGGCTGGCTCTTCGAGATCCGCCCGGCCGACGCTGCCGACGTCGACGCGCTGCTCTCCGCAGAGGCGTACCAGGCTTCACTCGACGGCTGATAGGTTGACGACGTAAACCTCGACTTTTTGTTGAGGGTTCACCACGATCCAAGGAGGGGCCGCCCATGCCTTTCTGCACCAACTGCGGCAAGCAGAACCCCGCTGATGCCAGGTTCTGCTCGCAGTGCGGCACGCGACTCGTCGTTGCGGAACCGGCAGGCGCTCCTGCCGAGTCCCCGGTCGAGTCGACGGCGACGATCAGCTTTGGTGCGAGCGGTGTGACGACGGAACCCGACGATCGCGGCGTCGGCGAGGCGGAGAGCTCCGCCGTCGACGCGCTGCCGGAGGGCCACGCCCTGCTGGTGGTGCAGCGCGGTCCCAGCGCCGGGGCCCGGTTCCTGCTCGACACCGACGTGGTGAGCGCCGGCCGGCACCCGGAGAGCGAGATCTTCCTCGACGACGTCACGGTCTCGCGACGTCACGCCGAGTTCAAGCGCACCGGCCTGACCTTCACGGTCAGCGACGTCGGCAGCCTCAACGGCACCTACGTGAACCGCGACCGCATCGACGAGGTGATCCTCGCCGACGGCGACGAGGTGCAGATCGGCAAGTTCCGTCTGGTCTTCTTCACCGGCCGTACGGGACATGGTGGCTGAACCGGGTGCCGCCGCCGCGGGAGCACCCCGCGCGCGGATGAACATCGGGGAGGTGCTCGCGCATCTGCGTGAGGACTTTCCCGGCATCTCCATCTCCAAGATCCGCTTCCTGGAGGCCGAGGGGCTGATCGACCCGGAGCGGACCTCGGCGGGCTACCGCAAGTTCCGGCACGCCGACATCGAGCGGCTGCGCTACATCCTGCGGATGCAGCGCGACCACTACCTGCCGCTGAAGGTGATCGGCGAGCACCTGGATGCGATCGACCGGGGCCTCGAGCCGCCGGCGATCGAGACGGTGGGCCCGGTCGTGCCGCAGGTGGCGCTGGCCGATGACGGCCTGCCCTCGGCCGACTCCTTCCGGCAGCGCTCCGACCTGCGGGTCTCGCGGCGCGAGCTGGTGAAGGTGGTCGGCATCGACGAGGCGCTGCTCGAGCAGCTGGAGTCCTACGGCCTGGTCCGAGCGGACCGCAAGGGACAGTTCGACGCCGACGACCTGGTGATCGCGCGCACCGCCGCGGAGCTGGCCGACTTCGGGCTCGAGCCGCGGCACCTGCGCGCCTTCAAGACCGCCGCCGACCGCGAGGTGGGCCTAGTGGAGCAGGTCGTCTCGCCGTTGCGCAACGGACGCGACGGCGCGGCCAAGGCGCGTGCCGAGGAGACCGCCGCGCAGGTCGCAGCCCTGGCGGTCAAGCTCCATGCCACGTTGGTGAAGGTCGGCCTGAACGACTGACGTGGCGCCGACCACGAAGCGAGTAGGGTAGTCACATGCGTGAGGTCGACGTCGTCGGAGTCCGGGTGGAGATGCCTTCCAACCAGCCGATCGTGCTGTTGCGCGAGGTGGGCGGAGAGCGGTACCTGCCGATCTGGATCGGTGCCGTCGAGGCGACCGCGATCGCCTTCGCCCAGCAGGGCGTCGTCCCGCCGCGTCCGCTCACCCACGATCTGTTGAAGACCGTGATCGAGGAGACCGGCAACTCGTTGCTCGAGGTGCAGATCCTCGAGGTCCGCGAGGGCATCTTCTTCGCGAACCTCGTGCTCTCCTCGGGCGTCGAGGTCAGCGCGCGACCGTCCGACTCGATCGCTCTCGCGCTGCGCACCGGAAGTCGGATCGTGTGCCATGAGGCCGTCCTCGACGAGGCCGGCCTCACCGCACCCGAGGAGCAGGAAGAGGAAGTCGAGAAGTTCCGCGAGTTCCTCGATCACGTCAGTCCCGAGGATTTCGAGAGCACCTGAGCCTGGGGTCACTGTCAAGTTGAGGTTGAGGGTCGCGACACACCGCGTGGTTCGTTGACCGACCCCCATCAGCGGCTTACCTTTGTGGACGTCTCTGTTGTAACTCCAAGCCGTGCTCGCCCCAACGGGTCCGAGTCGGCGTCCTTCCCCCTCGGGAGTTACGCTCAACGGAGTATTGGACCGGAGAGTCAATGTGCGTGTGAACGAGAACGGGTCGCCACAGACCCCAACAGACGAAGTGGCGGTTCAGGCTGCCGAGGAACAGGGTCTGCTGTTCACCGATGACGTCTCGCCGCTGCCCCTCGACGCCGGCTACCGCGGCCCGACCGCGTGCAACGCCGCCGGGATCACCTACCGCCAGCTCGACTACTGGGCCCGTACCGGCCTGATCGAGCCCAGCGTCCGCGGCGCCAGCGGGAGCGGGTCGCAGCGGCTGTACAGCTTCCGCGACATCCTCATCCTCAAGGTGATCAAGCGCCTCCTGGACGCCGGCATCTCCCTGCAGCAGATTCGCACCGCGGTGCAGCATCTGCGCGAGCGAGGTACCGACGACCTGACGCGCGTCACCCTGATGAGCGACGGCGCCTCGGTCTACGAGTGCACCAGCAACGACGAGGTCATCGACCTCCTCCAGGGCGGCCAGGGCGTCTTCGGCATTGCGATCGGTGGTGTCTGGCGCGAGATCGAGGGGTCGCTGGCGGAGCTGCCCAGCGAGCGGGCCGAGGTGACCGACGAGCCCAGCGCCGGCGACGAGCTCGCCGCTCGGCGCGCAGCGCGCTCGGCGGGCTGACACCACGAGACATCGAGCGGGGCCGACAGCATCAGCTGTCGGCCCCGTTTCGCATGCTGGGCCACCGCCGTGGCGGTGGTAGATTCCTCCTGCTGACTATCCCGCACGGGAGAGTCTTCTGGCCCCTTCGGGAGCCAGGAGCGCCGAAGGGGCAACACTCCCCGGAACCTCTCAGGCGCCCGGACCGTGCAGGGCAGGCAACTCTGGAGCCGACGCATCGCGCGCAGGTGACAGAGGGGGAGGCGAACCTGTGTTCCCTAACCCCCGGAGTGACCCGTGTCCGACCAGCTCAGCCTCTCCGCCCTCGACGGCGCCGTCCCCTTCGAGCGGCGCCACATCGGCCCCGATGCCGACGCCGTGGCGACCATGCTCGGCCGGGTCGGCGTCGACTCGCTGTCGAGCCTGATGGCGGCCGCACTGCCGGCCGACATCCGCACCGACCGCGCGCTGGTGCTTCCCGAGGTGGCCAGCGAGCAGCAGGTGGCCGCGGAGCTGCGCGCCCTCGCGGCCCGCAACGAGCCGGGGGAGTCGCTGATCGGCCTCGGCTACCACGCCACGCTGACCCCGCCGGTGATCCGCCGCAACGTGCTCGAGGACCCGAGCTGGTACACCGCCTACACGCCGTACCAGCCCGAGATCAGCCAGGGGCGACTCGAGGCCCTGATCAACTTCCAGACCATGGTCGGCGACCTGACCGGGCTGCCGGTGGCGAACTCGTCGCTGCTCGACGAGGGAACGGCCGCAGCGGAGGCGATGACCCTGGTCCGCCGCGCCAACCGCAAGGCCTCGGGTCCGTTCGTCGTCGACGCCGACGCCCTGCCGCAGACCATCGAGGTGGTGCGCACCCGGGCCGAGGCGATGGGCATCGAGGTGGTCGTCGCCGACCTCACCGCGGGACTGCCCGAGGGCGAGCTGTGCGGTGTGCTCATCCAGTACCCGGGCGCCTCGGGCCGGATCGCCGACCCGCGTGCCGTGATCGAGGCGGCGCACGAGCGCAACGCACTCGCCGTCGTCGCCGCCGACCTGCTCGCGCTGACCCTGCTGGAGGCGCCCGGCACCCTCGGCGCCGACGTCGCGGTGGGCTCCTCGCAGCGCTTCGGCGTCCCGCTGTTCTACGGCGGTCCGCACGCCGGCTACATGTCGGTCAGCAAGGGCCTCGAGCGTCACCTCCCGGGCCGTCTGGTCGGCGTCTCCGTGGACTCCGCCGGGCGCCCTGCCTACCGCCTCGCCCTGCAGACCCGTGAGCAGCACATCCGCCGCGACAAGGCGACCTCGAACATCTGCACCGCCCAGGTGCTGCTCGCGGTTGCTGCCTCGATGTACGCGGTCTACCACGGTCCCGACGGCCTGCGCGCCATCGCCACCCGCACGCACCGCTACGCCACCGTGCTGGCGCACCTGCTGGCCGAGTCCGGCCTGGAGCTGGTGCACCAGAGCTTCTTCGACACGATCCGGGTCCGGGTTCCCGGCCGCGGTGAGGAGGTGCTGGCCGCAGCACGCGAGCGGGGGCTCCATCTGCACCTCGTGGACGCCGGCACCGTCGGCATCTCCACCTCCGAGGTGACCACCCAGGCCACGATCACGGCGCTGCTCGCCGCCTTCGGCGTCGCGACCACCGGACTCGACCTCGACCAGATCTCGGTCGTCGTCGCCGACACGCTGCCCGAGGGCCTGCGCCGCAGCACCGACTACCTCACCCACGAGGTCTTCCACGCGCACCGCAGCGAGACCGCGATGCTGCGCTACCTGCACCGGCTCGCCGGTCGCGACTACGCGCTCGACCGCGGCATGATCCCGCTCGGCTCGTGCACCATGAAGCTGAACGCCACCACCGAGATGGAGCCGATCAGCCTGCCCGGCTTCGCCGACCTGCACCCGTTCGCGCCGGCGGACGCCGCGCTCGGCTACCGCGAGCTGGTCGCCGACCTCGAGGGCTGGCTGGCCGAGGTCACCGGCTACGACCGGGTCTCGATCCAGCCCAACGCCGGCTCCCAGGGCGAGCTCGCCGGCCTGCTCGCGATCCGCGGCTACCACCACGCCAACGGCGACACCCAGCGCGACGTCTGCCTGATCCCGTCGTCCGCGCACGGCACCAATGCGGCCTCCGCGGTGATGGCCGGGATGCGGGTCGTGGTGGTCGCCTCCGCCGAGGACGGCAGCGTCGACCTCGCGGACCTGCGTGCCAAGTGCGAGGAGCACACCGACGCGCTGGCCGCGATCATGGTCACCTACCCCTCGACGCACGGTGCCTACGAGGACACCATCACCGAGCTCTGCGCGCTGGTGCACTCCCACGGCGGTCAGGTCTACGTCGACGGCGCCAACTTCAACGCCCTGCTGGGCCACGCCAAGCCCGGCGAGTTCGGCGGCGACGTCTCGCACCTCAACCTGCACAAGACGTTCTGCATCCCCCACGGCGGCGGTGGCCCGGGCGTCGGTCCGGTCGCGGTCCGCGCGCACCTGGCTCCGTTCCTGCCCTCGCACGGCGCCCACCCCGAGGCCGAGAAGCGGGCCGGCATCGGCCCGATCAGCGCGGCACCCTACGGCTCGGCCGGCATCCTGCCGATCTCCTGGGCCTACGTGCGGCTGATGGGCGGCGCCGGGCTGACCCGCGCCACCGAGGTCGCGGTGCTCGCCGCCAACTACATCGCCGCGCGCCTCGACGAGCACTACCCGGTGCTCTACCGCGGTCACGGCGGCCTGGTGGCCCACGAGTGCATCCTGGACCTGCGCCAGCTCTCCAAGGAGACGGGGGTCAGCGTCGACGACGTCGCCAAGCGGCTGATCGACTACGGCTTCCACGCACCGACCATGTCCTTCCCGGTGGCGGGCACCCTGATGGTGGAGCCCACCGAGTCCGAGGACCTGGCCGAGATCGACCGGTTCTGTGACGCGATGATCGCGATCCGCGGCGAGATCGCGCGGGTCGCGGCAGGGGAGTGGACCCCGGAGAGCTCGCCGCTGCGGGCCGCGCCGCACACCACCCGTGAGCTGGTCGGCGACTGGGACCGCGCCTACTCGCGGGAGACCGGTGTCTTCCCCAGCGGGGTGAGCGTCGACAAGTACTGGCCCCCGGTCGGCCGGATCGACCAGGCCTACGGCGACCGCAACCTGGTCTGCTCCTGCCCGCCGCCCGAGGCCTTCGCGTGATCCAGGGCGTGGAGCCCGGCACCGCGCGCCGGCTGCGTGCGGTGCTGGCCCACGCCCAGTCCCGCGGCCGGGTGCCCTCGGTCGTCGGAGCGCTGGCCCGCGATGGCGGACCGGTGTGGTGCGAGGGGTACGGCGACGTGCCCGGAGATCCCGCCGACGTCCAGTACCGGATCGGCTCGATCACCAAGACCCTGACCGCGGTGCTGGTGCTCCAGCTCGTCGACGAGGAGCAGCTCGGCCTCGACACCCCGATCGGCGACGTTCTCGGTGCGGTTCCCTACGCCGACCGGCGGGTCGGTGACCTGCTCAGCCATCTCTCGGGGATGCAGGCGGAGCCCAGCGGTGCCTGGTGGGAGCGGGCAGGGCGCGGCGACTTCGCTGCGCTGATGGCAGCCGAGGCCGAGCCTGCGGGCGCGGTGCCGGTGGGCAGCCGCTACCACTACACGAACCTCGCCTTCGCGATGCTGGGGGAGGCCGCGGCCCGGCTGCGCGGCACCGACTGGTGGAGCCTGGTCCAGGAGCGCCTGCTCGCGCCACTCGGGATGAGCCGGACCACCTTCTCCCCGCAGCAGCCTGCTGCCCGGGGCTACAGCGTGCACCCCTACCGCGGCGAGCTGCTCCCCGAGCCTGCCTCCGATACCGGTGCGATGGCGCCCGCCGGCCAGCTCTGGAGCACGGCTGCCGACCTGCTCCGTTGGGGCCAGTTCCTGCTCGACGGTCATCACGACGTGCTGGGCAAGCAGGCGCTGGAGGCCGCGTACGTGGTCCGCTCGAGCACCCTGGACGGCGTCGCCAGCGGCGCGCACGGACTGGGCTTCCGGACCTGCCTCTCCGACGTCGGGCCGTTGATCGGCCACGGCGGCTCGATGCCGGGCTTCCTGGCCGGATGCCTGGTCGACCGCGCCCATGGCG
>NZ_BAAALG010000004.1:33012-46506 GCF_039528155.1 Nocardioides dubius | reverse complement strand
GCGTGGTGCTGGCCAACGCGACGCACGGACTGGGCGGCACGGACCTGGTCGGCGAGCTGCTGGTCACCCTGGAGCACGCCGAGCCGATGCTGCCCGCGCCGTGGCGCCCGTCGTCACCGGTTCCGGACGAGGTGAGCGAGCTGCTCGGCGTCTGGTACTGGGGCGCGACCGAGCACGTGCTGGCCTGGGAGGGCGACGAGCTCGTCACCCGGGTGGCCGGCACCGCGGTCTGGAAGCACCGGGTGCGTGCCGGCGAGCTGATCGGCGTGGCCGGCTACCAGGACGGCGAGCGACTGCTGGTGACCCGGCGTGCGGACGGCTCCGTGCATCACCTGGATCTCGCCACCTTCGTGCTCACCCGGGTGCCCTACGACCCCACCGCGCCGATCCCCGGCGGGCTGGGCGGGCAGTAGCGCCTCAGCGCACCCGGTTCCGCCGGCCGCGGTCCTTGACCGCCTCGACGTCGGCGATCGCGACGGTGTTCCGGTTGCCGCGCAGGATCACGTCGTAGCCGCGCTTGCCGGTCAGGGCGTTGCGGTTGCCGGTCACGGTGACGAAGTTGTACTGCCGTGCACTGATCGTGCTGCGCTTGGCACGCAGCACCGTGCGCTCGGCGAGGCCGGTGATCGTGATCCGGTGCCGGCGACCGGTGACGGTGAGGCGCTCGGTGGACGAGGCGCGCACGTCGGCGCGCGCTCCCCGCACCACGATCTCGCGCAGCACCGCGCCACGGACGGTGACGTCGTCGCCCTCGATCACCAGGCGCTGCACCCGGCCGGCGTCCACGGTCACGCCGTCGCCGGTGATCCGGACCTCGTTGCAGTCGCCGTCCAGGCGGAAGCCGAGGTCGCTCTCGCTGATCGTGATGCCGACGCCGCCGGTGGCATGACAGGAGCGGGGCCAGAGGATCTCGGCATGGGCCGGCGCGCTGAGGCCGCTGAGCAGCAGCGGGGCGCAGAGCAGCAGGCCGAGAGCTGGACGCGACATGGTGTGGTTCCCTCCCAGGACTATTGACATACCGTCGGTACGCACCTGAGCCTAGGCCAGCAGGCACGGCGTTGGAGCAGGAGCCGGGGTGAGCCCGGACACATCGGGGTGCCTGGTAGGGTCGAGCCCGCTTGCACATCCTTTAACGAGCCGTCCTGTGAGGCGGAGAAGGAGGTCCGGCGTGCCGCTGCATGCCACGAAGAAGCCCGCGCTGCTCGTCCTCGAAGACGGCAGAACCTTCCGCGGCCAGGCCTACGGGGCCGAGGGTGAGACCTTCGGCGAGGCCGTGTTCTCGACCGGAATGACCGGTTATCAGGAGACCCTGACGGACCCGTCCTACCACCGCCAGGTGGTCGTGATGACGGCGCCGCACATCGGCAACACCGGGATGAACGACCAGGACCCGGAGTCCCGTCGCATCTGGGTGGCCGGATACGTCGTCCGCGACCCCGCGCGCCGTCCGTCGAACTGGCGCTCGCAGCGCTCCCTCGACGACGAGCTGCGCGAGCAGGGCGTGGTCGGCATCAGCGGGATCGACACCCGCGCGCTGACCCGCCACCTGCGCGAGCGCGGCGCGATGCGGGTCGGCATCTCCACCGTGGAGACCGACCCCGAGGCGCTGCTGGCCCGGGTCCAGGAGGCCGCCGCGATGACCGGCGCCAACCTCTCCGACGCCGTCTCCACGGCCGAGGCCTACGTGGTCCCCGCCGTCGGCGAGAAGAAGTACACCGTCGCCGCCCTCGACCTTGGGATCAAGGCGAACACGCCGCGGATGATGAGCGAGCGCGGCATCGAGGTGCACGTGCTGCCGGCGAACGCCAGCATCGAGGACGTCCTCGCGGTGAGCCCCGACGGGCTCTTCTTCTCCAACGGCCCGGGCGACCCGGCCGCGACCACCGGTCAGATCGAGCTGCTCAAGGCGGCGCTGGGCCAGGAGCTTCCCTACTTCGGGATCTGCTTCGGCAACCAGCTCTTCGGCCGCGCGCTCGGCTTCGGCACCTACAAGCTGAAGTACGGCCACCGGGGGATCAACCAGCCGGTGATGGACCGCACCACCGGCAAGGTCGAGGTCACCGCGCACAACCACGGCTTCGCGGTCGACGCCCCGCTCGAGGGCGAGACGCAGACCCCCTACGGCATCGCCCGGGTCAGCCACGTCTGCCTCAACGACGACGTCGTCGAGGGCCTGGAGCTCCGTGACGACGCGGGCGCCCTCAAGGCGTTCTCCGTCCAGTACCACCCGGAGGCAGCAGCCGGCCCGCACGACGCCGCCTACCTCTTCGACCGCTTCGTCCAGTTGCTGGACAGCACTGCTCGGAAGGACGCCTGACGCACATGCCGAAGCGCGAAGACATCAAGTCCGTCCTGGTGATCGGCTCGGGGCCGATCATCATCGGCCAGGCCTGTGAGTTCGACTACTCGGGCACCCAGGCCTGCCGGATCCTCAAGGCCGAGGGCCTGCGGGTGATCCTGATCAACTCCAACCCCGCCACGATCATGACCGACCCGGAGTTCGCCGACGCCACGTACGTCGAGCCGATCACCCCGGAGTTCGTCGAGAAGGTGATCGCGAAGGAGCGTCCCGACGCGATCCTGCCTACCCTCGGTGGCCAGACCGCGCTCAACGCGGCCATCGCGATGCACGAGGCCGGCGTCCTGGAGAAGTACGGCGTCGAGATGATCGGCGCCAACTTCGAGGCGATCCACCGCGGCGAGAACCGCGAGCTGTTCAACGGCATCGTGGACAAGGTCGGCGGCGAGGTCGCCCGCTCGGTGATCTGCCACTCGATGGACGACTGCCTGGCCGCCGTGGAGACCCTGGGCGGCGTCTACCCGGTGGTGATCCGCCCCTCCTTCACGATGGGCGGCACCGGCTCCGGCATCGCCTACTCCGAGGAGGACCTGCACCGCCTGGCGGGTGCCGGCCTCTCCGCCTCGCCCACCACCGAGGTGCTGATCGAGGAGTCGATCCTCGGGTGGAAGGAGTACGAGCTGGAGGTGATGCGCGACCGCAACGACAACGTCGTCATCATCTGCTCGATCGAGAACTTCGACCCGATGGGCACCCACACCGGTGACTCCATCACCGTCGCTCCGGCGATGACGCTCACCGACCGCGAGTACCAGCACCTGCGCGACCTCGCGATCGGGATCATCCGCGAGGTCGGCGTGGACACCGGCGGCTGCAACATCCAGTACGCGGTGAACCCCGCCGACGGCCGGGTGATCGTGATCGAGATGAACCCGCGCGTCTCCCGCTCCTCGGCGCTCGCCTCGAAGGCGACCGGCTACCCGATCGCCAAGATCGCCGCCAAGGTGGCCATCGGCTACACGCTCGACGAGATCGAGAACGACATCACCGCCGGCCCGCAGGGCTCCACGGCGGCGTCGTTCGAGCCGACCCTCGACTACGTCGTGGTGAAGGTCCCGCGCTTCGCGTTCGAGAAGTTCCCGACCGCTGACGACACCCTGACCACGCACATGAAGTCCGTGGGCGAGGCGATGTCGATCGGTCGCAACTTCACCGAGTCCTTCAACAAGGCCCTGCGCTCGATGGAGAACAAGGCCGCCCCGTTCCGCTTCACCGGTGACGCCGGCGACAAGGCCGCGCTGCTCGAGGACGTCAAGCGGCCGCACGACGGCCGGGTGCAGAAGGTGATGCAGGCGATCCGTGCCGGCGCCACCCCCGAGGAGATCTTCGACGCGACCAAGATCGACCCCTGGTTCGTCGACCAGCTCTTCCTGATCCACGAGGTCGCCCTGGAGACGGCCGACTCCGCCGAGCTCGACGAGTCCGCGCTCCGGACGGCCAAGCGGCACGGCTTCTCGGACGCCCAGATCGCCGACATCCGCGGGATCTCCGAGGCCGAGGTGCGCGCCGCGCGCCACGCCGTGGGCGTCCGCCCGGTCTACAAGACGGTCGACACCTGTGCTGCCGAGTTCGCGGCGAAGACCCCGTACTACTACTCCTCCTACGACGAGGAGAGCGAGGTCCTGCCGCGCGAGCGTCCGGCCGTGCTGATCCTGGGCTCGGGCCCCAACCGGATCGGCCAGGGCATCGAGTTCGACTACTCCTGCGTGCACGCCGCACTGGAGCTCTCCAAGGCCGGCTACGAGACCATCATGGTCAACTGCAACCCGGAGACGGTCTCCACCGACTACGACACCGCGGACCGGCTCTACTTCGAGCCGCTCACCCTCGAGGACGTCCTCGAGATCTACCACGCGGAGTCGGCGGCCGGCCCGGTCGCCGGTGTGATCGCCACCCTCGGCGGGCAGACCCCGCTCGGCCTGGCCCAGGGCCTCAAGGACGCCGGCGTGCCGATCGTGGGCACCCAGCCCGAGGCGATCGACCTCGCCGAGGAGCGCGGCGCGTTCGGCCGGGTGCTGGACGAGGCCGGGCTGGTCGCTCCCAAGCACGGCACCGCCGTCTCCTTCGAGGACGCTCGGCAGATCGCGCACGGGATCGGCTACCCGGTGCTGGTCCGCCCGTCCTACGTACTCGGCGGCCGTGGCATGCAGATCGTCTACTCCGACGACCAGCTGGAGTCGTACCTGGCCGCCGCGACGGACCTGATCAGCGAGGACCGTCCGGTCCTCATCGACCGGTTCATCGACGACGCCGTCGAGATCGACGTCGACGCGCTCTACGACGGCACCGAGCTGTTCCTGGGTGGCGTGATGGAGCACATCGAGGAGGCCGGCATCCACTCCGGTGACTCCTCCTGCGCACTGCCGCCGATCACCCTGGGTGCCTCGGAGATCGAGCGGATCCGCAAGGCCACCGAGGGGATCGCCAAGGGCGTCGGCGTCCGCGGCCTGATCAACATCCAGTTCGCGTTGGGCTCGGACGTGCTCTACGTGCTCGAGGCCAACCCGCGCGCCTCGCGCACCGTGCCCTTCGTCTCCAAGGCGACCGGCACCTCGCTGGCCAAGGCGGCCAGCCGGGTGATGCTCGGCGAGTCGATCGCCGACCTGCGCGCCGCCGGCATCCTGCCGGCGACCGGCGACGGCGGCCTGTTGCCGGCCGACGCGCCGATCGCGGTCAAGGAGGCGGTGCTGCCGTTCAACCGGTTCCGCACCCCCGAGGGCAAGTTCGTGGACACCGTGCTCGGCCCGGAGATGAAGTCCACCGGTGAGGTGATGGGCTTCGACGCCGACTTCGGCAAGGCGTTCAGCAAGTCGCAGGCGGCCTCCTACGGACCGCTGCCGACGTCGGGCAAGGTCTTCATCTCGATCGCCAACCGCGACAAGCGGATGATGATCTTCCCGGCCCGGGTGCTGGCCGACCACGGCTTCGAGCTGCTGGCCACCCAGGGCACCGTCGAGGTGCTGCGCCGCAACGGCATCGAGGCCACCGTGGTGCGCAAGCACTTCGAGGGCGCGGGGGAGTCCGGCGAGAAGACCTCGGTCCAGATGATCCTGGACGGCGAGATCGACCTGATCGTGAACACCCCCAACGGCTCGGCCTCCGATGCGCGCGTCGACGGCTACGAGATCCGTGCGGCAGCGGTGCTGACCGGGACCCCGTGCATCACCACGGTGCAGGGTCTGGCCGCAGCGGTGCAGGGCATCGCCGCGATCCGCTCGGGGAGCATCGGCGTGCGCAGCCTGCAGGAGTGGAGCGCGCTGGCCGCGGCTCGGGGCACGGGCGCGTGAGCGGTCCCTACCGGATCCTCTTCGATCGGGTGCTGACCCGGATCGACCCGGAGCAGGCGCACCACGCCGCCTTCTCCGCGATCCGGGCAGCCGGCCCGGTGCTCGGCGGCAAGGCCGGCGCCGGGCTCCGGGTCACCGACCCGGTGGTGGCCTTCGGCCTCACCTTCGCCAACCGGCTCGGACTGGCGGCGGGCTTCGACAAGAACGCCGTCGGCATCGACGCCCTCGGCGCGTTGGGCTTCGGCCACGTCGAGATCGGCACCGTCACCGGTCATGCCCAGCCCGGCAACCCCAAGCCCCGGCTGTTCCGGCTGCCCGAGGACCGCGCGGTGGTCAACCGGATGGGCTTCAACAACGAGGGTGCCGAGGCGGTCGCCCAGCGGCTCGCGGCGCGAGCCGCTCGTCGGCTCGGCCGCCCCGGCCCGATCCTCGGCGTGAACATCGGCAAGACCAAGGTCGTCCCCGACGACGACCTGGCCGCGGTGATCGGCGACTACGAGTTCTCGACCCGGGCACTGGCGCCCCACGCCGACTACCTGGTCGTCAACGTGAGCTCGCCGAACACGCCCGGCCTGCGCAACCTGCAGGCCGTGGAGAAGCTGGAGCCGATCCTGACCGCAGTGCGGCGCACCGCCGATCAGGTCACCACGCGACGGGTGCCGCTGCTGGTGAAGATCGCACCCGACCTCGCCGATGAGGACGTCGTCGACGTCGCCAAGATGGCCCTGGCCGTCGAGCTCGACGGGATCACCGCGACCAACACCACGATCTCGCGTGCCGGGCTGTCCAGCCCAGCCGAGAAGGTCGAGGCAGCCGGTGCCGGTGGACTCTCCGGTGCGCCACTGCGCGAGCGCTCGCTGGAGGTGCTGCGCCAGCTCAAGGCGGTGGTCGGCGACGACCTGGCGCTGGTCTCGGTCGGCGGCATCACCACCGGCGCCGACGCCCTCGCCCGGGTCGAGGCCGGCGCCACCCTGGTCCAGGGCTACACCGCCTTCATCTATGAGGGAGCACTGTGGCCGCGGCGGGTCCTGAAGGGCCTCGCCGGCCGATGAGCGCCCACGTCCCGATCCAGATCGCGGCCGAGGTGGTCGCGATCAAGCGGGTCGGGGCGCTGCGGCAGCTGACCCTCACCGCGCCGGGCGTGGCCGAGCTGTTCCGGCCGGGCAACGTGGTCTCGCTGGTGCTGCCGGGCGGGGCCCGGCTGGCGCGTCGCAGCTACTGGGTGCATCGGGTCAGCCCGGTCGGTCCGCGCGGGCCGAGCCTGGAGCTGATCGTGGAGCCCCGGGGCGTGGCCGGCAGTTGGCTGGCCTCCCGGGAGCCCGGGCACCAGGTCGCCATGATCGGTCCGCTCGGGCGTCCCTTCGCGCAACCGCGCGAGCCGGTCACCTGCGTGCTGGTCGGCGACGGGGTGCATGCCGCTCCGCTGGTGCCGTTGGCCGAGCGCCTGCGCGAGCGGGGCTGCGTGGTGCACGTGCTGCTCGCGGCACCCACCGAGGCGCAGCTGGCCGGGGTGGTCGACGTCCGCCGCTTCGCGCGCTCGGTCCAGGTGGTCACCGGTGACGGGTCGATCGGGGCCCGCGGCGGGATCGCCGACGTGCTGCCGGAGCTGATCGCCCGGACCGCGGCCGAGGTCGTCTACGCCGCCGGCGAGGTGCCGGCCATGCACGACGTCGCCCGGATCGCCGAGGCGTCCGGTGCCTGGAGCCAGGTCGGCCTCCGGCTCGACCAGCCGTGCGGCACCGGCCTGTGCCACGGCTGCCCGGTCCCGGTCGCCGGTGAGGACGGCGCGCCTCGCACCGTCCGAGCCTGCGTCGAGGGGCCGGTCTTCCGCGGCGACCGCGTCAGGTGGGCGGACCTGTGAGCCTCGACCTCACCCATCCCGTGCTGGTCGCCGCGGGCTGTGGCGGCACCGGGCGCGAGCTCGCCCTGGAGGGCGTGGGTGGCCTGGTCACCCGCACCATCACGCTGACCGCGCGTGCCGGCGCGGCCGCGCCCCGGATCGAGGAGAGCCCTGCGGGCTGGCTGCGCGCACTCGGCGTGCCGAACCCCGGGCTCGACCAGTTCCTTGCCCTGGAGCTTCCCGGGCTGGTGCAGCGCAACGTCCCGGTGATCGTCTCGATCGCCGCGGAGCGCCCCGACGAGCTCGCGGAGCTGGCCCGCCGGATCGGGCAGGCACCGGGCGTGCGTGCCGTCGAGGTCGGGGTCGGGGCCGTGCTTCCGGAGCCGACGCCGGCGCAGCTGGCGAACGTCGTGGAGACGGTGCTGCCGCAGCTCCCGGCCGGAGTGCCGCTGATCGCCAAGGTCGGCCTCGCCGTGCCCGGCGTGGTGGGGCTGGCGCGGGCTGCTGTGGCGGCGGGCGCCGGCGCGCTGACCATCGGCGGCGGCCTGCCCGCGGCGATGCGCGACGGCCGGCCGGCCGAGCTGAGTGGCCCGGCGATCGCCCCGGTGGCGATGGCTGCCCTGCTGCGGGTCCGCCAGGCCCTGCCGGAGGTCCCCCTGCTGAGCGGGGGCGGCGTCACCACGGCCGAAGACGCTAGGCTCCGGCTCGCGGCCGGTGCCACGGCGGTGCAGCTCGGGGCTGCACTGCTGCACGACCCCACTACCGCGGCCCGTCTGGCCGCAGAGATCGGAGAAGCACGATGACCTTCGGTGCGCGTCTGTACCGGACGAAGCAGGCCCGCGGCCCCCTGTGCGTGGGGATCGACCCGCACGCCTCGCTGCTGCGGGAGTGGGGACTCGACGACAACGTCGCCGGTCTCGAGCAGTTCGCCCGCATCGCAGTGGAGGCACTGGCGCCCGAGGCGTCGCTGATCAAGCCCCAGTCGGCCTTCTTCGAGCGGTTCGGCAGCCGGGGGATCGCGGTCCTCGAGCAGGTCTGCGACGACGCACGTGCGGCCGGAGCGATGGTGCTGCTCGACGTGAAGCGCGGTGACATCGGCTCGACCTCGCAGGCCTACGCCGACGCCTACTTCGGCGCCACCTCGACGCTGGCCGTGGACGCGATCACGGTCAGCCCCTACCTGGGCTTCGGCTCCATCCAGCCGATGATCGACACCGCGCTCGCCAACAACGCCGGCCTCTTCGTGCTGGCGATGACCAGCAACCCGGAGGGCCCCCAGTTCCAGATGGCCCGGACCGGCTCGGGGCGCACTGTGGCCGGCACCGTGCTGGACTCGCTGGCGGCCGCCAACGCCGGTTGCGTGCCGCTCGGCTCCCTCGGCGCCGTGGTCGGCGCGACCCTCGCCGACACCGGCGAGGACTTCGCCTTCAACGGACCGATTCTGGCACCCGGCGTCGGCGCCCAGGGCGGCACGCCGGCCGACGTCCGCCGGATCTTCGGCAGCGCTGCGTCCAACGTGCTGCCCAGCAGCTCGCGCGACATCCTGCGGGCGGGTCCCGACGTCGCTGCCCTGCGGGAGGCGGCGCGCCGGGTGAACGGCGAGTTCGCCGAGGCGTTGGGCTGAGCCGGTGATCGCTGGTCGGCGCAGCCTGTGGCGCCTGGGCGCTGCGCTCGGCGTCGCGCTGCTGGCAGGCTCGGCGCTCCTTGCCTGCTCCGAGCCCACCGATCAGGAGCAGCGGGCCGCGTACTGCGAGGCGGTCTCCGATGCCGCCCAGGAGCTCACCCGGATCGCCGACGAGGGCGGCGCCGGTGCCTTCGTGCAGGCGCTGCCGACGCTGGAGGGGTTGGCCGAGGCCGCACCGGCCGACCTCGAGGACGAGTGGGCGACCTACCTTGACGCCCTGCACGGGCTGCGGGACGCCGTTGCGGACGCCGGGCTGGAGCCGTCGGCACTGGACGCTCCACTGAGCGAGGACGTCGCCCAGGCCGACCGGCAGGCGATCGCGACGGCGGTGGCCACGGTCACCTCGGCTGAGGTGCGAGCAGCTGCCACCGGCATCACCCAGCAGGCACTGGACGTCTGCGACACCCAGATCCTGTAGTCCGCTCACCCCTGCGTTGCCCTGGCTCGCCGGGTGTGACTAGATTGGCCCGACACCCGCTGACCCGCGACGGAAATGACGAGGATCCTCACCCGTGGCACTGCCCCCGCTTACTCCCGAGCAACGCCAGGCCGCCTTGGACAAGGCTGCCGCCTCCCGACGGGAGCGGGCCGAGGTGAAGAACCGGCTGAAGAACTCCGGCGCCTCCCTGATCGACGTGGTGCACGAGGGGCAGAGCAACGAGGTGATCGGCAAGATGCGGGTCGTCGACCTGCTGCAGTCGGTGCCCGGCCTGGGCAAGGTGCGCGCCCGTCAGGTGATGGAGCGCCTCGGCATCGCCGAGAGCCGTCGGGTGCGGGGCCTGGGGATCAAGCAGGTCGCGGCCCTTGAGGCCGAGTTCTCCTCGCGCGGCTGATCAGGTCTAGAGGGAGTCTTTCTGTCATGCCGTCACGTCTTGTCGTCCTCGCCGGCCCCACCGCCGTGGGCAAGGGCACCGTCGCCGCAGTGATCCGCGACGAGCACCCCGAGGTCTGGATCTCGGTCTCGGCGACCACTCGTGCGCCCCGCCCGGGCGAGGTCGATGGGGTCCACTACTGGTTCGTCTCCGACGAGCAGTTCGACGCGATGATCGCCGAGGGCGATCTGCTGGAGTGGGCCGTGGTCCACAAGGCCGCCCGCTACGGCACGCCACGCAAGGCGGTCGAGCAGGCGCTGGCAGATGGTCGCCCGGCTCTGCTGGAGATCGACCTGCAGGGCGCGCGCCAGGTGAAGCAGAACATGCCCGAGGCGCTCTTCGTCTTCCTCAAGCCGCCGTCCTGGGAGGAGCTGGTGCGCCGCCTGGTGGGCCGCGGCACCGAGGACGAGGCCGAGCGGGAGCGCCGCCTGGAGACCGCGCGGGTCGAGCTCGCCGCCGAGTCCGAGTTCGACGTGAGCATCGTCAACCACGAAGTTCACGATGCCGCTCAAGAGTTGGTAAACTTGATGAGGCCCGAGTGAACCCTGCCCTGGTGGCGTGCTCGGCTGTTCCCAACAACGATGATCGTGAGGCCTGTCCACGTGTCTGCTCCCACCGGTGAGGGTGTTACCCACCCGTCGATCGACGAACTGCTCACCAAGACGGACTCCAAGTACAAGCTGGTCCTCTACAGCGCGAAGCGTGCGCGTCAGATCAACGCCTACTACTCGCAGCTGGGCGAGGGCCTGCTCGAGTACGTCGGCCCGCTGGTCGACACCCACGTGCAGGAGAAGCCGCTGTCGATCGCGCTGCGCGAGATCAACAAGGACCTGCTGACCTGCGAGGACGTCGACCCTGCCGAGCTGGCTGCCGAAGAGGCCGCTGCCAAGGCTGCTGCGGCCGACGCCGCACTCGCCGCCTCCGAGTGACGCGGCACGGCGCCTGATGAAGGTCGTCCTCGGCGTAGCCGGTGGCATCGCCGCCTACAAGGCGTGCGAGCTGCTGCGCCGGTTCTCCGAGTCCGGGCACGACGTCACCGTCGTGCCCACGGCTGCTGCCCTCGAGTTCGTGGGCGCGCCCACCTGGGCGGCGCTCTCGGGCAAGCCGGTCTCGGCCGAGGTCTGGGACGGCGTCCATCAGGTGCCGCATGTGCGGATCGGCCAGGAGGCCGATCTGGTGGTGGTGGCTCCGGCCACCGCCGACCTGTTGGCGAAGGCCGCCCACGGCCTCGCCGACGACCTGTTGACCAACACCCTGCTCACCGCACGCTGTCCGGTGGTCTTCGCTCCGGCGATGCACACCGAGATGTGGGAGCACCCGGCGACGGTGGCGAACGTCGCGATGCTGCGCAGTCGCGGCAATCTGGTGATCGAGCCTGCCGAGGGCCGGCTGACCGGCAAGGACACCGGCAAGGGCAGGCTGCCCGAGCCGGCCGAGATCTTCGCCGCGGTCACCGACCTGATGGCCACCGGCGGCCCGCGCAACGACCTCGCCGGTCGTCGCGTGGTGGTCTCCGCCGGCGGCACCCGGGAGTACCTGGACCCGGTCCGCTTCCTCGGCAACCGCTCGTCTGGGCGCCAGGGCTACGCCCTCGCCCGCGCGGCGATGGCCCGCGGAGCCGACGTCACCCTGGTCGCCGCCAACGTGGAGCTGCCGGACCCGGCCGGGGTCAAGGTGGTGCACGTCTCGACCACCGCCGAGCTGCGCGCTGCGGTGCTCGAGGCTGCCGCCTGGGCCGACGCCGTGGTGATGGCGGCCGCACCGGCCGACTTCCGGCCCACCGCGTTCGCGGAGAGCAAGATCAAGAAGGCCGAGGACGGCTCGGCCCCGCCGATCACGTTGGCGCAGAACCCCGACATCCTCAAGGAGATCTCGCAGCACCGGGCCCGCGCGGGCCAGGTGATTGTCGGATTCGCCGCCGAGACGGGCGATGCAACCGGTAGCGTCCTGGATCTCGGCCGAGCCAAGCTGGCTCGCAAGGGCTGCGACCTGCTGGTGGTCAACGACGTCAGCGGGGGAGCGGTCTTCGGCAGCAACGACAACGAGGCCGTGATCGTGGCGGCCGACGGCGGTGAGGTCCCGGTCGCCCGGGGCGCCAAGTCGCAGTTGGCCCACGCGATCTGGGATCAGGTCGTCACCCGCTTCACCCCGACTGCTTGAGACGAACCTCACGTAACTGTTGTTGCTCGATATCGTTGCCCTTCACACACCAACCGACTGGGAGTGAGTACGACTGTGGCTGGACGCCTTTTCACCTCGGAGTCTGTGACTGAGGGTCACCCGGACAAGATCGCCGACCAGATCAGCGACACCGTCCTGGACTACCTGATGGCCCATGACCCGAACACCGCGAACCTCCGTGTCGCGGTCGAGACCCTGCTCACCACGGGTCTCGTCGTGGTGGCCGGCGAGGTCCGCACCGAGGCGTACGCCCCGGTCGCCGAGCTGGTCCGCAAGAAGATCATCGAGATCGGCTACGACCACTCCGACAAGGGCTTCGACGGCCTCACCTGTGGTGTCCAGGTCGCGATCGGCGCGCAGTCGGCCGACATCGCCGCGGGTGTCGACGAGGGCCACGAGGCCCGGGTCGGCGACTCCGAGGACGACCTCGACAAGCGTGGCGCCGGCGACCAGGGCCTGATGTTCGGCTACGCCTGCGACGACACCCCGCAGCTCTTCCCGCTGCCGATCAAGATCGCGCAGAGCCTGGCCGAGCGGCTGACTGCGGTGCGCAAGGACGGCACGCTGCCGTACCTGCGTCCCGACGGCAAGACCCAGGTCACCATCGAGTACGACCAGGACGACCGTCCGGTCCGCATCGACACCGTGGTGCTCTCGACCCAGCACGCCGAGGACGTCGAGCACGGCACTCTCGAGGCCGACATCAAGAAGCACGTGATCGACGCGGTCCTGGAGACCTTCGAGATCCCGTCCGACGGCTACCGCCTGCTGGTCAACCCGACCGGCAAGTTCGTGGTCGGCGGCCCGATGGGCGACGCCGGCCTGACCGGCCGCAAGATCATCGTCGACACCTACGGCGGCATGGCCCGTCACGGCGGCGGCGCCTTCTCCGGCAAGGACCCGTCCAAGGTCGACCGCTCCGCCGCCTACGCGATGCGCTGGGTCGCCAAGAACATCGTCGCCGCGGGCCTGGCCCGTCGGGCCGAGGTCCAGGTCGCCTACGCGATCGGCAAGGCCGCCCCGGTGGGCGTCTTCGTCGAGACCTTCGGCACCGGCGTGATCGCCGACGAGAAGATCCAGGAGGCCGTGCTGCAGGTCTTCGACCTCCGTCCGGCCGCGATCATCCGCGACCTGGACCTGCTGCGGCCGATCTACGCCCAGACCGCTGCCTACGGCCACTTCGGTCGCGAGCTGCCGGACTTCACCTGGGAGCGCACCGACCGCGCCGAGGCTCTCAAGGCCGCTGCCGGCGTCTGATCGTCAGCACGAGA
>NZ_BAAALG010000004.1:31814-32957 GCF_039528155.1 Nocardioides dubius | reverse complement strand
CTCGCGTCTCAGGGTGGCGAACGTGGCACTGCGGTGCGCCTTGGTGACCCGGCCCCTGCGGCCTGTCGGACGGTGCTGGTAGAATTGCCTCCATGACCACGACCGGGAGCAGCGACCAGCCAGAGCTGCTGCCTGGCATGGCGCGGGCCCGGGTCCGCAAGGCACCGGCAGCCAAGAAGGGCGAGCCGCTGGCCGAGGTCGATCCGGTCGCCCAGGTGTTGCTGGAGCTCCCGCTCGCCCACCTGGACAGGGTCTTCGACTATGCGGTGCCTGCCTCGATGGGCGAGAAGGCGGTCCTCGGCGCTCGGGTGAAGGTGCGCTTCGGCGGGCAGGACGTCGACGGCTTCGTCGTCGCGCGCCAACCCGCCTCCGACCATGACGGCGTCCTGCAGCCGTTGCGCCGGGTGGTGAGCCCCGAGCCGGTGCTCGTGCCCGCCGTCGCGGAGCTGGCACGCCTGGTCGCCGAGCGCTACGCCGGCACCCGCTCCGACGTGCTGCGGCTGGCGGTGCCACCGCGACACGCCACCACCGAGCGGGAGCCGTCCCCGCCGGCACCGGCGCTGTCGGCGTCGCAGCCCAGCGTCTGGCACGGCCAGCCCGGGGGCGAGTCGTTCCTCGCGGCACTCGCCGCGGGCCGTCAGCCCAAGGCGGTGTGGAACGCCCCACCAGCAGCGGACTGGGCCGAGCACCTGGCCGAGGCCGCCGAGGTGATGCTGCGCGCCGGGCGAGGCACCGTGCTCTGCGTGCCCGACGCGCGCGACGCACACCGGGTCGGCGCAGCGCTGGAGCGCCGACTCGGCCCGGGGCAGCATGTGGTGCTGGTGGCGGAGGCCGGGCCGGCCGCCCGCTACCGGAGCTTCCTCGCCGTCAGTCGCGGCGCCCGGCGGATCGTCGTCGGCAACCGGGCCGCTGCCTTCGCCCCGGTCCACGACCTCGGGTTGGTCGCGATCTGGGACGACGGCGACGACCTGCACGCCGAGCCGCGGGCGCCCTATCCGCACGCCCGCGAGGTGCTGCTGCTGCGCGCCCGGGCCGAGCAGACGGCGGTCCTGGTCGCGGGCTTCACCCGCACGGTCGAGGCCGAGTACCTGGTCCGCACCGGGTGGGCCCAGCCGTTGCTGCCCGATCGCCGTCAGCTGCGCG
>NZ_BAAALG010000004.1:20598-31776 GCF_039528155.1 Nocardioides dubius | reverse complement strand
CGGCGTCGCCGGTGCCACCGACAAGTCCCGGGAGCGCGACCCGTTCGCGGCCAGCGCCCGGATCCCCTCCGAGGCGTTCGCCCTGATCCGGTCCGCGGTGGAGCGCGGCCCGGTGCTGGTGCAGACGCCGCGCACCGGCTATGCCGCCAGCCTCGCCTGCGAGAGGTGCCGGACGCCGGCCCGCTGCGGTCACTGCCAGGGCCCGCTGCGACTCGGTGCCGCCCAGGAGCCGCCGGTCTGTGCGTGGTGCGGCCGCCAGCATCCCGATTGGGCCTGCTCGGCCTGCGGTCACCGGGGCCTGCGGACGCCGGTGGTCGGCGATGCGCGCACCGCCGAGGAGTTGGGCCGTGCCTTCCCCGGGGTGCGGGTCCGCAGCTCGTCGGGTGATCGGATCCTCGACGCGGTGCGGGACGAGCCGTCGATCGTGGTGGCGACCCCCGGCGCCGAGCCGGTGGCGGAGCGCGGCTACGCGGCGGTGCTCCTGCTCGACACCTGGCTGGCCATCGGCCGCCCGGATCTCCGTGCTCCCGAGGAGGCACTGCGGCGCTTCCTCAACGCCGCCGGTCTGGTCGGCGCGGGCGGGCGCGTGCTGGCCATGGGCGACGCCGCCGAGCCGGTGCTCCAGGCCCTGGTGCGCTGGGATCCTGCCGGCTTCGCCGCCCGCGAGCTCGCCGAGCGCCAGTCGGCCCACCTGACCCCGGCCAGCCGGATGGCGACCCTGACCGGATCCGTCGGCGCGCTCTCGGATGCGATGGTCCTGCTGGACCTGCCCGAGCACGCCGACGTGCTCGGCCCGGTCCCCGTGCCGGGCAGCGAGGACGAGCGGGTGGTGCTCCGGGTGCCCCGCTCCGACGGTGGGTCGCTGAGCCGTGCGTTGGGGGAGATGCAGCGCCTGCGGTCGGCCCGCAAGCTCGACCCGGTCCGGGTCCAGGTCGATCCGGTGCAGCTGTAGGGGGCCTCCTCGGGCGCCGACTAGACTCACCGCTGGCCCCGAGATGAGGAGAACAGTGGCAATTCAGCCGATCCGTCTGTTCGGTGACCCGATCCTGCGCACCCGCGCACTCGAGGTCACCACGTTCGACAAGGAACTGCGCAAGCTGGTGACCGACCTCACCGACACCATGCTCGAGGCCCCCGGAGCGGGGTTGGCGGCGCCGCAGATCGGCGTCGGGCTGCGCGTCTTCACCTGGAACGTCGACGGCGAGGTGGGCCACCTGATCAATCCCTCGCTCGACCTCTCCGCGGAGGAGCAGGACGGCCCGGAGGGCTGCCTGTCGCTGCCCGAGCTCACCTACGACTGCAAGCGTGCGCTCTCGGTCGTGGCGACCGGCTTCAACATGCACGGAGAACCGGTGCGGATCGAGGGCTCGCAGCTCCTCGCCCGCGCCATCCAGCACGAGACGGACCACCTCGACGGGGTCCTGTTCATCGACCGCCTCGACAGCGAGGCACGGAAGGCAGCAATGCGCGAGATCCGCCAGTCCGACTGGTTCGCCACCGATCAGCCGGTGATCAAGACCTCGCCGCACGCCACCCGGGGGTTCGGATTCTGATGCGCGTCGTCTTCGCCGGCACCCCCGAGGTCGCCCTTCCCGCCCTGCAGGCGATCGCCGACTCCGGCCACGAGCTGGTCGGCGTCGTCACCCGTCCCGACGCGCCCGCCGGACGCGGGCGCAAGCTGGTCGCCTCGCCCGTGGCCCAGGCCGCCGAGGCGCTCGGCGTCCCGGTGCTCAAGCCCGAGCACCCGCGCGACCCCGACTTCCAGGCCGCCCTGCGCGAGCTGGCACCGGACTGCTGCCCGGTGGTCGCCTACGGCGCACTGCTCCCGCAGTCGGCGCTCGACATCCCCGAGCACGGCTGGGTCAACCTGCATTTCTCCCTGCTCCCCGCCTGGCGGGGAGCCGCGCCGGTCCAGCACTCGATCTGGGCCGGTGACGAGTTCACCGGTGCCACCACCTTCCGGATCGTCAAGGAGCTCGACGCCGGCCCGACCTTCGGCGTGATGACCGAGCGGATCAAGGCCACCGACACCGCCGGCGACCTGCTCGGCCGGCTCGCCGACGGCGGCGCGCAGCTGCTGGTCGCGACGCTCGACGGGATCGCCGACGGCTCCCTCGTCGCCCGCGACCAGCCGAGCGACGGCATCTCCTTCGCCCCCAAGATCCTGGTTGACGACGCCCGGATCGACTGGACCGGTCCGGCCGTGGCCGTGGACCGCCAGATCCGAGCCTGCTCCCCGTTCCCCGGCGCCTGGTCCACCCTGGATGGCGAGCGGATCAAGATCGGCCCGCTCACCGTGGACGCCGACGAGGAGGCCCTGGCCCCCGGCGAGCTGCGGATCTCCAAGAAGGCCGTGCACGTCGGCACCGGCACGGTCACGGTCCGGTTGGGTGAGGTCAAGGCGTTCGGCAAGAAGCAGATGAACGCCGCCGACTGGGCCCGCGGCGCGCAGCTCCCGGCCGGCGCCCGGCTCGGCGACGACTGACGATGCCCGCTCGTCCCCAGCGCACCAGCAAGGCACCGGCCAGGCGCCGCCGCGTCGACCTGCCGCGCCAGGCCGCCCTCGAGGTGCTGGTCGCGGTCCGTGCCGACGAGGCGTACACCAACCTGGTCCTGCCGGCGACGCTCGCGCGGCACGGGCTCAGCGGTCGCGACGCCGGGTTCGTGACCGAGCTGGCCAGCGGCACCATCCGGCGCCAGGGCACCTACGACGCGATCATCGCCGCCTGCAGCGAGAGGCCGCTGGCCAAGGTGCAGGCCAAGGTGCTCGACGTGCTGCGGCTCGGCACCCATCAGCTGCTCGCCATGCGGGTGCCGGACCACGCGGCGATCAGCGCCACCGTGGACCTGGCCCGCGACCGGGTCGGCGCGGGTGCCGCCGGCTTCGTGAACGCCGTGCTGCGCAAGGTCGCCGCCCACGACCTCGACACCTGGATCGGCCAGGTCAGCACGGAGGCCACCTTCGCCTCGGTGGCGCACTCCCACCCGGCCTGGGTGGTGGAGCGTCTGGCCCAGGCGCTGGGCCCGGCCCGCGACGAGCTCGACGACCTGCTCGCGGCCGACAACCTCTCACCGCGGGTCACCCTGGTGGCGCGCCCCGGCCTCGCCGAGCGTGACGAGCTGATCGCAGCCGGCGCGGAGCCGCTGCCCTACTCGCCGTACGCCGCGGCGCTGCCGGGCGGCAACCCGGGCGAGGTCGTCGCGGTGGCCGAGGGGCGTGCCGGCGTCCAGGACGAGGGCTCCCAGCTGGTGGCCCTGGGGCTCGCCCAGGCCGTGTTGGGCGGCCCCGACCTGAACTGGCTCGACCTGTGCGCCGGTCCCGGCGGCAAGGCCGCCCTGCTCGCCGCTCTGGCCGGCGGCCGCGGGGCGCGGGTGCTCGCCGTGGAGCGGCAGCCACATCGGGCCGGCCTGGTCGCGAAGGCGACCGCAGCCTCGCGCACCGGGTTGCGCGGGGTGGTCTGCGCCGACGGCACCCGGCCGGCCTGGCCGGCGGACAGCTTCGACCGGGTGCTGGTCGACGCGCCCTGCTCCGGGCTCGGCGCCCTGCGTCGTCGTCCGGAGGCGCGGTGGCGCCGTCAGCCGAGCGACCTCGACGCACTGGTGCCGTTGCAGCACGCCCTGCTCGACTCCGCGCTGGCGTCGGTCCGCCCCGGTGGCCTGGTGCTCTACGCGACCTGCTCCCCGGTGCTGGCCGAGACGGCGGACGTCGTCAACGGGGCCTTGGAGCGACACCCCGGCGCCGTGCTTGAGGACCTGAGCGGCACCGGCGCCCTGGCCGGCATCCCCGATGCCGCCGGCCCCCTGCCCGGAACGATCCAGCTGTGGCCGCACCGGCACGGCACCGACGCGATGTTCCTGGCGCTGCTTCGCCGCACCGAGCCCGCGTGAGTCGCTCGTGTCCCGTGTCGAGCCACTAGGCTCGGCGCATGGCGAGCCCCGCGGTGGAGATAGAGGTCGACGACCGGGTGATCCGGGTGAGCAACCCGGACCGGGTCTACTTCCCGGAGCTCGGCTTCACCAAGCACGACCTGGTCGACTACTACCTCGCGGTCGGTCCCGGGATCGTGAACGCCCTGTGGGAGCGGCCGTGCATGCTGCATCGGTTCCCCAAGGGGCTGGCCGGCGACAAGGTGCACCAGAAGCGGCTGCCCGCCGGCGCTCCGCCCTGGGTGGAGACCGTCCAGCTGCACTTCCCCCGCTGGAACCGCACCGCCGACGAGCTGTGCGTCACCGAGCTCGGCGCGGTGATCTGGGCGGTGCAGATGTCGACGGTCGAGTTCCACCCGTGGAACAGCCGGCGCGGCGCCGTGGAGCAGCCCGACGAGTGGCGGATCGACCTGGACCCGGGCCCGGCCTGCGACTGGCGCACGGTCCAGGAGGTCGCGGCGGTGAGCCGCGAGGTGCTCGACGAGCTGGGGGCCGTGGGCTTCCCGAAGACGAGCGGTGGCTCGGGGCTGCACGTCTACGTGCGGATCGCGCCCGACCACGGTCATCAGGAGGTGCGGCGCGCCGCGCTCGCCTTCGCACGCGAGGTGGAGCGCCGGGTGCCCGAGCTGGTCACCACCGCCTGGTGGCGCAAGGACCGCGACCCGGCGCAGCTGTTCATCGACTACAACCAGAACGCCCGCGACCACACCATCGCCTCGGCCTATTCGGTGCGCGGCGTGCCCAACGGCCGGGTCTCGGCGCCGGTCACCTGGGCCGAGGTCGCCGAGGTCGTGCCGGACGACTTCACCGTGCTGACCATGCCGCAGCGGTTCGCCGAGATCGGTGACCTGCACGCGACCATCGACGACCACGTCTTCGACATCGCCCCGCTGCGGGAGTGGGCCGACCGGGACGAGGCCGACGGCGCCGAGACGCCGACGGAGTCCACGGCCGCCAGCGACTAGGCTGTACGTCCGTGGGCCACATCCAGATCACTCCCAGCATCCTCAACGCCGACCTGGCGAACCTGGCGGGGGAGGTGGCCCGGATCGGCAGTGCCGACTGGGTGCACGTCGACGTCATGGACAACCACTTCGTGCCGAACCTGACGCTGGGGCTGCCGGTCGTCGAGTCGCTGGCGAAGAGCACGGCGTTGCCGATGGACGCGCACCTGATGATCGCGGACCCGGACCGGTGGGCGCCCGCCTACGCGGAGGCGGGCTGCGGCTCGGTGACCTTCCATGTCGAGGCCGCCGCGGCGCCGGTCCGCCTGGCTCGGGAGATCCGCGCTCAGGGTGCCCGCGCCAGCATGGCGCTCAAGCCGGCCACCCCGATCGAGCCCTACGAGGACCTGCTCGCCGAGTTGGACATGCTGCTGATCATGACCGTCGAGCCGGGCTTCGGCGGCCAGAAGTTCCTGGACCTGTGCCTGCCCAAGATCCGCCGGGCCCGCGCGCTGATGGACAAGCATGGCGTCGAGACCTGGCTCCAGGTGGACGGCGGCGTCTCCCTGGAGACCATCGAGCGGTGCGCCGAGGCGGGGGCCGACGTCTTCGTGGCCGGCTCCGCGGTCTACTCCGCTGCCGACCCCGACCGGATGGTCGCCGAGCTCAAGGCCAAGGCCGAGGCGGCCAGCGCCCGCTAGATGCGGAAGGTGAGCCGCCCGGGACGCAGTTCGCCGGGCTGGCCAGGGGGTCCGTGCCCAGCGAGTGAGACACCTCACGATCGGTGCCGAACGGCGCTGTGGCAGGATTGCTCTCGACGAGTGAAAACTCGCGTGCTCTGGGGTCGGTGAAATTCCGAGCCGGCGGTTAAAGTCCGCGACCCGATCGCAGCCAGCGAGCGGTTGACCAGGTGGAACTCCTGGACCGACGGTTAAAGTCCGGATGGGAAGCAGCACGCAGTGGCCTCGCACCGACGTGCGAGCCCACGGCCCTGGCCCAACATCCCGGAGTCCGCGACCTGGACCCGAGGAACCGCCGTGACTGTCAGCCCCGCCGAGCGCGATGCGATGCGCCGTGCCCTGGCGTTGGCGAGCACCCCGGGCGTCCCGCTCGGCCCCAATCCTCGCGTCGGTTGCGTGATCCTCTCGGCCGACGGCGCGACGCTGGCCGAGGGCTTCCACCGCGGTGCCGGCACCGCGCACGCCGAGGCCGCCGCGTTGAACGCCGCGCGAGAGCAGGGCATCGACGTCCGCGGAGCCACTGCGGTGGTCACCCTCGAGCCGTGCAACCACACCGGGCGCACCGGCCCCTGTGCCCAGGCGCTGATCGGCGCTGGTGTCGCCCGGGTGGTCTTTGCCCAGCGCGACCCCAATGCCGAGGCGGCCGGAGGCGCCGCGACCCTGCGCGCCGCAGGCGTCGAGGTGGAGGCCGGCCTGCTCGCCGACGAGGCGCTCGAGGTCAACCGGGTATGGAGCTTCGCGCTGACCCACCAGCGTCCCTTCGTGACCTGGAAGCTCGCGACGACCCTCGACGGTCGCAGCGCCGCGGCCGACGGCACCAGCCGCTGGATCTCGTCGCGCTCCGCTCGCCTGGACTCGCACCGGTTGCGCGCACTCTGCGACACCATGCTGGTCGGCACCAACACCGTCGCCGTCGACGACCCCCGCCTGACGGTGCGCGACGAGCACGACCGTCCGCTGCCGGTCCAGCCGCTGCGGGCGGTGATGGGCGAGCGCGACCTCGACCCCGCCAGCCTGATCTTCGACGACGCCGCGCCGAGCCTGCAGCTGCGCACCCGCGACCCGCAGGCGGCGCTCGCCGAGCTGCACCGCCGCGAGCGGCGTCACGTCTTCCTGGAGGGCGGGCCCACGCTGGCCGCGGCCTTCCTGCGCGCCGGCCTGGTCGACGAGATCGTCGTCTACCTCGCCCCGATGTTGTTGGGAGCCGGGCGCAACGTCGTCGGCGACCTGGGAATCGGCACCATCGCCGACGCCGTTCACCTCGAGGTCAGCGACGTCACCGTGCTGCCCCCCGAAGCCGGTGAGGACGCCAACGTGCGGCTCACCCTGACCAGGAAGGTCTGAGATGTTCACCGGAATCGTCGAAGAGCTCGGCACCGTCGCCGCGATCGCCCCGCAGGGCGACGCGATGCGGTTGTCGATCCGCACCGAGCGGCTGCTCGAGGACGTCCACCTCGGCGACTCGATCGCGGTCAACGGCTGTTGCCTGACCGTTGCGGAGTTCGCCGGCGACGTGTGGACGGCCGACGTCATGCAGGAGACGCTCGACAAGACGTCGCTGGCCGGCGTCGCGCCCGGCGACCGGGTCAACCTGGAGCGCGCGATGCGCGCCGACAAGCGGCTCGGCGGGCACATCGTCCAGGGGCACGTGGACGGCGTCGGCACCATCGTGCGTCGTTCGCCGAGCGAGCACTGGGAGGTCGTCGAGGTGGCGATCCCGCCGCACCTGGCGCGGTACCTGGTCGACAAGGGCTCGATCACCATCGACGGCACGTCGTTGACCGTCGTCGAGGCCGGCCCCGAGTCGTTCACCGTCAGCCTCATCCCGGAGACCCTGGCCCGCACCACGCTCGGCTTCCGCAAGCCCGGTGAGCGGGTCAACCTCGAGGTCGACGTGATCGCGAAGTACGTGGAGAAAATGGTGGCCCCGCATCGGGCCGTTCAGGAGGAGCAGAAGTGAGCACCGTCGAACAGCACGGGGGAGTGCGGCTTGACTCGGTCGAGCGCGCCATCGCCGACATCGCTGCGGGCAAGGCCGTCGTCGTCGTCGACGACGAGGGACGCGAGAACGAGGGCGACATCATCTTCGCCGCCGCCAAGGCGACGCCGGAGCTGATGGCCTTCACCATCCGGCACTCCAGCGGCGTGATCTGCGTGCCGATGCCGGCACCGATGCTGGACCGCCTCGAGATCCCGCTGATGACGCCGCACAACCGCGACAAGCTGCGGACCGCCTACACGATCTCGGTGGACGCCCGCGACGGCGTCAGCACCGGCATCTCGGCAGCCGACCGGGCGCACACCGCCCGGGTGCTGGCGGACTCCGCTACCGAGCCGTGGGAGCTGACCCGGCCGGGTCACGTCTTCCCGCTGCGCTACCGCGAGGGCGGCGTGCTGGTGCGCCGCGGTCACACCGAGGCCGCGGTCGACCTCGCCCGTCTCGCCGGGCTCACGCCGGCCGGCGTGCTGGTCGAGATCGTCAACGACGACGGCACCATGAAGCGTGCCCCCGAGCTGCGCGAGTTCGCCGACGAGCATGACCTGGCGATGATCTCGATCGAGGACCTGGTCCGCTACCGACGCCGTACCGAGGTGCTGATCGAGCGGGTCGCCGAGACCGCGCTGCCCACCAAGTTCGGCGACTTCACCGCCTACGGCTACAAGATCACCACCGACGACGGCGAGCACATCGCGCTGGTCCACGGTGACATCTCCGGCGACGAGCCTGTGCTGGTGCGGGTGCACTCGGAGTGCCTGACCGGTGACGTCTTCGGCAGCCACCGCTGCGACTGCGGCCCGCAGCTGGAGGAGGCGATGGAGCGGATCGTCGAGGCCGGTCGCGGCGTCGTCGTCTACCTGCGCGGCCACGAGGGGCGCGGCATCGGCCTGGTCGCCAAGCTGCAGGCCTACCAGCTCCAGGACGGCGGGCGCGACACCGTGGACGCCAACCTGGACCTCGGCCTGCCGGCCGACGCGCGGCACTACGGCGCAGCCACCCAGATCCTGCGCGACCTGGAGGTCAGCGCGGTGCGGCTGCTCACCAACAACCCGGACAAGGTCGCCAGCATCGAGGACTACGGTGTCACGGTGGCCGAGCGGGTCCCGCTCACGCCGCACCCCAACGACCACAACCTCGCCTACCTGATGACCAAGCGCGACCGGATGGGCCACCACCTGCCCGACCTGGGCGCCCGCGACGTCGCAACCACCGAAGGAGCAGACCAGTGAGTGGAGCCGGAGCCCCCGAGGACAAGCCGATCGACTGCCACGACCTGCGGGTCGCGGTGATCGCCGCCAGCTGGCACACCCAGGTGATGGACGGCCTGCTGGCCGGCGCCGAGCGGTGCCTGAAGGCGTACAAGGTCGAGGCCCCGGTGATCGTCCGGGTGCCGGGTGCCTTCGAGCTGCCGGTGGTCGCCGCCAACCTGGCCCCCACCTACGACGCGGTGATCGCGCTCGGCGTGGTGATCCGGGGCGGCACGCCGCACTTCGACTACGTCTGCAACGCCGCCACCGACGGCCTCAACCGGGTTGCGATCGACTCGCTGACGCCGATCGGCTTCGGCCTGCTCACCTGCGACGACGAGAAGCAGGCGCTCGACCGGGCCGGACTGCCGGACTCGATCGAGGACAAGGGCTGGGAGGCGACCAGCGCCGCCCTGGTCACCGCGATGACGCTGCGCAAGATGCGTCGCGGCTTCGTGGAGTGAGCGCCCTGTCCGAAGTGCGAAGTGAGACCGGTTCCGGTCCCGACGCGCTGACGCCGTAGGCTAATCCACCGTGAAGACGTTCGAAGAGCTGTGGGCCGAACTCAACGAGAAGGCGCGTACCCGGCCGGAGGGCTCGGGCACCGTTGCGCAGCTCGACGCGGGGGTCCATGCGATCGGCAAGAAGCTGGTCGAGGAGGCCGCGGAGTCCTGGATGGCCGCCGAGCACGAGGGCAAGGACGCAGCCGCTGAGGAGATCAGCCAGCTGCTCTACCACGCCCAGGTGCTGATGCTGGCCACCGGTCTGACCCTCGACGACGTCTACGCACACCTGTGAAGGAACCCCGTTCATGAGCACCGACAAGCTGTTGCGGATCGCCGTCCCGAACAAGGGCGCGCTCTCGGTGGCGGCCTCTGAGATCCTGCGCGAGGCGGGCTACCGCCAGCGCAGCGACTCCAAGGAGCTGGCGCTGACCGACACCGAGAACGGTGTCGAGTTCTTCTACCTGCGTCCGCGTGACATCGCGCTGTACGTGGGGGAGGGAACCCTCGACGTCGGCATCACCGGTCGCGACCTGCTGCGTGACTCCGGGGCCCAGGCCGACGAGGTCACGTCGCTCGGCTTCGGCCGCTCCCGCTTCCACTTCGCCGGCCCGGCCGGGAAGTACTCCTCGCTGGAGGAGCTGGCCGGCCTGCGGATCGCCACCTCCTACACGGGAGTGGTCCGCCAGTTCCTCGACGCCCGCGGCATCGAGGCCACGGTGACCCGCCTCGACGGCGCGGTCGAGACCAGCATCCAGCTGGGTGTGGCCGACGTGATCGCGGACGTCGTGGAGACCGGCAGCACGCTGCGCGCGGCGGGCCTGGCCACCTTCGGCGAGGTGATCCTGGAGTCGGAGGCGGTGCTGATCAACCGCGCCGGCGCCGACAAGCCTGCCGGCTACGAGACCTTCATGCGGCGCCTGGAAGGCGTCCTGGTGGCGCGCTCCTACGTGATGATGGACTACGACATCAAGAGCGAGCACGTCTCCGCGGCAGTGCTGCTCACGCCGGGCATCGAGAGCCCGACCGTCTCGCAGCTGCACCGCGAGGGCTGGGTCGCGGTCCGGGCGATGGTCCCGCGCGCCGGGGCGCAGCGCCTGATGGACGAGCTCTACGACCTGGGTGCCCGCGGCATCCTGCTCACCGACATCCATGCCTGCCGGCTCTGACGCCCCGCGTCCTGGCAGCGTTCCGCTGCCGCACACCTGGCGACCGCTGGGTGTGCGGATGGTCGGCATCGCCGGGGGTGTCTTCCTGCTCGCGTGCTTCGTGGCGCTGTGGCTGCTCCTGCCGGCCTCGGTGCGCGCCGACTTCGACCTGTTCCAGCGGCTGACCGCGATCACCGTCGGCCTGCTGATCGCTGCGGCCTGGTACTCGATCGTGCGGTGCAAGGTGACCGCCAGCGACGAGGGCCTGGTCGTCGTCAACGGCTACAAGGTCTACGAGTACGAATGGGCGCAGATCGTCTCGATCAAGCTGCTGCGCGGCGCGCCGTGGGCGGTGCTCGATCTCTCCGACGGCACCACCAGGCCGGTGATCGCCCTGCAGGCCACCGACGGCGACCGCGCGATCGCCGCCGTCCGCGAGATCCGCAGCCACCTCAGCTGAGGTCGGCGCCGTCGAGCGTCACCACCACGTCGGCCCGCGGCTGCGGATAGCCCGCGAGCAGTTCCTGCTCCTGTGCTGCCCAGTCGTCCCACCGTGCGGCGAAGGTCGCGCCGTCACGGGCCAGTGCGCGCTCCTTGCGGGCGTCGGCGGGCAGGTCCAGCCAGAGCGTCAGGCTCGCCCATCCGGCCAGCGGCGGCGCCGCAGCGGCGA
>NZ_BAAALG010000004.1:15800-20559 GCF_039528155.1 Nocardioides dubius | reverse complement strand
CAGCGGCACCGGCGCCTGCTCGCGGACGCCGTTCCAGGCGTCGGCGTGCCAGTCCCAGGTGCGATAGCGCGCGACCCGGCCCTCGGCCAGCGGCCCGACGATCTGCGCGGCGGCGCGCCCGGGCGCATCGAGCAGCCCGCCCCAGCCCGCGTACAGGCTCTCCAGCTCGACCAGGTCGGCGCCTGCCGCGTCGGCGACCTGGCGCGCGAGCGTCGACTTGCCGGATCCGGAGCGTCCGTCGATGCAGAGCAGGCGGCCGTCGCCCACGCGCGGCGGCTGCGCGCGCACGGCGTCGAGCAGCCATCCGGGGGAGGGCAGGGCACTCAGCTGCTGCGCCCTCGTGCGGCTCAGAAGGCGTTGTCCGTTCCGCGGTAGCTGGGCACGGTGTCCACGAACTCGGCACCGCTCAGCAGATGCACCTGCCGGGTGTGCTCGAAGAGCTCGCCCGACTTCGCGTGGCGGAACCAGACCAGATCGCCGATGGCGAGGCGAGCGGCGGCGCGACCGGTCAGCGGCGTCTGCACCTCGCCGGCCCCCTCCAATCCGGTGAGCTCCAGGCCCAGGGGCAGCCAGGGGATCGGCACCCGGTCCTTGCCGGCCGGACCGGAGGCGATGAAGCCGCCTCCGGCGACGGTGGCCATCTCCGGGGTCGGCTTGCGGACCACCGGAACCGCGAAGAAGGCGGCGGGACGCGGCCGGAAGGAGAGGTAGTGGTCGAAGAGACCGGGCACCAGCAGCCCCGAGCCGGCCGCGACCTCGGTGACCACCGGATCGGCGGCCGACGATTCGATCGAGCCCGACCCGCCGGCGTTCCAGAACTCCAGCTTCACCAGCCGGGCGAGGGCGGAGTCGATGGCGGCGCGCCGCTCGGCGAGCTGGTCGATCGAGGCCGCCTTGAGACGGCGGACGATCAGCGACTTGGCGAGCTGGCGGGGCACGTCGTCGGGGACGCCGGCCACCTGGCCCTCGTAGGTCATCACGCCGACCAGGGTGAAGCCGGGACGGCGGTCGATCTCCTCGGCGAGCGCGATCACCGTGCCGGCGTCGTGCAGCGGCGAGCGCTTGGGGCCGACGTGCTGGGAGCCCAGGCGCAGCCCGGCGTCGACGTCGATGGCGATCCGGACCGGCACCGCCTTGGAGGAGCGCACCGAGTCGACGACGTCGAGCTGTGCCACGTCATCGACCATCAGGGTGATCGCCGCGGCGGCCGACGGCGAGGTGACCAGCTCGGCGAGGGCACCCCGGTCCACGCTTGGGTAGCCCATCACCAGATCGCTCAGCCCACGCTCGCGCTGCAACCACAGTGCCTCGCGCAGCGAATAGGTGAGCACCCCGGCGAAGCCGGGGGTGGCCAGGGCACGCTCGACGAGCGCGGGCACACGCAGCGACTTCGAGGCGACCCGGATCGGCTTGCCGCCCGCGCGGCGGACCAGGTCGGCGGCGTTGGCGTCGAAGGCGTCGAGGTCGACGACCATGGCCGGGGTCTGCAACGGCTCGGGATGAGCAGCGACGGCGGAGGCGAGCCGGGTGCTCAGCCGGTGGCGCTCGATCTCGGCGTCGATCACGTGATGCCTCGCTTCCGCAACAGGGCCTCGATGTCGGCCAGGTCGTCCGGGATCGCGGGGGCGCCGCGGTCCGCGGGCGCCAGGTGCTCGGGCTTCTTGGCGCTGCCACCGCCGCTGCGGCGGTCGAGCCAGCCGGCGCCGAGCAGCAGCAGGAGTCCGAGGACGCCCATCGCGACGCCGAGCCAGACCACCGGGCTGAAGACGAAGCCGGTCGCCCAGTCGGCGACCGCGCCGCCCATCCGGCCCACCATCTCCAGGGTGCCGGTGAAGAGCGCCGCCGCCGGGAGCAGGGTGAGCCCGGCGCCACGCACGGTGGCGGCAGCGCCGCGGTTGCGGGCGGCGTAGAAGGTCCAGGCGCCGCCGAGGATCGTCAGCGCCACGGCGAGCGCCTGCCAGCCAAGATCGTCCATGACCCCAGGCTTTCACATCTGGCCGCAGGCGTCGCCCCACGATGACCTAGGCTCTTGCCATCATGGTCAATCCGGATCGCTTCGCTGGTGCCCAGCTCATCGAGAGCAACTTCCCCGACGATCGCGGCGAGCGCCCCGAGGTGCTGACGCGGGCGCTCGAGGAGTGGGCCGCCGACCGCACCCGTAGTGCCGGCGTGCTCCGCGCGTTGCAGGAGGTCCGGCTGCTGGTTCCGGTGGTCGCCATGCTCGGTGAGGTCGAGTACGACGAGCAGGGGCTGGCCCACGACAAGTCCAGCGACATGGCGGCGGTGCTGATGCAGGGCCGCGACGGCCGGCTCGCGCTGCTCGCGTTCTCCGGAGTCGAGACGCTGAGCACCTGGAACCCGGAGGCCCGCCCGGTCGCGGTGCCAGCCCAGGTCGCCGCGCAGTCGGCGCTCCAGGACGACGCGGTGGCTCTGGTGCTCGACGTCGCCGGGCCGCGCACCTTCGTGGTCCAGGGCGACGACCTGGTCGGCCTGGCCTCGGGCTGGCAGCTGGTGGAGGTCGACGGACAGTCGGGCTGGCTGCGCCCCGCCGAGGGCGACGACGCCGATTAGCGCACCCCCGGCACACCCTGTACTCTTGACCACCGACCGATGGAAACGGTTGCGCACCGTGCGGCTGACTCCATCTCCCAAGCGGATGCTTCGGCTTCCCACCCGCATCGACCACTGGTCGTCGGGTCCGGTCCCGCAGGCCCTGGCTGCGTCGCAAGACGCGAGCAGTGGCTCATGCGAGTGGGTTCCTCCGGGTACCTGAAGACTGGCTTCCGCTTGGTGAGCGGAAGCCTTTTCCGTTCTTCAGACATCTGGCCCCAGGAGGACACATCAGCACAGAGTTGCGCATCAACGACCGGATCCGGGTTCCCGAGGTCCGCCTCGTTGGACCCAATGGCGAGACGGTCGGCATCGTTCCCACGGGCGATGCATTGCGACTGGCTCAGGAGGCTGACCTCGACCTGGTCGAGATCGCACCCCAAGGCAAGCCGCCGGTCTGCAAGCTCATGGACTACGGGAAGTTCAAGTACGAGAACGCCCAGAAGGCCCGTGAAGCCCGTCGGAACCAGACGAACGTCATCATCAAGGAGATGAAGCTTCGTCCGAAGATCGACGCCCACGACTACGAGACCAAGAAGGGTCACGTCGTGCGGTTCCTCAAGGCCGGCGACAAGGTCAAGATCACGATCATGTTCCGTGGTCGTGAGCAGCACCGCCCGGAGCTGGGCTTCCGGCTCCTGCAGCGCCTCGCCGAGGACGTCGCGGACCTGGGCTTCGTCGAGTCCTCGCCGAAGCAGGACGGCCGCAACATGATCATGGTGCTCGGCCCGCACAAGAAGAAGGCCGACGCCAAGCTCGAGGTCAAGGCCGCGAAGGTCAGCGCCGCTGAGGAGCGCGCTGCCGAGCAGGCCGAGGTCGATGCAGAGCGCAAGGCCGCCCAGACAGGCCCGGTCGCGCAGAAGAAGGAGCGCAAGCGCTCCGAGAACCTCGATCCCGACATCGACCTCTGAGTCAGTAGTACCCATTCACACGCAGTTCGCGAGTAGAGAGCAGCATTTCCATGCCGAAGAACAAGACGCACTCCGGTGCCAAGAAGCGGTTCAAGGTGACCGGCTCGGGCAAGATCCTGCGGGAGAAGGCCGGCAAGCGCCACAACCTTGAGAAGAAGTCCTCCAAGGTCACCCGTCGGATGACCGGCACCGTCGAGCTGGCCAAGGCCGACGTCAAGCCCGCGAAGAAGCTGCTGGGTCTCTGACCCGCCCCTGACCTTTTCAAGCATCAAGGAGTAATGAAGTGGCACGCGTCAAGCGGGCAGTAAACGCCCAGAAGAAGCGCCGGGTCGTCCTCGAGCGGGCCAGCGGCTACCGCGGTCAGCGCTCGCGCCTTTACCGCAAGGCCAAGGAGCAGGTCACCCACTCGCTGGTCTACAACTACCGGGACCGCAAGGCCAAGAAGGGCGAGTTCCGCAAGCTCTGGATCCAGCGGATCAACGCCGCGGCTCGCGCCGAGGGCCTGACCTACAACCGTTTCATCCAGGGCCTCAAGGCCGCTGAGGTCGAGGTCGACCGCAAGATCCTCGCCGACCTCGCGGTGAACGACGCTCCCGCCTTCTCCGCCCTGGTGGAGCTGGCCAAGGCCAACCTGCCCGAGGACGTCAACGCTCCTCGCGCGGAGGCCAACGCCTGATATCAGGGTCTCCTGATCTCAAGCTTGTTCGTGACGACGTGGCGAGTTTCCGCACCGACCAGGTGCCGCTGAGCAGCGGCAACAACCGGGTCAAGAACGCGCGGAAGCTCGCCCGTCGTGCATTTCGGGACGAGTCCGGCCAGTTCCTGGCCGACGGTCCCAAGGCGGTCGAGGGCGCCCTGGCCACACCCGGGCGCGTACTCGAGGTGTTCGTCACCCCGGCCGCCGCCGAGCAGTTCGCCGCGCTGGCCACCGACGAGGTGCCCTGGACCCTGGTCGAAGAGCGCGCACTCGCCTCGCTCTCCGACTCCACCACGCCCGCCGGGATCGTCGCCGTCTGCCGTAGCCTGGACGTCGCTGCCGACACCTGGCTCGCCGGCAGCACGCTGGTCGCCGTCTGTGCCGATGTCCGCGACCCCGGGAACGCCGGCACGGTGATCCGCACCGCCGACGCCGCGGGAGCCGCCGGCGTCGTGCTGGCCGGCAACTCGGTCGATCCGCATCATCCGCGCACCGTGCGCGCCAGCGTGGGCAGCATCTTCCACCTGCCGATCAGCCGGGT
>NZ_BAAALG010000004.1:10693-15768 GCF_039528155.1 Nocardioides dubius | reverse complement strand
CACGCCGCCGGGCTGCAGGTGCTGGCCGCCGACGGCGCGGGCGAGGTGGACCTCGACGAGGCCGCGGACACGGGCCTGCTGACGGCGCCCACCGCCTGGCTCTTCGGCAACGAGGCCTGGGGCCTGCCCGACGAGCTGGCCGCCCTGGCCGACCACCGGGTGCGCATCCCCATCCACGGGCGCGCCGAGAGCCTCAACCTCGCGACTGCCGCCGCGCTGTGCCTCTACGCCAGTGCGCGCGCACAACGGCCGACTTCTCGCTAGGTTTCTCCTGTGATCGACCTCCTCCCTGACGGTGTGGTGGTCAGCGACGGTGACGGCATCGTCGTGGCCATCAACAGTGCCGCCGCCACCATGCTGGGCGGCGGTGAGGTCGGTGGGTCGCTGGCCGCGACGCTCTGCCTGCAGGACCACGACGGCCGGAGCTGGGTCGGCTACAACCGGCCCTTCGACGGCCTCAACATCCGCAGCGGCGTTCCGGAGCAGGCCTGGCTGCTGCCCGACGGCCAGGAGGTCCTGGTCGACGCCCGGATCACCCGGGTCGCGCCGGGCGGCGCGATCAGCCACGTCGGCATCGTGCTGCGCTCGGGGCGCGGCCGGGCCCGCCTCGATCGTGAGCGCTCCGACCTGGTGGCCACCGTCGCGCACGAGCTGCGCTCCCCGCTGACCGGCGTCAAGGGCTTCGTGCAGGCGCTGCTGAACAAGTGGGACAAGCTCAACGACGACCAGAAGAAGCTGATGCTGACCACGGTCCACTCCGACAGCGACCGGCTGGCGCGGTTGATCGCGGAGCTGCTCGACGTGGCCCGGATCGACACCGGCCGGCTCGCCCTCTACCCGCGTGCCAGCGACCTGGGCCGGCTGGTGGAGCGGGCTGCGGACACCGTGCGGGCCGGCACCGCGCGCTCCATCGCGGTCAGCCTCGAGCCCGGGCTGGGCGAGGTGGTGCTCGATCCCGACAAGGTCACCCAGATCCTGGTCAACCTGATCGAGAACGGCGTCCGGCACGGCGACGGCGAGGTCCGGGTGGGCGTCTTCGCGATCCCCGGCGCGCGGGTCCGGATCGAGGTCGAGGACGACGGGGACGGCGTCGCCCCCCAGATCCGGGGCCGGGTCTTCACCAAGTTCTGGAAGCACGGCGAGCGCGGCGGCTCCGGCCTGGGCCTCTACATCGTCGGCGGCCTGGTCCGTGCGCACGGCGGCACGGTGAGCGTGGGGGAGTCGTCGTCGGGCGGTGCCCTGGTCCGGATCGACCTGCCGGTGCACGGCAGTGCCGGGTAACCGGTTGGCCGCACCGGGCGCGGGGTTCCTAAACTAGCCCGGTGGGCGCGTCCGCGCCCCGTTTGTCGATTCGTGAAGGCAGTCATGTCGGGACCTAACACCGATTACGACCCCGTCGAGGTCACGCCGCTGCGTGCCGACGAGGTCGAGGCCATGCGCGACGCCGCCCTCGCGGCGATCGCCGCCGCCGGCGACCTCGCCGAGCTCAAGCAGGTCCGGCTGGACCACGCGGGCGACCGTTCGCCGCTGGCGCTGGCCAACCGGGAGATCGGTGCGCTGCCGCCGCAGGCCCGCAAGGAGGCCGGTGCCCGCGTGGGCCAGGCCCGCGGCGCGGTGAACAAGGCGCTCGGCGAGCGCACGGTGGTGCTCGAGGCCGAGCACGAGGAGCGGATGCTGGTCACCGAGACGGTCGACGTCACGCTGCCCACCGAGCGCCGCCGGCACGGCTCGCGGCACCCGATCACACTGCAGTCCGAGACGATCGCCGACGTCTTCGTGGCGATGGGCTGGGAGATCGCCGAGGGGCCCATGGTCGAGGCCGAGTGGCTGAACTTCGACGCCCTCAACCTCGGACCGGATCACCCGGCTCGGACCATGCAGGACACCTTCTGGACCACCCCGGCCGAGAACCACGTGGTGCTGCGCACGCACACCTCGCCGGTGCAGGCCCGCACCATGCTCACCCGCAAGCCGCCGATCTACGTGGCCTGCCCCGGGCGGGTCTTCCGCACCGACGAGTACGACGCCACGCACAGCCCGATGTTCCACCAGGTCGAGGGCCTGGTCGTCGACGAGGGCATCACCATGGCGCACCTCAAGGGCTCGCTCGACCACCTCGCCTCCCAGCTCTACGGCGACGGGATCGTGACCCGGTTCCGGCCCTCCTACTTCCCGTTCACCGAGCCGAGCGCCGAGGTGGACCTGCTCTGCTTCGTGTGCCGCAACGAGAGCCCCGAGTCCTGCCGCACCTGCCGCGGCGAGGGCTGGATCGAGTGGGGCGGCTGTGGCGTGGTGAACCCCCGGGTGCTGATCGCCGCCGGCATCGACCCCGAGGTCTACTCCGGCTTCGCCTTCGGCTTCGGCATCGACCGGACCTTCATGTTCCGGCACAACCTGAACGACCTGCGCCCGCTCTTCGAGGGCGACGTGCGGTTCAGCTCCGCATTCGGCACCGAGATCTGAGAGGAGAGAGACCATGAAGGCACCGCTCTCCTGGATCAAGGAGTACGTGGACGTCCCCGCGGACGTCACCACCGAGGAGCTCACCCGTCGGCTCACGATGACGGGTCTCAAGCTGGAGGCGATCACCAGCCCGGGCGCGGAGATCACCGGCCCGCTGGTGATCGGCAAGGTCCTCACCCAGGACAAGGAGCCGCAGAAGAACGGCAAGGTGATCAACTGGTGCACCGTCGACGTCGGCGACGCCAACGGCACCGGTGAGCCGCAGGGCATCATCTGCGGCGCCCACAACTTCGGCCCCGGCGACCACGTCGTCGTGGTGCTGCCCGGCGGCGTGCTGCCCGGCGGCTTCGCGATCTCCGAGCGCAAGACCTACGGCCACCTCTCGGCCGGGATGATCTGCTCGGCCGCCGAGCTGGGCCTGGGCGGCACCGCCTGGGAGAACGACGGGATCATCGTGCTCCCCGCCGACGCCGGCGCCCCGGGCACCGACGTCCGCGCCCTGCTCGGGCTCGACGAGGAGATCATCGAGTTCGAGATCAACCCCGACCGCGCCTACGCGCTCAGCCTGCGCGGCATCGCCCGCGAGGTGCTGGTCTCGGTGGAGGGCGCCAGCAACTTCCGTGACCCGGCCCAGCGGGCGACCCCGGCCGCCGACGACGCCGGCCACCCGGTGCGCGTCGAGGACGCCGACGGCTGCCCGGTCTTCGTGGCCCGCACCGTCACCGGCTTCGACCCGAGCGCGCCCACTCCGGGCTTCATCGCCGAGCGGATCACCGCGGCTGGGATGCGCTCGGTCTCGCTGGCCGTCGACATCACCAACTACGTGATGCTGGAGACAGGCCGGCCGATCCACGGCTACGACGCCGCCAAGGTGCAGGGCACGCTGGTCGTGCGCCGTGCGGCGGCGGGCGAGCGGCTGACCACCCTCGACGGCGTCAAGCGTGAGCTGAGCGTGGAGGACCTGGTCGTCGTCGACGACTCCGGGATCATCGGGCTGGGCGGCGTGATGGGAGGCGAGACCACCGAGATCGGTGACTCCACCACCTCGATCCTGGTCGAGGCCGCGCACTGGGACGCCGTCTCGATGTTCCGCACCGGCAAGCGCCACAAGATCTCCTCGGAGGCCGGCAAGCGCAACGAGCGCGGCGTCGACCCGACGATCTGCGAGGCTGCGGCCGACCGTGTCGTGGAGCTCCTGGTCGCGCACGGCGGCGCCAGCGCCGAGCCGGGCGTCACCGTGGTCGGCACCGCCCCCGCGATGCCGACCATCACCGTGGCCGGCGACAAGGCGGCCCGCGTCTCCGGGATGGAGATCTCCGAGGAGACCGCTGTCGAGGCACTGCGCGCCGTCGGCTGCGAGGTCACCGGCAGCGGCACCCTGAGCGTCACCCCGCCGCCGTGGCGCCCCGACCTCACCGACCCCCAGGACACCACCGAAGAGGTGATCCGCCTGGTCGGCTACGACCGGGTGCCGTCGGTGCTGCCGATCCCGCCGGCGGGGGGCGGCCTGACCTTCGCCCAGCAGCTGCGTCGTCGCTTCGGGCGCGCGGTGGCCGCGGAGGGCTTCGTCGAGGTGATCACCTTCCCGTTCGTCGGGGAGGCCGACTTCGACCTGCTCGGCATCGGGGCCGACGACGAGCGTCGCAACGCGCTGCGCCTGGAGAACCCGCTCAGCAGCGAGGCACCGCTGATGACGACGACCGTGCTGCCGGGGCTGCTGCGCACGGCCGCGCGCAACGTCGGCTACGGCAACGCCTCCTTCGGCCTCTTCGAGACCACCACCGTCACCCTGCCCACCGGCGGTGCGGCACCGATCCTGCCGGTCGACCGGCGTCCGAGCGAGGACGAGCTCGCGGCACTCAACGCCGCGATCCCGCACCAGCCGCTGCGGCTGGCCCTGGTCGCGGTCGGCGAGGCCGACCTGTCGGGCTGGTGGGGCGAGGGTCGGACGGTCACCTGGGCCGACGCCGTGGACGCGGTCCGCGCCGTCGCCGACTCGGTGGGCCTGCGGGTGAGCGCCCGCGGCGTCGAGTACGCGCCGTGGCACCCCGGCCGCTGTGCCGAGCTCAGCGTGGACGGGGCGGTGATCGGCCACGCCGGCGAGCTGCACCCGAAGGTCTGCACGGCGCTCGGCCTGCCCCGGGGCAGCGTCGCTGCCGAGGTCGACCTCGACGTGCTGATCGAGCACGCGATCCTGCTGCGCCCGGCCGCCATGGTCTCCACCCAGCCGGTCGCCAAGGAGGACGTCGCCCTCATCGTCGACGCCGCCACCCCGGCGATCGCGGTCGAGGAGGCGCTGCGCGAGGGCGCGGGCGAGCTGCTGGAGTCGATCCGGCTCTTCGACGTGTTCACCGGTGAGCAGGTCGGCGAGGGCAAGAAGTCGCTGGCGTTCGCGCTGCGCTTCCGGGCCTTCGACCGCACCCTGAAGGAGGGCGAGTCGGGCGCGGCCCGCGACGCTGCGGTCGCCCTGGCGACCGAGCGCACGGGAGCCGTGCAGCGCGCCTGATCAGTTCAGCGGTTGGGAGACGACGGCCCGGAAGCGCTTGAGGGCATCGGCATCGCCGGTGAGCGAGAGCGCTGAGGAGTCGGCGCGCTGCCACAGCCAGGCATCG
>NZ_BAAALG010000004.1:0-10658 GCF_039528155.1 Nocardioides dubius | reverse complement strand
GCTGGCCGGGCCGTCGGCGTCCTGCTCACTCGCCATCGCGATGTCGTCCTCGTCGTGCACCTCGCCCTCGGGACTGACGCCGGTGAAGCGCCCCAGCTGCACCCAGAGCTCGTGGCCGCTGTCGGTGAGCTCGACCCGGACGTAGCGGGGCTCCGGGGTGAACGTGCCCCACTCCGGGGCGCCCGCGAACATCACCGCGAGCGCCTCGTGGACGCCGTCGGCGGCGAGCGCCGGATCGAGCGGCGTCACCTGGCCGGTGGTCAGCTCCGCGTCGAGGCGGTGGATCAGCGCCTCGTGCGCCTGGCGGCGCAGGATGAAGCCGACGTGCTGGTCCGGTGCCCAGGTCCAGGCGGGCTCGGCCGGATCGGCCTGGCTGAGCGCGCGGTGCAGGTCGCGGGTGCTGGCGTCGAAGAAGGCCAGCAGCTCGGAGCGGTCGGTGCCGAACTCCGGCTCGCCCCAACCGGTCTCCGGGTCCGGGGCGGTCGGACGCCGGTGCAGGGTCTGCGCCCAGAACCACTGCACCTCGGCGAGGTGGAGCAGGAGGTCGTCGCTGCGCCACTCGGGACAGGAGGGGACCGCGGCGTCGGCCGGCGCGTCGGCGAGCACCTCCCGGAATCGTGCCGAGTCGGCGGCGAGGTGGTCCAGATAGTCTGCGGGGGAGAGCCGGGTTTCCATGGCTCGACGCTAGCCTCGATCTCCGACACGCGGTACCGCAAATGCGAGATCATGCAATCCTCTGTATAGTCATGCATATGACGACGAGGTACTCGGTAGCGGTCGCCGGAGCCAGTGGGTATGCCGGAGGCGAAGTGCTCCGGTTGCTGCTCGGCCACCCGGCAGTGGAGATCGGCGCGCTCACCGGCGGGTCCAACGCGGGGGAGAAGCTCGGCGTCCTGCAGCCGCATCTGCTGCCGCTGGCCGAGCGCGTGCTCGCGCCCACCGACCTGGAGACCCTGGCCGGTCACGACGTGGTCTTCCTCGGCCTCCCGCACGGCCAGTCGGCCGCCATCGCCGAGCAGCTCGGTGACGACGTCGTGGTGATCGACTGCGGCGCGGACTTCCGGCTCACCGACGCCGCCGCCTGGGAGAGGTTCTACGGCAGCCCGCATGCCGGCTCGTGGCCCTACGGCCTGCCCGAGCTCCTCGGCCAGCGGGCCAAGCTGAGCGGCGCGCGGCGGATCGCCGTCCCCGGCTGCTACCCGACGATCTCCACCCTCGCCGCCGCCCCGGCGATCACCGCCGGCATCGTGCAGCCGGACGTCGTGGTGGTCGCCGCCTCCGGCACCAGCGGCGCCGGCAAGGCGGCCAAGACCAACCTGCTCGGCAGCGAGGTGATGGGCAACGCCAGCGCCTACGGAGTCGGTGGCGTGCACCGGCACACCCCCGAGATCGTGCAGAACCTCACCGTCGCCGGCGGCCAGGGCGTCACGGTCAGCTTCACGCCGCTGCTGGTGCCGATGCCGCGGGGCATCCTGGCCACCGTCAGCGCACCGCTGGCGGCGCCGTTGACCACCGAGGCCGCCTACGAGATCTACCGCGAGGCGTACGCCGACGAGCCGTTCATCCACCTGCTTCCGGCCGGTCAGTGGCCGCAGACCAAGTCGGTGACCGGCTCGAACGCCGTGCACCTGCAGGTCGCCGTCGACGAGACCGCCGGCCGGCTGGTCGTGGTCGGGGCCATCGACAACCTGGCCAAGGGCACCGCGGGTGCCGCCGTCCAGTGCATGAACCTGGCGCTGGGCATCGACGAGGCCACCGGTCTCTCCACCGTAGGAGTCGCACCGTGACCAGCTACACCCTCCAGGAGTTCCCCGAGAAGCTCGCGGTCGTCAAGCTCGGCCCGGGCGCCGAGGTGCCGGCCTGGGCCGAGGCCTCCAGCATCTTCTCGATCACCGCGACGGCGCGCGAGACCTCTGTCGTCTGCGCCACCCGGAGCGTGCCCACCAAGGCGGTCGCGCACCGGCCGTTCACCGCGTTCGCCGTCGAGGGCCCGCTCGACCCGAACCAGGTCGGCGTGCTGCTCGAGCTGCTGACGCCGATGGCCGAGGCCCAGATCCCGGTCTTCACCATCTCCACCTACGAGACCGACTGGATCCTGGTGCCGCAGGGCAAGGCCGAGGCGGCGGCCGAGGAATGGCGACGACGAGGGCACACCGTTGCCCCCGCCGTTCCCGTCACGCCCACCCGAAAGGGAAAGAAATGAGCATCACCGCACCTGCCGGCTTCGTCGCCGCAGGCGTTGCCGCCGGACTCAAGTCCACCGGCGCCAAGGACCTCGCCCTGGTCGTGAACCAGGGCCCCACCTACGACTCCGCCACCGTCTTCACCGCCAACCGGTGCAAGGCCAACCCGGTGCTGTGGAGCCAGGAGGTCGTCAAGGACGGCGTCGTGCGCGCCGTCGTCCTCAACTCCGGCGGCGCCAACTGCTACACCGGCGCCGAGGGCTTCCAGACCACCCACGCGGTCGCTGAGAAGGTCGCCGAGCAGGTCGGCATCGGCGCGATCGACGTGGTGGTCTGCTCGACCGGCCTGATCGGCCTGGCCAACTCCCGCGAGGATCTCCTTGCCGGGGTTGAGGCCGCCGCGGCCGGACTCTCCGCCGACGGCGGCGCCGACGCGGCCGCCGCGATCATGACCACCGACACGGTCAGCAAGCAGGTCGTCGTCGAGGGTGCCGGCTGGAAGATCGGCGGCATGGCCAAGGGGGCTGGCATGCTCGCTCCCCAGCTCGCCACCATGCTCGTGGTGATCACCACCGACGCCGTCGTGCCCGCTGCCGACCTCGACACCGCGCTGCGGGCAGCGACCCGGGTCAGCTTCGACCGGCTCGACTCCGACGGCTGCATGTCGACCAACGACACGGTCACCCTGATGGCCAGCGGCGCCAGCCAGATCACCCCGCCGCTCGCGGACTTCACCCAGGCGCTGACCCAGGTCTGCACCGAGCTCGCCATGCAGCTGCTCAAGGATGCCGAGGGTGCTGATCACGAGATCGCGATCACCGTGCTCAACGCGGCCAGCGAGGACGACGCGGTCGAGGTCGGCCGGAGCGTGGCGCGCAGCAACCTGTTCAAGGCTGCGGTCTTCGGCAAGGACCCGAACTGGGGCCGGGTGCTGGCCAGCGTCGGCACCACCCAGGCCGCCTTCGACCCGGCCGACCTGGACGTCGCCATGAACGGCATCTGGGTCTGCCGCGCCTCCACCCCCGACCAGGACCCGTCCCTGGTCGACCTCTCCGCGCGGGAGGTGACCGTCACCATCGACCTCAAGGCCGGTGCCGAGCGGGCCACCGTGTGGACCAACGACCTCACCCACGCCTACGTCCACGAGAACAGCGCCTACTCCTCATGAACGCATATCAAGGTCCCGACCCCGCCAAGGCCGCCGTCCTCGCGGAGGCCCTGCCCTGGCTGATGCAGTACCACGGTCAGATCATCGTGGTGAAGTACGGCGGCAACGCGATGACCGACGACACCTTGAAGAAGGCGTTCGCCGAGGACATCGCCTTCCTGCGCTACGCCGGCTTCAAGCCGGTCGTGGTGCACGGCGGCGGTCCCCAGATCTCGCAGATGCTCGACAAGCTCGGCATCGAGTCCGAGTTCCGCGGCGGCCTGCGGGTCACCACGCCCGAGGCGATGGACGTCGTCCGGATGGTGCTGGTGGGCCAGGTGCAGCGCGAGCTGGTCGGCCTGATCAACCAGCACGGCCACATTGCGGTCGGACTCTCCGGCGAGGACGCCGGCCTGTTCACCGCGGAGCCGGCCAGCACGGTCGTCGACGGCGAGGCGGTCGACCTGGGCCTGGTCGGCGAGGTCGCCCAGGTCCGCCCCGAGGCTGTCCTCGACCTGGTCGAGGCCGGCCGGATCCCGGTCATCTCCAGCGTCGCCCCGGACACCGAGGGCACGGTCTTCAACGTCAACGCCGACACGGCTGCCGCCGCGCTGGCGGTGGCGCTGGGCGCGGCCAAGCTGCTCGTGCTCACCGACGTCGAGGGCCTGTACCGCGACTGGCCGCACAGCGACGACGTGATCCAGGAGATCAGTCCCGAGTCGCTGTCCGCGCTGATGCCGACGCTGGCCTCGGGCATGGTGCCGAAGATGGCGGCCTGCCTGAAGGCCGTCACCGAGGGCGTGCCCAAGGCGACCGTCGTCGACGGCCGGCAGCCGCACGCCGTGCTGCTCGAGATCTTCACCGCCGAAGGTGTCGGCACCCAGGTCCTTCCGGGTGTCGAGACCAAGCTGCGCAAGGCGCACGCCGCCGCGCACGACAAGTCCGGAGGCAAGGCATGACCACCTGGCAGGAGCGCTACGGCGCCACCCTGATGAACACCTTCGGGGTCCCGAAGCTGATGCTCGCGCGCGGTGTCGGCGCCCATGTCTGGGACGCCGACGGTCGCGAGTACATCGACCTGCTCGGCGGCATCGCGGTGAACTCCCTCGGCCACGCCCACCCGGCGTTGGTCTCTGCGGTCACCGAGCAGCTGAGCACCCTGGGCCACGTCTCGAACCTCTTCGCCAGCCAGCCCCAGATAGCGTTGGCCGAGCGGCTCACCGGCCTGCTCGGCCACGGCGCCCGGGTCTTCTTCTCCAACTCCGGCACCGAGGCCAACGAGGCGGCGTTCAAGGTCACCCGGCGCACCGGGCGGACCAAGATCGTGGCCACCGAGGACGCGTTCCACGGCCGCACGATGGGTGCACTGGCGCTGACCGCCACCGAGGCCTACCGGACCCCGTTCGAGCCGCTGCCCGGTGACGTCGTCTGGGTGCCATTCGGTGACGCCGAGGCACTGGCCGCAGCCGTCGACGACCAGACCGCAGCGGTCGTGGTCGAGCCCCTGCAGGGCGAGGCCGGCGTCAACGTGCCGCCGCGCGACTACCTGCTCCAGGTGCGCGAGATCACCGCGCGGCACGGTGCCCTGATGTGGCTCGACGAGATCCAGACCGGCATCGGGCGCACCGGCACCTGGTTCGCGCACCAGAACGCCGACCTCTTCGACGGCGAGGTGGTCCCGGACCTGATCACGCTGGCCAAGGGCCTCGGCGGGGGAGTGCCGATCGGGGCCACCCTGGCCACCGGCGCGGCGGCCGAGCTGCTGGTGCCCGGCAACCACGGCACCACCTTCGGCGGCAACCCGATCGCCACCGCGGCGGCGCTCGCCGTCCTCGACACCATCGAGGCCGACGATCTGCTGACCCACGTCAGCGAGCTGGGCGCCCTGCTGCGCAAGGGCCTGCTGGCCGAGCCCCGGGTCACCGAGGTGCGGGGCAGCGGCCTGATGCTCGGCCTCACGCTGGCGGACGGCGTGGACACGGCCAAGGTCCTCGAAGCCGCCTACGCGGCAGGCTTCATCATCAACGTGCCGCGGCCCTCGCGGATCCGGCTGGTGCCGCCGCTGGTGCTGACGGTCGACGACGCGGAGAAGTTCCTCGCCGCCTTCCCGGCGATCCTCGACGAGGCAGGAGCCGCCTGATGACGCGCCACTTCCTGGCCGACGACGACCTCACCCCTGCCGAGCAGGCGGAGGTGCTGGCGCTGGCCGCAGCATTGAAGGCCGACCCGTTCGGGGCCAAGCCCCTCGACGGCCCGGTCACCGTCGCGATGATCTTCGACAAGCCGACGCTGCGCACGCAGGCCTCCTTCGCTGCCGGCATCGCCGAGCTCGGCGGGCACCCGATGCTGATCGACGGCGCCCTGGCCGGGATCGGCAAGCGCGAGTCGGTGGCCGACGTGGCCCGGGTGCTCGGGCGCCAGGCCGGTCAGATCGTCTGGCGCACCTACGGCCAGGACGCGATCGAGGAGATGGCGGCCTACTCCGGGGTGCCCGTGGTCAACGCGCTGACCGACGAGTTCCACCCCTGCCAGCTGCTGGCCGACCTGCTCACCATCTCCGAGCACAAGGGCGAGCTCGCCGGTCTCAAGGTGGTCTTCCTCGGCGACGCCGCCTGCAACATGGGCAACTCCTGGGCGCTGGCCGGCGCCTCGGCAGGCATGCACGTGGTGCTCAGCGGCCCCGACGGCTACCAGCCGAGTGACGCGATGGTCGAGCGTGCGCGAGCGATCGCGGCCGGGACCGGAGGCTCGGTGAGCATCGAGGGCGACCCGAGCGCCGCCGTCGCCGGCGCCGACGTGGTGATCACCGACACCTGGGTCTCGATGGGCAAGGAGGACGAGGCCGCGGCCCGTCTGGCCGAGCTGGCGCCGTACCAGCTCAACGCCGCCCTGCTGGCCGGTGCCAAGCCGGACGCGATCGTCATGCACTGCCTGCCGGCCTACCGCGGCAAGGAGATCACCGCCGAGGTGCTCGACGGTCCGCAGAGCGTGATCTGGGACGAGGCCGAGAACCGCCGGCATGCACAGAAGGCCGTGCTGACCTGGTTGCACGAGCGACGTTGAGCGGGCGGGTGCGATGAGCGAGCAAGCCTTGACGCCGATCACCAAGAACGCGCGCCAGCAGCTGGTGATCGAGCTGCTGGAGCACGGCGAGGTGAAGAGCCAGGTCGAGTTGGCGGACCTTCTGGCCGCCCGCGGCGTCCAGGTCACCCAGGCGACGCTGTCGCGCGACCTGCTCGAGCTGGACGCGGTCAAGGTCCGCAGCTCATCCGGCACCCTGGTCTACGCGGTACCGGGGGAGGGCGGCGATCGGACGCCGTCCGCGGTGCGTGAGTCCGGTGCGGCCCAGGCCCGGCTCAGCCGGCTCTGCGGAGAGCTCCTGGTCAGCGCCGAGGCCAGCGCCAACCTGGTCGTGCTGCGCACCCCGCCGGGCGCCGCGCAGTTCCTGGCCAGCGCCTTCGACCGCGCCGAGATCAGCGACGTGCTCGGCACCATCGCCGGTGACGACACGGTGCTGGTGATCGGCCGCGACCCCCTCGGCGGCGAGGAGCTCGCCCGCCGCTTCACCGCTCTGGCCAACGGGGCCGAGCGGTCCGAATCCTGACTTTGAGAGAGTGCGACACGTGAGCGACGCAGGAACGACGAACACCGGCAAGCTGTGGGGCGGGCGCTTCGCGGGCGGTCCGAGCCCTGAGCTCGATGCGCTCTCGCGCTCCACCCACTTCGACTGGCGGCTGACCCCCTACGACCTGGCGGGATCGGCCGCGCACGCCCGGGCACTGCACACGGCGGGGCTGCTGACCGACGGCGACCACGCCGAGCTGCAGCGTGGCCTGAGCGCGCTCGGCGAGCGCTTCGCGGCCGGCGACCTGCACCCGGACCCGAGCGACGAGGACGTGCACGGCGCGCTCGAGCGGCTGCTGCTTGCCGAGGTCGGCCCTGACGTCGGCGGCCGGCTGCGGGCCGGCCGTTCGCGCAACGACCAGGTGGCCACGCTGTTCAAGGCGTTCCTGCGCGACCACGGTCGCACCATCAGCGCGCTGGTGCTTGACCTGGTCGACGCGATCGCCGAGCAGGCCGATGCGCTGGGCGATGCGGTGATGCCGGGGCGCACCCACCTGCAGCACGCCCAGCCGGTGCTGGTCGCGCATCACCTGATGGCGCACGCCTGGCCGCTGCTGCGCGACGTCGCCCGGCTGGCCGACTGGGACGCCCGGGTCGCCGCGGAGTCGCCGTACGGCTCGGGTGCACTGGCGGGCTCCACGCTGGGCCTCGACCCCGAGCAGGTCGCTGCCGACCTCGGCTTCAACGGCTCGGTGGCCAACTCGATCGACGGCACCGCCGCACGTGACTTCGTCGCGGAGTTCGCCTTCGTGACCGCGATGATCGGCGTCGACGTCAGCCGGCTGGCCGAAGAGGTCATCCTCTGGACGACGCGCGAGTTCGACTTCGCCACGTTGCACGACTCGTGGTCGACCGGCTCCAGCATCATGCCGCAGAAGAAGAACCCGGACATCGCCGAGCTGGCGCGCGGCAAGTCCGGGCGCCTGATCGGCAACCTGTCCGGGCTGCTGGCCACCCTCAAGGGCCTTCCGCTCGCGTACAACCGCGACCTGCAGGAGGACAAGGAGCCGGTCTTCGACTCGGTGGACACCCTCGAGGTGCTGCTCCCGGCGTTCACCGGGATGGTCGCCACGCTGACCTTCAACACCGCGCGGATGGCCGAGTTGGCCCCGCAGGGCTTCTCGCTGGCCACGGACATCGCCGAGTGGCTGGTCCGCGAGGGCGTGCCGTTCCGGATCGCCCACGAGGTGGCCGGTGCCTGCGTGCGGGTCTGCGAGGAGCGTGGCATCGAGCTGCACGAGCTCAGCGACGCCGACTTCCTCGCCATCTCGGAGCACCTGACGCCCGGCGTGCGCGACGTGCTGAGCGTCGAGGGCTCGGTCGCGGCCCGCACCGGTCGGGGCGGGACCGCGCCGGCTCGGGTCCGTGAGCAGCTCGCCGAGCTGCGCGGCAGCGTGACCGAGCACCGTGGCCGGCTCGGCTGACTTCGCCTTCCTGAGCCGCGGTGCCGTCGAGGCGGCGCCGCGGCTGTTGGGCTCCCTGTTGGTGCATGAGGCGCCCGACGGCCTGGTCGCGGTGCGGATCACCGAGGTCGAGGCGTATGCCGGCGCCGACGACCCGGCGTCGCACTCGTTCCGCGGGCGGACCGCTCGCAACCAGGTGATGTTCGGCCCGCCCGGTCACCTCTACGTCTACCGCTCGCACGGGATCCACTGGTGCGGCAACGTCGTCGCCGATCAGGACGGCGTGGCAGCGGGGCTGCTGCTCCGGGCCGGGGAGGTGGTCGAGGGCCGCGACCTCGCCCGGCTGCGTCGCGGCGCGGTGGCCGAGCGGGACCTGACCCGCGGCCCGGGCCGGCTCGGGCAAGCCCTGGGGATCACCGGCGACGATGGGGGAGCGGCCCTCCTGGACGGCGGCCCGCTCCGCCTCGAGCCCGGTGTCCCGGTGCCCGCCGAGCGGCTCCGCACCGGCCCCCGGGTCGGCGTCTCGCGCGCTGCCGACGTCGCCTGGAGGTTCTGGATCGACGGCGAGCCGTCGGTCTCCGCGTATCGGCGAAGTCCCCGCGCGGTGTGACCGGTTGCCGGCGGCCCCGAGTGATGGGGCAGGCTAGGCCTCAGCAAACTGCTCATCTGACCGGAAGGTAGAACGTTGTCTGTCGACCCCCACCTCCTCGACGACCTCGAGTGGCGCGGCCTGATCGCCCACTCGACGGACCTCGACGCGCTGCGCGACGAGCTCTCCGCGGGGAGCGTGAAGTTCTATGTGGGGTTCGACCCGACCGCGCCGAGCCTGCACATGGGCCACCTGGTCCAGATCCTCACCGCGCGTCGGCTCCAGCTTGCCGGCCACACCCCGTACGCCCTGGTCGGCGGCGCCACCGGCAGCATCGGTGACCCGAAGGAGTCCGGCGAGCGCGTGATGAACTCGCTGGAGACCGTGGCCGAGTGGGTGCAGCGGGTCCGTGCCCAGATCGAGCCCTTCCTCTCCTTCGAGGGCGAGAACGCCGCGACAATGGTGAACAACTACGACTGGACGGCGTCCATGTCGGTGATCGACTTCCTGCGTGACGTCGGCAAGCACTTCCCGGTGAACCGGATGCTGGCCCGCGAGGTGGTCAAGAGCCGTCTGGAGAGCGGGATCAGCTTCACCGAGTTCAGCTACGTGCTGCTCCAGTCGATGGACTTCCTCAACCTGTACCGCGACCACGGCGTGAAGCTGCAGTTCGGTGGCTCGGACCAGTGGGGCAACCTCACCGCCGGCGTCGAGCTGATCCGTCGCACCAACGGGGGCAAGGCCCACGCCATCGCGACGCCGTTGCTCACCAAGTCCGACGGCACCAAGTACGGCAAGACCGAGGGCGGCGCGCTCTGGCTCGACCCCGAGCTGATGTCGCCCTACGCCTTCTACCAGTTCTGGCTCAACGTCGAGGACGAGAAGGTGGGCGAGCTGCTGCGGGTCTTCACCTTCCTCTCCCGCGAGGAGATCGAGGAGCTCGAGGCGCAGACCGCCGAGAAGCCGTTCCTGCGCGCCGGCCAGAAGACGCTCGCCGAGCAGGTGACGACCCTGGTGCACGGTGCCGAGGAGACCGAGCGGATCAAGGCCGCCTCGGCCGCGCTGTTCGGCGGCGGGGACATGCACTCCCTCAGCGCCGACACCCTGGGCGCCGCGCTCCGTGAGGCGGGCTCGGCCTCCTTCGCCAAGGCGGACGGCATCCCGGACATCGTGGCACTGCTGGTGTTGACCGGCCTCGCGAGCAGCAACGGCGAGGCCCGGCGCACCATCAAGGAGGGTGGCGCCTACCTGAACAACCAGCGGGTCGAGGACCCGGAGCTCGTCCCGGCGGAGTCCGACCTAATCGGCGGCAGCTGGCTGGTGCTGCGGCGCGGCAAGAAGAAGTTCGCCGGCGTCGAGGCGCGCTGAACCACCCGCGCCAGGCAGCTCCCACGGCCACCCGCACCCCGGATTTGTCTTCGGGGTGCGGGTGGTCTACTGTTTCACCTGTCGCCGCAAGCGGCGGGAGGAACGGCCCCCAAGGGGTGTGGGTCTCCCGGGCTCAGGCAGACCGCCACAGAAGCAACGGCCCTCGGGTCCAGCGGATGTGAAACCCGGCAGAAGTTCGGTTTTGACCGAGACGAGAAAGCCGAGTAACGTTAGTCAGGTTGCGCCGAAGGAACTGGGTCGGGATCGGTCCGGGGTTTCGGGTGTGTTTGATGTTTGAGAACTCAACAGTGTGTCATTGATAGTCGACGAATTAGTTTTAACCC
>NZ_BAAALG010000003.1:401909-412858 GCF_039528155.1 Nocardioides dubius | reverse complement strand
CGCTGCCGCCCCCGCCCCGGCACCCGCTGCGGCCCCGGCTCCGGCGCCCGCTGCCGCTCCGGCTCCCGCCGCCGCACCCGCCCCTGCCGCCGCACCCGCTGCCACCGCAGCCGCGGTGAGCGGTGAGGCCGGCTACGTGACGCCGCTGGTGCGCAAGCTCGCTGCCCAGCACGGTGTGGACCTCTCCACCGTCGAGGGCACCGGCGTCGGTGGCCGGATCCGCAAGCAGGACGTCCTCGACGCCGCCAAGCCGGCTGAGGCTCCGGCTGCTGCCGCTGCTCCTGCCGGCAAGGCAGCCGCCCCGGTGACGCCGTCCCCGCTGCGTGGCAAGACCGAGAAGATGAGCCGCCTGCGCAAGGTCATCGCCAAGCGGATGATCGAGTCGCTGCAGACCTCCGCCCAGCTCACCCAGGTGGTCGAGGTCGACGTCACCAACATCGGTCGCCTGCGCGACGAGGTGAAGAAGGACTTCGCGGCGCGCGAGGGCGTCAAGCTGTCCTACTTCCCGTTCTTCGCCAAGGCGACGATCGACGCGCTCAAGCAGCACCCGGCGCTGAACGCCCAGGCAGACGTCGAGGCCGGTGAGATCACCTACTTCGACGCCGAGCACCTGTCGATCGCCGTCGACACCGAGCGCGGCCTGCTGAGCCCGGTGATCCACAACGCCGGTGACCTCAACGTGGCCGGCCTGGCCCGCAAGATCGCCGACCTGGCCGACCGCACCCGCAACAACAAGGTCACCCCGGACGAGCTCTCCGGCGGCACCTTCACGCTGACCAACACCGGCAGCGTGGGCGCCCTGTTCGACACCCCGATCATCAACCAGCCGCAGGTCGCCATCCTCGGCACCGGCACGGTGGTCAAGCGCGCCGTGGTGATCGACGACCCGAACCTCGGCGAGACGATCGCGGTGCGCCAGATGTGCTACCTGTCGCTGACCTACGACCACCGGATCATCGACGGCGCCGACGCCGCTCGGTTCCTCCAGGACGTCAAGGGTCGCCTCGAGGCCGGCGTCTTCGAGGTCTGACATGCACGTGGTGGCGGCAGGTGCGAGCGGTCTGTTGGGTCGTTCGCTCTGCCGTCACCTGACGGAGCAAGGGCACCAGGTCACCCGCCTGGTGCGTCGCGAAGCCGGCGCAGGCGAGTCCCGTTGGGACCCCTACGCCGGCTTCGTCGACTCCGGCCTGATCGCGGACGCCGACGCCGTGGTCAACCTCGCCGGCTCCCCCACCGCCGGCAACCCCCACTCCAAGAAGTGGGCCCGTGAGCTGTTGCAGAGCCGGGTCACCACGACGGCGGTGCTGGCCGAGGCGATCGGCCGGGCAGCCGCACCCCCGGTCCTCCTGGCCGGGAACGGGATCTCCTTCTACGGCGATCACGGCGACGACGAGGTCACCGAGGCCGCGGAGTCGCGCGGCGATGCCCTGCTGACCCGGGTGACCCGGCAGTGGCAGGCCGCCACGGTGGCCGCAAGCGACGCCGGTGCCCGGGTCTGCGTGCTGCGCACGGCTCCGGTGATGGACGCCGCCGCACCTCCGTTGGGTCCGCTGCGCCAGCTCGCCCGGCTCGGGCTGAGCACCCGGCTCGGCTCCGGTCGCCAGTACTTCCCGATGATCTCGCTGCGGGACTGGGTCGGCGGCGTCACCTTCGCGCTGACCCATGAGATGCACGGCCCGATCAACCTCTGCTGCCCGGTGACGCCGACCAATGCCGAGTTCACCCGTGCGCTGGCCGATGCCGTGCGCCGGCCCGCCTTCCTCGCCGTGCCCGCTCCGGTGATCAAGGTCGCCGCGGGAGCGATGGCGCCCGAGGTGCTCGGCTCGCTGCGCGCGGTGCCGCACGCCCTGCAGGACGCCGGGTACCGCTTCGCCGACCACGACGTCCGCGATGTCATCGCGGCCGGTCTCGCGCGCTGACACGCGCCACCTGCCACCCCGCGTCGGCACCGTGCACCAGCACCACCCGACGTCGATCGACACCGTCCTGCGGCAGCGCGACCTGGTGGGGCACCCCGTCGCCGACGATCCGGCCACCGGCGCTCCGCTCGTCGACCAGCAGCGCGATCCGGCCGGGCTGCTCGCTCAGCACCCGGATCGCGACCACCTGGCTGCGCAGCCCCTCCACGCGCAGGCCCCGGCGTCGGTACGCCTGCCAGATCGCGAGCTCGGCACGGGCCGCGCGGGCCGAGGCGTAGAGGGCGCGCACCTGCTCCGGCGAGCCTGCGGCCCAGGCCCGGCTGCGCCGCTCGCTCCACGCGGTGAGGACCGCCAACGCACGCAGCGCCGAGGGCCGTGGGAGCGGCTCCGCGCCCACCGCTTCGGCGCGCGCCCCGACCTGACCCCGATCAACCGGAGCGCCGCGATCCGGTGCCACCTCGACCGTGCGCGACGGGGCGCTGCGCAGCGCGGCGAGCACCACGACGGCACCCAGGAGCAGACCCAGCACCACCCCGAGGGTCAGCATCCGTCGCGTCGTCATGAACCTACTCTCAGGTAGATCCCGCTCCCCCGCATCCCGTCATCCACAGCCCCCGACCGCAGGCGTAGGGTCGACGTCGTGAGCCTTGAATTCCGTGTGGCAGGCCTGGGCGACCAGGCAGTCGACTACCTCGCCGCGTGGGAGCTGCAGCGCGGGGTGCACGAGCAGGTCGTGGCCGGTGCCGACCCCGTGGTGCTGCTCCTGGAGCATCCTCCGGTCTACACCGCCGGCAAGCGCACCGACCCGCACGAGCGGCCCGCCGACCCCGGCGGCGCGCAGGTGATCGATGTCGACCGCGGCGGCAAGATCACCTTCCACGGCCCCGGCCAGCTGGTCGGCTACCCGATCGTCAAGCTGCCGGAGGCGGTCAAGGTCGTCGACTACGTGCGTCGCGTGGAGGAGGCCCTGATCGCGGTCTGCGCCGACTTCGGCGTCACCACCGCGCGGGTCCCCGGCCGCAGCGGCGTGTGGCTGCAGGCAGACGCCCGCGGACCGGAGCGCAAGATCGCCGCGATCGGGATCCGGGTCAGCCGCGGGGTCACCATGCACGGCTTCTCCCTCAACTGTGACGTCGACCTGGCCTGGTACGACCGGTTCGTGCCGTGTGGGATCGCCGACGCCGGCGTCACCACGCTCTCGGCCGAGGCGGGCCGTCCGGTCACCGTCGAGGACGTGCTGCCCTCGGTGCGCACCCATCTGGCCGACCTGCTCTCCTGGAACGACTACCAGGCGACGCCGGACTACGAGCCGCGCCCGGAGCCCCCGCGGATCAGCCTGATCGCGCCGAGCGCGCAGCGCTGAGGCGCCGGTTCCGCAAACCGATCGCCCCCGCTCGGCGAACCTTTGGCGCGCCCACCGCGTCAAAGGTGAGGAGACTGCGAAGATCTCCCGAACGCACATCGAGCTAAGGGGCGCAACGTTGAGCGAGCTGGTCATCGAGACCCACGGGCTGCGGAAGGCCTTCCGCAGCCGGGGCGGGCAGACGCGAGTGGCCGTCGGCGGCTTGGACCTCGCCGTGCCGGCCGGGGGCGTGCACGGCTTCCTCGGGCCCAACGGCTCCGGCAAGACCACCACGATCCGGATGCTGCTCGGCCTGGCCGCCGCGACCAGCGGCCAGATGCGGCTGTTCGGGGTCGAGGTCCCGCAGCGGCTGCCGGAGGTGATCGACCGGATCGGTGCCGTCGTCGAGTCTCCCAAGTTCGCGCCGAACTTCAGTGGTCGGCAGAACCTGCTGCTGCTCTCGCGCTCCATCGGACAGCCGGACAGCCGGGTCGACGAGGCGCTGGCCGAGGTCTCGCTGACCGGCCGCGAGGACGACCACTACCGCGGCTACTCGCTCGGCATGAAGCAGCGCCTGGCGATCGCCGCGACCCTGCTCAAGAAGCCCGATCTGCTGATCCTCGACGAGCCCACCAACGGCCTCGACCCGGCCGGCATCCGGGAGATCCGGGAGACGATCCGCAGGCTCGGCGCCTCCGGCGTCACCGTGCTGCTCAGCTCGCACATCCTGGCCGAGGTGCAGCAGGTCTGCGACTCGGTCACCATCATCGGCGAGGGCCGGACCCTCGCCTCGGGCAACGTGGCCGACCTGATCGCCGGCACGTCGGCCTGGCGGGTCGTGGTCGCGGACGCCGCCCGCGCGGCGGCCGTGCTCGGTGCCGCCGGGTTCGCCGTGACCACCGACGAGAGCGGGCTGCTGGTGGAGACCGACGCTGACTCCGCGCAGATCACCCGGGCCCTCTCCGAGCACGGCCTCCACCTGCAGGAGCTGAGCCCGATCCGCCGTGACCTCGAGTCCGTCTTCCTGCAGCTGACCAGCGCCGCACACGAGGCGGAGGTGGCCTGATGAGGAGCCTGCTCAAGGTCGAGCTGACCCGGCTGCGCTGGCGTCGTGCGGTGCTGGTGATGCTGCTCGGCGCCGTGGTGGCGCCGCTGCTGATCGCTGCCGGAGTGCTGTGGGACACCCGCCCGGTCAGTGACGCCGACATCGCCCGGGCCAAGGAGGACGCCCAGTACTCGGCCGAGATGAGCCGCCCCGCCTATGACGATTGCGTCGCGGACCCGTCTGGCTACGGGGTGACGGCTGACGACGATCCGGCCTCGGCCTGTCGCGACATGGTCGGGTACTACCCCGACAGCGAGAACTGGCAGGACTACCTCTATCGCAGCGTGCTGAATCTGCCCGCTCAGCTCGACGAGTCCGCCTCCGCCGTCGCCGCGATCGTGGTGATCCTGGCGATCCTGCTCGGCACCACCTTCGTCGGTGCGGACTGGGCCTCCGGCTCGATGAGCAACCAGCTCCTCTTCGAGCCACGACGGACCCGGGTGTGGTGGGCCAAGGGGATCACCGTCGCGCTCGCCGGAGCCGTGCTCACCCTGCTGGGACTGGTGGTCTTCTGGGCGGTGCTGGGCACCGGCGCCGCGCTACGCGACGTCAGCGTCCCCGGCTCGCTGTGGGGCGACGTCGCCGGCCACGCCGGCCGGGCGATGATCCTCGGCGCCGCGGCAGCCCTCGCCGGCTTCGCGCTGACCATGTTCTTCCGCAGCACGGTGGCCACCCTCGGCGTCGTCGTCGTGGTCACCGCGTTGAGCTCGCTGATCGTCGGCCTGATGCCGATCGCCGACCCGATCCAGTGGCAGCCGACCATGCACGCACTCGCGTTCCTGCAGAACGGCTTCGACTACACGTACTGGCCGAGCAACTGCTGGGACAGCGACTGCGGCGAGGAGGAGCGCACCATCTCGATGCTGCGCGGCAGCCTCTTCCTCGGCACCTTGGTGCTCGCTGCGGTGGCCGCCTCGCTCGCCTCGTTCCGGCGTCGCGACGTCCCGTGATTCAGGGGCGCCGCAGGCGCCATCTCGCGCCGCCTGCGGATTGAGGGCCCTCACCGTCGGCGGCGTAGAGTGGACGCCGTGACGCAAGCGCCGCAGACCCAGCAGCCCAGCTCGCAAGCCACCTCCCCCGCAGCACCCAACGCGGAGGGCCGCAAGTTGTTGCGGCTCGAGGTGCGCAACGCGCAGACCCCCATCGAACGCAAGCCCGAGTGGATCAAGACCCGGGCCAAGATGGGGCCGGAGTACAAGTCCCTGCAGAACCTGGTGAAGTCCGAAGGACTGCACACGGTCTGCCAGGAGGCGGGCTGTCCGAACATCTTCGAATGCTGGGAGGACCGCGAGGCCACCTTCCTGATCGGTGGCGACCAGTGCACCCGGCGCTGCGACTTCTGCCAGATCGACACCGGCAAGCCGCAGCCGCTGGACCGTGACGAGCCGCGCCGCGTCGCCGAGTCGGTGCAGAAGATGCAGCTGCGCTACGCCACCATCACCGGCGTCGCCCGCGACGACCTCCCCGACGGCGGCGCATGGCTCTACGCCGAGACCGTGCGCGCCATCCACGAGCTCAACCCGGACACCGGCGTCGAGAACCTGGTCCCCGACTTCAACGGTGAGCCGGACCTGCTCGCCGAGGTGTTCGAGTCGCGGCCCGAGGTGCTGGCGCACAACGTGGAGACGGTCCCCCGGATCTTCAAGCGGATCCGCCCCGCGTTCCGCTACGAGCGCTCGCTGGACGTGATCACCCAGGCACGCAAGTTCGGCCTGGTCACCAAGTCGAACCTGATCCTCGGCATGGGCGAGACCCGCGACGAGGTCAGCCAGGCGCTGCGCGACCTGCACGAGGCCGGGTGCGAGCTGATCACGGTCACCCAGTACCTTCGTCCTTCGCTGCGCCACCACCCGGTGGAGCGGTGGGTGAAGCCGGAGGAGTTCGTCGAGCTCGCCGCCGAGGCCGAGGAGATCGGCTTCGCCGGCGTCCTGTCGGGCCCGCTCGTTCGCTCCTCCTACCGCGCCGGACGCCTGTACCGTCAGGCCTTGGAGCGCCGCACGCTGAGCGCCGAGGCCTGAGCCGCGGGCGCCCGCACCCCCTGTTGTTGAAGACCCCTTGTTGAAAGAGCAGTGATGTCGACTCCGACCCCGCCTGAGCAGTTGAACCGCCGCCAGCAGCTGGTGCAGACCTACCGGATGGCCAAGAAGACCGACCGGCTTCTGACCGCCTGGATGCTCGGCGCCTTCATCGTGGGTGCCGTGATCGGCTTCGCGCTCTTCTCGTTCCTGCCCGGTCCGCTCTGGCTCTTCCCGGTGCTCGGTGCGCTGCTCATCGGCCTGCTGCTGATGATGATCGTCTTCGGCCGGCGCGCGCAGAACGCCGCCTATCACCAGATGGACGGTCAGCGCGGTGCTGCCGCCGCTGCGCTGAGCATGCTGCGTCGTGGCTGGAAGGTCGACTCGGCGATCGCCGTCACCAAGCAGCAGGACGTCGTGCACCGGGTGATCGGCCCGCCGGGAATCGTCCTGGTCGCCGAGGGCTCGCCGAACCGGGTCAAGGGCCTGCTCGCCACCGAGCGCCGCAAGCACGAGCGCGTCGTCGCCGACACCCCGATCCACGAGGTCGTCTGCGGCAACGGCGAGGGCGAGGTGCCGCTGCCCAAGCTGGTCAAGCACGTCACCAAGCTCGGCAAGGGCCTCAAGGGCCCGCAGATGACCGACGTGCTCTTCCGGCTCAAGGCGCTGGACGCCAACCGCTCCGCGGTGCCGCTGCCCAAGGGCCCGGTGCCGACCAGCATGAAGGGCCAGCGCGGCAACCTGCGCGGCCGCTGAGCCTGACCGGCTCCCGCTGAACGAAGAGAACGAGGCGATGGGATCTGATCCCATCGCCTCGTTCGCGTCTCTGATCGCTAGCGGTGCCCCTCGGCTCCGATGATCAGCCGCCGGTGCCCGTGGCCGGCATCTCGGTGACCTGGTTGGCCGGCGGGGCCTTGATGTCGACCTCGGTGCCCCAGTCGGTCAGGTTCATCACGATCTTGCCGGCGGCCTGCATGTCGGCCTTCATCTGGGTGAAGCGGCCGTCGCCGTCCAGCCAGATGTCGTAGGTGATCGTCCTCGGCAGCTGCGCGGTGTCCGCTCCGCTGCCGATCAGGTTGCTGATCGCCTCGAGGTCGGCGGTGACCACGTAGTGCGTGGTGTCGACGCCGTCGATGCTCTCGCCGCCCTTGCTCTGCACGGACTGGACGCCCTCGGTGAAGAGCTCGAGCGACTTGCGCAGGTCGAGCGCGCCCATGCCGCCGCCGGTCTGGCCGCCCATGGCGTCCTTGACCGACATCTTCATCCACTTGCCCGCGGCGCCACCGGCTGCCGCCGGCATCTTCATGTACATGGTGTCATCGACCATGATGGCCTCCATGTCGCCCATCTGACCCATCTTCATCTTCATCTGGGTCGCGGGGGTGGACTGGCTGTAGTCCATGACGCCGGTGGCGTCGATGCTCATGCCGGACGCCGTCACCTGCATGGCGAACTTGGCGCTGGTGGACTTGTCGAGGCCGTCGGAGATCAGCTTGGTGAACTCGTCCGCGCTGACGTCGCCGGCGGGAACCGGCGCCGAGGACTCCTCGGTGTCGGTGCTCTCCTGCGTGGTCGGGGTGGGGTCGGTGGACTCACCGGCAGCCTGGGAGGTGGTCTCCTTGTCGCTGCTCTTGGAGTCGTCGTCGTCGCCGGTGCACGCGGCCAACGCCAGCACGACCACCGGAGTGATCGCGGCGGCGGCGAGGCGGCGTCGGGTTTGCTTGATACGCATGCCCGTCAACATAGCCAAGGAGTGGGCGGGCTAAACCCCGATTGCGCCGATTTTCAGCGACGGCCCTGGAGACTGGCCAGCGTCATCGTGGCCGACTTGGTGACCATGTCGTGCAGGCCGCGCCCGTCGGGACGGAAGACCAGCGGCGGGATGACCAGGGCGACCATGACCTGGCGCAGCAGGCAGTTCAACAGGCTCAGCGGGCGCCCGGAGCCGTCCACGTTGACGACCCGCAGGCGGCAGACGAGCTTGCCGAAGGAGCCGCCGAGGAAGGCGGTGAAGAGCGTGGACTCGAGGACGAAGACGCCCAGGATGTAGAGGGACGCCGCCGGGTCGTTGCTGTAGCCGTCGAGGCCGATGAAGCCGATCACCACCAGGACCGAGGCGGTCCAGTCGATGAGCAGGGCAAGGGCGCGCTGTGCCCACGAGGCTGTCTGATCCACGCCTCAGAGCCTATCGGGCGAGCCTCGCGCGCGACCTGCCGGGCGACCTGGAGGTGGTCGCTAACGTGTTACCTACCCGAAACAAAGCGGATATTGTCGAGAAACTGCCTCTGTCTAGGTTCAGAGGCTCATCCCGGTGCAGCGTCGCATCGGGATCTCCATCCGCGCTACTGCGGTCGGAGCCGAGGACGCCCTCGGCGCGGCCTAGGAGGACGAATGTTCGAAAACAGCGACGAGCTGTTCCGGTTCATCAAGGACGAGAGCGTCGAGATGATCGACGTCCGCTTCTGCGATCTGCCCGGCATCATGCAGCACTTCACCGTGCCGGTCTCTTCGTTCGACCAGTCGGTCTTCGAGGATGGCCTGAGCTTCGACGGATCGTCGATCCGTGGGTTCCAGGCGATCAACGAATCCGACATGTCGCTGTTCCCGGATGTGACCACCGCCTACCTCGACCCGTTCCGCGAGGCGAAGACGCTGGTCCTCAACTTCTTCATCCACGACCCGATCACCGGCGAGGCGTACAGCCGCGACCCGCGCAACATCGCGCGCAAGGCGCTGGCGTACCTCGACTCGACCGGGATCGCGGACACCGCGTTCTTCGCCCCCGAGGCCGAGTTCTACATCTTCGACCAGGTGCGCTACTCGACCGGCGTCAACGAGAGCTACTACCACATCGACTCGGTCGAGGGCTGGTGGAACTCGGGCAAGGAGGGCGACAACCTCGGCTACAAGACCCGGCTCAAGGGCGGCTACTTCCCCGTGGCGCCGTACGACCACTACACCGACCTGCGCGATGTGATGGTGAAGAACCTGGAGGCGTCCGGGCTGCTGGTGGAGCGGGCGCACCACGAGGTCGGCACGGCCGGTCAGGCGGAGATCAACTACCGCTTCGACACGCTGCTCAAGGCCGCGGACGACGTGATGAAGTTCAAGTACATCATCAAGAACACGGCGTGGGAGGCCGGCAAGTCGGTCACCTTCATGCCGAAGCCGATCTTCGGTGACAACGGCTCGGGCATGCATGTGCACTCGTCGCTGTGGAAGGGCGGCGAGCCGCTGTTCTACGACGAGGCCGGCTACGGCGGGCTGTCGGACCTGGCACGCTGGTACATCGGCGGCATCCTCAAGCACGCGCCGTCGCTGCTGGCCTTCACCAACCCGACGGTGAACTCCTTCCACCGGTTGGTGCCGGGCTACGAGGCGCCGATCTCGCTGGTCTACTCGTCGCGCAACCGCTCCGCGTCGATCCGGATCCCGCTGACCGGCGCGAACCCGAAGGCCAAGCGCGTCGAGGCGCGGTTCCCGGACCCGTCCGCCAACCCGTACCTGGCGTTCTCGGCACTGATGCTCGCCGGCGTCGACGGCATCAAGAACAAGATCGAGCCCGCCGCCCCGATCGACAAGGACATCTACGAGCTCCCGCCGGAGGAGATGGCCGACATCGACCAGGTGCCCACCTCGCTCGGCGCCGTGCTCGAGGCGCTCGAGGCCGACCACGACTACCTGACCGTCGGCGACGTCTTCACCCCCGACCTGATCGACACCTGGGTCTCCTACAAGCGCGAGCACGAGATCGCGCCGGTGCAGCTGCGCCCGCACCCGCACGAGTTCGAGCTGTACTACGACATCTGAGTCGTGCACTGATCGCGTCGCGCACACGATCGAGCGATGGCCTTGGGGTTTCCCTGGGGCCATCGCTCATTTGCAGCAGGCAGCGCCGGCAGGACACTGCGCGTCACTCCGCCCAGATCGACGCTGCGCTCCGACCAGGCATCCGCCTGTGCAACCCGGGAGGCGTAGGCACTGTCACTTCGCCTTGAGACGGTCGAGCGACGTTGGTCCGAACCCGCCTGAATGTCCGCTTTCCACGGACAACAGTCGGACCTCACCGGTAACGTGCGCTGATCAGGCGAAGGGGGCTGCGGAATGCTGGACGCAAACGGACTGCTACCAACGGGACTGGTCAAGGTGACCGCAGAGCAGGTCCATGAGCACTTCGTCGTACCGTTCGCGGCATCGAAGACGCGCCAGCGACTGTACGACCAGTGGCTCTTGCACCGGCAGGCAGTCGCCGTGATCGTTCCGATCGAGCGCCAGTGGGTGAACGGCAGCTACGTCACGGGCAAGGTCGATCCCGGCGATATCGACGTTGTGACCTTCATCGACGGTGATGCGTTGAACGCGCTTGACGCACCACAGCAGGCGATCCTGAGCGACCTTATGGATGGACACTCGACAAGGGACAGGTGGGGCATCGACGCGTTCCTCGTTCCGACCTACGCTGAGGGACATCCTGACCGTACGGCGGCTCGCAAGGCTGAGGGCTACTGGCGGAGAATGTGGACGAACGTCAAGGGCACGACCCTGACGAAGGGCTTTCTGGAGGTGAG
>NZ_BAAALG010000003.1:363941-401844 GCF_039528155.1 Nocardioides dubius | reverse complement strand
CCGAGAGCAGGTCGTTCGCCACGAGAATGATGATGCGTGGCATAGAACAGATGCATGCGGACCTCACCGACGCGGTCGACTTGGCCTTGCGGCCCCAGTTGAAGGTTGTTATCGACGGAGCGCCCGTGAAGGGGCACGAGATCAGGGTCGATGCATTGTCTCGGCTCCTGTACAGCCTCCAGGAGTCGATATCCTCGGTAGCCCAAGCACTGACGGGTAAAGCGACGGAGCGCGCCTCGCTGCCGGGCTTGATCCGGGATACGACATCCCTTCGGCTAGCAGCTGTATTCCCCGGATCGTTCGGCGCGACGCTCCGTGGACCCGTCGACAAGAAGGTCGAGGAGATGATCGAGGCCGGACAGGACCCCCTGTTCCCGCAGGAAGAGGTCGTGACACTTCTCGATCAGGCCGTCGACGCTGTCCTGGACGTCATCGACCTCGCGGCAGCCGAGGGTACCGACGACGGTCCTATCATCGAGGCCGTCTTGCCGCTAGGCGGCCGAGCCTTCAAGCATCTGAAAGACCTTTCAGACGCAATCGTGGATCGGGACATGACGGCCAGTCTGGATTGGAACCATCTCGGTCACGAGACCCGACACGCGACGGTGAACAAGGAGTCCGCTCGCCGTCTGAACGATGTGTTGACGATGAATCGAGTCACGGAGACCACCGAAATCATCCGGGGGCACCTTGGGACCGCCAGCGAGTTCCACGGTGGGCGCTTGGAGATCCAGCGCGACAACGGTGACGTCATCAGCGCAAAGGTGGCCGACGATCTAGTCCCGAGGCTCAGGGATTTTTACAGCCACCGAGTCGAGGCCGACGCAATCGTGACGACCGCCCGATCAACAGCTACCGGCAACGAGCGAAAGTCTTACATTGTCACCGGACTTTCGACGCTGCCGGAAGCTCCGCAGTTGCCCGACGTGCAATAGCCACGGCATTCGACCGAGGAACTGCACGGATGGCAGCAGCGACTTCGCGCAAACCCTGGCTTGGGTCCCTTGTCGGGAGCGTGACCACGCACCCCAACACGAACCTTCGGAGGAGTAGTGGGCAAGTCCGGCAACCCTGCAAAAAGAGCGCGCCAGGAGCGGGTGCGGGCTCAGCTGCAGGTGTTGGGCCTCAAGGCGATGCGAGCGACCTTCTATTGCGACGAGTCCGGCAACACCGGGGCTCACTGGGCCGACGAGCAGCAACCCATTTTCGTACACGGTGGCTGGCTTGTTCCTCGCCGGTTCGAGAGCCAGATATCGACCGACGTCGCGGCCTTTCGGGCCCGCCACAAGCTTCAAGGCCCAGAATTGAAATGGCAGAAGCTGTCACGCCGGCCCGATCCTGCAGCCGCATTCCGGGAACTTTTCAAGATTATGGCAGACGGCTGCAGCGTGCCGTTTTTCTTCGTGATGGACAAGGAGTACATCACTAGCGCCAAGGTTGTCGAGACGTTCTTTGATCCCGCGTACAACTCACACCTACCGATGGCGTTCACTTCCCAGCGCGCCCGCAAGAAGCAGATCGCCGAGATCGTCCTGCAGGCCGACGACGTCAGGGGACGGTTCGCGCAGATGCTGAAGGCGGGGGCAAGTCCGTCACCGGACACCGTTCGCCACCTGGCTCATGACCTCGCGAGTCGCCTTTCTTCGGCCGGCGAGGAGGATCTGGCGGCAACACTATTCGACTTTTCCGATGCGGCCATCGCGGAGATCCAGAGTGAGCTAGCCGCGCCGAACTGGCTTCGCACGACCCTCGCGCACTCGTTGCCCGGGCTCACTCAGGTTCTGGAGAAGTTCGTCAGGGCACGTAGCGTGGAGTTGGAGATCGTCCACGACGCGTTGGTGCGCCAGGACGAGACATTTGCGGCTCTGGAGGCGCGCTTCCGGCCGACCGACGGAAGCGACAGGTTGGTGATCGAGGGGCAAGAACAGTTCGCGCTGATGCCCACGGTTACGGGGGTGCGACTGGCTGATTCGAAGGATGTTCTTGGCATACAACTGGCGGATCTACTGTGCGGCTTCGTTCGGACCATCTTCGCCAAGATCAAGCGCGGGGAGCAACTGACCGAGGACGAACTCGTCGTTTGCTTTCATCTCGCCATGGGTCGCGACGAGTGGGGGTCGTGGGATGCGAACCTGCCTCGGCGGTTGCGGGAGGAATTCGCCAAGCACTCGATCGGCCCGGTTGCGCGAGGGGAACTCGACCCAGCACTATGAGGAAGGCGCCCGTGGCGGTATATCTGCGGTCGCTTCGCGCACTTCGAGTACGCCTTCGATCCACGTCGCCTGTGCGTCGGTCAAGCCGTGACAGGCCACACCGCTGTGGGCCGACGAGCCACATTGGCCGTTGCCAGGTGGGGCTGCTGCACGAACGAGGGGACGCGCCACGTGCGTCGATCCGCCGCGCATGGAGCGCACCGAGGAGGCGTTTCCCAGCGGTGCCGATAGCCCAGGTCCGCGCTCTCTTCTGCCTCAGTGGTCCCAGAGACCAGACATCCAGTGGATGTCGGTCAAGACCTGGGACCCGTGCTCCCGATCGACCATGAATGCACCTGAGTCGCAGTGGTCACAAATCTGCTCGTCCGACTCGAGACGGGTCGAGCCATCGCATTCTTGGCAGACACCGACTGGTAGCCCGCACTGGTCACAGATCCCGCCGTCCCAATCTTCTGTAGCGACAAAATCGCCCCAGCACTCGTCGCCGGGGCACGCCCTCACGCCTAGAAACTTGGGCGTGACGACATCCCACGGTTCGAGGTCCGCGAGAAGAATGGCGATCTCGGAGTCACTGAGCGTCACCGAAGCAGGTTCGGGCACTTCTCTGAGCTCGATCTTGGGGTGGACTGCAGCCGCGGCGCGCGCGACCGCGCCGTCGTCGAACCCGAGGTGCGAGTACAGTATGCCTTTGTCGACTTCGACGTCCACGCATTTGCCGACGAAGGCGTCGACGACTCCGATGCCAACCTTCTTGGAGTAGTGCTTGGCTTCGACGGCGATCTCGACCGCTGACCCGCAGACGTCGCCCGTGATGAGCGCGTCCATCTGACGAAGGCGGCCACTCTTGCCGTGACGCTTCTTGTTGTGGATGACCGTGGCACCAGGGTCTAGGGATGCCAGAAAGTTCGACACGTCCTTCTCGAAGGTCAGCCATGCGGGTTCACCGGGAGCGATGGTCGGCGGGGCGCTTGCGTCCACCTCGTCGTCGCTTACCTCCGGACCGGGCAACATTGCTCAACGGTACCCGACGGGCGGCGGCTCGCGGTGGCGTTAAGAAATAGCACCCTCGCCACACACCGCGTCTCTGCACCGGACTCCGTCATGTTGCTGGTCATAACTCAATCGGTCTGGTGAGGTCTTGGCTGAGGGCGCGAACATTCAGGCTGCACTTCCGCAGAAGCGCATACCCGGCCGCACGCTGCTCGTAGACCCGCGTCATTACACCGCGAGTGTGTCTTCTGCGAACGGCGCACTGGATGCCGCTCAACGTGGGGACGGAGCGATGACCAGCCATCGTCGGGGCAGCCCGTATCAACGGGCTCAAGGACGTGGCCTCGCCGGTCTCCGGCGCGGACACGATCTCGGCGCGGACCCCACCGAAGGCGTCAAGTTGACGAGCGAGGTGGGCGAACGGCCATGTCCTGCGTTCCGACCAGTTGTCCAGCTGCGATCTCACCCACGGCGTACATTCGGATGACGCTGGGGCCTCCGTCGTCAACGACTACCTCTCTGACCCAGACTCGCATCTCGCGAAGCCTCTCAATGACCTTCGCGGCATCAGCGACGTCCTCTCCGAGGGCCTCTCCACGAAGGTAGGTATTGGCCGTGCGTCGATTTGTGAGCTCCGTCAAGAGGGTCGCGTAGCGGACATCCGTATTCCCGAGGCGGGCCCATAACTGGTAGATGCTCCGGATGGCCGAGTGCGACTTGGCAGTCGCCACATCACGGGCGACCGGTGGGTACGTCAAGAGTTCCGCGATCGCAAGGTGCTCGACGGCATGGAAGGCGCACTCGTAGAACGCCCTGAGACGGCCGGCAAGGAACGCAACTTCGGCCTCCTCCGCAAACTCCTCGCCGGCGTACAGATGCCCCTCACGGCGCGGGTGCGGCACGCTGAGCCTGATCTCGAGCACCCAGGCATCGTCGACCCACCGCCCTTTGATGAAGCGTTCGGTCAGGTGGTCCGCCGCAGGGACGACTTCGACCTTCAGGTCGGTGGGCGCAATGCTCTCGCCAGCCTCGAACGTACGGGCGGCTGTCGGTTGACCCCAGAACTCCCGCTCGTCGTTGACTTGGATTCGGACATCGCGATCGTCCTCGTACGGGAACTCGACCAAGAAGCTCGTGAGCCCCTGATCCTCACCCCAGGTGCCGTTTCCGATCCGGGCGAGCAGCACCAACTTCACGAATCTGGTGAGGACGTCCTCCGCGACCCTAGCTCGGATCTCGGGGGTGTCCTCAGCATCAGCGTTCATGCTTCACTCCTGCGAGTAGTCACCCTAGGTGATCCAGGTTGCAGCGATCTCGGACGAAGATGGGCTCACTCCTCATCGTCCGCGATCGCCGGAAAGCGCCAATGCTGTTCCTCAGCCTCGATCAATGCCGCTTCCATCACCGGTCGAGCCCTGACGTGCGCCCGAACGGTGCTGCCCTTCGCCAGCCGCTCGGCGAACGTCTCGCCGTTGTCGGTCAGATCGATGTGCGCCGGGATCCCATCGGGAAGGGCGATGCCGCGCAGCAGTGTCGGGATCACGATGTCGGCCACGTGTCGGGCCATGCCGTCGAGTTCAGGGCCGGGTGCAACCGGAGTGCCGTCCGGGCGGTGGACGAGCAGCGCGGGCGACACCTCGACCGGCGTCAGGACGCCCTTCGTGACCTGTTCCAGGACGGTGCCGACCTCCATCTGCCTCATGCCCTGGCTGACGCTGCGCTGCCAGTCGTCGTATCGCTGGACGAGAGTGTGACCAGCAGTCGCTCGCAGCGCGCGGTGCTTGTCCGCGTTCGAGTAGTCGCGGAGTAATGCGAGTGGCTGGGCCTGAGCTGCCTCAACGCCCATGACGTAGGCGAGGATCGGGGACAGCGAGCCGATTGAAGTCGGGTCGTTGAACGGCTGAAGCGACTCGACGCGCTTGCCCAGAGTGGCGCGTGGGTCGAACATGGCGAGTCCCTGACGCACGAGCCCTTTCCACTTGCGCTCATAAGGGCTCGCCTCGTCGTAGACGAGCATCGAGACGGCCCGCTCCTGCTGAGGCCCGAGCGGCTGCCCGTGCTCCTGCTCGGCGACGTAGAACCCCACATTGTCGACCGCAGAGCGCATGTGATGCACGGCTTCGCTGAACAGCATCCCAGCGACAGGCGGGACGGGCCGGATGGAGGCGACCTCCACGTCGTAAATGCCGGGCGTCCGCTCCACCTGCCGCAGCGTGATTGCGCCCTGGTCCTCAGTGCCTCGGGACCACGAGAGGGCGACACGCGACAGTTCCTCGGCTGCTGCATCCGCTCGTGCCAGTCGCATGGCGACCGATTGCAGTTGCGCAGGGAGCCAATCTCCTGCAGCCACTAGGAGTTCTTCGCCAAGTCCCGCCGCGTTTTGCGCGCTTCTCGCATCGCGCGCTTCTGCTCGGGCTGCACGTAGAGAATCAGCACGGCCTCCTCGATCAACTTTGCCACGTCCTCGACCTCCTCGGCCGAGTAGGTGAGACCGTCATGGATGCTGTCGTTGCCGAGCATCCGTGCCTCGTGTAGGTCCTCGACCAGTTCGGTGGAAAGAGTGCCCTTGAGGCTTTCGATCTTGTCGTAGAGCGTGCGTCCGGTTGCTTGCTGTTCCTTCACCAGTTCTTCGACGGCGGCTCTGTACATCACCCCCGCGGCTCGGAACGCGCCCGCTTCTGCGCACGTGCTTGCCTCGACGAACAAGCTCCGTATCACTTCCGGCGCCGAATCATGCAGTACTCGTGCGAGCGGGGCTGGCGAGACCATGATGCGCTGCTGGCGAAGCTCCGGGACGTCATCTGGTTGCCGTCCAGGCAGGATGGCGATCGACTCGAGGAGCACGACCGCCTTGCCGCAGTGCAGGCACTCCATGACGACGAGACCCGTGTACGCAGTGCCCTTCTTCTTCTCATCTTCGAAGACGTTGCGCTGGCCCCAAGGGGGGATGAAGTACGGCGCGACGCTCGTGAGCTCGTGCACGGCCTTGAACGAACTATCCCTCTTGTGCCACGGGCAGAAGCCCGCCCCATCCTCGAACATCATCCGTCGTCCCCTCGTTGGTTGGTCGGCACAGCCTGTCATGGTGCGCCGACAAGGGTGTCTGTCTCCTTCCGAGGGTTCAGCGACTGAGGCTGGCGGAATCAGGCCCCTCGGTGACGTCCGCTTCCGGTGGTGGGCGACCGGATCTGCTCGATTTCCTGTGTTTGGCGGTGCGTCTTTCCGCCGCGAACCGGACGTACGGAACTACCGACCTGCGTGCAGACCCCGTCGCCCACGTGGTCTTGCCCCGTTCTGGTGGACACCCGATAGTGAGCCGCAGGCTCGCTGAAGGGAGTCCGTTATGGGCCGTCCGTCGAAGTACCCGACGGAGTTTCGGACCGAGGCGGTTCGCCTGGTCCTGACCACCGACAAGTCGATGGCAGAGGTCGCTCGCGATCTCGGGATCAGCGACAAGACCCTCGCGGGCTGGGTCCGCAAGGACCGCGCGAAGCAGACCGCTGACGCCCTGCCGGGCGCGTTGAACGAGCACGAACGGCTGGAGTTGAAGCGACTGCGCAAGGAGGTCGCCGACTTGAAGGTCGAACGCGAGATCCTCCGCAAAGCAGCCGCGTATTTCGCCAAGGAGACGACCCGGTGAGCCGCTTCCGGTTCGTCTCTGAGCATCACGACACCTACGGGGTGAAGCGGCTGTGCACTGTTCTCGGCGTCTCCCGATCTGGCTACTACGCCTGGCGCGAGCGAGGCCCGTCGGCGCACGCCGAGCGCGACCTCGAGTTGGCAGCCGTGGTCTGCGAGGTTCACAGCCGTTCCCGCCGCACCTACGGCGCACCCCGCGTCCACGCCGAGCTCGGCCGCCTCGGGCACCGCACAGCAAGGAAACGGGTGGCCCGGCTGATGCGCGAGTACGGCCTTTTCGGGGCGCACTCCCGCAAGAAGTGGCGCACCGGGAAGCCGAACACCGCCTGGGCACCCGACCTGGTCGAACGGGACTTCAACCCAGCCGGCCGCGACCGGCTCTGGGCAGCTGACGTCACCCAGTTCCGCACCGCCGAGGGCTGGCTCCACTTCGCCGGCGTCATCGACCTGTACTCCCGCCGCGTCGTCGGCTGGGCCATGGGCACCAGCGCCGATGCCGACCTGGTCATCGACGCACTCGTGATGGCCTTCGAACGCCGTCGCCCCGACCAGCACGTCATCCACCACGCGGACCGAGGATCGGCCTACACCTCGCTGGCCTTCGGACAGCGACTCGAGACACTCGGCATCACCGCGTCGTTTGGGTCGACCGGCGATTGCTACGACAACGCCGCCGTCGAGTCGACCTGGGCCACGCTCAAGCGGGAACTCGCGTGGATCCACGGCCGCCAGACGTGGCCGTCGCGGGACCTGCTGCGCTCGGCGATCTTCGATTACATCGAGGGCTTCTACAACACCAGCCGCATCAAGCAACGGCTTGGATACCGTTCACCCGCAGAGTTCGAGCACGAGGCAATCGCCTAAAACATCGTGTCCACGAGAGCGGGCCAAGACCATGGATGCTGTGGTGCTCGGAGAATCCGGGCGAACGCTTACTTTTTCGGATCCTCAGGCCCGGGACGCAAGCCCGTCTGACTTTCTCACCGTGGCTGTGGTCGGCCCGGACCTGAGGGCCAGTCGCCAGGTCTACGCGGGCTGGGAAAACGGGTTCAGTACCTTGGCAGCGTTCTTCGCTGATCTTGCTGACCATTGGCGAGGATGGAGTGGCCAGCGAGTCTTTGAATCCATCGAGGGCGACCTGCGGATCCTTGCCACACACGATGGCCACGTGAACCTTCAGGTAAGGCTCTGGGAGACCACCGAACCTCATGGTTGGCGAGTCGAATCGGAGATTCGCGTGGACGCAGGCGAAGCCCTCAGCAGAGCTGCAAATGAGGTCGCAGCCCTCATCACAAGGCCCCAGTCCTAGCGTCCGCTTCGGGCTCGATAGGTGCGTCGATCCGCCGCGAGTGACGCGCCCACGTCTGATCCGGGATTCAAGACTCTCAGCGCAGTCCAGCAGTCGAATCGGGAGTTGGTCGGGACCGTTTGCCGTTGAGTGGCAGTGTCCGGTCGGGCGCGGACCAACGCCGGGAGCCGGGGACGGTCCGAGCCAACGAAATTCTCGCCTTCGGTATAGGGGTCGTCGATGACCGCGAGAAGAGGGACAGTGCCCCGGGGCCGACGCTCCGGGTCGCGGGAGTCAGGCTGATGGGCGCACCTACGACGACGACACACTCCCCGTGCCGTCGTCCACTTGTCGTGAGACAGGACGGCCTCGATCTCAGCGACGTTCGGCCACGGCGCGCCCCAGCCACCAGCAGGCGTGGCGACGTCGATCGTCCGCCGGTCAACCACGGAACGCCTCCAGCGCGCGTTCGTGCCGGCTCGGCGTTCACGAACGTCGAGTGACTCGGCCAGGTCGAGCGCGGCGAGGACATCGCTGGCACTGATCAGGTCCCGGACCACTTCGAGGTCTACCGAGGTCGCGCGGAGAGTCACGTTGCCCGTGCAGTCCCGCATCAAGCCATGCCGTGCCACGACCTCCTTCAAAGCCTTCGTGGCCAGATAGCCGTCGATCGCGTTCGTCGCTGCCAGCCCCAAGCGCGTGGCCACTGATGATGTGTCGACCACGTCCCCACGCAGCCGCTCGGTAGCGCTGCGGTGCGCGACATAGCGGCTCACGCCGGCCCGGCCGCGCGTGCGCTCGACCAGTTCGTCGGCTCCGAGACGACGAAGTCGTCCCCTGATCCGGGACCGCTGGCTCTCCCCCAGCCACCCCGCCTCGCCCCCGGAGAGCAGGGCAACGGCTGCCCACGCGGTCGACTCGGCCCACGCCCTCGCGTGCGAACCGCGACGAACGGCCTGCAGTCGTTCGACCGAGGTCTCGTCGACCACCCCCCTGGCCAGTGAGCGCAGCTCACCGCGCGCCACCAGGTGCTGCACCTGCGCGTAGAGACACCGAGCCGCTCGGCGGCTTCGGAGACAGCAAGCAACGAAATGACATACATGTCCGCCTAGGCGAAGTTGTCCGTCAAACGCGCAGCCAGCGAGGCCAGCCCCTTCCTCGCCCTTCTCCCACCCAGATATAGTTGACGCAACAACCATTCGCTTCGGCGGACGCCCGATCGACAAAGAGGCCCGATGCCCGAGATCCTTGCCCCACAGGCAGCAGCAGATCAGCTCCACGCGGCACGCCAGGACCGTCGCACGATCGAACGCCTGACAGACTCCTGGCCCGATCTGGACGAGCCCTGGGGCTACGCGGTCCAGGACCTCGACCGGGAGCAGCGGGTGCGCGCCGGCGACCCGGTCATCGGCGCCAAGCTCGGGCTGACCAGCGCCGCCAAGCAGCAGCGGATGAGCGTCGATCGCCCGATCGTCGGCTTCCTCACCGCGAGCATGTACCTCCGGCCTGCCGAGGTGCGTGGCGCGATGCACCACTGGGCGCAGCCGCGGATCGAGCCCGAGATCGCCTTCATCACCTCCCGGGACATCAGCCACGCGCTCACCGATGAGGACGTCGCTTCCGCCGTGCGCGACGTCGTCATCGCAGCCGAGATCATCGACTCACGGTGGACCGACTACAGGTTCCGGCTGGCCGACGTGATCGCGGACAACACCAGCGCAGCCGGGGTCCTGGTCGGCTCCGAACCTGTCGACCTTCCCTCCGCCGGAGATCTCGCCGCGCTCGCCTGCCAGGTCGAGGTGGACGGCGAGATCGTGCACGAGGCGACCGGAGCGGCGATCCTCGGCCACCCGCTCCGCGCACTGCGACTCCTCAGCGAGCACCTGGAGCGCCGCGGCGAGGTGCTCCCGGCGGGCTCGCTCGTGCTCGCAGGAGCGTTGACCGACGCCGTGCCACTGACCGCAGGACGGCGCTACCGACTCTCGATCGAGCGGCTGGGGACGATCGACGTCACCGCTTGAGGCTCGGGGAGGCTACTCGCCCGGTCGATAGAGCGCCGTCATCTTGCCCTGAGCGTCGAGTCGGGACAGCAGGGCGTCGCCGATCTCGACCAGCTGCCGGACCTGGCGGACACTCAGGGCGTCCAACACGTTGGCACGCACATTGGAGACGTGACCCGGCGCGGCACCGACCACGGTCGCCCAGCCGTCGTCGCTGAGATGGGCGTTGGTCGCCCGCGCATCCTCGGGACACGGGAGACGCTTGACGAGCGAACGCTCCTCCAAGCGCCGCACGACATGCGAGAGGCGCGTCAACGTCGCGTTCGTGCGCTGCGCCAACGCCGTCATGCGGAGCATGCGGTCGGGAGCCTCGGACAGCACGGCCAGCACGAAGTACTCGAAGTGCGTCAGGCCAGCGTCGCGGCGCAGCTGAGTGTCGAGCACGCCCGGCAGCAGCTCGGTGATCGCGACCAGTCGCAGCCAGGCGGCCATCTCACTCTCGTCGAGCCAGTTGGGTTCCATGCCACCATCGTAGTCAACAAAGTTGACGCGACAACCTTTTGGAGTACGCTTTAGTTGAAGCGACAACTAAAGCGACAAGACCGGACTCGCGGCGACCGGCTTCCTGCAGATCACCCTCGCCGCCGAGCCGAACCAGGAGGCTCTCGATGAATGACTTCGCCCCCGCCGAGGTCGCCACCTTCGGCAACGCCGACCCTGCGGCACCCCTGGTGGTGCTGTTGCACGGCCGCGGCTCGCACGAGCGCGAGATCATCACCCTCGCGCCGCACCTGCCCGAGGGCCCCGCGTACGCCGCCGTCCGCGCACCGATCGCCGAGGGCGGCGGCTTCGCGTGGTTCGCCAATCGAGGCATCGGACGCCCCGTCGCCGCGTCGCTCACCCAGACCATGACCTGGTTCCGCGCGTGGCTCGATGAGGTGGCGCCTGCCGGTCGTCCGGTCATCCTGGTGGGCTTCAGCGGCGGCGCTGCCTTCGCCGGCGGGCTCGCCCTCGCCAACCCGCAGCGGTACGCCGGAGCGGCGATCCTCTACGGCACCCTCCCCTTCGACGCCGGAGTCCCGGTCTCGACAGGGCGCCTGGCGCACCTTCCGGTGCTGGTGGCCCAGGGCGACGCCGATCACGTCATCCCGCGTGAGCTCCTCGACCGGACGTGGAGCTATCTGCTCCGCGAGTCGGGCGCGCCGACGGTCGCCCACCGCGACCCCGGTGGCCACGGCATCACCGCCTCGTCGCTCCAGCAGCTCGCCGGCTGGATCGCGGGCCGCATCCAGCACCTGGCAACCGACGGCGCAGCACCGGTCGGCGTGCCCGCCGCCGTCGCCTGGCCCACACTGCCCAACGGGGCACTCCCCCAGCGCAGCGGCGACCGGCCCGAGGTCTCCTGGACGATCCCGCAGCAGCAGCTGACCCAGAACGGCCCGCCGGAGCTTCAGGAACGCCTGTTCCAGCAGATCGCGAACCTGCCCGGAACGAGCGTCGGACCGTCCCACATCTCGGTTCCGGGCGCGCGCGGACTCATCCTCGACGATCCCGCCGGACCACCGCACGCGTTCCTCGTCCCCCAGGCAGCCGAGTTCGCGCACCTGCACCCGACGTACGACGGGTCGCTGCATCTGGCACTCCCACCTGCGCAGGCGGCCGATCTCGTCGCCCGCGGATGGGGCGCCCCGCACCCCTGGGCAGGAACCCGGCTGGCGCCCGGCTTCGTCATGGTCTTCGGGCCACGTGACACGGCCGAGCTGGAGATCGTCACGGGCATCGTCGCCGCCAGCCACGCCTACGCCTCGACCCCTGAGACCGCTTCCGGCGAGCACTGACTGTCGGCGACACCGTACGCACAAGAGGCGTACACTGCCTTCATGACGATCACCCCCGGCGCCACTCGCAAGGACGCTCGCCTTGCCATGCGTCTCACTCCGGACCAGGACGCCCTGATCCGGGATGCGGCGGCCGTCACCGGGCAGTCGCTGACCGAGTTCGTCACCACTGCGGCCGTCGCCCGCGCGGAGGACACCCTGGCTGATCGCCGCATCTTCCGGCTCGACGTCGCAGCCTGGGACGAGTTCGCCGTGATCCTGGACCGGCCGGCCGAGCGGATTCCGGAGCTCTCCGCCCTGCTCGACCAGCCCGCGCCCTGGGACGAGTGAACCCCCAGCGGCCGCGCCCGATCAGCCCGGGCGACGACACGAGCGGCTTCGCCTGCGGCGAGGAGTCCCTGGACCGGTACCTCACTGAACGCGCACTGACCAACCACCTCGCGGATCTGGGCCGGTGCTATGTCTGCATAGACGGTGACACCCATAAGCTGCTGGGCTACTACACGCTCTCGGCTGTCGCCGTCGCCCATGCCGGTCTCGGCGGCAAGGCCCGTCGCAACGCGCCGGACCCTGTACCTGCCGTCCTTCTGGGGCGATTGGCCATCGACGCCACGGCGCAGGGCACGGGCCTCGGTCGCTTCCTCGTGCGGGACGCGATCCTCTCCACGCTGGCCGCAGCGAACCGTGTCGGCGTGCGCATCCTCCTCGTCCATGCGTTGCACCAGGAGGCCGCCACCTTCTACGAGAGGCTCGGGTTCAAGCGTTCCCCGACGGACCCTCTCCATCTCTACCTGCTGCTTGCGGATGCCCGGAGGTCGCTCAGCAGCTGAGCCGCCCTCACGCCCGTTCGATCGCGAACGCCGCAAGGAAGCCCGCCGTCGCGATCAGGCCGGTGTAGAGATGGGTGCGCTCGAAGGCCTCGGGGATCATCGTGTCGGCGACCATGGCCAGGATCGCGCCTGCCGCCAGGGCGGTGATCACAGCGATCACCTCCGGGGACGCGCCGTCGAGGGACGCGGCGCCCAGCATGCCGGCGATGCCGCTGGCGACGGCGATCGCCGTCCAGACGCCGAAGACGTAGCGGGCGCTGCGGCCACTGCGCTTCATCCCGGACGCACTCGACAGCCCCTCGGGCAGGTTAGAGATGAAGATGGCGGCCAGCACCGACAGGCCGACGCCCTCCCCCGCCAGCAACGAGACACCGAGCACCACCGACTCGGGGACGCCGTCCAAGAGCGCCCCGATCGCGATCGCGGCCCCCGATCCGGCCTGCTCCTGCTCCGACGGCTGCTGGTCGCCCGACCGCTTGCGATGCGCGGCACCGTAGCGAGCCAACAGCACGTTCGCCGCCACGTAGACGACGGCGCCCACCAGGAAGCCGAGGGCCGTCGCCGGGAGCCCGCCGGCACGCTCGGCCTCGTCCATGAGGTCGAAGGAGAGCGCGGAGATCAGCACGCCGGCGCCGAACGCCATCACCGAGGCGACCACCCGTCGTGGCACCGCGACGAACCAGGCGATCAGCGCGCCGATCACCAGAGCGCCACCCGCGAGCAGCCCCCACGCACCGGCTTGCAGCCAGACCGGCATCACCCACACCGCCTCTCAGCAGCCGCCGCACGACGGCCCACGCCGCTCGCGTGGCAAGACTGGCATCCGGGCACAGGAAGGGCAATCACCACACCCGGGAACCACCGCAGCGCGGACCGGCCACACCACCCACCGCCCTTACCCTGTGAGGATGTTGGCCCTTGCACACAACGCCGAAACACGCGCGAAAACAGGGGGTTGAGAAATGTCACATCCCGATTCGGCCCCCAGGATTTGGCTTGCGCGACGGAAACGCGAAATGTAAGGGACTGTGGACAACGACGTTGACGTACAGACGCTGAACGAGGGCGCAGAGACCGACGTACTGCTGATCGGTGGCGGCATCATGAGCGCTACCCTCGCCGCGCTCATCGCCGAGCTCGAGCCGACCTGGAGCATCCGAATCCTGGAGCGCCTGGACGAGCCCGCTCAGGAGAGCTCGGGTCCGTGGAACAACGCCGGCACCGGGCACGCCGCGCTCTGCGAGCTCAACTACTCCCCGCAGCGCGAGGACGGCTCCGTCGACGTCTCCAAGGCGATCGACGTCAACGAGCAGTTCCAGCTGTCGCGTCAGTTCTGGTCGTTCCTCGTCGAGTCCGGCCACATCCCCGAGCCGGGTGCCTTCATCCAGGCCACCCCGCACATGAGCTTCGTCTGGGGCGCGGAGAACGTCGCCTACCTCAAGGAGCGGCACCGCATCCTCGCCGGGCACCCGCTCTTCGAGGGCATGGAGTACTCCGAGGACCCCGCGCAGATCGCCGAGTGGGCACCGCTGCTGGTCGCCGGCCGCACCGGTGACGAGCCGATCGCCGCGACCTTCTCCACGGACGGCACGGACGTCGACTTCGGCGCCCTGACCAAGCTGATCCTCGCCTCGATGACCGAGCGCGGCGCGCAGATCGACTACCGCGCCGACGTCAGGAGCGTCCACCGCACCATGGACGACGTGTGGCACGTCCGCGGCAAGCAGGACGGCGTCGCGTTCCACCACCGCGCCCGCTTCGTCTTCGTCGGCGCCGGCGGCCGGGCCCTCACCCTGCTGCAGAAGTCGCGGATCCCCGAGATCAAGGGCTTCGGCGGCTTCCCGGTCAGCGGCGAGTTCCTGCGCACCTCGAACCCCGACGTCGTGGCCCGCCACCACGCAAAGGTCTACGGCAAGGCCGCCGTCGGCGCGCCGCCGATGTCGGTCCCGCACCTCGACACCCGCGTGGTCGACGGCCAGTCCAGCCTGATGTTCGGCCCCTACGCCGGCTTCAGCCCGCGCTTCCTCAAGCACGGCTCGCTGCTCGACCTCTTCGCCTCGCTGCGCGCGCACAACCTGATCCCGATGATCAAGGCAGGTCTGGCGAACATCGGCCTGACCATCTACCTGATCGGCCAGCTGATCGCCCGCAAGCAGACCAAGTTCTCGCAGCTGCAGGAGTTCTTCGGCGACGCCGACCCGGCCGACTGGGAGAAGATCACCGCCGGCCAGCGGGTCCAGGTGATCCGTCCGGACGGCGTGCTGCAGTTCGGCACCGAGGTGATCACCCACCGCGACGGCTCGATCGCCGGCCTGCTCGGCGCCTCCCCGGGCGCCTCCACCGCCGCGCCGATCATGCTGGAGCTGCTGGAGCGCTGCTTCCCGGAGCGCTGGGACGCGTGGCAGCCCCGCCTCACCGAGATGGTGCCGAGCCAGGGCGCCCCGCTCTCCGAGGACCCGGCACTGGCCCGCGAGATCCACGACCGGACCTCCAAGGTGCTCGAGCTCGACCACCGCGCCTGACCTCGCAGGCGGCGCACTGTCGCCCACGTCTCGGAATGACGGACCGTTGCCACTGGTTGAACCCAGTGGCAACGACGTCTATCAGGAACGGCAGTGAGCAATGCGCGCGATCGTGCACCAAGAGTTCGGCGACCCGACCCAGGTCCTTGAGGTCGCGGAGGTTCCGCTTCCCGAGCCCGGCCCCGGTCAGGTCCGGCTACGGACCGTGCTCAGCCCCGTGCACAACCACGACCTGATCACCGTCACCGGCAACTACGGCTTCAAGCCGGAGCTCCCCGCCCGCTCGGGCTCCGAGCTGGTCGGCATCGTCGACGCGCTCGGTGAGGGCGTCGACGCGCTGAGCCTCGGCCAGCGGGTCGCCAGCGGCGGCACCTTCGGAGCCTGGGCCGAGTACGTGGTCGCCGACGCCGCCGGCCTGCTGCCGGTCCCTGCGCAGCTGGACGACGAGGCGGCCGCACAGCTGATCTCCATGCCGTTCAGTGCGATCAGCCTGCTGGAGTCGCTCGGGCTCGCCGCTGGGGACTGGCTGCTGCAGAACGCCGCCAACGGTGCCGTCGGCAGGATGCTCGCGCAGTTGGCCACCGCCCGCGGCATCAACGTCGTCGGTCTCGTGCGCCGCAGCGACGGCGTGGACGAGCTGGCCGCGCAGGGCATCGGCAACGTGGTCGCCACCGACCAGAGCGACTGGGCCGCCCAGGTCACCGCGATCACCGGCGGGGCCCCGATCAAGGTCGGCGTCGACTCGGTCGGCGGCAAGGCCAGCGGCGAGGTCCTCTCGCTGCTCGCCGAGGGCGGCGAGCTGGTGGTCTTCGGCGCGATGGCCTCCCCGCGGATGGAGCTCTCGTCGGGCGACGTGATCTTCAAGCAGGCAACGGTCCGCGGCTTCTGGGGCAGCAAGGTCTCCGGCTCCATGCCGGCCGAGCAGCGTCGCGCCCTCTTCGGCGAGCTGATCCAGCGCGCCCTGGACGGCTCCCTCACCCTGCCGGTGGAGGCCACCTACTCGTTCGACGAGGTGGGCAAGGCCGCAGCCGGAAACGCCGTGCCCGGACGGCGCGGCAAGATCCTGCTCCAGCCCTGAGGCCAACCCCGTCCTCCTCCCCAAGCACGGATGGCGCGTGCCCCGTGCACAAGCCGCCCCGCCCTGCGCCGGACGGCCTCTACACTGGAAGCATGTCCACGCGCCGCGATGAGCTGCACCAGTTGATCGACGCTCTCCCTGAGGATCAGGTCGAGGGCGTGATCGGTGCGCTCCTGCATCGCGTTGGCACCCCGCGTCCCACATCCGCTGACGCATTCGCCTGGATCGGTGCAGGCGTTGCTGCCAACGGCCGCAGTGACAACGCGACCAGAGCGGACGACTTGCTGGCTGAGGGCTTCGGTCGAGGCTGATCGTGGTCCTCTTCGACACCGCCCCGATCGTCGCGGCGGCGTTTCGATCAGAGGATCACTACGCGCGGTGCGTCGAGCTCTTCACCGGTCTCCGTCTCGCAGGCCGCCGGCTGTTGCTTCCCGCGACCGTCGCCGCGGAGGTCGGCTACCTACTGGATCGCCTCGGCGGACCGGCACGCGAAGCAGGATTCCTCCACGGCGTGGCCGACGGTGCGTTCGAGCTTGCCGAGCTGACCACCTCGGACTACGCACGCATGGCCGAACTCGTCCTCCAGTACGACGACATGCACCTCGGTACGACCGACGCCAGCATCGTCGCACTCGCTGAACGGCTCGGAGTCACGGAGATCGCCACCTTGGACCGTAGGCACTTCACCGCCGTCCGCCCCCGCCATGTCGCCACCTTCAGCCTGCTGCCCGAGCAGCTCTGAGGGCTCGGCACTGAGCCGTCACCGCAGCGGCCGCAGCCACGCGGTGACGGTGAGGTTGTGGGTGTAGTGGTAGTAGCCGGAGGGGTAGACCACCTTGCGGGTGCAGGTGATCAGGTGGAGCATCCGCGGTCCTGAGAGGCGCCAGATCCGTGCCGGCAGCTCGCCGGTGCGTGGGGTCCGGCTGGTGCGGACCACCCGGAACGTGCGGCGAACGCCTGCACGGCGCCACACGATCCGGTCGCCGCGGCGCAGTGTGGCGAGGCGGTGCAGCGCGCCCGGCGCACCTGAGCGATCGGCGACATGGCCGGCGACGATGCTGCCGCCACGAACCGCGCGCAGCGGTGCGCTCCCCCGCCACCACCCGAGCACCCATGGGTCACCCGGCAGCGCAAGGGATCCGCCTCGCTGCACGATCGGGCGGACCCGGATCGCCTGGCCACCCAGGCGCGGGATCACCAAGCGGGAACCGACGATGCGGGCAGCAGGTGACGTGCGTACCCAGCCCTGCGGCCCGGTCGGGATCCCCGGACGCCCGGGCTTGCGCACCAGCGTCGTCTGCGGCACCAGGCCGGGCCGATGCCAGGCACCCTCCGTGCTGGCCGACGAAGCGATCCGCTCCGTGTACGTGTAGCAGCGCGGGGTGCGGACCTTCTTGGACGGCCTGGTCACCACCTTGCCGTCGCCAACCGCCCAGAGCGCGCCACGGTCGAAGACCCGCGCCCGCCCCGTCCGGATCGCGCGCGCCCAGCTCACCGGCCCGCATCTGCCGCGCACGGCCGGTGCCGCCAGCAGCTCCCAACGGACCCGCACCCGCTCGCCGGGCCACAGCCCCTGGACCCAGATCGTGTCGCGCAACCGAGCCCCGGTGACCGCGATCTGCTGCGAGACCTGCGTGCGCAGCCGCGGTCTCGACCTGACCACCAGGGTCGTCTCCGGCACCAACCCGCACGGATGGGTCACCGCCGCAGTGAGCGCCGTCTCGGCCAGACTCGCCACCCAGACATAGTGGCCCGGCGCGCTCGGCGCCGTCTCGCCGAGCGCGTAGACGCCCGATCCCGTGATCTGCAGGCGGTGCACCGCCACCAGCTCCTCGGGCCGGCAGTCCGCGATGGTCGGCTGCGTCGGGTAGGGCCCGTACAGCCGCGCCTCCAACGTCGTGCGCGCCGCACGCGGCAGCCCGGCCACCTCGACGACGTCGTGGAACGACTGCCCGGGGCGCACCTGCTCCGCCGAGGAGCGCGTGCGCACCACCGGCGGTGGCAGCAGCACGCGGACCCGCATCCCCCGCACCTTGACCGAGTCCCTGCTCCGCTCCGCGATCCAGCCGCGCTGGATCCGGCCATCGCGGGGCACGAACAGCACGCCGTTGCCCGACGGGCCGGTGACCGCCGCGCGCACCACCAGCGTGCCGGACCCGCGCGCGGTGACCGTGAACCGCGCGACGCCTCGCGCCGACGTCGTCCGCGCAGCCGGGCCACGGACCTGGTCGTTGTAGGACAACCGGACCCGCGCCCCCGGCACCCGATGGCCGGCGGCTGAGCGCACCGTCGCCGTCAGGCGGCGACGGGCACCGGACTCCAGGTCGGCGACGCTGCCCTGCACCCGCAGTCGCCACGGCCCACGCAACACCGACGCCTCGCGCCACATCGCACGGGCCCGGTCCAGCACCGGCGCAGGAAGCCCACCGGCCAGATCGCGGACCTGCTCCCCCACCGTCAGCCCGCCGGGGAACTGCCCCCGGGCATCGCTCATCACCTGCCGGACGATCAGGCTGATCGCCGCTGCCGTGATGGTGTTCGCGCCCGCGCCCCAGGTGCTGACGACGTAATTCAGTGCCGCCACCTCCCGACGACCGATCGCGCGCCCGAACTGGTTGCGCAGCCCCGCCGTCGAGCGGCGCGGGGCCTGCGCGGGGAGCCGTGAGTCCTTGGACTTGTCGATGCAGAAGAAGACCCGACCGGAGGAGGACGCCAACGTGCCCAGCCAGGTCACCCGGCCGTCTGGGAACCGGAAGCAGATCCCCGTGCGCAGGTTCGGATTGTCGGCACGGCACGCGGACGCTGTCACCGTCCCGATCGGCACGCTGGCAGTGGCCGGGATCATCAGCAGCGGGAGTCCGCCGACGAGCAGCAGGACGACCAGGGCGACGGCCAGGTCGCGGGCATGGAGTCGGACGAATCGCATGGCGGCACTCCTCACCGCCGCGGGTCGCGTCGGGCCCACGGCAGGACGAATCAGTGGCGCTGCCGAGCGGGACCAGATGGCCAGGGGCGGCAGCAAGGACGACGACGAGTCTTCACCCGTTGTCGTCCTCGCTGAGCGTTATCCACAGCCGAATTCGAGCGTTGCGCCCGACGGCGCTTCACTCACCGCACGAGTGCGAAGTTCGCCCCAGCCTTGCGTCGCGGCTGGGTGGTCGTGACCACCAGCCGGCGCGGATCGTGGAGGAAGGTCGCTCGGGCAGGCAGACGGACGGTGCGCACGATCGTGCCGCCAGCGGCATTCGCCTTGCCCGTGGCCACCCACCGGCCGTTGCCGAAGCGCAAGGTCCAGCGCTCGCCCGGCAGCAGGCGGGTGATGGTGATCCGCACCTTGCCACCGACCTTGATCTTGGCCTTGCTCAGCTTCAAGGTGAGCGCCCCGACGCCGACCGGCGCCGTCCGCGCAGACGCCGTTGCGTTCTCGTAGCCCGCGACCTGGATGGTCGCGACGGCGCCGATACGCTGGCCGTACTGACGACCTGAGAGCAGGTAGCTCGCACCCGTGGCACCGGCGATGCGCGTCGTTCCACGCAACCACTGCCAGCTCACCGTGGCTCCGGCCGGGAGGCCGGTCACCTCGGCCCGCAGCGTCGAGCCCACCTTGGCAGTGCCCAGGATCGCGACCTCGTAGGTCGTCGCCTCGCCGACGGTGATCACCGCGGAGTCGGCCGACTTCGTGGCGTCCTGGTAGCCAGGACGCTCCACCGTTGCGGCGCAGGTGAGAACGCGGCCGACGTCACCCGGCGCGGGCACGTAGGTCGGACCGGTGCCGACCGGCTCCTCGTCACGCGTCCACGCGTAGGAGGGCGTTCCCGGAGTCTCGGCCGGCACCGCGCAGATGAGCGGTTGCCCCACCCGTGCGGAGCCGGTGACCGACGGCGCTGCGAAGGAGAAGGTGCCCGCGGCGACCGATGACGAGATCCTGCTGCTGGTCGCGTCCACATAGCCCGCACGGACCGCGGTCACCGTGCAGGTCACCTGCTGCCCGAGATCGCCGGCAACCACTTCATAGTCTGTACCCGAGCCGAGTGCAGCGGCGCCCCGCGACCACGCATACGACACCGTGCCCGGCGTGCCCGCAGCCGCAGCACACGAGATCGTCTCCCCGACAGCAGCCGTCCCCGAGATCGTCGGCGCACCGATCGCGAACGTGCCGTACCCCACCGGCTCCGAGTCGGCACTGTTCGTGGCGTCGGTGTACCCCGGGCGCGCAGCGGTCACCGTGCAGGTCACCTCATGGGTCCGGTCCGCAGCCGTCAGCAGATGCTGGGCGCCGGTTCCGAGCGGGGTCGCTCCTCGCGACCAGGCATAGCTGAGCGCACCGGGCGTGCCCGGGGCGGCCGCACAGCTCAACGTTCGTCCGACCTCCGCGGTGCCGGTGATCGACGGCGCTGCGATCGAGAACGTGCCCTCGGCGACCGTGGCCGTGTCGACCGAGCGCTCCACGAACACGTAGCCGGGGCGCTGCGCGACGACGGTGCAGGTGAGCACGCGCCCCAGGTCCGCGTACGAGACGACATGGGCGGCGGATGTTCCGATCAGCGCCTCCTGGCCCCAGGTCCAGGCGTAGGTGAGACTCCCGGGCGTTCCCGGTGCCGCCACACAGGTCAGGGTCTCGCCCACCCTGGCCGTGCCGGTGATGCTGGGCTCATCGATCGTGAAGGTTCCGTGAGCGACCGCCGCCGTCGGCGGCGAGGCCTCGGTGCGGGTCTGGAAGCCGGACTTCGCCACCGTCACCCGCACGCGGAGAACCCGCCCGAGGTCGGCAGCATCTGGCGTGTAGGTCGCGCTCGCGCCCGAGGGCAGGTCCGCCCACTGCCCGGGCGCTGACTGGTACTGCCACTGGTAGGTCAGCGTCGCTCCGGCGCTGGGGACGAGCCCGGCACCCGGTGAGGCGGTCAGCGGTACACCGACCTTCGGAGTGCCGCTGATCGTCGGCACCAGTCCGGTCACCACATCGGCGATCGTGATCGTGAGGTCATGCGTCGCGGCCGGGCTGACACCGTTGTCCGCACGCAGCACCACCGGGAAGCTCCCGGCCTCGGTCGGCTCGCCCGCCAGTGTCCCCGTCGCGGAGTTGAGGGTGATCCCGCCGGGCAGCGACCCGCTCAGTGTGATCGTCGGGGCCGGCTGACCGGCCACGCTCGGCGTGTAGGTGAACGCCTGCCCCTTCACACCCGTTGCGGTCGAGGGACCCGTGATCGTCGCCGGCGAGCCAGCGGACAGGATCGGTCCCACGCAGAGTCCGCCACCGGTGCGTCCGTCGAGGGTCTGGGAGAGGCTCAGGAACTTGCCCGCGCTGTCGAGCGGAAGCGTGTAGGTGGCGCCGGTGGCCGAGGTCGGGCTAGCGCACGAGGAGACAGCCGACAACCGCCATGTCTGCGTGCCCTCGGCGTCGTCGGCGGTCAGCGTCTCGCCGGCGCGGAGGGTGCCGGAGAAGCCACGCACGCTGGCGATGGTCTGACCAGCGCTGGTGGAGACGCTGTCGGTGAAGCCGGCCCTGCGGCCGGTGACGACGACGCTGACGTTCTTGCCGCCATCCGCCAGCCGGGGCACATAGGTCGGGGTGGTGGCGACGGCGTTCGATCCCACGCGCCACACGTAGGAGATCGTGGCGTCGACGGGTGCGTAGGTGCCGGCCGACGCGGTGAGCGTCTCGCCGACCTGCCGCGTGCCGCTGTAGGAGGCGTCGACGGGATCGTCGAACGGATTGCCGCCAGGCAGAGCGGTGAGCGACGCCGCAGAGACTCCGGTCACCGGTTGCGTGGTGACGGCGGTGCCCCCGGCCATGGAGTAGCGGAACAGGGTGGCGTCGCCACCGCTGCTGGCACGCGCCATCACCACCTGGCCGTTCGGGGTGACGGTCACGCCGCCGTCGACGGTGAGGCCGTTCTGCGCGACGGTGGGGGTGGTCGCCCAGCCGGCCGTGTGGGTGTAGGAGCCGTTGGGCTGCAGCGCGAGCTTGTCGATCGCCCCGTAGGCGGAGGAGCCCGCGCCGACCCCGCCGGCGACGTAGGCGTTCCCGGTGGCGTCGACCGCCAGGTCGTAGCCATGGGTGCCCGTGCCACCGACCACGGTGGCGCTGGAGCCCACCGTGGGGCTCACCCGCCAGACCTGCTTGGGCGAGGTGAGCGTGGTCAGGTAGTAGAGGTTGCCCGCGGCGTCGGCGCTGGTGCGCGCGGCAGCCTCGCCGCCGGTGAGCGTGAACAGCGTGGTGGCGGCGCCGGTCGACGGGTCGACCCGGGTGAAGCGCGTGTTGGGGCTGCGATAGGCCGAGACGACGAGATCGCCGTCGGGGAGGATCGTGATGTCTCCGCTGGTGGGCGCCACCTGGCCGGCCGCCGGGAAGTCCAGGGTGGCCACCAGGCTCTCCGCACCGTCCGGCGCGATCTTGACCACCCGGGTCGGCACGACGCTGGCGTCCTGCAGGTAGAGCGTCCCGTCCGGCGCCAGTGCGCCGCCCCGCGGCAGCCAGCCCCCGTTGGAGAGCGTCAGCGTGGAGATGGTGCCGTTGCCGGCGACCACACGCGGATTGTTCGATCCGGGGGATCCCGTCACGCCGTGGACGAAGGCGACCGAGTCACCGTCGACGGTGAAGGCAGGAGCCGCGATCGCTGGCGCGAGTGGCCCGGAGACGGCGGCGAGGACGGTGAGCCCGGAGGCCACGAGCCCCAGGGACAGGAGCGCACGTGGAAGGCGCAGGCGCAGCACGAGGTGCCTTTCGAGAGGAGGCCAGGCAGCCGGCACTGCCAGCCGCACCTGACGACCGAGCCCCGATCGTCTCCGGCGGACAAGGCAGCGGGACAGCTCGATGCTAGTCGAACGTGGACGCCGTCCACCCCGAAAGAAGTGCTGGACTATACAAGTTTTGGATCTCGCGGAGCTCGATCGCCGCAGGCTGCGGCAAGACGCACGAAGGCCCGCCGACCAACCGGTCGACGGGCCTTCGTGGTGGAGTCAGCGGCTCACTTGATGAAGAGCATCTCGCGGTACTTCGGCAGCGGCCACGAGGCGTCGTCGACCTCCGCCTCGAGAGCATCGGCGTGCACCCGGGCCTGGTCCATCAGGGCACGGACCTTGGTCGCGAAGTGCTGCATGTGCGCCGCGGTGTCGGCGAAGTCGTGACGCTCCAGCTCGGTGCCCAGCTCGGCGACCGTCTGCATCAGGCGGTTGGCGTGCTCGACGATCACCTTGACCGGCGCGGCGTCGAACGACGCGCCCACGGCCTCGACGGCAGCGAAGGTGTGCGCCAGCTCGGCGGAGTACTTGAGCGCGGCCGGGTAGATGACCGTCTTCGCCAGCTCGCTGACCAGCTTCGCCTCGACGGTGATCGAGTTGATGTACTGCTCCGCGTAGACCTCGTAGCGCGCGTTGAGCTCGACCGCCGAGAGGACGCCGGTCTTCTCGAAGAGCTCGATCACCTCGGGCTCGGTGAAGACCGGAAGGGCGTCGGCGCTGGTCGGCAGGTTGCGCAGACCCCGCTCGGTGACGGCGGCCTCGTGCCACTCCGCCGAGTAGCCGTCGCCACCGAAGACCGCGGAGCCGTGCAGCTCCATGAGCTCCTTGAGGACAGCGGCCACGGCCTCCGGGCGGCTCTTGCCGGCCTCGAGCTGGACCTCGAGGCGGTCGGCCACCCACTCCAGGGAGTCGGCCAGCATGGTGTTCATCGCGACGAGCGGACCCGAGACCGACTGCGAGGAGCCGACCGCGCGGAACTCGAAGCGGTTGCCGGTGAAGGCGAACGGCGAAGTGCGGTTGCGGTCGCCCGGGTCACGCTTGAAGTTGAGGATCTGGGAGAGGCCGAGGTCCATCTCGCCGCCGTCGCTGGAGACGGCGATCTTGCCGGCCTTGATGTCGTTGTAGACGGCCTCGAGCTGGTCACCGAGGTAGACCGAGAGGATCGCCGGCGGCGCCTCGTTGGCACCGAGGCGGTGGTCGTTGGACGCGGTGGCGATGACGGCGCGCAGCAGCGGGCCGAACTTGTGCACGCCACGGATCACGGCACCACAGAAGAGCAGGAAGTTCAGGTTGTGCTCCGGCGAGGTGCCCGGGTCGAGCAGGTTGCCCTGGGTGGCGTTGCCCACCGACCAGTTGACGTGCTTGCCGGAGCCGTTGATGCCCGCGAACGGCTTCTCGTGGAGCAGCAGCAGGAAGCCGTGCTCGGCAGCGGTCGCCTTGAGGACCGTCATCACCAGCTGCTGGTGGTCGGCCGCGACGTTGGCCGCCTCGTGGTACGGAGCGATCTCGAACTGGCCGGGGGCCACCTCGTTGTGGTGGGTCTTGGCCGGGATGCCGAGCCGGTAGAGCTTGTCCTCGACGGCCTGCATGTAGACCTGGACCCGCTCCGGGATGGCCCCGAAGTAGTGGTCGTCGAACTCCTGGCCCTTGGCCGGCGCGGCGCCGAACAGGGTACGGCCGGCGAGCAGCAGGTCGGGGCGGGCGGCAGCGAAGTGCTGGTCGACCAGGAAGTACTCCTGCTCGGGTCCACAGCTGGCGTTCAGCGGAGCGATGTCGGTCTCGCCCATCAGCTCGAGCACGCGACGCGCGGCCTGGTCCATGGCGGCGTTGGAGCGCAGCAGCGGGATCTTCTTGTCGAGCGCCTCGCCGGTCCATGACATGAAGACCGAGGGGATCATCAGCGTGGCGCCGTTGGCGGTCTGCATGATGTACGCCGGGCTGGTCGGGTCCCAGGCGGTGTAGCCACGCGCGGCGTTGGTCATCCGCAGGCTGCCGTTGGGGAACGAGGAGCCGTCCGGCTCGCCCTTGATCAGCAGGCTGCCGGTGAACTCGGTGATCGCCTGGCCGTCGGCGTTGGTGATGATGAAGCCGTCGTGCTTCTCCGCGGTGATGTTGGTCAGCGGGTAGAAGACGTGCGAGAAGAACTTCGCACCCTTCTCCATCGCCCAGGCCTTCATCGCAGCGGCAACGATGTCCGCGGTGGCCTTGTCGAGCGGCTCACCGGTCTGCACGGTCTTCTTGACCGCCTTGAAGGCGTTCTTGGAGAGCGCCTCCTCCATCTTGTCCAGGTTGAAGACGTCGCATGCCCAGATCTCGCTCAGCGGGCGGATCTCCGTGGTGTCCACGGCCGAGCGGTTGAGAACCTCGGTGATGGCAACGTGGCGGACTTCGTTGGCAGTCATGTGCTAGCTCGCAATCTTCGACAATCGTTGCCCCGAGGCTACGGGCGTCCTGTTTCACGGAAGCCGACCGAATGTTTCGGGAATGTTTCATTTCTCTGTGATCGGCGTTACCTCGTCACGGCGCCCACGGTGACTCACTCGGGCTCCACCGGCAGCCAGAGCTCGCAGGTGGCCGTGCTGAAGTCGGCCGCGCGCTCCAGCACCGCGACGAGCGACGGCCCCGGTCGCAGCCGCCACGGATTCGAGGGGAACCACTCGGTCGCCGTCGCCGACCAGACGCTCTGCAACGCCGCCGGATGCGGGCCGGAGCTGCGGAAGACCGCCCAGGCGCCGGGCTCCACGTCGATCGCGGTGAGGTCGTCCGGGGCCGGGGTCTCCTCGTTGACGGCGACGCCGTGCAGGTAGGTCAGCTCGCTGCCCTCGGCATAGTCCGGATCGACGTCGGCGCTCACCTGGAGCAGCCCGGCCGGCTCGACCTCGCTGAGCCCCTTGAGGCGCTCGTGGGCACGGGCGTCGAGCGACGAGATCAACTCCTGGATCTGCGGATTGACGCCGTGGTGGATCAGCGGGACCCGTGCGGCATGGCCGATCAGGCGGAAGGCCGGGCGCTCGATGATGCGGGTGTCCATGGGGGTGCTCCCTTCGACGGTCAGGCGGAACCTGAGGTGGGGTTGGCTGCGTAGAGGGCCGCCATCGCGACGGACGTCACGGGGACTCACCCCGTGCACCGCCCGGAAGGCCCGGGTCAGCGCCTCCGCCGACCCGTACCCGTAGCGGACGGCGATGCTCAACAGGTCCGCGCCGGCGATCAGGTCCGACGCGGCGCGGGTCATCCGCCGGCGACGCACGTACTCCGAGACCGGCATGCCGGCCAGCGACGAGAACATCCGCCGCAGGTGGTACTCGGTGGTGCCTGCCTGGGCCGCCAGCGCGGCGAGGTCGGGCTGCTCGCCGATCTGTTCCTCGATGACGTCGACCAGCCTGTTCAGCGTTGCGATCACGACTCCTCCTTCTTCTGTGGCAACACTGTCAGCGGCACGATCGCGAGACCCGACCATCGCGGACCGATCAGGTCAGACTCCACAGCTCGCACAGCCACCAGGCCTGCATCGCCTCCACCGGATGGCCGAGATCCAGGCCGGTCACCTCGCTGAAGCGCTGGACCCGGTTGCGCACCGTGTTCGCGTGCACGTAGAGCGCAGCGGCAGCCACCTCTGTCTCGCGCGCCGCGTCCAACCAGGCCAACACCGTTCGGGTGACGGCGGGCGCCTGGGCTCCCAGCGCGGCCCGCGCGGTGCCGTAGCGCTCCTCGAGGACCACCGCGAGATCCTCGCGCGAGCCGAGGGCGGCCAGGACCGCCACCTCGGCGATCGGGACCAGTCCCTGGCGGCCGGCAGAGCGCCCTGCCGCGATCGCGGTGATCGCCAGCCGGCGCGCCGCACCGGCCTCCTCGATCGGCACCGGGCCGGCAACGCCGATCACCTCGGCCGCCGCGCCGCCGTCACGATCCGCGCCGGCATCACGCTCCGCGCCGGAGCCAGGATCGGCCGGTGCCCGGGCGGTGATCGCCACCGAGCCGTCGATCAGGTCGGCGGCCCAGGCCTGCGGGCGGTGCCCGGCGACCTTGCGCAGCCGCTGCAGGGCGTCGTCCCCCTGGGCGGCCAGCACCCACACCGGGCGCCCCGGCGTCAGGCCGGCCTCGGCGGCAGCGAGCGCGCCGGCCGTGCCGCCGCCGAGCAGTCGGCGCACCACCTCGACCTCACGGTCCGCGCCGCTGCTCCGGCTGCCGGCCTCGCGGTGCGCCCGGATCAGCCGGGCACGGACCGCCTCGGCCCAGTCGTCGTACAGCTCGCGCGCGTCGAGCACCCGCATCGGGTCGAGGCCCAGCTCGGCGGCCACCTCCCGGCCGCGGCTCCAGATCGCCCGCTCCGAGACGTGGATCGCCGCCAGCACCACCTCGATCGGGATGCCCTGCTGGGCGCGGGTGACGGCAAGGTCCTCCACGAAGGAGAGCTCGGCCTCGGTCGGGCCGCGCCGGCCGGCGAGGGCGCGAGTGGCGGCGGCCATCATCGCCCGGGTCTGGCCCGCCATGTCCGCCGGCGGAAGGCTCGCCACCTCCTGGACCAGCTGTCGCACGCCGGTGATCGCGGTGGTGACCAGGTCCTCGTCGGCCATCACCGCCTCGACCAGCGCGACGACGTCGTCCCAATCCCCGGTGCTCATCCGCCCATCCTGCGCCAAGGTTGTGGCGCCCCACAATGAGAACGGCGAACTCCGGGGAACGCACCATGGGCGAGCGGGCCCGGCAGACCTAGCGTTGGGCCGTCACCCACCCGGCCCTGTGCCGAGCGATCGGAGTCACCTGATGCCCTCTCCCCTCCGCGTTGCCGTGATCGGCGCCGGTGCCGCCGGCCTGGCCGCCACCAAGGCCCTCATCGACGTCGGCGCCGACGTGGTGACCCTCGATCGCTCGCAGAACCCGGGAGGTCTGTGGGTCCGGCAGAACGAGGGCTCGCCCGCCTACGCGTCGCTGCACCTCAACACCAGCAAGGGCCGCACCGAGTTCGCCGATCTGCCGATGCCCGCGCACTGGCCCGACTATCCGTCGGCCGATCACATCGCCGGCTACCTCTCCGACTACGCCGACACGTTCGGCCTCCGCGACCACCTGCGGATGGGCACCACCGTCGCCGCCGTCGAGCGGGACGAGGAGCAAGGACGGTGGACCGTGCGCACCGACCATCCCGACCATCCGGAGCTCACCGTCGATGCCGTGGTGGTCGCCAACGGGCACAACTGGGACCCCAAGTGGCCCAGCCCCGACTACCCCGGCGAGTTCACCGGCACCCAGCTGCATGCCCACGACTACCGCACGGCGGAGGCCTTCCGCGGCAAGCGGGTGCTGGTCGTCGGGATGGGCAACTCCGCGATGGACATCGCCGTCGATGCCTCCCACGTCGCAGCCGCCCCGGTCCTGCTCTCGGCGCGGCACGGCGTGCACATCGTGCCCAAGTACCTCTTCGGGCGCCCCGCCGACGCCACCGGCGGCGCGATCTCGGCACTCCCCTGGCGGCTGCGGCAACGGCTCGCCGAGACGATGCTGCGCCTCGCCGTCGGCCGCCCCCAGGACTACGGGCTCCCGGCGCCCGCCGGCGGGCTCTTCCAGAACCACCCCACGATCAGCGACACGATCCTGCACCGGCTCACCCATGGCGAGGTGCTGCCACGTCCGGGGATCGCCCGCTTCGACGGCGACCGGGTGGTCTTCAGCGACGGCACCAGCGAGGCCGTCGACACCGTGGTCTGGGCGACGGGCTACCGGGTGAGCATCCCGTTCCTCTCCGCCGCTTGGCTGGGCGACGACGCCGAGGCGATGCCGCTGTACCGGCGGGTCTTCCACTTGGCCGAGCCCACCCTCGGCTTCGTCGGCCTGATGCAGTCGACCGGCGCGGCGCTGCCCGTCGTGGAGGCCCAGGCCAAGCTGTACGCCGCGTGGCTCTCGGGCCGCTACGCCCTGCCGGCCGCCGACCAGCAGCAACGCCAGGTCCAGCGCGCCCTCCAGCAGGCGACGGCACGCTGGGGCCAGCGCCGTCCCGCCATGCGGATCGACTTCGACGACTATCTCGCCGACATCGGCCGTGAGATCGCCGCAGGCGAGCGGCGTGCCGCCGCCGGTGACGGCATCACTCGTCCGGCAGCCCGCACCACGAACACGGCCGGCGCCGCCGGCACCGAGCAGAAGGCCGAGGCCCACCGATGAGCTTCCTCCTCCACGCGATCGGGCCGCTGCGCCCGGTCCTCGACGGCGGTCGCCGCGACCCCGCGGGCCTGCGGGTGCTGATCACCGGCGCCTCCGGCACCTTCGGGCGGGCCCTCGGCGAACGGCTCACCGGTCTCGGCGCCCACGTGGTGGGCCTCGACCTGGCACCGCGTGACGACGACCCGATCGAGGTCCTCGCCTGCGACATCACCGACGACGCCCAGGCAGGTGCCGCGCCCCGGGCGGCGATCGAGCGACTCGGCGGGCTCGACCTGCTGATCAACAATGCGGGCATCGGCGGCCCGGCACCGGCCGAGCTGGCTCCCGGCCTGGAGGTCCGGCGCCAGCTGGAGATCAACCTGCTCGGCACCTGGCGGGTGAGCGCTGCGAGCGCCGACGCGCTGATCGCCTCCCGCGGACGGGTGGTGATGCTGGCCTCCCGGATGGCGGCGATGCAGCTGCCGCTGGCCGCTGCCTACGGCGCCTCGAAGCGGGCGATGGTCGCCTACGCCGACGCGCTGCGCCTCGAGCTCGCCCCGCACGTCGGCGTCACCTGCGTCTACCCCTCGGCGGTGCGCAGTCCGATCCATGCCTCCACCGCCGAGGCCGGGCTCTCCCTGGAGGGGATGAGCCAGTACGAGCCCCTCGACGGCGTCGTCGACGCCGTGCTGCGCGCCGGTCTCGCCCGCCGGGTGCACCGGGACCTGCCGACCACGGCCCGCGGTGCCGTCGAGCTCACCCTCGCCCGGCATCTGCCGGGGCTCGCCGACCGGATCGTGACGCGGACCTTCGCCGACCGCCTCGGCTCCGGGGCCTTGGACGGAGCACCGCTGGCGGCCGGGCCGCTGCAGCGCGCCGGACGGGCGGTGCGTCATGGCTGAGGCCACCACGTCGGCAGGAGCCGGCACCGCGACCCGGGCCGCGAGCGGCGACCTGGTGCTCTACGGCACCGGCTCGCTCGGCATGGGCGTCTGGGTGACCGTTCCCGGCCTGTTGCTGCTCTACTTCCTGACCAACGTGCTCGACGTATCGCCACTGCTGGCAGGACTCACGCTGCTGGTGCCGAAGATCATCGACGCGGTGGTGCATCCCCTGCTCGGCACCGCCTCCGACCGGCAGGCCCGGCGCAACGGGCATCGGCTCCGAATGCTGCGCGTCGGCCTCCTGCTGGGGCTCGCGATGGTGGCGATGTTCTCGGTGCCCGACAGCCTGACCGGAGCCGGCGCCGCCCTGTGGGTCGGCGGCTTCTACGTGCTCGGCAACCTGCTCTTCGCGTGCTTCCAGGTGCCGTACCTGACCACGCCGTCGGACCTGCAGATCGGCTACCACGAGCGCACCCGGGTCTTCATGGTGCGCATGGTCATGCTGACTGTCGGCCTGCTCGCTGCCGGCGTGCTCGCCCCGGCGCTGGTCAAGGACCACGAGCGCGGGTCGTATGCGCTGATGGCGTTGATCCTCGCGGGCTTCATGGTGATCACCGGACTGGTCGCGATCAACGGGGTGCGCCGGCTGACCCGGGCATGCGGCTTCCGGGTGCCCGACGAGCAGCGCCACCACACCCGCGCCGACCTGGCCCTGGCCTGGCACGACCTCGACTTCCGGTGGCTGATCTGCTCCTACCTCTTCACCGGCACCACCACCCACCTGGTGCTCGCCGCGGTGCCGTTCTACGCCGACTACGTCCTCGACGACACCGGGCTGACCGCCGTGCTGATGGGTGCGTTCCTGGCTCCCGCCGTCGTCGCCTCGCCGCTGTGGCTGCGGCTGTCTCGGAGCCTCGGCAAGCAGCGCGGCCTGCTCGCCGCGCAGGCCCTGTTCATCCTCGGCTCGGCAGCGATGCTCGTCGCGGATCGGGTCGGCGTCGCGTTCACGGTGGCGGTGGTCGCGCTGCTCGGCCTCTCCTTCGCCGGGCTCCAGCTTCTCGCCTTCTCGATGCTCCCCGACGCCGTCGCCGCGGCCGAGCGCCGCGGCATCTCCCGTGCCGGCGCCTATACCGGGGTGTGGACGGCGACCGAGGCGGTCGGCACCGCGATCGGGCCGTACGTCTACGCGATGGCGTTGGCGATCGGCGGCTTCGTGTCGACCAGCGGCGACGAGGTGGTGCCGCAGAGCCAGGGCGCCCTCGACGCGGTGCTGTGGGGATTCGCCGGGATCCCGGTGCTGCTGATGCTGATCGCGATCGTCTTCCAGGCACGCTGTCGCCTCGACGCGCACCGCGATGAGTGATGCCCTGCTGCTGCTCGTCCCCATCGTCATCGCCGCCGGTGCCTTCGCCCAGGCGGTCAGCGGGATGGGCTTCTCGCTGATCGCTGCACCCGCGCTGCTGCTCGCGCTGGGCCCGCACGACGGGGTCGCCGTCTGCGTGCTGCTCGCCGCACTCTCCTCGATCGTGCCGCTCGCCCAGGAGCGTCGGCGCGTCAGGCCGCGCGCCGTCGCCTCGCTCCTGCTGCCCACGCTGTTGTGCACACCGCTGGTCGCGTGGCTGCTGCGCGACGCCGACACGACCTGGCTCGCGCTGGGCAGCGGCGTCGCCGTGGTGATCGGCGTGCTGCTGCTCGGCCTCGGTCTGCGCTCGGCGTGGTTCGCCCGCCCCGAGGCGGCCGCGCTGACCGGATCCAGCAGCGCCTTGCTGAACGTGGTCGGTGGGGTCGGCGGCCCGCCGATCGGCCTCTACGTGGCGAACGCCGGCTGGACGGCAGCGGAGACCCGCGCCAACCTGCACGCCTTCTTCCTCACCCAGAACCTGGTCACCGCGCTGGCGCTGGGCCTACGACTCCCGTCGTGGCCCCAGCTCGCCGCCCTTGCCGCGGGGACCGCGCTCGGGCTCGCCCTGGCGCACCGGCTCTCGGCTGGGACGGTGCGCCGGGTCGTGCTCGCCGTCTCCCTGCTGGGTGGGATCGGGCTGATCGGCGGCGCGCTGGCCTAGTGCTCCGCCGGCACCTCGAAGGTCCAGTCGGTCGGCAGCGCGATCCCATCGAGCCCGATCCCCTGGAAGATCAGCCGGTAGGCGTCGGGGCTCTCCTGGCGCTGGTGCTCGAACATCCGGTGCAGGTTCGCCCAGAGCGGGGTGCTGTTGTCGGAGCCCAGGTATTCGCCTGCTGCGGTGCCCGGCAGTCCACGGGTCTGCATGCCGAGGCTGGTCAGCAGGACACGCGCGTGGCGGTCCATGATCATCACGATCCACTCGGCCCCGTTGGCCAGTGCCGAGGCCACGATCCCGTGGTAGAGCGCCGCGGCACACAGACCGCCACGCCCGGCACCACGACGCACTGCGATGGTCGCGATGTCCCAGGTCCGGCTGATGTCGACGCCGGCCGCCCGTGCCGAGCGCAGCCCATCCACCTGCCAGGGCTCGCGGCTCACGTCGTTGAGCGTCTTGAGACCGGCCGGCCCGGGGGTGATGAAGCGCGCCGCGGCGACGGCCTCGCCGTCCTCGCGCAGGATGGTCATGAACCCGGTAGCGCTCTCGTAGGGGCCGTACTCCACCTCGAACTCCGCCGGCGTGTTGCCGTAGGTCTCCAAGAAGACGTCGGCCTCACACCGCTTGGCGGCTGCCAGTTCCTCGCCTTGCGGGTTGAAGACGAATCGCAAGGGTGCTGCAGTCATTCGGGAGCCTCTCAGGTGCTTGACGGATCGACGGTGCGGTACGGAGCGCGCGGGCCCGGAACCGGCGCGTTGGTGGTGGAGTCCTGCAGCCACTGATGGATCTGCGCGGACGGCATCGGGCGGGCGAGGTGGTAGCCCTGCACCGTGTCGATGCCCATCTCCACCAGGCATTCGAGGGTCGCGGCGTTCTCGACGCCCTCGGCGACGATGCGCATGTCCAGTGCATGGGCGAGCTGGATGGTCGAGGCCACGATCGCGCGGCTGCGGTCGTCGGCGGCGACGTCGGCGATCAGCGAGCGGTCGATCTTCAGCTCCTGCACCGGCAGGTTCTGCAGGTAGGTGAGCGAGGAGAAGCCGGTGCCGTAGTCGTCGATCGAGATCTGGACGCCCTTGCTGCGCAGGTCGGCCAGCACCTCGCGGGTGCGCTGCGGGTCAGCGAGGAAGGAGTCCTCGGTGACCTCGAGGACCAGCCGGTCGTCCGGGACCGCCCACTGGGCGATCGAGGCGTAGAGCTGCGGGAGGAAGGTCGGGCCGAGCAGCTCGGGCGGGGCACAGTTGATCGCCACCCGCAGGTCCACCCCGCTCTTGAGGCGGTCGTGGAAGTCGCGTGCGGCCTGCTGGGCGACCACCTCGGAGAGCGGCCCCATCAACCCGGCGCGGCGTGCCGCCGGCAGGAACGAGACCGGGCTGATCAGCCCCTGCACCGGGTGCCGCCAGCGCACGAGTGCCTCCAGACCCGAGACCTGCATGGCAGTTGCGTCGTACTGCGGCTGGTACCAGACCTCGATCTGGCCGTCGGCGATGCCCTTGCGCAGCTCTTCGGCCAGCTGCAGGCGCGAGCGGGAGAACTCATCCAGCGCGGCGTCGTAGAGCGCCGCGCCCAGGCCGGAGTTCTTCGCCTGGTACATCGCCACGTCGGCACGACGCAGCACCTCGCTGCCGTCGGTGTCGTCGGCGAGCGCGACCGTGACGCCGATGGAGCCTGCCGGGCTGATCTCGATCTCCTCGACCAGGATCGGCTTGGCCAGCTCGCCGAGCACCTCGTGGGCGGTCTCCATCAGCTCGATCTCGTCGGCGGTGTCGAGGAAGATCGCGAACTCGTCGCCGCCCAGCCGGGCGATCCGCACCCTGCTGTCCACCGCTGCCCGCAACCGGATCGCGACCAGCCGCAGCACCGTGTCACCAGCCCGGTGCCCGAGCGAGTCGTTGACCTCCTTGAAGCCGTCGAGGTCGAGCAGCATCAGGGCCATCGGGGTCCGCCGGTCCAACCCCTCGGCCAGCCAGGTGCGGACCGCTCGCCGGTTCGGCAGCTTGGTGAGGTCATCGGTCATCGAGAGCGCCAACGCCTCGCTGGCCCGGTTGGCGTCACGCAGCGCCAGCGTCATCCTGGCGGCGACACAGCCGAGGGTGATCACCGCCGGCGGCAGCGTGTAGAAGGCGAGCGTGTCGTCGGGGCGCACCGTCAGCTCCGCCAGGGCGACGACGGCTGCACCGATCAGGACTCCCGTCCCGGCCTCCTTGGGCACGGCACGGATGACCGCCTTCTTGGGCCGGCAGGCGGCCGCGACCATCAGCGCGAAGGCACCGCCCCACAAGGCGTTGCTCAGGTTGCCGAAGTCGTAGGTGCGGGCTGAGACCTGCAGGGCCAGTGCGGAGTCCGCGAACGCGAGCATCACGAACGCCGCCCCGAGCATCACGGACTTGCGGTGGTCGCTGCGGCTCAGCAGCAGCGATTGGCTGAGCACGGTCAGGGCGAGCGCGCTGTCGGCGAGCGGATAGATCAACGCCAGCAGCAGCGGGGCGCCCTCCTGGTTGGAGGCGAGCCGGATCGGCGTCACCAGCAGCAGGGAGGCCAGGCAGGCGACGGCGCCACAGATCACGGCGACGTCGAGCCACCCGCGCGTCGGCCGCGGCGAGCGCAGGTCGACGTCGCCGAGCAGATAGCCGGCCATGCCGAGGTAGGAGACCAGGAAGAGCCATTCGCCCTGCGCCGGGAAGTGCGCGTTCGCCTCCAGGCGCGCGGCGTTGACCAGCATCGAGCCCAAGGACCACGCAGCCACGGCGGCGCAGAGCAGCAACAGCGGGCCACGACGGGTCGGCGAGATGATCACCGTGAGCAGGAGCCGCAGCACCAGCAGCGGGAAGAAGGCGGCCAAGGACGTCAACAGGATCGCGGCGCTGTTGCGATAGTCCATCACCAGCGCGATCTGGTTGGCCGAGAGGCCGATGATCAGCACTCCCCAGGAGAGCCAGGCCACCGCCGTCTGGGCGCTGCGGATCCACGCGGCCGTCTTCGGCGAGACCATCCCCCGGGTGAACCAGGTGGTGGTCTTCTGCGTCATCACAGCGAGGCTCGCTCACGAGAGGGGCGCATCACACTCCAGGCTTTCTAGGACGAGGTCTATGTCGGCCGTGGTCGTCAGTGGATTCACGAAGCACAGACGAAGGACGTGGTGTTCTCCATACAACGTAGGGGTTACCAGCGCGAAACCGCCACGCCTCGCGGCAGCCGACCAGCTCTCGTACTGCTCCCGCGACCATCCGACGCGGTGGAAGAGCACCACCGAGAGGTGCGGATCACCGGCCAGCTCGAGGTGCTCGGCGGCGTCGATCTCCTTCACCGCATGGGCTGCCAGCGCCAGGCACTGCTCGACGGCGTCGACGTGCGCCGCCGTCCCGTTGGCCACCAGCGACGCCCAGACCGGCACACCCCGGGCGCGACGGCTCAGGTGCGCGGCGTAGTCGGCCGGGTTGTCACCGTCCGCCTCGTTGACGACGTCGAGGTAGGCGGCGCGCTGACGGTGTGCGGCCAACGCCAGCTCGGGATTGAGGTACAGCACGGCCGCGCAGTCGAACGGCGTGAAGAGCCACTTGTGCGGGTCGATGGTGATCGAGTCGGCACGCTCGATGCCGGCGAACTGCTTGCGATGGGAGGAGGCCAGCATCGCCGCTCCGCCGTAGGCAGCATCGACGTGCAGCCACACGCCGCGCTCCTGACACAGCTCGGAGATCTCCTCGAGCCGGTCGACGGCACCGGTGTTGGTGGCACCGGCGGTCGCGACGACGGCGACCACGTCGCGCCGGTCCAGCGTGCTGAGGACGTCGGCCACGTCGGCACGGTCGAGCGGGTGGTCCGGAGATCCTGCCCAGACCACCTCACATCCCATGATCGCGGCCGCCGAGCGCACCGACGAGTGCGCCGAGGCACCGGCGACGATCACATGCGGTGCCCGACCGTCGGTGGCGACCCGACCGTGGCGTGCCGCCACCAACGCACTGAGGTTGGCCAGCGAGCCACCGCTGACGAAGGTCCCGTGGGCGCTGTCGGGATAGCCCACGACCTCACACAGCCAGCGCATCGCGGCCCGCTCCGCGGTGACCACCGCACCCGCCTCCAACTCGCTGCCGCCGTAGACGGCTGCTGCCGAGAGCGCCGCGTCCGCGATGATCGCGGCCGGGGCCGGCGAGCCACCGACGAAGGCCAGGTAGCGCGGATGGTCGGTAGGGAACGCGGAGGGCAGCAGCGCGTCGCGCAGCACCGCCCAGGTCGCCTCGATGCCGACGCCGTCGGGGCCGACCTCCGGGAGCTCGTCGCCCGAGCACGGACGTGCCGCCGTCGGCTCCGCGCGCCGCTCAGCCATCCAGTCAGCGAGGTCGGCCAGTACGCGGCGGTCCTCAGGGGCGAAGTCGTGCACGTCGGCCTATCACGTCGTAGCGGAACGGATCGAGTGGTCGCGGAGGTCGCCGTCACGTGTTCAGCCCCCATGCCTGCGTGACGCCCTCGGCATTCCCGGACTCAGTCTAAGAGCACTCGCGCGCGCTGACGCTGTCTGGACCGCTGCCGAGACTACGCCGGACGGCCTCGTCGCACCACGCCCCGACTACCACCGAGATAGCGTGACAGCATGCCCACACAGACCCCGGCCCTCGTCGCAGAATCGGCAGGTGCCGCCTTCATCCCCCGTCTCATCGAGCGTCGCGATCTGCGCGAGGACGACGTCGCCATCGAGATCGCCTTCGCCGGCATCTGCCACAGCGACATCCACCAGGTGCGCGAGGAGTGGGGAAGCGCGATCTTCCCGATGGTGCCCGGCCACGAGATCGCCGGCGTGGTGGCCGCGGTCGGCTCCGCCGTGACCACCCTCAAGGTCGGCGACCGCGTAGGCGTCGGCTGCATGGTGGACAGCTGTGGCGAGTGCGAGTTCTGCAAGGACGGCTTCGAGCAGCACTGCACCCGCGGTGCGGTGATGACCTACAACGGCGTCGGCTACGACGGCGACCCGACGCTCGGCGGCTACGCGCGCTCCGTCGTGGTCAGCGAGCGGTTCGCCTGCCCGATCCCCGACGGCATCGGCCTGGACGAGGCCGCTCCCCTGCTCTGCGCCGGGATCACCACCTACTCGCCGTTGCGGCGCTGGGGCGTCGGCCCCGGCAGCCGGGTGGCGGTCGTCGGCATGGGCGGCCTGGGACACATGGGCGTCAAGCTCGCGGTCGCGATGGGCGCCCAGGTGAGCGTGCTGTCGCGCAGCGACGCCAAGGCTGCGGACTCGCTCGCCCTCGGCGCGGTCGAGCATGTGGCCACCAGCGACGCGGCCGCGATGAAGGAGCGCCGCAGCTACTTCGACCTGGTGCTCAACACGGTCAGCGCGGACCTCGACATCGAGAGCTACCTCGGTCTGGTCAAGCCACGCGGCGTGGTCGCCAACGTCGGGCTGCCGAGCGAGCCGTACCGGGTCCGCCCGGGCCGGCTGATCGGCACCAGCAAGGTGATCGCCGGCTCCAACATCGGCGGCATCCCCGAGACCCGGGAGATGCTGGCCTTCTGCGCCGAGCACGGGATCGGTGCCCAGATCGAGACGATCACCGCCGACGAGGTGACCGAGGCCTACGACAAGGTGGTGGCCGGCGACGTCCGCTACCGCTATGTGATCGACGTGTCCACGATCAGCGCCGCGCAGGACTGATCAGCACCACAACGGCCCAGCAGCACGAACGA
>NZ_BAAALG010000003.1:361030-363888 GCF_039528155.1 Nocardioides dubius | reverse complement strand
TTGTCTGCAAGGAGATCACATGGTGTTGACGATCAATCCGATGTGGGTGAAGAAGTTCATCACGCCGAAGAGCGCGAAGACCACGCCCGTGATCGCCCAGGCCCAGCCGACCACCTGCGTGGCCAGGGAGCGCAGGGAGTCACCGCGCAGCACCGAGCGGACGGCGAACGGGAAGGCGATCGCGCCCACCCCGACCAGGCCGAGCAGCCCGGACATGAAGATCGCCTCGACCAGCGGCCACTCGGCGAACTCACCGGAGATCGGCTCCTCGGCCGGTGCCGCGAAGAGCTCGTACTTGATCCCGGCCACGGCGATGGCGATCAGCGCGCCGCCGAGGAAGCCGACGAACGTGCTGACCGGACGGGCGATCTTGGCCAGCCGCGGCAGCACCTCGGTGCCCGTCAGTGCCTCGGTGCCGCGCTTCCACAGGTAGAGCGAGGCGGCCAGCAGCAGGACGCCGAAGCCCAGGCTGGTCTCACCGAAGATGATGTTGTCGAAGGGGAACCCGCCTGCGGCCAGCGGCCAGGTCAGGGTCATGTGCAGGCCGGTGCTGGCGAGGATCGCGCCGAGCACTCCGAAGTTCAGCGCCCAGCCTTCGGCGCTCGCCTCCTCGCCGTTGCGCGCGACATCGCGCACGAACAGGACCAGGCTCAGCAGGCCAACGCCTGCCGCCACGGCCATGATGGTGTTGTACGTGGGCATCGAGGCCCAGTCGATCTTCAAAGCCTGTGCGGTAAGCACGTCATCGCTTCCTCAGGTCAAGGCAGCGCCATTGCTGCCGGTGGACGGGTCGTACACCCAGATAACCCATACGCGCGTCTAGGTATTCCGCCGACCCTAGGATGGCCAGGTGAGCACCAGCAGAGCGCGAGGAGCGGGCGGACGCCCGACGCAGCAGCAACGCTCCGCACAGAAGCAGCAGGCGATGCGCGAGGCTGCGGCCCGCCTGCTGATCGACCGCGGTCCGGACGCCGTCACCCACCGCCAGGTGGCCGCAGCCGCAGGGCTCCCGCAAGGCTCGGCCTCCTACTACTTCCCCAACCGCGAGGGCCTCTTCCTGGCCGCGGTCGAGGAGGCGGAGCGGATCCGCGTGGCCGGCGCACACGCCTATGCCGACGCTCTGCGCCGGCGCGCACGCACGCCGGCCACCACGGCCCGCCTCCTGGTCGAGGCGCTGTACGCACCCCACCTGGAGCCCGATGTGGTCACCCTGCGGCTCGCGCCGATGCTGGAGGCCACCCGGACCCCGGGCACGGCAGCCGTGATGTCCACCTCGTGGCCCCAGCTCCTCGCCGCGCTGCGCACGGTGCTGGACGCCAGCGGCTACCCCGAGATCGCGGACGACGACGTCGTCCAGCTGCGCCTGCTCGCCGATGCCGCCCTGCTCTACGCCACCACTGCGGGCAGCGCCGACGCGATCAAGTACGCCGTCGAGCGGGTGGCGCGCCTGCTCACCCAGCTCGCCTGAGCCGCGACCCGATCAGCGGGTCGCCGCGATCACCGCAGTGAGCCGCTGATGCAGCTCCATCAGCTCCTCGATCGGCAGGCCGAGTCGCTCGACGATCGCCGCCGGGATCGCCTCCGCGTCGGTGCGCAGGGCGCGCCCCTTCTCGGTGAGCACGACGGCCAGGGCCCGCTCGTCACGCTGGTCGCGCTCGCGGCGCAGGTAGCCGGCCGCCTCCAGGCGCTTGAGCAGCGGGGAGAGCGTGCCCGGGTCGAGCTCGAGCATCCGCGCCAGGTCCGCGACCCGCAGCGGCTCGCTCTCCCACAGCGCCAGCATCACCAGGTACTGCGGGTGGGTCAGCCCCATCGGCTCCAACAGCGGGCGGTACAGGGCGACCACGCTGCGCGAGGCGATCGCCAACGCGAAGCAGACCTGCTGGTCCAGGGCGAGCGGGTTGTCGAGCGCAGAGCGCGGGTCAGCCGAGGTCATGTTGAAAGCCTACCAATTGTTGGTGTACAAACTATTAGGACACCAACAACTTGGAGGCTTCCATGGCCGCAACCCAGCCCGCTGTCAAGCCCGTCAAGCGCCGCAAGCACCTGATGGACCCGAACAACCCGGTCCGGCCGCGCAACGACAAGTCGCTCACCCACGTCCAGCAGTGGGTGATGTCGTCGATCACGGTGACCACGCTCGCGCACCTGGCGGCCGGCGTGATCCTCGCCGCGCTCGCCACCCCCGCCTCGGCCACCTCGGCCCGGATCGGGCTCAACGTGATCGCCGGCGCGTTCGGCGTCATCGGCGTCGCCGCCGGGCTCGCCATCCACCGCCGCAGCGTGCTCAGCCCCTGGCTCCTGCTGGGTCTGCTGCCTACGGCGGTGGGACTCTGGCTCGCGTTCCGGTGAGCCGGACGACTACCAGGTGAGCTCGATCTCGAGCTCGTTCTCATCGCCCAGCTCCACCTCCACCTTCAGCTCCACCTCGTCGGGGATGCTGACGGTGATCCGGGCGCCGTTGCGCTCGAACTCCACGGAGTTGTGCTTCGACAGCGCGTCGGCGAGCACACGCAGCTTGGCGGCGGCCTCCTCGCGGCGCAGGCGCTGGGTCTGGTCGATCTCGAACAGGTCCACGGGTTCTCCTCAGGTAGCGGATGACGTGTGTCAGAACCTACCTACTCCGGGCCAACGGCACCGGCGCATGCTCCGGTGCCGTAGCGGGAACCGCTGCGCATGACTGAGATGAATCAGGACGATGCCCGGGACGAAGCCCTGCGCCGCGTGATCGAGCGCGTCAACGCCTGGCAGGAGACCGCCACCGAGGGAACCGTCCGCGACGAGTTGGACAAGGGCCTGCAGGAAGCCGGGATCGCGCTCACCGAGGACCAGCGCGACGACCTCGCCGCCCGGATCAGCGA
>NZ_BAAALG010000003.1:310773-361004 GCF_039528155.1 Nocardioides dubius | reverse complement strand
CGCGCCCGACGCCGGCGGTCCCGCCTAGCCGTCAGCCTGCTTGCGCAGCTCCTCCTGCAGGCTGGCCTTGTCCAGGCCCGACACGCCGGTGATCCCGGCGTTGTCGGCCTGGCGCCGCAGCTCGTCGCGGGTGATGTCGGCGGGCTGCTGACCCAGGTGCTCCTCCCGCGCCTTCAAGAAGGCGTCCCCGAGCTCCTCGCGGCGGCTCACATCCATCCGCTCGCGCATGTGGAGGAGGACGGTCTCCTCCTCCTCTTCGATGTGGTGGCTCACCGACTCGACGGCCTTGGCCAGGATCTCCTCGAACTCGGCCCCCTCCGGGTCGGCCTCGGCCAGCCTCTCGAGCAGCTCATCGGCCTCGATGTGCTCCTGCTGGCTGTGCTCCACGTCGTCGGCGCCACCGGCATCGGCCGCTGCCGGATAGACCTCCGACTCCTCGGCGCGGCTGTGCGCGGCGAGCAGCGTGGTGAGGACCGGGACCACCGTCGGCCGAGCCTGCGGATTGCTCTCGAGCTCGGCGAAGAGACGCTCCACCTCGCGGTGGTCCTGCATGATCAGATCGACGACGTCCGCCATCACGACCTCCTGGTTCGTAGTGTGGCCCATCTGTACCCCGCCGGGGCGCCTGGCATTCGCGCGCTTACGCGCTCATCACCCTTCGATCCCGGTGCTTTCGTGCGGGGCGCCGACCGGCTTGCTTTCCGGCGATCCGCGCTGCCGCAGATAGATCGCCAGCACCGCCATCGACCCGACTGCCAAGAACTCCGACTGCCAGTTCTGCAGAGTGCGGGACCAGAAGTCGGCGTTGCCGAGATAGTCGAGATAGGAGACCGGGTCCTGACGTCGCGCCAGGCGCTCCTCGTTGTAGGAGACCCGTCCGGCGATCGACTGGACCAGCCATGACAGCAGGAAGATCGCTCCCATGGTGAGCGTCAGCGAGTAGGAGAAGATCCGCGTCCGCCACCCTCCCGACTTGGCCCAAGCGGGACTGTCCGGCCGGGCATGGACGCCGACCATCTGGTCCTCGTCGGACTCCAGGCCGGCCTTCTCCGGCTCCTTCGACTCCGGCGATCCTCGCTGGATCAGCCAGATCGTGGCGGTGACGTAGAGAAGGAATTAGAGGTACTCGCTCTGCCAGTTCTCACTGACGTCCACCGCGAAGTCGGCCGAGACCAGGTAACGCCAGAAGGTGAGCGTGCCCAGCCCCTCCGCCGCTTGCTCCGCGTTGAAGGCGTGCCATCCCGCGCTAGCCTGACCGATCAGGCTAGCCAGGAAGATGATCCCGAAGAAGAGTCCCAGGGAATGCAGTCTCAGCCTGCCCATCAGAGCCTCCCGAGCGCGATCGCCATCAGGCATGCCAGACCGCCGAGGATCACCGCGAGGTAGGCGACGAAGATGACACGCATCTCAACCCACCTCGATGTCGCAGTCATAGGGCTTGTCGTCCGGCTGCCGAGCACAGCCAACGGCGACGACGCGCCAGCCGCTGTCGAAGCGGCTCAGGAACGCGGTGTCGTCCTCATGCCGAACCTGAGCCATCGACCCATAGCGGTGCACCTCGCCCGGACCGGGCGGTTCGGGAAGGCCAAGCTCCAGGATCGCCTCAGAGCAGGGCTTGCCCTCCTCCGACTCGAGGCTGCGCCGGGCCTCTGCGGCGAGATCCCCGCAGGCCCCCTCCCCATCGCCTGACGCGACCGCTCGATGGAAGTGCTCCAGGCGATCCGAGACCGGGTCGTCGGTCGCAGCGCCGCAGGCGACCAGGGCCAGCCCAGCGATGCTGACCAGGGCCGTCGCCGCCCGCCACGCTCTGCGCTGGTCGTTCATGCCGTGGCAGTACCCCGGCCCGCTGACCGCAAACGACGCGGCTCAAGGAGTGGCGTCGTCCTGCGGAACGGAGGTGCCCGTCGGCTCCGAGGTCGGCACCTCGCTCGGCTCCGGCTCGGGCGCCGGGTCGGTCGGGGTGGCCGACGGTGACCCACCACGGGTCGGCTGGTCGGAGGGCGACGGCGAGGGCGACGAGCCCTCGGGCTCGCTCGGCGTCGTCTCGGAGTCGGACGGCGTCGCGCTGGGGCGTTGCGACGGGCTCGGCGTCTCACTCGGCTCGGACGGCGACTCCTCCGGCTGCACCGGGCCGTACTGCTGGGTGGGCTGGGCCGGCTCGACCGGGTCCGGGCGGACGAAGAGGTAGAGCACCATCGCGGCCAGGAAGATCCCGGCCAGGACCATGGTGGAGAAGCGCGGACGCTCCAGCGTGAGCCCGTTCATCCCTCGCCTCCCGTCGTCCCCGCCTCTTCGGCCTGCACGTTGATCCCCTCCGCGCGCAGGGCGCGGGTGATCTGCATCCGCAGCGCCCGGCTCACCTCGAACTGGCGACCTGGCAGCGTCCTGGCCACCACCCGCACGGTGAACTGGTCCATCTCGATGGACTCCACGCCCATCACCGACGGCGCATCGAGCAGCAGCTCGTGCAGGGCCGGGTCCTCGTAGGCGGCCGCTCCGGCGTCACGCAGCAGCTTGCTGACCAGGTTCACGTCGAAGACGATCGGCACCGGCACGTCGATCACCGCTCGCGCCCAGTCCCGCGACAGGTTGGTCACCTGGACGATCTGGCCATTGGGCGTGATCACCACCTCGCCGGTCGGGGTGCGCAGCGAGGTGATCCGCAGGCTCACGTTCTCCACCGTGCCGAGGACCGGCGTGGCGACACCGGTCACCGAGATCCGCACCAGGTCACCGAAGCCGTACTGGCGCTCGGCGAGGACGAAGAAGCCCGCCAGCAGGTCCTGCAGGATCCGCTGCGCGCCGAAGCCGAGCGCCACGCCGGCGACCGTGGCGGCCGGGACGATCGCGCCGAGCGAGACGCCGAGGTTCTGCAGCACCGCGATGGTGGTCACGGTGTAGATCAGCACCACGATCGCCCAGGTGATCACCTGCGCGATCGCGCGCCGGTGCTTGGAGTCCTCCGAGCGCACCCGGCTGCCCCCGGGGGCACTCTCGGCACGCTCCGCGCGGGCCGAGAACTGGTCCGCCGACCACCGCACGAACCGCCCCAGCAGCATCGAGCCGGTGACCAGCATGACGATCTCCAGACCGTCGCCGCGCAGCCAACGACTCAGGTCGGTCAGAGGTTGCGTCGCCAGGACGATGACGTCGGGCGACATCGTCGATCCTCGAACGGCAGAAGGCAGGGGCATGCCCCCATCATGACCGGTGACAGGATGGAGCCGTGGCTAAGAAGCGCAGGCAGGGCAACGACGGTGCGTCCAAGCGCGGCGGCGCAGCGCCCGCGGGCAACCCGATGCTGATCCAGGTGGGGCCCGACTTCTACGACGAGGCGGCGCTGGCCGAGGCGCTGGTGATCGACGGCGCCCCGGCCGAGGTGGCCATGGTGCGGCGGCTGCGCGAGGAGGGCCGTCTGGTGGCACTCGGCACCGCGGACCAGCAGTGGATCCACCCGACCTGGCAGGTGCGCGACGGCGCGCTGCTGCCGGGCCTCGACGCCGTGTTGGCGGCCTTCGCCGGACAGCCGGCCTGGTCGGTCGCGCTCTGGCTGACCACCGCCCACGACGACCTCGACGGCGCGACGCCTGCCCAGGCGCTGGCCGACGGCATCGCGAGCGTCGCCGAGCTGGCGGCGGCGACCGCGCACCGCTGGGCGAACTGAGCCCGAGCCCCGCGGCTGCGGGGATTGTGTCGGAGGTCTGTTCGACGCTCGTCGCATGTCCTTCTCGACGCCCGACCTCGACGCCACCGCGGTGCTGCACGCCGCCGGCGCCGCGGTGGTCGAGCGACGACTGAGCGAGGTCCGTGAGCTCGAGCTGCTGGCCCAGTGGGCGGCACTCCACGGCGAGGTCGACGACGCCGGCCGTCGCCGGCGCCTGGCGATGGTGCGGCTCGGCGGCGAGGGCACCCCGCTGGTGCAGGACCACTGCCTGGGTGAGATCGCGCTGGCCCGCGGCACCCACGTGATCGCCACCAACCACGCACTCGCCGACGCGCTCGACCTCCAGCACCGGCTGCCGCTGATCTGGGGCACGGCCACCACCGGCATCGTCGACCTGTGGATCGTGCGCAAGGTCGCCAGGCTGTCCCGCCACCTCCCCCTGGCCCGGGTGGGCGTGGTCGACGCCGCGATCGCGCGGATGCTCGGCCGCGAGGGAGGCGGCCGGATCCTCGACGTCGCCGAGGCGGCGATCATCGAGGCCGACGTCGATCTCCACAACGCCCGGGTGGAGGAGGAGAAGCGGCGCCGCTACGTCGGCTTCGGCAGGACGAACGAATACGGCCTGCGTGCCCTGATCGCCCAGATCGACGCCGGCGACGCCGCCTGGATCGACGCCACCCTCACCCGCGTGGTCGCGATCCTGCAGAGCCGCGACGACGTGGAGCGGTGCCGGGACGAGTGGCGCGCCGTCGCCCTGGGCTACCTCGCCAGGCCCGCGGAGCTGCTGACGCTGCTCGCCGAGGAGGTCGCCGAGGAGGTCGCCGAGCAGCCCTCGAGCGACGCCGCCGCCGACGACGACGAGCAGGCCCCAGCCCCGTGCGCGTGCGGCCTCAACCGGGCGATCGCCTTCCCGCAGGAGCTTCTGGGCCACCTGCGCGCCATCGACTGGACGAGGCTCCGCCCCAAGGCCGTCCTCTACCTCCACCTGCACGAGGCCGCGCTCACCGGCCAGGCGGCGGGCGTCGCCCGGGCCGAGCCCACCGGCAACCACGGGCTGCGCGCACACACGCTCACTCAGCTGCACCGGCTGCTGCACCGCACGAAGGTCACCGTCAAGCCGGTGATCGACCTCAACAACCGGGTCCGCACCACCGCCTACGAGCACCCCGAGGCGCTCAAGGAGCGGGTCTACCTCCAGACCTGTGGCGACTACTGGCCCTATGCCGCCGCCACCAGCCGCAACGTCGACTACGACCACGTCACCCCCTATCGCAGCACCGGGCCCCCAGGCCCCCACCTCCACGACGAGCAGACCGGCACTCACAACTCCGGCCCGCTGGGGCGCACCCATCACCGCTGGAAGACCCACGCCGGCTACCAGGCTCGACAGGTGGGCGAGGGCCGCTACCTGTGGACGACGCCGCACGGTCTGGCCTTCCTCGTCGACCACACCGGCACCAGGCGGATCTCCCCCGAGGTCGCCGAGATGATCCGCCAGGCACCGCTCGGCGTGGACGTCTATCCGGGTCCGGTCAGCTACTGAGTCTCGCGCCTAGAGCTCGTCCGCCGACGGCGGATCGGCACCGTGCCGGGAGACCGTCACCGCCGCGGCCCGGACGGCGAAGGCCAGCGCGGCGCGCCACTGTTCGGCCTCCAGCCCGGCGAGCCTGGGTCCAGCTCCCGCGCCCAGGTGCGGCCACAGCCGGTCGATCAGCGCGGCGCTGAAGGTGTCGCCCGCCCCGATCGTGTCGACCACCACGACCGGCACGCCGGCCACGCTGCCGGCGCCGGAGGTCCCTGCCGCGCGCGTGTGCCAGCTCGCGCCCGCCGCACCCCGGGTGACGACCACCGCCGCCGCACCGGCCGCCAGCAGGCGCCACACGCCGCCCTCGACGCCGTCGGTCGGCCACAGGGCCGCCAGATCCTCGTCGGAGGCCTTCACCAGATCGGCCATCGCCGCCATCCGCTGCACCGCGGCGACCACCTCGGGCCCGGCCCCGGTGACCGCCGGGCGCAGGTTGACGTCGTAGCTCACCGCGCAGTGCGGCCTTAGCCGCTGCACCAGCTCCAGCACCTGCGCGGCACCCGGCGCCAGGAGCGGCGCGAAGGAGGTCACATGCACCACCCGGGGGCCGGTTCCCGCCGCCGACGACGACAACGCCGACAGCAACCCCGACAACACCGGCAGCCGCCAGTCGACGGTGATCTCGTAGTGCGCCGCGCCGGAGGCGTCGATCACCGCATCGGCTCGCGCAGTGCTCGCCACCACGTGGGGGTCGCCGGCGAGCGCCACGCCCGCACCCGCCAGATGGCGGACGATCTCGCGGCCACCGGCGTCGTCGGCGTAGCAGGTGGCCAGCCGGGTCGACCGGCCCAACCGCGCCAGCGCGACCGCGGTGTTGACCGCCGAGCCACCCGGGCGACTGCTCGGCGCAGCGTCCGGCACCCGCACCACGTCGAGCACCGACTCCCCCACCACCAACGCCGCGTCCGCCCACTCCGTGTCCCGCACGGCACCACTCTGCCCGTCACGGTGGGGCTCGGACCAGCCCGCGACTGTGTCCGCAGCCCCGACCCCGGGTAGATTCAGCACAGTGTCTGACACTCGCCCACGCCGCACCTTCGCCGTCATCAGCCACCCCGACGCCGGCAAGTCCACACTGACCGAGGCCCTCGCACTGCACGCTCGTGCGATCAACGAGGCCGGTGCCGTGCACGGCAAGGGCGACCGCAAGGCGACGGTGTCGGACTGGATGGCGATGGAGAAGGCCCGCGGCATCTCGATCACCTCCGCCGCGCTGCAGTTCGAGTACCGCGACCACGTCGTCAACCTCGTCGACACCCCCGGTCACAGCGACTTCTCCGAGGACACCTACCGGGTGCTTTCGGCCGTCGACTCCGCGGTGATGCTGGTCGACGCCGGAAAGGGCCTCGAGCCGCAGACCCTCAAGCTGTTCCGGGTCTGCGCCCTGCGTGGCATCCCGGTGATCACCGTGATCAACAAGTGGGACCGCCCCGGCCTCTCCGCGCTCGAGCTGATGGACAAGATCGAGCAGCAGATCAAGATCCGGCCCACCCCGCTGACCTGGCCGGTCGGCGAGGCCGGCGACTTCCGCGGCGTGCTGGACCGCCGCACCGGCGAGTTCATCAAGTACACCCGCACGGCCGGCGGCGCGACCCGTGCCCCCGAGCGGCGGATGGACGCCGACGCGGTGGAGGAGAACGACCGGCAGGTCTGGGCCGCCGCCGTCGAGGAGCATGAGCTGCTGGAGCTCGACGACGCCGACCACGACCAGGAGCGCTTCCTCACCGGCGAGACCACCCCGGTGATGTTCGCCTCCGCCCTGCAGAACTTCGGCGTCGCCCAGCTGCTCGACCTGCTCCTCGAGCTGGCCCCGGCGCCCGGGTCCACAGAGGGCGTGGACGGCTCCAGCCGTGAGCCGGGCGGCGAGTTCAGCGCGTTCGTGTTCAAGGTGCAGTCCGGCATGAACAGCTCGCACCGCGACCGGCTCGCCTACGCCCGGATCGTCTCCGGCGAGTTCGAGCGCGGCATGGTCGTCACCCACGCGGGCAGCGGCCGGCCGTTCGCCACCAAGTTCGCGCAGACCGTCTTCGGTCGCGAGACCACCTCGGTGGAGCACGCCTACCCCGGCGACATCATCGGCCTGGTCAACGCCAACGCGCTGCGGGTGGGCGACACGATCTACACCGGCAAGGCGATCGAGTACCCGCCGGTGCCGAGCTTCGCACCCGAGCACTTCATGGCTGCCTCGGCCGGCGACATCGGCCGCTACAAGCAGTTCCGCAAGGGCATCGAGCAGCTCGACCAGGAAGGCGTGGTGCAGGTCCTGCGCTCCGACCTGCGCGGCGACCAGAGCCCGGTGCTCGCGGCCGTCGGCCCGCTGCAGTTCGAGGTTGTCGAGGACCGGATGCTGCACGAGTTCAACTCGCCGATCCGGTTCAGCCGGCTCGACTACCAGGTCGCCCGGATCACTGACGCCGCCGGCGCCGCAGCACTGGCGGGCAAGCGCGGCATCGAGGTCCTGCAGCGCAGCGACGGCACGCACATGGCGCTCTTCGTCGACCAGTGGCGGGCCCAGGTCACCGCACGCGACAACCCGGAGATCATGCTGGAGGCCCTGCCGGCAGGCGGAGCCTGAGGCAGCATCCTCAGACCAGCGCTTCCGAGCGCACGTCGAGGTCGGCGCGCAGCCGCACGGTGAATCCGTCGGGGTCGTGGCGGAAGCTGAGGTCGTCGGTGAACTGCCGCGCGAGCCACAGGCCCTCGTGCTGATGGGCGACGCCGGACGCCGACGCGGTGGTGAACCCGCGGAACGGGTCGTCGAAGCCCGCACCGGAGTCGGTGACGGTGGTGATCACGTGGTCGTGGTCGACCCACATCCGCAAGGCGACCGGATCGGTGCCGTGGCGCACGGCGTTGGCGAGCACGGCGTCCACCGCGAGCACGTACTCATCGACCTCGATCAGCGCCGGGTCGGCCGGGAAGAGCAGGCCCGCGTAGGACTGCAGCGCCGTGTCCATGCTGGAGAGGACGTCGGCCAGGTGTTGGCCGGCGCGCTCCGCAGCCGGCTGGTCGGCGATGCCCCGTATCTCCAGCACCGGCCGCTCTGACTCCGCGGCGAGCACGGGCGGCGCCGACCATTCGCGCAGCAGCTCTGCGGGGTCGCGGTACTCGGGGTTCACCCGGGTTGCGCCGTCCCGGTACAGGTGGGCGTGCGTCTGGCGCACCGCGCGCAGGAGCTTCGGGTCGGCGCGCCGGGTGTCGTAGGTGCAGAGTGCGTCGAACGGCTGGTCGGCGAAGACGTGGTTGACCGCTGCCTCGTAGCGCGACCAGCGCGGCCAGCTCCTGGGCACGTCGTAGGTGCGGTCGGGCAGCGCCCCGACCACACAGAGCCCGGCACCGCCGTCGTCGCCGGCCTGGCGCACCTGCTCGGCGTAGAACTCGAGGGTCTCGCCGCAACTGAGGTAGGCGTCCGACTCGCCGAGCATCGCGATGCGCGGCAGCTCCGGGACGGCGTCACGGATCGCCCGGTTGCGTTGCGGCGCGCAGGCAAGCATGAGGGTCTGTCCGCGTTCGGCACCGGCACGCAGGTGCTGCGCCGCCGCTTCGATGAGGAGATCGTCATCGGCGTAGAGCACGGCGTCGTGGCATCCGCTTGCGCGGCTGTCCCTCTGCCGGTCGGTCATGCCTGAACCACGTCCTCTGGTCTGACGGCCCCTGCTGCTCCGTGCCGCCACGAGATGATCACAGCCTGGGTACCCGGTCACGCCCCAGGCAAACGGTCCGTCGGCCTCAGCTGCCCGCCTTCGCGCGGGCCTCCTTGAGCTCGGCGCCCTCGAGGCGCTTCCACGGGGACGGCGAGTCCTGGGTGGACGGCGCGTCGGGGCTGTTGCCCTGCGTCCACCACTTCGCGACGTAGGCGAGATCGCCGAGCTGCACGACGTCCCCGGCGACATAGGCGGCACCCGGGCGCCACTTCGCGAAGGTACCGGGCGCGACCGTGGGCAGCGGCTCCGGCTTCTCGCCCGGCAGCACCGGCCCGATCAGGCGCCACGGCGCCGAGTCGTCGGCCACGGTCGGGTCGTCCGGAACGTCCCCGCTGGTCCACCACTTGGCGACGTAGACGTTGCGGCGCCAGACCACCCGCTCGCCGGCCTGGTAGGCCTGCTCGGCGTTCCACACCTGGTACGGGCTGGTGGCGGGGTCGTCCTCGTCGACGGCGGTCGGCTCGTCGGTGGCCTCCGGCTCCGCGGTGACGCCGGGGCCGCTCTCCAGCTTCGCGCCCAGCAGCTGGGCGAAGGCGCCGGTCGCCTGGTTCAGGCCGCTGCAGGAGGTCGAGACCTTGGTGATGTCCGGCCAGTTGCCGCTGCAGGCCCGGTCCCGGTTCAGCGACCACATCGAGAGCCGGCCCAGCTTCTGCGCGGCGGCGAACTCCTTCAGCTCGGCGGCGTCGTCGAGCGAGAAGACCTCCCCCAGCACGTCGTTCTGGCCGAGCATCGGGGTCGCCCCGATCAGCCGCCACAGCTGGGCCGCGGTGCGCCGGTCGCCGACGCCGCGGTAGAGGTCGTCGAGCTGAGTGTGGGTCGCCTCCAGGGCCTTGATCGAGGCCTCAGCCATCGAGTCGCCCGGCTCCTTGCTGTCGGAGTAGTTCATCGTCATCACGTTGACGCCGCGCAGCCGGACCCCGGCCTCCAGCATCCCGGTGACCAGTTCGAGGCCCTCGTCGGTGAGCCCGTGCGGCGCGACCGGGAGGGTCACCCAGACCTCGGTGCCCTCCTCCTTCTGCAGCTGCGCGACCGCCTGCGCCCGTCGCTGGTTGGCCGCGTCGTCGGAGAGCGCCTCGCCCTCGACGTCGAGGTCGATCACGCCGATCTCGTAGCGCTGAACGACGTCGCGGTAGGCGTCGGTTAGCTCCTCGACGTCGTCACAGGCCACCGCGAGCTCGGTGTTGGCCTGACCGCCGAAGGAGATCATCGGAGCTCCGCCGAGCTGGCGCAGCCGGGCAACCCGACGGTCGAGGTCGAGCTGGTCGCGCGCCTCGTCGAGGGTGTAGGCACCGCCCCACGCAGGTGCGCACTCCTGGTCCGGGTCGGCGACCACGAAGGCGAGCACGGCGCTGTTGCCGGCGCCGGGCTCCGGGTCCTCGAACTCGTAGGAGGGCGTCGCGGTGACGTCGACGTAGCCGGCGAACCAGGACGGCTCGCCGACCTTGACCCGCGAGTCCTGGAACCACTGCCAGCCGCGCAGCGAGGTGAAGACGATCCCGGCCAGTGCGAGGACCACGACGCCAAGCCGGATCCACGAGAGCCGTCGTCCCGCTACCAAAGCCATCCCCGCAACTCCCTCAAGTTGTCCATCTGTGCACCCCCGGCAAGCGAGTAGCCTACGAGGGCTCTACCGTCGTCCTTGCAAAGTGTCCAAATTTGACCGGCCTCCAAACCTGGAGCATCCGGTGGCCGGGGAGGGAAACCGTGGCGACAACAGAGCTCGATGCGCGCCGTCGACGGCAATGGGGAGCCGAGCGGCGCAGCGAGCCGATGCCGATCGTGCACCCCCGGCCGACCCTCGCCAAGCTGACCTGGGGCCGGATCGCGATCACCGCCACCGTCCTCTTCTGGCTGGCCTACCTGATCACCACGGTGGCCCGGCACTTCCTCAACAACGCCGGCGGCTTCCGGTTCACCATGGAGGCGATCAGCTACGTCGCCGTGGTCACGATGCTGACCTTCTCCGCGCTGATGTACCTGATCGCGCGGCAGGGCGCGCTGCGCCGTTTCCGCGAGCACCAGCGGGTGCCACGCGGCCTGCTCGACGAGCACTACGCCACCTCCGGGCGACCGATGACGGTGCTGATCCCCTCCTACGCCGAGGAGCCGGACATCGTCCGGCTGACCCTGTGGAGCGCGGCGCTCCAGGAGTACCCGGACCTCCGCGTGGTGCTGCTGCTCGACGATCCGCCGTTCCCCACCGACCCGGACGACGCCGAGCGGCTCGAGGCCACCCGCGCCCTGGCCGGCCAGATCGAGACCGCGCTCGCCGTCCCGCTGCGCCGTGCCCAGGACACCTACGACGCCGCGGTGCTCGCCCTGGCCGAGTCGCCGCACGCCCCGATCGAGGTGGTCGCCTCCCTCGCCGACGAGTACCGCCGGGCCGCCGAGTGGCTGGAGGAGATGGCCGACACCGAGACCGTCAGCGACCACGTCTCGGAGTTCTTCGTGGACCAGGTGCTGATGGCCCTGGCCAGCGAGCTCCGGCTCAGCCTGCTGGCGCTGGAGGCGGCCGTCGAGCAGGACGCGCAGATCGACAGCGAACGGGTCCGCCAGCTCGGCCGGCGCCTGATCTGGATCTTCTCCGCGACGATGGAGAACTTCGAGCGCAAGCGCTACGCCTCGCTCTCCCAGGAGGCCAACAAGGCGATGAACATCAATTCCTACCTGGGGTTGATGGGCGGCACCTGGCGGCCGGTGGAGACCGCCGAGGGCACCGTGCTGCAACGGCTCTCCCCCGACGCCGCCGCCGCACCCGACGACCTGGTGATCCCCGACCCCGAGTACCTGCTCACCCTGGACGCCGACTCGCAGCTGCTGCGCGACTACTGCCTGCGCCTGGTCTACTTCCTCGAGCAGCCCGAGAACAGCGACGTCGCGATCACCCAGACGCCGTACTCCTCCTACCGCGGCGCCCCCACCCGGATCGAGCGGATCGCGGGTGCGACCACCGACATCCAGCACATCCTGCACCAGGGCATGACCCACTACGACGCCACCTTCTGGGTCGGCGCGAACGCGGTGATCCGCCGGCCCGCGCTGGAGGACATCGTCGAGGTGGAGACCGTCGGCGGCCACGAGATCCGCACCTACGTCCAGGACCGCACGGTGATCGAGGACACCGAGTCCAGCATCGACATCGCGGCGGCCGGCTGGCGGCTGGTCAACTACCCCGAGCGGCTCAGCTACAGCGCGACGCCGCCCGACTTCGGCTCGCTGATCGTGCAGCGCCGCCGCTGGGCCAACGGCGGCCTGCTGATCTTCCCGAAGTTCTGGCAGCAGCGCGGTCCGCGGGCCCGCGCCGGACGGCCGATCCGGCTCGGCGAATTCTGCCTGCGGCTCAACTACATGGTCTCGATCGCCTGGGCCAGCCTGGCGCTCTTGCTGCTGCTCTTCTACCCCTACGACAACCGGCTGCTCAGCCCGCTGGTGCTCGGTGCGGCGCTGCCCTACTTCCTGTGCATGGCCAGCGACCTGTACGCCTGCGGCCACCGGCGCCTCGACGTGTTCCGGATCTACGGCTTCAACCTGGTGCTGCTGCCGGTGAACCTGGCCGGCGTGCTCAAGTCGATCCAGCAGGCCTTCACCGGCGAGAAGATCCCCTTCGCCCGCACGCCCAAGGTCCGCAACCGCACCGCTGCGCCAGGCTGGCACGTCTTCGTGCCCTACGTGATCGTCATCTACTCGCTGATCACCGCCTGGCGCAGCTACCACCACGAGGACTGGGGCAACCTCTTCTTCGCCGTCTTCAATGCGGTGCTGGCCGCGATCGCGATCCGCGCCTACATCGGCATCACCAGCTCGCTGGTGGACATGGCGATGGGCGTCGTGAACTGGCTCTTCGTGCCCGTGCGCGCCCCCAAGGCGGCCGCACCCACGCCCGATCCGAACGCGCCGATCGACTGGGACGGCATCCTGTACCACGGCGACCGCCGCCTCAACCGCGACCTGCGCGGCAAGCGCGACCGGCGCCGGCGTGCGGCGGCCACCAGCGGGGGCAGCAAGGCGAAGGCGTCCTAGCCGGCCGCTCCCAGCCGCGCCCACACCCGGTGCTCGGCGAGTGCGGCGACCAACGCCTCGACCAGGTCGGCAGGCTCGGACCCGACGAACACCCCGGGCCCGTCCGGCTCGCCGAGGCCAGCCGCGTGGACGGCGTCGGCCCCCGCCTCGCCCCAGGCGGCGATCGCCTTGGCGTGCCGCCAGCTCTCCTGGACCATCAGGCTGATCCGCGGGTCGAGTGTCGGCGCTCCGTCGGCTCCCGCCTTCTCGTCGCGGCGCGGCAGCGCATCGGCCGCCGGCCGCGGGCAGCCCAGGAGGAGCAGTGCGTCGAACTCCACCGAGCGCGCGGTGGCGAAGGTGCCGTCGACGGCGACGCCCGCCACCTCGCCACCGTGGGGAGCGATCAGCTTCGGGGTCAGCCCGGCGTCGGTGACCGCATCGCGCGCCGTCTGCACGGCGTCGGTGTCGCCGTCGGGGTCGACGACGATTCCCACCACGCGTCCCGTGGTCGGCCAGCTCTCCCCCAGTTGCGAGAGCGCGGGGCTCGGCTCGACGTCGGCCAGCTCCTCGCTCGGCGCGGGGGCGTCCAGGCCGAGCGCCGTGGCGACCTCGCTGCAGAGCTCGGGGTCGATGTTCGCCAGGCACTGCAGCTGGCGCTCCTTGACCGAAGGATCGAGGCACTTGCCCAGCTCGAAGGAGTAGGCGCGGATGATGTGCTGGCGCTCGAGCGCGGACATGCTCAGCCAGAACAGGCGCGCCTGGCTGAAGTGGTCCTCGAAGGTGGCCGGGTTGGCGCGCACCTTCGTCGACTCGGCGATCGTCACCGCCGCCTCCTCGAACGCCCTGTCCTCGGCACCGGCGAAGAACGGACAACCGCCGTCGAGGGAGTTCTCCTGGTAGGGAGCGACACCCTCGTGCACCCGGTGCTGGTGGAAGCCGTCGCGGAACATGTCGTTGACCGGGGCGTGCGGCTGGTTGATCGGGAGCTGGGAGAAGTTCGGCCCCGCCAGCCGGGTGAGCTGTGTGTCCAGGTAGGAGAACAGCCGCGCGGCCAGCAGCGGATCGTCGGTGACGTCGATGCCCGGCGGGAGGTGACCGGGGTGGAAGGCGACCTGCTCGGTCTCGGCGAAGTAGTTGCTGGGGTTGGCGTCCAGCGTCAGCCGGCCGATGGGCTGCACCTCGGCCAGCTCCTCGGGGACCAGCTTCGTCGGGTCGAGCAGATCGATCCCCGCGAACATCTGCTCGGGGTTGTCCTCGAACACCTGGACGCCGAGCTCCCACTGCGGGAAGGCACCGGCCTCGATGGCATCGGCGAGATCGCGCCGATGGAAGTCCGGGTCCAGACCGCCGAGCAGCTGCGCCTCCTCCCAGGTCAGCGAGTGCACGCCGAGCAACGGCTTCCAGTGGAACTTGACCAGGGAGGTCTCGCCCTCGGCGTTGGTGAGCCGGAAGGTGTGCACCCCGAAGCCCTCCATCATCCGGTAGGAGCGTGGGATCCCCCGATCCGACATGTTCCAGATCGTGTGGTGCTGCGCCTCGGTCTGCAGCGAGACGAAGTCCCAGAAGGTGTCGTGCGCGCTCTGCGCCTGCGGGATCTCGCGATCGGGGTGGGGCTTGCCGGCGTGGATGATGTCGGGGAACTTGATGCCGTCCTGGATGAAGAAGACCGGCATGTTGTTGCCGACCAGGTCGAAGGTGCCCTCGGCGGTGTAGAACTTGGTCGCGAAGCCGCGGGTGTCGCGCACGGTGTCGGCCGACCCCCGGGAGCCGAGCACCGTGGAGAACCTGGTGAAGACCGGCGTCTGCACGCCCTTGCCCAGGAACGCGGCATGGGTGAGCGGGGTCGCCGTGCCATAGCCCTCGAAGACGCCATGGGCACCCGCCCCGCGGGCATGCACCACCCGCTCCGGGATCCGCTCGTGGTCGAAGTGGGTGATCTTCTCCCGCAGGTGGTGGTCCTGCAGCAGGGTGGGGCCGCGCTCGCCGGCCTTCAGGGAATGGTCGCTGTCACGCAGTCGCGCACCCTGCGCGGTGGTCAGGAAGTCGCCCTCCTGGCTCGTCGTCCGCTTGTCGTCCATGACGTCGCCTCCTCGGCTATGGGTCGTGTAGTCCGGGCTCGCGGTCGACTCAGGGCCGGAAGACCACCTTCACCGTGTTGTTCGCCTTCTGCTGGAAGTCCGCGTAGGCCTGCGGCGCTGCGTCGAGATCGAGGTGGTGCGTGGCGAACTGCTCGACGCCCAGCGGGTCGTCGTCCACCAGCAGCGGCAGGATGTCGCCGGCCCAGCGGTGCACGTTGGCCTGCCCCATGTGCAGGGCGATCTGCTTGTCGAAGAGGGTGAGCATCGGCATCGGGTCGGCCTGGCCCCCGTAGACGCCGGAGAGTGAGATGGTGCCGCCGCGGCGAACGGCGTCGATGGCGGTGTAGAGCGCGGCGAGACGATCCACACCGGCGCGCTGGATCATCGCCTGAGCCAACGGCTTGGGCATCATGCCGGCCGCCCGCTGGGCCAGGGCGGCCATCGGTGATCCGTGCGCCTCCATGCCGACCGCGTCGATCACCGAGTCCGCGCCGCGGCCCCAGGTCTTGCTGCGCACCTCCTCGGCGACGTCATCGACCTCGCGCAGGTCGATCACCTCGGCGCCGCGCGCGAACGCTCGCTCCAGGCGCTCGGTGACCAGGTCGACGGCGATCACCCGCACCCCGCGATGCAGCGCGATCCGGGTGGCCATCTCGCCGATCGGGCCGAGCCCGAGCACGAGCAGCGTGCCGTCGTGAGGGATCTGGGCGTACTCGACCCCCTGCCACGCAGTGGGCAGCACGTCGGAGAGGAAGAGGAAGCGGTCGTCCTCGGGGCCGTGCGGCACCTTGATCGGGCCGAAGTCGGCGTGCGGCACCCGCAGGTACTCGGCCTGGGCTCCGGCGACGGCGCCGTAGAGCTTGCTGTAGCCGAAGAGCGCGGCTCCGCTGCCGTGCTCGGTGACCTGGGTGGTCTCGCACTGGGTGTGCAGGCCGCGCTCGCACATCCAGCAGTGCCCGCAGGCGATCTGGAACGGGACCACCACCCGGTCGCCGACGGCGAGGTTCTGGGCGCCCGGGCCGACCTCGACGACCTCGCCGAGCGGCTCGTGGCCGACGATGTCGCCGGCCGTCATGAACGGGGTCAGGGTCTCGTACAGATGCAGGTCCGAGCCGCACAACCCCGACGAGGTGACCTTGATGATGGCGTCGTTGGGCTGTTCGATCTTGGGGTCGTCAACCTCTTCGACGCTGACCTTGCGATGTCCTTGCCAGGTAACTGCCTTCATGTCGCAGGCGGTACCCGGGGCCCGTGATCGCAAACGGCTACTGCAGCGCCGCCGTCAACCGCATCACGTTGTCGACGAACCTCAGCCGCGCCGGGCGCTGGCTCCACTCGGCCAGGGTCAGCTCGCTGCAGATCTTGCGGTAGTCGTCCTCGACCCGGCGCAGCTCGCCGACGATCGGCGCGCCGAGCATCATCAAGGAGACCTCGTAGTTGAGCGCGAACGAGCGCATGTCCATGTTGCTGGAGCCGATCACCGCGACGTCGTCGTCGATGGTGAAGTGCTTGGCGTGCAGGACGTACGGCGCGGGGTAGCGGTAGATCCGCACCCCGGCCTCGAGCAGCGCGCGGTAGTAGGAGGCCTGGGCATGTCCGACCATGAACTGGTCGGAGATCTCGCTGACGAAGAGCTCGATCTCGATCCCGCGCTGCGCGGCCGTGGTGACGGCGTAGAGCAATGACTCGTCCGGCACGAAGTAGGGGCTGGTCAACGAGATCCGGCGCTGGGCCGAGTAGATCAGCGTGGTGAACAGGCGCAGGTTGTTCTCGGTGACGTACCCGGGCCCGCTGGGCACCACCTGGCAGCGCACCTCGCGCACCGGCGAGCCGGTGGCGACCTCGGGTGCCCGGTACCCCTCGACGCCGTGCAGCTCGCCGGTCTCGGCGTACCAGTCGCCGACGAAGACCGCGTCCAGCTCAGCCACCGCCGGACCCTCGATCCGCACCATCAGCTCGACCCACTCGCGGCCCAGCTGGTGGTTCTTGGGCTTGTTGTAGCCGGGCTCGGTGAGGTTCTGCGAGCCCGCGAAGCCGACCTCGCCGTCGACGACGACGAGCTTGCGGTGGTTGCGCAGGTCCGGCCTGCGGAAGCGCCCGCGCAACGGCATGATCGGCAGCATCGGGTGCCACGCGACCTCGGTGCCCGCCAACCGCGCCTTCAGGTCGCGATAGCCCGGGATGCCGCGCGATCCGAGGTGGTCGAAGAGCAGCCGCACCGCCACGCCACGTTCGGCCGCACGTGCCATCGCCTCCAGCAGCGGAGCGGTGACGGCGTCCCACGCGGTGATGTAGAACTCCACGTGCACGTAGCGCTGGGCGCCGTCGACTGCCTCGGCCATCGCCTGGATCGACCGCACGTAGTCCGGCTCGATGGTGACGTCGTTGCCCGCGACCAGCGGCAGCGCGCCGAGCCGGTCGTTGAGCTGGACCACCGAGCTCAGGTAGGCCGGGGCGTCGTCGCCGACCTGCTGCGGCAGCTCACCGGCGCGCTCCAGGATCCGCGCGTTCACCTCGCGCTGCAGCTCGTGGCGCCGGCGTCCGACCCGCGCGCTGCCGAAGAGCAGGAAGATCCCGAAGCCCGGGATCGGCAGCACCACGATCAGCAGCAGCCAGGCCATCCCGGTCGACGGCTTGCGGTTGCCGGGGATCACGCCGAGTGCGATCACCCGCAGCACCAGGTCGGTCAGCACGACGGCAAGGCCGACCCAGGTGAACGGCTGGTTGAAGAACTCCTGGAAGCTCAATGCAGCAAGGCCTTCGCTGCGATCATCACGACGCCGAGCGAGCTCGCCAGCAGCCCCTCGCCGACGGCGAGTGCCAGTCCGGCACCGAGCCGGCGGGCGCCGAAGTAGCCCAGCCCGAACAGCAGGACCACGGTCACCAGCAGCGTGGTGCTGGCCGCGGTCGCTGGCTCGCCGTCGAAGAGTCCGACAAGGAGCACCACCACGAGACCGGGCAGTGCGCCGAGCACCACCCCGAACTCGCCGCGCAGCGCATCACGCAGCCGACGGCCCACCGACGACATCTGACCGGCCAGGTGGTGCGAGACGACGTGCACGTAGACGTGTGCCATCCAGTAGGTCCAGACCACGAAGGCCCAGACCGCGCAGAGCCGGCCGATCGTCTCGACGTGGAGCCCGACCGCGCCGATCGTGGCAGCCGAGACGATCGCGCCGTAGACGGCGTCGGCCGGGCTGGTGCCGGGCAGGAAGGTCCACGGGTGGCGCTTGGCCGGGCTCTGCGTCATGCGTTCCTCAGTTGCTCAGGCGAGCGCGCGTGCCTTGAGCACGGCGAACTCGTCCGAGGTGATGGCGCCCTGGTCGAGGAGCCGCTTGGCCGCCTCGATGTCGGCCGCCGGGGAGCTCGCGCCCGCGGCGTCCCTGATGTAGGCACGGGTGGCCTGCTCGACCTGCTCGGCCTGTGCACGTCCTCGCTCCGCCATCCCCTTGCCACGCACCACAAGGTAGACCAATGCGGTGATCGCGGGAACCACCAGCAGCAGGACCACCCACAGCGCCTTCTTGCCGCCCGAGGTCTCCGGGTCGCGGAGCAGGTCACCGATGATGTTGAACAGCACCATCAGGTAGGAGATGAAGAAGAAGGACCAGATCAGCAGCCACAGGACGTCCCAGAAGCTCATTGTTTTCCCCTCGTTGCGATGGCGATGGCATCGCTACGGCAGCGATCCCCATCGAGGCTATGCCGCAGGCGGCGCCCAGCGCGCCGTCCGAGGGCGGCGAGCCGGAGAAGTCACCCCCCAGGGGTGATGTCCGGGTCTGGATCGGGGCGCGAGCGCCGGCGCTCCTCGATCGCTGCCAAGGCGGTGCCGACCGAGGCACCGAGACGATCGGTGGCCGCGAAGACGTTCTCCTCGTCCAGGGCCCGCATCCCGCCGGTGACCCGCAGCTGCTCGAGGACCCGCTCCCCCACCCCGACCAGCAGCAAGGTCGCCCCGGCCGCCCGGCAGCGCTCCGCGTAGCGGGTCAGCACGCCGAGCGAGGTGGCGCCCAGGTCGTCGGAGCCACGCAGCCGCAGCACCACGAACGCGTCGTCCGCGACGGCGGCCGGCGCCGGGAGCTGTTCCTCCAGGCGGGCCGCGGCGGCGAAGAACAGGCTGCCGTAGGGCACCAGGACGACGACCTCGCCGGCGTCCAGCCGGGCCGGCGGCGGCACCTCCCGAGGCAGCACCTGCCCCTCGTCGAAGACCCAACGGACTACCGCGATCCGGTTCGACTGGCTCGTCACGTGCAACAGCACCGCGAAGGCGACGCCAGTGAGGACCGCGTACTGCAACGGGATCAGCAGGGTGAGCACGAAGGTCAGGGTGAGCACGGTGGCCTGGGTGATGCCGGTGCGCCAGACCATCAGCATGGTCGCCGGCCGCAGGGTGCGCACGCCCACGATCACCAGCAGCGCACCGAGCGCTGGCATCGCGGTCGCGGCGATCACCGGGGCAGCCAGCAGGATGGTCGCCGCCATCACCACGGCTGCCACCAGGTTCGCCAGGGCGGTCGCCGCGCCGGCGTCGCGCACCAGCGCGGTGGCCGACATCGACCCGCCGACCGGCATCCCCTGCGCGACGCCGGCGAACAGGTTGGCCACCCCCTGGCCGCGGAAGTCGGCGGAGGCGTCCGGATAGGCGCCGTCGGGGTTCGGCATCGAACCGGAGATCGCGGCTCCCTGCACCAGGCCGACCAGGGCCAGGGAGAGCGCGGGCACCAGCAGTGCCGGCACCAGGTCGAGTGCCGGCAACGCGAGGTCCGGCAACGAGTCCGGGACGGCGGCGGCGTCCGAGATCGACGCCACGTCCAAAGCCGGGATCCACCAGGCGGCAGCCGAGGCCGCGGCGACCGCGACCAGCATCGCCAGCGGGCCCAGCCGGGTCCGCTCCAGGCCCAGGGTCAGCAGCACGGTGATCGCCGCCACCGTCACCGCCGGGCCGGAGAGCTCGGCGACGTGCAGCACGGTGTCGACGGCGCGCAGGATCCTGTTGCCGGCCTCGGAGTCGAACCCGGTCACGTTGCCCAGCTGGCCCAGCACGATGTTGATCGCCACCGCGTTCACGAAGCCGACCAGCACCGCGGTGGGGATGAACCGCACCAGCGAGCCGAGGCGGGCCAGCCCGAGCCCGAGCATCACCATGCCGCTGAGCAGGGCCAGCGTGCTCAGCGCCTGGGCGCTGGTGGCGGCGTCCTGGGTCTGCGGCACGTCGGAGATCAGCACGCCCATCGCGCCGGTGGTCTGCACCGTCATGAAGACCGACCCGGTCGCCAGCGCGCCGCCGAGGGTCCCGGCCAGATAGGCGTAGAGCCCGTGCACCGGGTTGACCCCGGCCAGCAGCCCTGCAGCCAGCCCGTCGGGCACCGACTCGGTGCCGAGCACGACGCCCGCCTTGAGGTCGCGGCGCACCGTCGCCCGGCCGCCGAAGCGGCGCAGGTAGCGCCGGGTCGCCGTGCGGGCCCGGGTACGGGCGGAGAGGCGCTCGGTCATCGTGCCCGGCCGTCGCGCCCGGTCAGCGCGGCCAGCGCCGTCGGGGTGTCGCGATAGCGCGGGACGGCGTCGAAGAGCTCGAGGTGGCGCAGCCGGTCCTCGAGGGCGTCGTCGACGCGCGACAGCGCGAGCTCCAGCCCGGAGCCGGTCACCTCCGCGCCCACCCGGCGCCACCCCTCCGCTGCGGTGACGTCGATGTCGGTCACCGCGCCGAGGTCGAAGAGCACCGCCCGCGTCGCGGGCCTGTCCGCCGTGGCGGCGCCCGCCTCGGCGACAGCAGCGCGGACCGCGGTGGCGAACCCGGTGGCGTTGGCGAAGAAGACCGGCCCGGCAGGGCGGAGCACCAGCACCCCGGGCTCCGCCTGCACCAGCACGTGGGTGAGCGCCGCGCGGCGGGTCAGGTTGACCAGGGCCAGCACGAAGGCGAGCAGGATGCCGCCGATCGGCCCGATCACCAGCACGCCCAGCATTGCGATCATCGCGATCGCGAACTCGTCGCGCGAGATCCGCCAGAGCTCGCGCAGCTCGCCGACCCCGACCAGCCCGAGGACCGCGACCGCGACCGTGGCGCCGATCGCCGGCGAGGGGATGTCGGCAAGCAGGTCGGCGCCGAAGAGCAACAGCAGCAGGGATCCCAGCGCCAGGACGACCGACGGCAGCTGGGTGCGCGAGCCGGCCGCGTCCATCGCCGCGGTGCGCGAGGTGGACGAGCCGACGCTGAACGACGAGGAGAGTCCGGCACCGATGTTCGCCAGGCCGAAGGCGGTCAGGTCGCGGTCCGGGTCGTGCGGCTGGCCGTTCTGGTCGGCATAGCTGCGCCCGACCAGCAGCCCCTCCGCGACGGTGACCGCGGTCAGGGCCAGCGCGGAGGGGACCAGCGCGATCCAGACCGTGAGCGGCAGGTCGGGGACGGCGAGCTCGGGCAGCCCGGAGGGCACCGCGCCGAGCACCGCGATGCCGGCCTCGGCAGCGTCGAGTGCCATCCCGGCAGCGGTCGCCCCGACCACGACCACCAGCGCCCAGGGAACCGCCGGCAGCAGCCGCCGTCCACCGATCAGCAGGGCCAGCGAGACCGCGCTGAGCAGCGCCGACCAGCCGTGCGTCGCACCGAGGCCGCCCGCCAGCTCCACGACCCGCTCGAAGAAGCCCTCCTCAGCGAGCTTGATGCCGAGCATCTTCGCGACCTGGCTCAGCAGCACCTCCAGCGCCAGCCCGCCCACGAAGCCGATCAGGATCGGCCGGGAGAGGAAGTCGGCGAGGAAGCCCAGCCGGAGCCGGCCGCAGAGCAGGAACAGGCCGCCGCCGATCACCGCCTGGGCGGCGGCCATCGCCGGATACGCCTCCGGGCCGACCGCGCCCATCGCGCCCACCCCGGCCAGGCTGGAGGCGACCAGGGCAGCGGCAGCGGCGTCCGGCGCCACCACCACCTGCCGGGTGGAGGCGACCAGGGCGAAGAGCAGCGAGGGCACGATCAGCGCGTAGAGGCCCGCTGTGGCGGGCAACCCGGCGATCTGGGCGTAGCCGATGTTCAGCGGCACCGAGAGCGCGAGCAGGGTGACCCCTGCGCTGAGCTCGCGGGCGAGGTTGGCGCGGCTCAGGCCGGGGATCAGCCGAAGTCGCCCGGTGGGCTTCGAGGTGTCGGACACGGTGCGCTGGCCAGCCTGTCGTCGGGGGTCTGCAGCGACCCTCCCAGCGGTCACGCACGCAGGGCAAAGGACTGGGCCTCGGCTCATCCTTTGCGGGTGATTCTGGCCCTCACGCCCACAGCTGTCCTAGACACCCGCCCGGGCGCGCACGAGTCTCGGAGACGGCCGCACCCCGCGGTCCGTCCGCTCTGCTCGAAGGGAACCTCCTGATGTCGTTCACGACTCGACCGCTCGCCCTGTCCATCGCCGCCTTCGCCACCATCGGTCTCACCCTCACCGGATGCTCCGACGACGACGAGAAGGCGGCCGACAACGAGGCCAAGGCCTGTGTCGCGATCGCCGACTTCCAAGACGCCGTGAGCGAGATCAGCGGGCTGACCGCCGCCTCCACCCTCGAGGAGATCCGCGAGGTCCGCGAGGGCGTGCGCGAGGCCTACGAGGACCTGGCCGAGAAGATGGACGACGTCGCCGGTGACCGTGAGGCGGCGCTGAAGTCCTCCTACGACTCGTTCAACGACGCCGTCGACGACCTGCCCGACGACGCCACCCTGCCCGAGGCCATCGCCTCGCTGCAGGAGGAGTCGGCCGCCATCGACGCTGCCCAGGTGGCCGTCGCCGACGACCTGTCCTGCGACTGATCCGGACGAGGAGCCAGCTCCATGAGCATCCACGTCAACACCGACAACTTCACCCGGGCCGAGTCCGACCTGATGTTCTCGCGGCTGCGCTCGCAGAGCGAGGGCGTCAACACCTGGACGCACTACCGCGCCCCCTCACCGCTCGACCAGCAGCCGATCGTCCGGCAGAACCGCGACACGCTGTACAGCTCGTGCATCGCGGACCTCAGCGAGCCGGTCACCCTGGTGCTGCCGGACGCGGGTGAGCGCTACCTCTCGGTGATGGTGGTCAACCAGGACCATTACATCCCGCGGATCTTCCACGCGGCCGGCGAGTACGAGCTGACCCAGGAGGAGTTCGGCAGCCAGTACGTGCTGCTGGCCGCGCGGATCCTGGTCGACCCCGCCGACGAGGCGGACGTGGCCGAGGTGAACCGGCTCCAGGACGGGATCGAGATCCGGGCCACCCGGACCGAGGAATTCGTCCTGCCCGACTACGACGAGGCCTCGCTGACCAAGACCCGGACGGCGCTGCTCAGCCTCGCCGACGGCCTGCCGGACTTCCGCGACGCGTTCGGCACCTCCACCGAGGTCGACCCGGTCCGCCACCTGGTCGGCACCGCGGCGGGCTGGGGCGGTCTGCCCGGGTACGAGGCGCACTACCTGAACGTGGTGCCGGGGCTCCCGCTCGGCGAGTACGAGCTGCGGATGATGGACCCGCCCGTCGACGCGTTCTGGTCGATCTCGCTGTACAACGCCGACGGCTTCTTCGAGGGCAACGAGCTCGGCGTGAACAACCTCAACAGCATCACCGCGACCAAGGACCCCGACGGCGCCACCACGGTCCGCTTCGGCATCGCTCCCGACGGGCACCCGAACTACCTGCCGATCATGGACGGCTGGAACTACATGGTGCGGCTCTACCGGCCGCGTCCGGAGGTGCTCGACGGCAGCTGGGAGCCGCCGGCAGTGCGCCGGCTCGACGCGGCGGAGAGCGGCCGCTGAGGTGAACGAGGCCATCGGCGGCATCCTGCCGCTCGCTCTGGGCGTCGCGATCAGCCCGGTCCCGGTGATCGCAGCGATCCTGATGCTGCTCTCCCCCGCTGCCGGCCGGACGGGAACCAGCTTCCTGCTCGGCTGGTTGGTCGGGATCGCCGGCGCGGTGACGCTGTTCACCGCGCTCGGCGGCCTCGTCCCCGATGACGGCTCGGACTCCTCCCGTCCGGTTGTCGCCGCGATCCAGGGCGTGCTCGGCCTCGCCCTGGTCGCACTCGCGGTGCGCCAGTGGCGCAGTCGTCCCACCGGGGACGACGAGCCCGAGCTGCCCGCGTGGATGAACGGCATCGCGTCGTTCACCGCTGCCAAGGCCTTCGGGCTGGGTGCCGTCCTGGCGGCGGCGAACCCGAAGAACCTCTTCCTGGCGATCGCGGCCGGCGTCGCGGTCAGTCAGGCGGAGCTGGAGACCAGTGCCACGGTGCTGGTGCTGGTGATCTGGGTGGCCATCGCGGCCTGCTCGGTGGCGGTCCCGGTGCTGATCGCCCTGGCCGCTCCCGGCCGGGTGGCCGCACCGCTGGACCGGCTCCGCGCATGGCTCGCGGTCAACAACGCCACCGTGATGTGCGTGCTGATGCTGGTGATCGGGGTCAACCTGATCGGCAAGGCGATCAGCGCGCTGTAGCCGCGCCGTCCTCCCTGGCGGCCATCAGATGACGGGCGACGACCACCAGGGAGGCGGTCACCGGGAGTGCGGCGATCGCCCCCAGCACGCCGGCCAGCCCACCGCCGATCAGGATCGCCACGAAGGTCGTCAACGGCGACAGGTGGATCACCGAGGAGAAGACCCGCGGCGCGATGAGGTAGTTCTCCGCCAGCTGGTAGATCGCGAAGAAGACGGCCACGGCCAGGGCGGTCCCGATGCCGTCGGTCAGGCTCGCCGCGACCGCCACCACCGCGCCGAGGAAGGCGCCGATCTGCGGGATCGCGTCGAGGAACATCACGATCACCGCGAGCACCGCCGGGTAGGGCACGCCGAGGATCAGGAAGACCACGAACGAGATGCTGCCCGCGGCCACGCAGACCAGCGCCTGGCCGCTGACGTAGGCACCCACCTTGGCCAGCACGTCGTCGAGCACGGCCGCGCGCTCCGTGCCAAGGAGGACCGCTGCACGCTGCTTGAGTCGCGGCAGCGCCAGGCTCATGTAGACCGCCACCGCGGCCACGGTGCCCGCGCTGACCACGAAGCCGAGCAGCCCACCGGCTGCGTCGAAGAGCGAGCCGAAGACTCCGTCCAGGTTGGCCAGCACGGCCAGGGCCAGGTCCTTGGCCTGGGACTGGACCTCCGGGTCCTCCAGACTCGCCGCCAGCTTGGTGTCACCGACCGCGTCGGCCACCCCGTCGAGGACCTCGGGGGTGGCGTCGATCAGCCGTCCCAGCTGGTGCGCCAGCGGCACCGCGATCAGCAGCACGATGCCGGTCAGTGCGGCGAGCAGGCCGAAGGCCATCGCCACGATCACCCAGCCGCGCCGCCAGCCCCGTCGCTCGAGCCTGCTCACCCAGGGGTCGATGCCGACCGCGACGAAGGCACCGATGAAGATCAGCACCAGCACCGAGGCGATGTCGGCCACCGCCTGCATCAGCGCGATGGTGCCCACCACCAGGACCGTGGCACGCACGATCCACAGCGCCGAGGGCCACGACGGGTTCATCCCAGCACCTCCGGTGCGCGCCGGCGTCCGCCCGTCTCCTTGCTCTCGCGCAGCGCCTCGATGCCGGCCTTGACCAGCACCAGCGGCAACAGCAGCGTGGCCAGTGCGGTCACCAGCCAGACGATCACCGTGGCACCGACCCAGACCCAGAGCCCGCCGTCGATGGTCACCGCGTCGCCCCAGGCCACCGCGATCGCCAACGCGATGAACGACGCGACCAGCCCGGTGCCGCCCAGGAACGCGGTGGCGCGGGTGGCCGCCATCTTCGTGATGAACGGCGTCAGCACCGACTGCAGCACGGCGTAGACGACCACCACGGCAAGGAAGCCGACCGGCTCCACCTGGACCTGGTCCAGCAGCACGGAGGCGGCCAGGATGCCGAGTGCAGCGGAGCCGAAGTAGATGAGGATGCGCAGGACCAAGCGGATCATGGGGTCTCCTGACGGGTGGTGTCGGGTAGGGGGACGCCGCCGGTGGCGGCACAGCTCCAGGCAACGAGCAGGGAGGTGAAGCGCTCGAACAGGTGCAGGTCGCCGGTCACGCGGAGGTCGCCGGCATGCAGCGCCTGCCCGGCATCGCGGTGGCCGCAGGCGATCGCGCCCAGCACCTCGCGGCTGCTGGCCACCTCGACGTCGGCGATCGTCGTCGCTGCGTCGACCGGCACGGCGAAGAGCACGCCGTTGCGCAGCGAGAGGAGCTGCTCCTCGTCGTCGTCCACACGCCAGGGGAAGGAGAAGGCGTCCCCGGCCGCGCGCGGACCGTGCAGACGGACCGCCAGCAGATCGAACAGCTCCTCGGCCGTGCCCTCGGCGCGGCAGGGCATCAGCGGCGCGGCTGCGCGCGCGGCGGGATCTCCGGCCAGGCTGCGCGACCGCGTCGTGAAGCGCTGGTAGCGCACCAGGTTCTCCTCCTGGAAGGCCAGCTGCTGGTAGGCCTGCGCGGTGATCTCGCCCAGTGCGGGGGTGGGCTCGACGCGGAGCAGCATCTCCCCCAGCTCTGCGGCCGCCCGGTAGTCGCCCTCGTCCAGTGCCGTGCGGACGACAGAGGCCGGCTCGATCGCGCTGCCCAGGGCATGCACCAGCCGGGCCTCGCTGGCGGCGGAGAGCGCCGAGGAGCCGCTCGCCTCCTCCGCGCGCCGCGGAAGGAGCATCGCGGCATAGTCCGCGAGCGTGGCGTCGTAGCCGCGGACCTGCCACTTGGCGGTCAGGGTGGGCGGGAGCTGCAGGCCGGCCAGCACCTCCTCGACGCCGGCGCCCGCGGCGGCGAGCCGGAGCACCTCGTCGTGCAGGTAGCGCAGCAGGTCCCGTCCGTCGGCGAGGACCTGACGCGACCGGGAGCTCCCCCAGGTCGGCCAGTCCTGCGCGCCCACCACCACGCTGAGCTCGTCGCGGTAGGAGGTCAACGCGCGGTGCAGGGCCTTCGCCCGGGCCAGCGGGTCGGCGGTCCGCCCCTCGACGCTGACCGAGGGCAGGGTGTGGGCGACGGCGCCGGCGGTGTGGAGCATGCCGTGCTGGGGGAACCAGCGCAGCAGCTCCCCGTCGGGCTCCGCGCCGTCGGGGACGACCGGCAGGCTCTCGATGACGACGCCGTCGATGACGCTCATCCCGATCCCCTGCTGTGCGGCGACGGCGCTGTGCAGCACCGCCGTCACCGGCTGCGGGCCGAGCACCTCGTCGAGGAGCCGGAGAGTCGCCTCGCTCAGCCGCTGCTCGCGCGGCGGGTCGATCAACAGCCGGCCCTGATCGCCGGCGACGACGGTGACGTTGCGCCAACCGTTGCGGATCTGCCAGACCCCGGGCACCACCGCGAAGAGCCCGCGCACGGCCCGCAGGTCGCGGATCCGTTGCAGGCTGGGGTGCAGCGCCTCGTCCGGCAGGTCGGCCAGCGGAGCCGCCGGCGAGCTCAGCGCGGGCGGCAGGTCGGCGAGCCGCCCCTTGCGGACGTCGGCCCAGTCCTGCCCGTCGCGGAACGGCAGCTGGGCGAGCGCACGTTCGAAGACCAACCGGGTGTGCCGGGAGATCGCACCCCACGGAGTGTCAGTCATGGGCCGAGAGTGGCAGCCCGGGACATTCGCGAACCAGTGGACGGGGCCGAACTCATCCTTTGCGGATGACGCCGATGTCGGCTCTCTCCGTTTCGTCTGATCTTTCCGTTGGTCGTCCACCTCCACTAGGCTCCTCGACCATGGTGCAAGCGCCTCCGGGGTCCTGGGCAAGCCTGCCGTGGTTCATGGCGTCGATTCCCACGCTGCGCGTCGAGGTGATCGCCCGTCCGCGCCTGGACTCCCTGCTCGATGACGCCCAGGTGCGCAGCCCGCTGACCCTGGTCACCGCGCCGTCCGGCTACGGCAAGACCGTCGCAACCGCGATGTGGGCGCGATCGCGCGCGGACGTCGTCTGGGTCTCCGCGTCGGCGGCCACGGACAGCTTCACCATCGTCCGCGGCGCCCTGCTCGAGGCGCTGCCCGCGGACCTGCGTGGACGACTCGCCCTGCTCGACCCCGAGGAGAGCGCACCCGACCCGCTCCAGCTGATCGCCCGGATCGCCACGCCGACGACCGTGATCATCGACGACGCGCACCTGCTCGACCGCGAGGCGGTCCGGCACACCATCGCCTCCGAGCCCGCCCTCTCCTCCGGGCTGCTCCAGGTGGTGCTGATCGGCCAGCCCGCGCTGGAGACCGCCTACTCCCGCGAGCTCGGCACCGGTCTGGCCACCGCGATCACCGCCGTCGATCTGGCCTTCACCCTCGACGACGTGGAGACGCTGCTCGCCGAGCGGGACGCGCCCGCCGACCCCGAGCGCTCGCGTCGGCTGCACGCGGCCTCCGGCGGGTGGCCGGTCGGGGTGCGGATGCTGCTGCTCGGCGGCGAGAGCGACACCGAGGAGCTCGAACATGCCTGGGACGGCCGGCTCGCCGACTACGTGGAGCACGAGGTGCTGGCCCGGCTCCCCGAGGAGCTGCGCACCTTCGTGCTGGAGGCCTCGACCTGCGCGCGGGCCACGCCGTCGCTGGTCTTCCTGCTCACCGGGCGCGACGACTCGCGCGCGCTGCTCGCCCAGTGCCGCGAGCAGGGCCTGTTCATCGACGCCTACGCCGACGCCCGCGCCGACGAGCACGAGGTGATCTACCGCTGGCACGACACCTTCGTGAACCTGACCCACACGATCCGGATGCGCCAGGACCCGGACCGGGCCCGCGCCCTGCACCGGGTCGCGGCCCAGGCGCTGCGCCGCGCCTTCCCGGGTGCCGCCGTGGAGCAGGCGCTGCTCGCCGACGACCCCGACCTGGCCGCCGACGTGATCCGCTCCAGCTGGCTCGGGATGCTGCTGAGCTCGCAGACCACCAGCCTCGACCAGCTCTGTCTCTCGCTGCCCGAGGAGCTGCAGAGCCAACCCGACATCCTGCTGATCCGGGCCTGCTGCTGCGACATCCTCGGCGAGCAGAGCGCGGCCAGCGCGCTGCGCCATCGTGCGCAGAGCATGGCCGATGCGGACGGCGGCTCCGAGTTCGTGCGCCGCTTCTCCGACCTGTACCTGCACAGCGATCCGGTCGCCAAGGCCGAGGCGGCCGACCGCGCACAGGAGCTGCTGGCCGGGCTCGCCGAGGCCGGCGAGCACCCGCACGCGGTCTTCCTGCTGGGCTGGGTGGAGCTGCGGCTGCGCCGCGACCCCGAGCGTGCGGTGGAGGTGCTGGGCTCCGCGGTCCGTGCCGCCCACGCCGCCGGAGAGTCCGCCCTCGCCGCCCGCGCGCACGCCAACCGGGCGTTCGCGCTGACCTACGGCGGCCGGTTCAACGAGGCGCTGGCCGCGCTCGACACGATCGACGCCGCGAACCTCCTCGACAGCCAGTGGGAGAGCTTCGACGGTGGCCTGTCGCTCTTCTCGCGAGGCTATGCGCACTTCTACCGCGGCGAGCTGGTGCAGGCCTATGACGTCTTCGACCGGATGGTCAAGGAGGGCGGCACCGACGGCTCCTTCCTGGACCTCGGCCGGGTCTACTTCGCGTTGAGCGCCTCGGTGCTGGAACGGGCAGCCGTCTACGACGAGGCCGAGTACCACCTGAGCCGGCTCAGCAACCACGACCGGCACGGCGTACCGTGGGAGTCCTACAAGCGGCTGGCCGCAGCCCGCCTGCTGGAGGCACGCGGGAAGGCCGGCGCCGCCCTGGAGGTCGCCGAGCCGCTGCTCAACCGCGGTGGCCTGCCGGCCACCCATTCCCTGCTCGCGGAGATGTACCGGCGCCTCGACGAGCCGGCGCTCGCGAAGGTCGCCCTGCAGCGCATCGAGCGACGGGCCCGGCCCCGCTACGTCCATGTGGGGGCTCTGGTCACCACCGCCGCGCTGACCGCGGCCCAGGGCCAGAGCGAGGACGCCCACAAGTACCTCGAGCGGGCGCTGCTGGTCGCCGAGCCGGACCAGGCCTGGTACCCGTTCCTGGCCCGCGACAGCGTCGTCACCGAACTGCTCGACGCCCACCCCCGCTCGGGAAGCGCGGAGCTCCTGCTGGCCGAGATCTCCCGGCGCCGCAGCGCCTTCCACGAGGCCCCCGGCGGCACGCTGACGCCGCGCGAGCAGGAGATCCTGCACCTGCTGCGGACCACCATGACCACCCAGGAGATCGCCGCCGAGCTGCATCTTTCGCTGAACACGGTGAAGACCCACCTGCGCGCGATCTACCGCAAGCTCGGGGTGCCGAACCGGCGCAGCGCGGTGCGGTTGATGTCCTAAGCCCGGCCGCCTCATCCGTTCCGGGTGAGATCCCCGCGCGTCGGCGCCTGTCCCGCGCGCGCTGGGGCCCGCAGTGCTCTAGCGTTCGAGCATGCTCATTATCGCTCTCATCCTGTTCGGCATCGTGGCCGGCGGCGTCGCCCAGATGATCCTCGGCGCCTCGATGAAGGACGTCGACTGGACGACCGCCCTGGTCACCGGTCTGATCGGCTCCTTCGTGGGCGGCCTGGTGCTGAGCCTGGCCACCGGCAACGGCCTCGACCTGCACGCCACCGGGCTGCTCGGCTCGATCGGCGGCGCGCTGCTGGTCACCTGGGGCTGGGGTCTGTTCCAGCGCTCCCGGGCCGCCTGAGCACCACGAACCGATCCGGGCCCACCCGGGCCATCGCGGCCCGCACGGCATCGTCGTAGCCGGTGGGCTCGGGCGGCGCGCCCAGCACCTGGTCGGCGTCGTCGCGGCAGACCACCTCATGCACCAGGCTGTCGACCAGCGGGCGCGCGACCTTGGTGTCGAGCGGCGTGACCAGTCCGATCCAGCGACTCGCCAATCCTGGGGTGAGCACCGGCACGGTGATCACCCAGCGTGAGCGCAGCCCGGTGACGGCGGCGAAGCGCTGGATCATGTCGGCGTAGGTGAGCACCTCCGGGCCGCCGACGTCGAAGCTGCGGTTCACCTCGTCGGGCAGGTCGGCCGCCCGCAGCAGGTAGTGCAGCAGGTCCTCGATCCCGATCGGCTGGATCCGGTTGCGCAGCCAGCGCGGCGCCAGCATCACCGGCAGCCGGTCACTGAGGTAGCGCAGCATCTGGAACGAGATCGACCCCGCGCCGAGCACCACTGCCGCCTGCAGCACCGCGGCGGGCACCGGCGTGCGCAGGAAGATCTCGCCGACCTCCACCCGTGAGGCCAGGTGCGGCGAGAGCTCCTCGCCGTCGGGGTGCAGCCCGCCCAGGTAGACGATCCGGCGCACGCCCTCGGCGTCCGCGACCGCGGCGAAGCTGTGCGCGAGCTCGCGATCCCGGCTGGCGAAGTCACTGCCGCCGGCCATCGAGTGGATCAGGTAGTAGGCGACCTCGGCGCCACGCAGCGCCTGCTCGAGGATCTGCGGGTCGTCGGCGTCGCCCTCGACGATCTCGACCGCACTCCCCCAGGGCCGGTCGCGCAGCGACGCGGCGTTGCGAGTGATCACCCGGACCTTCCAGCCGGCGTCGAGCAGGCGTGGCACCAGCTCCCCGCCGACGTAGCCCGAGGCGCCGGTCACCAGCGCTGTGCGTTCTTCGGTTGCGGACATCGTTCACCTTCCGATCGCCAGGACGTCGGGCAGCAGCGTGATCATCGCCACCGACCAGGTCAGATGGGTGAGCACCGGGGCGAGCACGCCTCCGGTGAGTCGCCGCAGCCCGGCCGTGATCAGCCCGAGCAGGACGGCGGCGACGGTGAGCAGCAGGACGCCACTGCCCAGCGTGGTCAGGGCGTACGCGGCGGTGGTCAGCGTGATCGCGAGCCGGCGGGGCACCGCATCGTAGAGCGCACCACGGAAGAAGATCTCCTCGGCGATCGCATTGACCAGGGCCATCGCCACCACCAGCGCGGTGTCGGCGCGGGCGTGGTCGAGGACGTCGCTGGCCGGCTCGCGGAGCACCTCGACGTGCGCCACCACGAAGCCTGCCGCCAGGCAGACGCCGGCCGCCGCGGCGCCGGCACCGACACCGAGCAGGGCCGCGCGCAGCGTCGTCCCGTCATGGGCGACCCGGACCCCGCCCGCGGCGAGGGCGCCACCCACCCAGAGCAGGGCCACCGCCAGGCCTCCGGCGACGAAGAACGGGTCACCGGGCTCGAGGCGCAACAGCACCGCGAGCGCACCCGTGCCCAGGACCAGCGTCGCGAGGGCGACCGCCTGGGCCCGGCTCATCCCTGGCTCCGGACCGCTTCGTAGCGCGCCAGCGTCTCCCGGCGCTCGGCGTCGTGGTCGACGATCGGCTCCGGGTAGCCGTGCGCGTAGCCGTCACGGTGCTTCCACGGCTCGTGCGCCGCCTTGCCGCTCAGGTGTGCCAGCTCGGGCACCCAGCGGCGCACGTAGGCGCCGTCCGGGTCGAACCGCTTGCCCTGGGTGACCGGGTTGAAGACCCGGAAGTAGGGCGAGGCGTCGGTGCCGGTGCCGGCCACCCACTGCCAGCCGTGGTTGTTGGCGGCGATGTCGCCGTCGATCAGCTGGTCCAGGAAGTGCCGGGCGCCCAGCGGCCACCACACGTGCAGATCCTTGACCAGGAAGCTGCCGACGACCATCCGGACCCGGTTGTGCATCCAGCCGGTGGCGGCGAGCTGGCGCATCCCGGCGTCGACGAAGGGGAAGCCGGTGCGGCCCTCGCGCCAGGCGGCGACCAGCTCCTCGGTGGCGTCGCCGTCGTCGTACTCCATCCCGGCCAGCGCGGGCTTGAGGTCCGCCCAGGCGGAGTCCGGGTGGTGCCAGAGCACGTCGCCGTAGAACTCGCGCCAGGCCAGCTCGGTGACGAAGGTGCGTGCGCCCTCGGTGTCGGCGTCGCGGTGGGTGCGGACGTCGGCGAGCAGCGTGCGCGGGTGCAGCGCGCCCACCTTGAGGTGCCCCGACAGGCGGCTGGTGCCGTCGAGGTCCGGGCGGTCGCGCAGCTCGGCGTAGTCGGCCAGGCCGTCGTCGAGGAAGGCATGCCAGCGCTCCAGCGCCTCGGTCTCCCCCGCCGCGCCGAGGGCGCGGCCCTGCTCGGCCAGCGCGGCGTCGACCTGCTCGCTCCGCACGCCCGCGTGCCAGCGGGGCTGGCCGGGTGCAGTGAGCGGCGGCTGCTCCGCCTGCTCGCGCCAGGCGCGGGCGAACGGGGTGAAGACCTGGTAGGGCGTGCCGGAGCCGGTCAGCACCGTCCCCGGCGCGACGGCGTAGGGGGTGCCCCGCGAGGTCAGCCGGACGTCGCCGGCGCTCAGCGCCTCGGCCACCGCGCGGTCCCGGCGTCGCGCGTACGGCGTGAACTCGCCGCTCACGTAGACGGTCGGGGCGCCGACCTCCGCCGCGAGCTCGGGCAGCACCCGGCGCGGGTCGCCGGAGCGGATCACCACCGCGCCGCCGGAAGCCTCCTGCAACGCGGCCAGCGCCGCCTCCAGGTGCGCGCGACGCGGCGCGCCCGCCCAGCGCAGCCCCGGGTCCCGGACGAAAACCGGCAGCACGTCGCCGTCCTCCAGCGCGGCCAGCAGTGCCGGGTTGTCGGCCAGCCGCAGGTCGCGGCGCAGCCACCAGATCGCCGTCATCGGCCACCGCCGAAGGAGTCGGAGACCGCGCGCCCGGCATAGACCCGGTACTCCATCGGCGACGGCACGCCCCAGGGCTCGGTGGGCAGCGCACCGGCGGCCACCAACAGGTTGCCCGGGCGCCGTCCCTTGAGTGTGGCGGGCTCGGCGCCGACCATCACCTCGCCGAGCGTGCGCACGCTTGCGACGAAGGAGCGGACGCCGGCGAACGGTGCCCGGTCCACGAGGTTCGCCACGAAGACGCCGCCGTCGGCGAGCACTCGCTGCACCTGCTCGACGAAGGCCGGCGTGGTCAGCTCGCTGGGCACCACGCCGTGCTCGAACGCGTCCAGGATGACCAGATCCTGGGAGCTGTCGCGGATCTGGGCGATGCCACGCAGCCCGTCGACCGGCCGGACCTTGATCCCGCTGCGCGGCGGCAGCGGCAGCTCGGCGCGGACCCGGTCGATCACCTCGGCCGCGGGCTCCAGCACGATCTGCGCGGAGCCCGGACGCCGGGCCGCCAGGAAGCGCGGCAGGCTCATCGCGGCCCCGCCGATGTGCAGCGTGCGCAGCCGCCCGGGCGGCATCGCATCGATCAACCGGCCGATCCGGACCATGTAGTCGAAGGCAAGGTAGGTGGGATCGGCAGGATCGACGGCGGACTGTTGCATGCCGTCGAGGTCGAGGACGTACAGGTCGCGGCTCATCAGGTCTCGAGCCTATCGAGAACGACAACGAGGCCGGCACCCCAACGGGATGCCGGCCTCGCGTGAGCCCTGGATCAGACGTGACGACTCGCCTCACCAGATCTCACGATGGGTAACGCAAGAACTCGCCTGTCGTCACGGGTGAACTCCTGGAATCAGGAGTAGTCGGCGTGCAGCTCCTTGACGCCGTTGATCCAGCCGCTGCGCAGGCGACGGATCTGGCCGGTGGGCTTCAGGTTCGGCATCTTGTCGGCGATGGCGTTGAACATCAGGTCGACCTCGCGCCGGGCCAGGTTGGCGCCGATGCAGTAGTGCGCGCCGTGGCCGCCGAAGGCGACGTGCGGGTTGTTCTCCCGCTTGATGTTGAAGGAGAACGGGTCCTCGAAGACGTCCTCGTCGAAGTTGGCCGACGAGTAGAACATCAGCACCCGGTCGCCCTCCTTGACCGTCACGTCGCCGACCTGGACGTCGTTGATCGCGGTCCGCTGGAAGACGGTGACCGGGGTGGCCCAGCGGATGATCTCGTCGACCGCGGTCGCCGGACGCTCGGCCTTGTACAGCTCCCACTGGTCCGGGTTCTCGAAGAACGCCTGCATGCCGTGGGTGATCGCGTTGCGGGTGGTCTCGTTGCCGGCCACCGCGAGCAGGATCACGAAGAAGCCGAACTCGTCGTCGGTGAGCGCGCCCTCGCCGTCCTCGCCGACGGTCACCAGCTTGGTGATGATGTCGTCCTTGGGGTTCTTGCGGCGGTCGTCGGCGAGCATCATCGCGTACCCCAGGATCTCGGCGGCGGCGACGGCCTCGTCGCCCTCCACCTCCGGGTCGTCATAGGCCAGCATCTGGTTGGACCAGTCGAAGAGCTTGCCGCGGTCCTCCTGCGGCACGCCGAGGAGCTCGGCGATCGCCTGCAGCGGCAGCTCGGCGGCGAGGTCCTCGACGAAGTTGCCCGAGCCCTTGGCCAGCGCGGCCTCGACGATCTTGTCGGCACGCTCCTTGAGCGCGCCCTCGATCGCGGCGATCGCACGCGGCGTGAAGCCGCGCGAGATGACCTGGCGCATGGCGGTGTGCGACGGCGGGTCGTGGTGGATCAGCATCGCGCCCTGCAGCTCGACCTGGTCGCGGGTCATGTCCGGCGCGAAGCGGACGATGACGCCGTTGCGCTGCGTCGAGAAGTCCTTGCTGTTCTTGGAGATCGCCGCGACGTCCGCGTGCTTGGTCACAGCCCAGTAGCCGGTGTCGAGGAAGCCGGCGCGCGCCTCGGGCTCCTGCTCGACCCAGATCACCGGAGCGGTCTCGCGCAGGTGCCGGAAGGCGTCGTGCGGGACGGCCTTCTCCATCTGCTCGGGGTCGGTGAGGTCGAGACCGTCGTAGGTCAGGGGGGTGGTCGTCACGGGGCTCCTCCAGGAAAGAATCTGCAACACGTTCTAGTGATGATGGTTACATACCGTCGGAATGTTTGGAAGCGCTTTCCGGACTATTTCTGCACGAGTTTCAATCAGGCGGGACCGCGGTTTGCCGGATGGGGAGAACCTGTTCTACTTTCCCCAGACAGGTCCCGGCATGGGCCGCGGGCCGTGGTAGCAGGAGTGAGGCTGAGCATGGGCAACCCCGTCATCGTCGAAGCGGTCCGGACCGCGCAGGGCAAGCGCCGCGGCTGGCTGGCCGGGGTCCACCCCGCCGAGCTGCTCGGTGCCGCGCAGACCGAGGTGCTCAAGCGCGCCGGCGTCGACTCCGCCCTGATCGAGCAGGTCATCGGTGGCTGCGTGACCCAGGCGGGCGAGCAGTCCAACAACATGGTGCGCCGTGCCTGGATGCACGCCGGCCTGAACAACTCCACCGCCTCCACGGTGATCGACGCCCAGTGCTCCTCGGCGCAGCAGGCGACCCACCTGATCAACGCGATGATCGCCGGCGGCGCGATCAAGGCCGGCGTGGCCTGCGGCGTCGAGTCGATGTCGCGCATCCCGCTGGGCAGCAGCGTGCCCAAGGGCTTCGGCGACCCCCGCCCGGCATCGTGGAACATCGACCTGCCGGACCAGTTCACCGCCGCCGACCGGATCGCGAAGAACCGTGGGATCACCCGCGAGGACCTGGACGCCTTCGGCCTGCGCTCGCAGCAGCGCGCCCGCGTCGCCGTCGACGAGGGCCGCTTCGAGCGCGAGATCTTCGCCGTCGAGGCCCCGATCCTCGACGACGAGGGCAACCCGACCGGCGAGACCCGCACCGTGACCACCGACCAGGGCCTGCGCGAGACCACCCTTGAGGGCCTCAACTCGCTCAAGCCGGTGCTCGAGGGCGGCCTGCACACGGCAGGCTCGTCGTCGCAGATCTCGGACGGCGCCTCCGCGCTGCTGCTGATGGACGAGGAGCTCGCCGCCAGCCTCGGCCTCAAGCCGCGCGCTCGGATCATCACCTCCGCCCTGGTCGGCGCCGAGCCGTACTACCACCTCGACGGCCCGGTCCAGGCGACCGAGAAGGTGCTCAAGGACTCCGGCATGTCCATCTCCGACATCGACCTGTTCGAGGTCAACGAGGCGTTCGCCTCCGTGGTGATGTCGTGGGCCCAGGTGCACAACGTCCCCGAGGACAAGTACAACGTCAACGGCGGCGCGATCGCGATCGGTCACCCGGTCGGCTCGACCGGCACCCGCCTGCTCACCACCGCGCTGCACGAGCTCGAGCGGCGCGACGCCTCCACCGCCCTGATCTCGATGTGTGCGGGCGGCGCCCAGGCGTCGGGCACCATCATCGAGCGGATCTGAGGCCCGTCGTGTACCAGTGGAGTGACGAGGAGCTCGCGATCCGCGACGCCGTGCGGGCGTTCGTGGACAAGGAGATCCGCCCACTGCAGGACGAGCTCGAGCACGAGGGCCTGCCGCCCTACGACATCGCGCGCAAGTACTACGCGGCGTTCGGTCTCGACGAGGCCGGCGGCGAGCTCTTCGACTGGCAGATCCGTCGCGACGAGGCCGCCGAGGCCGGCCAGCCCTTCGACGAGCCGCAGCCCGACGGCGTCGGCATCGGCGGCGGACCGGTCGCCAACGTCGAGCTGGTCAAGGCCGGGATGGGCATCCCGACCGCGATCGGCGTCTCGATCGGCATGGCCGCCGGCACCATCAACGGCCTGGGCAGCATCGAGCAGCGCAAGCGCTGGGCACGGCCGCTGATGACCATGGAGAAGATCGGCTCGTGGGCGATCACCGAGCCGGACGCCGGCTCGGACGCCTTCGGCGGCATGCGCACCACCGCCAAGCCCGACGGCAACGGCGGCTGGGTGCTCAACGGCCAGAAGACCTTCATCACCAACGGTCCGTACGCCGACACCATCGTCGTCTACGCCAAGCTCGACGACGGCAGCGAGCCGGACCGTCGCAAGCAGCCGGTGCTGATCTTCGTGCTCGACTCCGGGATGGAGGGCCTGACCCAGTCCAAGCCCTTCAAGAAGATGGGGATGGCCTCCTCCCCCACCGGGCAGCTCTTCTTCGACCATGTCGCGGTCGGCCCCGAGCGGCTGCTGGCCGGCAAGCCCGGCACCGACGGTCGCGAGTCGGCCCGCAAGAACTTCATCGGCGAGCGGGTCGGCATCGCCACCTTCGCGCTCGGCATGATCGAGGAGTGCCAGCGGATCGCGATCGACTACGCGAAGACGCGTGAGCTGTGGGGCCAGCCGATCTCGGAGTTCCAGCTCATCCAGCTCAAGCTGGCCGAGATGGAGATCGCCCGGGTCAACGTGCAGAACATGGTCTTCAAGGGCCTGCACGCCCAGCGCACCGGCACCATGGACATCGCCGAGGCGTCCGCGATCAAGCTCTACTCCTCCCGAGCCGCCACCGAGGTGGCGATGGAGGCCGTGCAGCTGCTCGGCGGCAACGGCTACATGGCCGAGTACCGGGTCGAGCAGCTGGCCCGCGACGCCAAGTCCCTGATGATCCACGCCGGCTCCAACGAGGTCCAGGTGACCCACGTGGCCAAGGGCCTGCTCCGCCGCTAACCCGAACCCGCGCTTGTTCACACCCGAACCTGCGCTTGTTCACACCCGAACCTGCACCAAACGGAACGGGGCGGCACCACACGGTGCCGCCTCGTTTCGCATTTCTGCCTCTGCTAGGCCCCGACGCGCAGCACGGAGACGGCGAACTCCGACTCCCGGGAGAAGGGCTCCAGGTCCCAGGTGGAGAAGCGCTGCTCCAGGCGCAGGCCCGCGCCGGTGATGTCGGCGTCGAAGCGGCTGTAGGAGTACTCCTCGGCGCGGCGGAAGCCGATCACGATCCGGCCGCCCGGACGCAGATGCGCGGCCAGCCGCTCCAGCACCCGGCGCTCGGTGCCGGGCGCGACGAAGAGCAGCACGTTGCCGGCCACGACGACCAGGTCGAACGGGTCCTCGTCCAGGTCGAGGGTGGCCAGGTCGGCGACCAGCCAGCGCGGGCCGGGGTGGTCCTCCTCGGCGGCGGCGATCAGCACCGGGTCCACGTCGACGCCGACGACCTCGTGCCCCCGCTGGTGCAGGGCTCCCCCGACCCGGCCCGGGCCGCACCCGGCGTCCAGGATCCGTGAGCCGCGCGGAAGCATCGCGTCCACCAGCCGCGCCTCGCCGTCGAGATCCTTGCCCTCGGCGGCCATGGTCCGGAAGCGCTCCACATAGCGCTGCGAATGGCCGGCTTCGGTATCGGTGAACCAACGGGGCTGAACAGAGGTCATGGCTCCATCCTGCCTGGCCGCCCGGAGGCCTCCACCTCGGGGATCGCTCAGGGTCGTTCCCGGTGTCGCTCAGGCTCCCTCCTCCCTACTCTCGAAGGACCAAGGTCCGAGCACGAGCGTGAGGAGAGGCCCGATGAAGGCAGCAGTGATCGACCGCTACGGACCGCCCGAGGTCGTCGAGCTCCGCGACGTCGAGGAGCCACGCCCGACCGCGAAGCAGATCCTGGTCAGGGTCGAGTCGGCCACCGTGGACAGCGCAGACGCCCGGATCCGCGGGGCTCGCTTCCCGCGCGGGTTCGCGCTCGGGGCGCGGCTGGCGTTCGGGGTCCGCCGCCCGCGCCGCCCGATCCTGGGCACCGCGTTCGCGGGCACCGTCGTCGAGGTGGGCAGTGCGGCGACCGGGGTCCGGGTCGGCGACCGGGTCGCCGGCATGTCGGGGTTCAGGCTCGGCTGCCATGCGGAGCTGGTCGCGGTGCCGGCGACGAAGGTCGCCCCTGTCCCGGACGCCGTCAGCGCGGCCGACGCTGCCGGCGTGCTCTTCGGCGGCACCACCGCGCTGCACTTCCTGCGGGCCTGCCGGGTCGTCCCCGGGCGGCCGGGGCACGCACCGCGGGTGCTGGTGGTCGGCGGCGCGGGAGCGGTCGGCGTCCAGGCGATCCAGCTGGCGCGGGCGAGCGGCGCCACCGTGCGGGCGACGGCGGGCCCGGGGCGCGCCGCCCTGCTGGCCGAGCTCGGGGCCGAGCATCTCGACCACAGCCGCGACGAGCTGTTCGACGGGTCGCGCTACGACGCCGTCCTGGACACCGTCGGCCTGTTGGATGCCCGATCCGCGCGCCGGCTCCTCACCGACGACGGCCACGCGGCGCTGATCGCGGCCGACCTGCCGCAGACCCTGCGCGCCCGGGGTCGCGTGCACACCGGCACCGCATCCGAGCGCGCCGAGGACGTCGCCCACCTGCTGGAGCTGCTGGCAGACCGGACCGTGCGCGTCGTCGGCGACCGGCTCGGCTTCGACGAGATCGTCGAGGCGCACCGCCGGGTGGACAGCGGGCACAAGACCGGAAGCCTGGTCCTCACCTGGTGAGCGCGACCCGCAACGACGAACGGACCCCGGCCGCCGAGGCGACCGGGATCCGATGCGTGCGTGTGCGGCTCAGGCGCCGTAGACCGGGTCCGGCTTGGGGGCCTCGGCGATCAGGGCGTCGACGACCTCGCCCAGCTCGGCGGCCTCCCAGCGGCGGCCGGCGTCACGCGATGCGGCGTGCAGGTAGCCGGACTCCAGGGTGAGCAGCCCGCCGTCGATCTCGAAGATCCGGCCGGTGACGTGACCGGCGGCCTCCGAGGCCAGCCACGCCACGATCGGGCTGTTGTCCTCCGGCAGGGCCATCGCCGAGGTGTCGAAGGCACCCTCGGTCATCCGGGTCTTGGCGACCGGTGCGATCGCGTTGACGGTGACGCCGACGCGGCCCAGCTCGGCCGCGGCGACCAGCGTCATCGAGGCGATCCCACCCTTGGCTGCGGAGTAGGCGACCTGGCCGATGGAGCCCTGCAGGCCGGCACCGGAGGTGGTGTTGATGACGCGGCCGACGCGCGGGCGACCGGCCTTGGACTCGGCGCGCCAGTAGGCGGCCGCGTGGCGCAGCGGGGCGAAGTGGCCCTTCATGTGCACCCGGATCACGGCGTCCCACTCGTCCTCGGTGGCGTTGACCAGCATCCGGTCGCGCACGAAGCCGGCGTTGTTCACCAGGATGTCGAGGCCGCCGAAGGTGTCGATCGCCTGCTGCACCATCGCCTCGGCCTGGGCGAAGTCGGCCACGTCGGCACCGTTGACGACGGCCACGCCGCCCAGCGCCTCGATCTCGGCGACGACCTGGTGCGCCGGCGAGTCCTCCTTCTCCCCGTTGTTGGAGACGCCGAAGTCGTTGACGACGACCTTGGCGCCCTGGCGGGCCAGCTCGAGCGCGTGCGCGCGACCGATGCCGCGACCGGCACCGGTGACGATGGCGACGCGTCCGTCAAGGATCTTGCTCATGGTTGCTCCTAGAGGTGAGGGGTGGCCTCAGGCCTGGGCCTGGAGGGAGTCGACGACGTACTGGAAGACGGGCGGCTCGCCGCCGCCGTGGCACTCGATCGCGGCACCGGTGACGTAGCTCGCGAGGTCGGAGCCCAGGAAGAGTGCGACCTGGCCGATCTCCTCGGGCCGAGCCATCCTGCCCAGTGGGATCGTCTGCTCGATCGCCGCCACCGTGGCGTCGCCGCCGTAGTGCTCGGCGGTGTTCTCGGTCCGGCACAGGCCGACGTTGATCGCGTTGATCCGGACCTTGGGCGCCCACTCCTGACCGAGCGAGACGGTGAGCTGGTCGACGGCTGCCTTGGCGGCACCGTAGACCGCGGTACCCGGCGAGGGGCGCAGCGCGGAGATGGAGGAGATGTTGACGATCGCGCCGCCGCTCTCCTGGGTCTGCATCACCTTGTTCGCCGCCTGCGCGACCAGCAGCGCGGAGGTGAAGTTGAGGTCCATCACCTTGGCGTGGAAGCGCGGCGAGGCGTCCGCGGCGAGCGCGTAGGGAGCGCCACCTGCGTTGTTGATCGCGACGTCGAGGCGGCCGTGCAGGGCGACGACCTTGTCGATCAGCTCCTGGACCGAGTCCGGGTCGCGCACGTCGCAGGTGAAGTGGGTGGTCCCCGGCTCCGGGACGTCGACCTCCGAGCGGGCGCAGGTGACCACGTGGGCCCCGGCCGCTACGTAGGTGCGCGCGATGCCCAGGCCGATGCCCTTGGTCCCGCCGGTCACCAGGACGACACGTCCGGTGAGGTCGATCTGCACTGCCATCGGATTCCTTCCTCGCTACAAAACCAAGCAAGTGTTAGGGTACCAAGCAAGTGTTTGGTTTGGTGGACCGCAAGGCCATCAATGGACGGGAGGCACTCCCCCGATGACGATTTCCTCCGTACTGCGCGACGACCACATCCGCGTCGTCACCATGGAGCACGGCAAGGTCAACGCCCTTCCGGTCGCCGACTGGTTCGGCGTCGCAGAGGCGCTCGACGAGGCCAGCCGCGACCCGCAGACCCATGTCGTGGTGCTCCGCGCCGAAGGCCGTGGCTACAACGCCGGCGTCGACATCAAGGAGATGCAGAACACCTCCGGCATGGAGGCCCTGCTCGGCGCCAACGCCGGCTGCTACGCCGCGTTCAAGGCGATCTACGAGTGCTCCGTGCCGGTGATCGCCGCCGTCAACGGGCACTGCATCGGCGGCGGCGTTGGCCTGGTCGGCAACGCCGACGTGGTGATCGCCTCCGAGGACGCCTACTTCTCCGTCCCCGAGGTCAACCAGGGCGCCCTCGGCGCGGCCACTCACATGGCCCGCCTGGTCCCCCAGCACATGATGCGCACCCTCTACTTCACCGCCGGCCGGATCCCCGCCAAGGACCTGCTGCAGTTCGGCTCGGTCTACCGCGTGGTGCCCCGCGAGGAGCTCGACGCCGCTGCGCTCGAGGTCGCCGCGGTGATCGCCGGCAAGAACACCAAGGTCATCCGTGCGGCCAAGGAGGCCATCAACGGGATCGACCCCATCGACGTCAACAAGAGCTACCGCTTCGAGCAGGGCTTCACCTTCGAGTTGAACCTCATGGGTGTGGCTGACGAACTCCGCGATGACTTCGCGGGTACCGACAAGTCTGGTTCCAAGGAGAGCAACAAGTGACCCGACCCACCAACAAGGAGATGACCATCGACCAGGTGGTCGAGCACCTCTCCGACGGCATGACCATCGGCATCGGCGGCTGGGGCCCCCGGCGCAAGCCGATGGCGCTGATCCGCGCGATCCTGCGCTCCGACCTCAAGGACCTCACCGTCGTGGCGTGGGGCGGCGCCGACGTCGGCCTGCTGGCCGAGGCCGGCAAGATCAAGAAGCTGGTCTACGCCTTCGTCTCGATGGACACCGTCCCGCTCGAGCCGAACTTCCAGGCCGCTCGCCAGAACCGCACGATCCCGGAGATCTGCGAGTGGGACGAGGGCATGTTCCAGACCGGTCTGAAGGCGGCCGCCGAGCGGCTCCCGTTCCTGCCGATGCGGGCCGGGCTGGGCTCCGACGTGCTGGTCAACAACCCTGACCTCAAGCTGGTCAAGAGCCCTTACGCCGACGAGAACGGCGACTACGAGGAGTTCGTGGCGGTGCCCGCGCTCAAGCTCGACGTCGCGCTGGTCCACCTGAACCGCGCCGACGTGCACGGCAACGCCAGCTACCTGGGCCCGGACCCGTACTTCGACGACCTGTTCGCGATGGCCGCCGAGAAGACCTTCGTCTCGGTCGAGAAGATCGTCGACACCGCCGCATTGACCGCCGACACCCCGATCCAGCGCCTGCTGCTCAACCGGATGATGGTGACCGGCGTCGTCGAGACCCCGAACGGTGCGCACTTCACCAACTGCGTGCCGGACTACGAGCGCGACGAGAAGTTCCAGAAGCACTACGCCAAGTCCGCCGCCGACCCCGAGGCATGGGCCGCCTTCAAGGAGCGGTTCCTGTCGGGCGATGAGGCTGCCTACCAGGCCGCCGTCGAAGCGTTCCGCGCCGAGCAGGCCTGAGGAGAGATCAACGATGACTGAGATTACTCGCGCAGAGGTCTGCGCCGCCGCCGTCGCCGACGCGTTCGCGCAGGACGGCGAGATCTTCGGCTCCCCGATGGGCACGATGCCGATGATCGGCGTCCGCCTGGCCAAGCTCACCTCCAACCCCGACCTGGTGATCAGCGACGGCGAGTCGCTCTTCCTCGGCGGCGTGCCGCCGATCTTCGCCAAGGCCGACGTCGTGGAGGGCTGGATCCCGTTCCGCCGCGTCTTCGACGTGGTCGCCTACGGCAAGCGTCACGTGATGATGGGCGCCACCCAGGTCGACAAGCACGGCAACCAGAACATCTCCGCGATCGGCGACTTCGCCCAGCCGAAGCGTCAGCTGCTGGGCTCGCGCGGCGCGCCGGGGAACACGGTCAACAACCGGACGTCGTACTGGGTGCCCAAGCACAACACCCGCGTCTTCGTGGAGAAGGTCGACATCATCTCCGGCGTCGGCCCTAAGGCTGCCAAGGAGGCCGGCCCGGGTGCGTCGAAGTACAACGACATCCACCGGATCATCTCCAACCTCGGCGTCTTCGACATGGGCGGCCCGGACGACACCATGCGGATCGTCTCGCTGCACCCGGGCGTCACCCTGGAGGAGGTCCAGGAGGCGACCGGCTTCGAGCTGCACGTGGACGGCGAGGTGGCCACCACGCGTCTGCCCAGCGACGCCGAGCTGACGATCATCCGCGAGATGCTCGACCCGAAGAACTTCCGTGACCGCGAGGTCCCGCCGGTCGACGCAGGCAAGTGAGTCGCTGATGTCCACTGAGCAACTGCTGCGCACGCCGCTGACCGAGCTGGTCGGCGTGAAGCACCCGGTCGTGCAGACCGGGATGGGCTGGGTGGCCGGGCCGAGGCTGGTCAGCGCGACCGCCAACGCCGGCGGCCTGGGCATCCTGGCCTCGGCGACGATGACCTTCGAGGAGCTCGAGAAGGCCATCGTCGAGGTCAAGAGCCGCACCGACAAGCCGTTCGGCGTCAACCTGCGCGCCGACGCCGCCGACGCGCCGGCCCGATGCGAGCTGCTGATCGAGCACGGCGTGAAGGTTGCCTCCTTCGCGCTGGCACCGAAGCCGGAGCTGATCGCGAAGCTCAAGGAGAACGACATCGTCGTGATCCCGAGCGTGGGTCTGCCCAAGCACGCCAAGAAGGTGGCCTCCTGGGGCGCCGACGCGGTGATGATCCAGGGCGGCGAGGGCGGTGGCCACACCGGCTCGACCCCGACCACCCTGCTGCTGCCGTCGGTGCTCGACGCCGTCGACATCCCGGTGATCGCGGCCGGCGGCTTCTTCGACGGCCGTGGTCTGGCGGCGGCGCTCTCGTACGGCGCTGCCGGCATCGGCATGGGCACCCGCTTCCTGCTCACCTCGGACAGCGCGGTCCCGCAGTCGGTCAAGGAGCTCTACCTGGGCTACGGCCTGGACGGCACCGTGGTGACCGCGAAGGTGGACGGCATGCCGCACCGGATGCTGCGCACCCCGTTCGTGGAGGAGATCGAGGAGACCGGCACGATCCGCCGCCTCGCCCCCACGATCAAGCGGACGCTGGAGTTCAAGAAGATGGCGGGCATGTCCTGGCTGCAGCTGGCCAAGGACGGGCGCGAGATGAAGAAGAACCAGGGCCGCACCCTGGCTCAGATGACGCTCGCCGCCAACACCCCGATGATGCTCAAGGCCGGCCTGGTCGACGGCGACACCAACGCGGGCGTGCTGGCCTCGGGCCAGGTCGTCGGCGTGCTGGACGACCTGCCGACCTGCGAGGCGCTGATCGACCGGATCGTCCTCGAGGCGGCCACCCAGCTGAAGAAGGCGCACACCTACCTGGTATGAGCCACCCCGAGAGCCCCGGGACGTCACGCGTTGCGAGGGAGCACCCGCTCCCTCGCAGGACGGCCCGGGGCTCTTGCTGCGCTAGGGTGCGGTGCTCCGTGACCCGCGCTCCCGCGCTCGCCCGAAAGGCCGCCATGACGACGTCGTCACCTACTCCCGTCGTGCTGATCGCTCCGGCGATGGGGATCGGCGCCCGCTTCTACCGGCCGCTCGTCGAGACCTTCTCCGAACGCGGCTGGACGGCGATCGCGCTGCCCCGGCGCGGGTTCGAGCTGGACCACCCGCCTGCCAGCCGGGCCCACGACTGGTCGTACCAGGACGAGATCGACGAGATCGCCCGCGCCGTCGCCGCCCAGCGCGCCGCCGAGCCGGAGCGCCCGGTGCTCGTGCTCGGGCACAGCCTGGGTGGCCAGATGGCGGTCGGGCACGCGCTGAACGAACCGCCCGCCGACGGCCTCATCACGATCGGCACCTCGCTCCCCTACCACCGCGACTTCCCGTTCAACGGCCCGCACCTGGTGCTGATGGCGGGACTGATCGTGCCTGCCCTCACCGCTGCCTTCGGGTACCTGCCCAAGCCCGCCTTCGGCGGCCCGGGCGCCAAGACGCTGATGCGGGAGTGGGCGCGAATGGTGCTGACCGCCCGCCCGCCCTATCCGGTCCGGGGCAGCGTCACCACTCCCTCGCTGGTGATCAGCCTGGACGGCGACACCTATGCCCCGCGCGACGCCGTCGACGCCTTCGTCGAGCGGCTCTTCACCCCGAGCACCAGCACGCGGCTGCACGTCACCGAGCAGCCCACCGACCACGTCGGCTGGGTGCGCTCGCCCGGCGCGGTGGTGGACGGCGTCGTCGCCTGGTGGCATCGCTCCCTGGCCCCAGCTCCCGACGTCCTGCCCGCCGGGGATGCGGCTGCTCCGTCGGCGTGACGTCCGCCGGCGTCACGGCGCCGGCGGCAGCTCCTGCGCGTCGAGCCAGCGACGATCCAGGAACGAGGCGACCTTCGTCATCCGGCCGTCCTCGACGGTGCAGCTCATCACGCTGACCGGCTTGCCGGTCGGGCCATAGGCCACGATGCCCGGCTGGCCGTCGACCAGCACTCGCCGCGCGCTGAACCGGGTCCGGTCGCCGCGCGCGATCGCTTCGAGCAGGTGCTGCGCGCCGACCTGGGTCCGGACCGCTCGGGCGCTGTGGATCTCCCAGACCAGGTCCGGGTGCAGGATGTCGAGCAGCGCCGCGAAGTCTCCGTCGCGGGTGGCGGCGAGGAACGCGTCGACGACGGCGCGCTGCTGCCTGCGCTCCTCAGCACTCGCCACCTGGAGATCGTGGCCACGGACCTTGCGGCGCGCCCGGCTCGCGGACATCTTGGCGGCGTCGGTGGACTTGCCGAGGATGCTCCCGATCTCCGCGAACGGGACAGCGAACAGATCGTGCAGGACGAACGCCATCCGCTCGTCGGGCTCCAGCGCACCGAGCAGGACCAGCAGCGCCAGGCCGACCTGGTCGGCCTGCACCGCGGCCTGCTCAGGCCCGTCGCCCAGCGCGTGGTCCTCGTTCGCCTCGCTCTCATCCAGGGTGATCGACAACGGGGCCTCGGCCTTCGCCGTGCGCGTCCGAAGCGTGTCGACGCACAGCCGGCCGACGACGGTGGTCAGCCAGGCCGCCAGGTTCTCGATGCTGCCCGACTCCTGCCGGATCAGCCGCAGCCACGCCTCCTGGACGACGTCCTCGGCGTCCGTGCGCACGCCGAGGACCCGGACGGCGATCGCCGTCAGCCGTCCACGTTCGGCCTCGAATGCCTCAGCCAGCTCGCCCTGCGCGTCCATCGGTTACCTCTTCCCTCGCGGATCCGTCATCAACTCGACGGGCCCGCACGGGCCAAGGTAACCACGAAGGAGAGTCATGGACACCGCACTCTGGATCCTCGCCGGAGCACTCGCCGTCGCCTTCGGCGCGGGCGGGCTCACCTTGCTGGCCACGAGCCAGGCGCGCTACCGCGCCCTGGGCGCCAGCCAGCACTGGGTGGACGACTTCGACCCAGGCCAGCTCAAGCTGATCGGCGCGATCAAGCTGCTCGGCGCACTCGGCCTGGTGCTCCCCGCACTGCTCGGGGTGCTGCCGGTGCTCACCCCGCTGGCGGCCTGCGGGCTGATGCTCTTCATGGCAGGCGCCGGCACCACCCGGTTCCGCCGCAAGGAGTGGACCTACCTGCTCGGCGACCTGGTCTTCGTGAGCCTCTTCGCCCTGCTGGCGTGGGGCCGCTTCGACCTGGCGCCGTTCTGAGGTGCCCTGCCGCTCAGGCGTCCAGCTCCTCCAGGCTCAGGTTGCCGCCGTTGGCGACGATGAACTCCTTGCGCGGCGCGACCTCGGAGCCCATCAGCAGCTCGAAGACCTTCGCGGCGTCGTCGGCGTCGTCGACGGTGATCCGGCGCAGGGTCCGCTGGCGCGGGTCCATCGTGGTCTCGGCCAGCTGGTCGGCGTCCATCTCACCGAGGCCCTTGTAGCGCTGGACCGGGTCCTTCCAGCGGACGTTCTTCTTGGACAGCTCGGCGAGCTTGCGCTGCAGCTCCGCGTCCGAGTACGTGTAGACGTACTTGTCCATGCCCTTCTTCGGGTTGGAGAGCTCGATCCGGTGCAGCGGCGGGACGGCCGAGTAGACCCTGCCCTCCCGGATCAGCTCGGGCATGTACTTGAAGAACAGCGTGGCCAGCAGGCACCGGATGTGGGCGCCGTCGGAGTCGGCGTCGGCCATGAAGATGATCCGGCCGTAGCGCCGTGCGTCGAGGTCGAACGTGCGCCCGGAGCCCGCACCCACCACCTGGATGATCGAGGCGCACTCGGCGTTCTTGAGCATGTCGCCGACCGAGGCCTTCTGCACGTTCAGGATCTTGCCGCGGATCGGCAGCAGCGCCTGGAACTCGGAGTTCCGGGCCAGCTTGGCGGTGCCGAGGGCCGAGTCACCCTCGACGATGAAGAGCTCGGACATCTCGTTGTCGCCGGAGCGGCAGTCGGCCAGCTTCGCCGGCAGCGTCGAGGACTCCAGCGCGTTCTTGCGGCGCTGCGTCTCCTTCAGCTGGCGTGCGGAGATGCGGGTCTTGGCGGCACCGGCCACCTTCTCCATCACCAGCTTGGCCTGGGCCTTCTCGACTCGCTTGGTGGAGGTCAGGAACTCCTTGAGCTCGCGCGCCACCACCTTGCGGACGACGGTGCGCGCGGCCGGCGTGCCGAGGATCTCCTTGGTCTGACCCTCGAACTGGGGCTCGGCCAGGCGCACGGTGACGACGGCCGTCATGCCCTCCATCACGTCGTCCTTGATCACGTCGGCGTCGTTGACCTTGAGCGCCTTGCTCTGCCGCATGATCTCGTTGAAGGTCTTCGTCGCGGCCGCCTCGAACCCGCTGACGTGGGTGCCGCCCTTGGGGGTGGCGATCACGTTCACGAAGGAGCGCATCTCGGTCTCGTAGCCGCTGCCCCAGCGCACCGCGATGTCGACGCCGAGCTCGCGCTGCACCTCCTGCGGGGTCATGTGGCCCTTGTCGTCGAGCATCGGCACCGTCTCGGTGAAGGTGTCGGTGCCCTGCAGCCGGATCACGTCGGTGACCGGCTCGCCGGTGGCCAGGTAGTCGACGAACTCGCCGATGCCGCCGTCATGGCGGAACTTCTCCTCGGTCGGCTCGGGGCCGCGCAGGTCCCGGATCACCAGCTCGAGGCCGGGCACGATGAAGGAGGTCTGCCGCGCGCGGCCGAGCAGGCCGTCGATCAGGTAGGTGGCGTCCTTGGTGAAGATCCGGCGATCGGGCCAGAACCGCACCCGGGTGCCGGACTTGCCCTTGGCGACCCGCTTGCCCTTGCGGGAGAGCCCGGACTGCGGCGTGAAGCCGGCGTCGGGGCCCTCGCCGTCGAAGACACCCGGCATGCCGTGCTTGAAGCTGATGCCCTGGGTGGCCGGCGAGCGGTCGACGTCGATGTCCATCCGCGCGGAGAGCGCGTTGACCACCGAGAGGCCGACGCCGTGCAGGCCACCGGTTGCCACATACGAGGAGCCACCGAACTTGCCACCCGCGTGCAGCTTGGTGGCGACCACCTCGACGCCGGGCAGGCCGGTGCGCGGCTCCTTGTCGGTGGGGATGCCGCGGCCGTCGTCGTAGACCTCGACGGAGCCGTCGGGATGCAGGGTCACCTCGACCGACGACGCCGCGCCGGCGAGCGCCTCGTCGACGCCGTTGTCGATGATCTCCCAGACGCAGTGCATCAAGCCGCGGGTATCGGTGGACCCGATGTACATACCCGGTCGCTTGCGGACCGCCTCCAGGCCTTCGAGGACCAGGAGATGCGCTGCGTTGTACGTGTTGTCGGCCATGCGTTCCTTCGTCGTTCGTGCTCCAGGAGCAATCTAACCCGCTGCTCCGACACGACGACGGCGGCTCGCGGACGGGCGGGCGAAGTGTCGGTCGCTCCTCCCGGCTCCGATCACGGTGAACGGCGTCACGAACCGGTCACGCCTGCGTCACATGTACACACCGGATTCCACGGTATGGAGAGTCGGCGCGTCACCTTTGGCACTTCGTGATTGGATGGTGACCACCGAATGGTGAGACATGGACCACGACGGGAATCTTTCCCGCCAACGGGTCGTTGATCCGGACGTATGCGAAACGAAAGTGAGGCCGACGTGACCACTGCAGTTGCCCCGAGCACCTCCCTGACCGCCGAGGACCGTTGCGACCGCTGCGGCGCTCAGGCCTACCTCCGAGTCCAGATGGCCTCCGGCTTCGACCTGCTGTTCTGCGCGCACCACGCTCGCGAGCACGGGGACAAGCTCCGCGAAGTCGCCACCACCGTCGTCGACGAGACGCACAAGCTCACCGCGAAGCCGACGCCGGTCGACTGACACCGCG
>NZ_BAAALG010000003.1:292504-310732 GCF_039528155.1 Nocardioides dubius | reverse complement strand
GGTCGTTCGCCATTTTCCCGCCTGCCCGACGGCTAGGGTGTCCGGGTGAGTGGGGTTGAGCTGCTGTGCGCACTGGCGATCGCGATCGGCATCGTCGGGATCGTGGTGCCCATCCTGCCGGGCACCCTCCTGGTGCTGGCCGCGGTCATCGTCTGGGGCTTCCACATCGGTGGAGCCACCGCGTGGGCGGTGGTCGCGCTGGCGATCGCCATCCTCGGTCTCGGCACCGTGGTCAAATACCTGGTCCCCGGCCGGCAGCTGAAGAGCACCGGGGTGCCGGCCACCTCGATGCTGACCGGTGCCGTGCTCGGCATCGTGGGCTTCTTCGTGGTCCCGATCGTCGGCATCGTGATCGGCTTCGTGCTCGGCCTCTACCTCGCGGAGTGGCAGCGGGTCGGCGAGCGGGCGGCGCGGGGCACCACCTGGGCCGCGGTGCGGGCGGTCGGCCTCTCCATCCTGATCGAGGCGATCGCCGCGATGGCGGCGGCCTTCGTCTGGGTGGTGGGCGTCGTCGCCACCTGAGCGACGACGACGCCCGAGGGCTACCGGCTCACTTGCCGGGGCGCACCCAGGCCGAGAACTCACGCCGCGCGGGCGCCCAGTCGCGCACCGGGTGGCTGGCGTCGGCCATGTCCGTCACCCGCTGACTGACCCGGACCCGCTTCGGGTTGCCGAGACAGGGGCGGGAGACCACCAGACGGGTGACGTCCTTGGCGAAGTCGACTGCGAAGTCGTGGGCGCAGGTCTTCGGCTCGCCCGTGGGCTTCCAGTCCTTCACCCGGACCAACTGGTAGTCGGTGCCCAGCTGGAGCCCGGCGAGCAACACGTACTCCGGCCCCGGCCGGGCCGGCTTGGTGTCGAGGAAGATCGACGAGCTCGCTCCCCCGTCGTCCGCCGTCTTGCGCAGGTCCTGGTACGTGGTGCGCACCCGGACCTTGGTGGTGGTGTGCGCCAACCGCACCGTGAGCACGTCGTTGAGCGTGGCCGCGCTGTCGGCGCCGTCGTTGATCCTGGTCACCTCGGCCTGGGCCGGGCTGAGCATCCCGAGCGCGAGCGCGGCGCTTCCGAGACCCGTCGCGATCACCTTCTGTGCTGTGTGCATCGTCGTTCCTCCGTTCGCGGCCCCCGAGGGCCGGTGTGCGAGTGGACGATCTCCAACCTACGCGTGGAGCAGCCGCAAATCACTCACGGCCCGACCGGAGCGGTCGGGCCGTGGGTGAACGTGAGTGTGGATCAGTCCAGGTAGTCGCGCAGGACCTGCGAGCGGCTGGGGTGCCGCAGCTTCGACATCGTCTTGGACTCGATCTGACGGATCCGCTCGCGGGTCACGCCGTACACCTTGCCGATCTCGTCTAAAGTCTTCGGCTGGCCGTCGGTGAGGCCGAAGCGCATCGAGACCACGCCCGCCTCGCGCTCGGAGAGCGTGTCGAGCACCGCGTGCAGCTGCTCCTGCAGCAGCGTGAAGCTGACCGCGTCGGCCGGCACGATGGCCTCGGAGTCCTCGATCAGGTCACCGAACTCGGAGTCGCCGTCCTCGCCCAGCGGGGTGTGCAGCGAGATCGGCTCGCGGCCGTACTTCTGGACCTCGATGACCTTCTCCGGGGTCATGTCGAGCTCCTTGGCCAGCTCCTCCGGGGTGGGCTCGCGGCCCAGGTCCTGGAGCATCTGGCGCTGCACGCGCGCGAGCTTGTTGATGACCTCGACCATGTGCACCGGGATGCGGATGGTGCGGGCCTGGTCGGCCATCGCGCGGGTGATCGCCTGGCGGATCCACCAGGTGGCGTAGGTCGAGAACTTGTAGCCCTTGGTGTAGTCGAACTTCTCGACCGCACGGATCAGGCCCAGGTTGCCCTCCTGGATGAGGTCCAGGAAGAGCATGCCGCGGCCGGTGTAGCGCTTGGCCAGGCTGACCACCAGACGCAGGTTGGCCTCGAGCAGGTGGTTCTTGGCGCGGCGGCCGTCGTCGACGATCCACTCAAGCTCTTCGAGAAGCTTGGGCGTGATCTTGCCGCCGGCGGCGAGCTTCTCCTCCGAGAAGAGGCCGGCCTCGATCCGCTTGGCGAGCTCCACCTCCATCTCGGCGTTGAGCAGCGGGACCTTGCCGATCTGCTTGAGGTAGTCCTTGACCGGGTCGGCGGTGGCGCCGGCCACCATGACCTGCTGCTCGGGCTCGTCGGTGTCGTCGGCCGCGGAGACGACGAAGGAGGCCTCCTTCTCGTCCTCCTTGATCGACGGGTCGCTGGCGACGTCCTTCTCGAACTGCTCGTCGGAGATGTCCGGCAGCACCTTCTTGCCGTCCGGACCGACGGCGGCCTCGGCGGGCGCAGCCGGGGCGGCCTTGGCCGCAGCCGCCTTCGGCGCAGCCGCGGCGGGCGCAGCCTTGGCCGGAGCGGGCTTCGCAGGCGCCTTCTTCGCAGCCGCCTTCTTGGCAGCCGCGGTCGAGGTGGTCTTGCGCGGCGCGGCGGCAGCCACGGCGCGGCCCTGGTCCTCGACGTTCAGGGTGACGGTGATGCCCTGCTCGGTCAGGTGGACCAGGAGGGCACGGAGGTGCTGGGGCTCGACCCGAGCAGACTCACTGGCGCGACGGACGGCGTCAGGAGTGAGGGTTCCGGTCGGCGCGGCCTGCGCAACCAAGCCGACAATGGCTGGGTGAGACAGGACCTCCGCGGGCAGCAGCTTGCGCGAGCTCGAAGACACGTACAACCTCTCGGTGAAGCTATTGGGGCGCGGCCGAGCCCGGTGACGTCAAGAGCCGCAGATTTCATTCTGCCACGACAACGGTCAGAACCAAGTCCCGACCCGCACTTGTCAGCTCTTGGCGGCCTTCGCGGCTGCCTTGGCGGCCTGCTTGTACTCGCGCACCTTGAGCAGCGAGTCCTCGTCGACCACGTCGGCCACCGAGCGGTAGCCCTCCAGCGCGTAGTCGCCGGCGGCGGCCTCCCAGCCGGCCGGACGCACGTCGAGCTGCTTGGCGAGCAGGGCCACGAAGATCTGCGCCTTCTGCTTGCCGAAGCCGGGCAGTGCCATCACCCGCTTGAGCAGGTCCTTGCCGTCCTTGGCCTCGTTCCACAGCCGGGTGACGTCGCCGCCGTACTCCTGCTCGACGATCGCCGAGATGCCCTGCAGCTTGGTCGCCATCGACCCCGGGAACCGATGCACGGCAGGCGTCTCGGAGCAGACCGCCTTGAACTCCTCGGGGTCCATCGCCGCGATCCGCGCGGTGTCGAGGTCGCCCATCCGGGTCAACAGCTTCCAGCCGCCCCGGAACGCGTGCTCCATGCCGTACTGCTGGTCGAGCGCCATCCCGGTCAGCACTGCGAAGGGGTACTCGTCGAGGACGCGGTCGGCCTCCGGCTCATTGGCGATGTGAAAACCCATGGCCCGATGATCTCACGCAGCGCCGGCCCCGACCGGCCCGCACCGAACCCTCCTGTGGACAGTGCCCACGGCAGGTCCGAGTCGGCGCAGACTGGCGAGATGCTGCCCACTGCCGATCAGCCCGCTGGCGATCTCACCGCGCACCGCCCCGCGCTGCGGCTGGCGGTGCACCGGCTGCGGAGCGCCCATCGCGGTCGCAGCTTCGCGTGGACGCTGCACCTGGGCTCACTGGACGGCGAGCAGGTGGCCTTCTCGCTGGCTGGCCGCCCCTCGGCCGATCCGGCGCTCTGCCTGGATGCGGCCTGCGCACTGGCCGCTCGCTGCGTCGAGCCGTCCCCGTGGATCTGGATCACCCGGCCCGGGGACGCCGAGGTGCGCTGCTCCGACCTTGCCTGGCTGCGGGCGGCCTGGCTGGCCAGCCACGATCTCGGCCTCTCCCCGACCGGCGCGCTGCTGCTCACCAAGGAGGGCTGGTCCGCACCCTTCACTGGGGAGCAGGCCCGCTGGAAGCGGCTGCGCCTGCGCCCGCCCCAGGCTCACTCCGCCCAGGCGTGCACCGGCTCGTTGGAGTGCATCAGCTCGCGGTAGTCACCGAGCGTGCGGCGCAGGGCCTCCGGCCGGCCCAACGACGTCTCGTGCCGGTGCAGGCGGTCGGTGAACCACTGGGCCCCGTTGCGGCCCAGCAGACAGCGTTGCTCGATGACGCCGAGGAACCGGTCGCGATCCTCGGGCGTGACGCCCCACGAGTCGAGACCCTCCGCGGCCAAGGGGAGCAGGCGGCGCAGCACCAGCTCGGAGGCCGCCACCTGGCCCACTCGCGGCCAGTAGACCTGGGCGTCGATCCCGTGCTGCGCGGCCAGGTGGAAGTTCTCCTCGGCAGCGCTGAACGACATCTGCGACCACAGCGGCCGCTCCGAGACCGCGAGCGCCCGCACCAGCCCGAAGTAGAAGGCGGCGTTGGCCATCGTGTCGACGACGGTCGGGCCGGCCGGGAGGACGCGGTTCTCGACCCGCAGGTGCGGACGGCCCTGGGCGATGTCGTAGATCGGTCGGTTCCACCGATAGATCGTGCCGTTGTGCATCCGCAGCTCGGCGAGCTTGGGGACGCCACCGGTCTCCAGCACGGCCAGCGGGTCCTCGTCGTCGATCACCGGGAGCAGGGCCGGGAAGTAGCGCACGTTCTCCTCGGCCAGGTCGAACACGGAGTTGATCCACCGCTCCCCGAACCAGACGCGAGGGCGCACGCCCTGGGCCTTCAACTCCTCGCTGCGGGTGTCGGTGGCCTGCTCGAACAGGGGGATCCGGGTCTCGCGCCACAGCTCGCGCTCCAGCAGGATCGGCGAGTTGGCACCGACCGCGAGCTGGATCGAGGCGATCGCCTGCGAGGCGTTCCAGTAGGCGGCGAACTCGTCGGGCTCGACCTGGACATGCAGCTGCGTCGAGGTGCAGGCAGCCTCGGGGACGATCGAGTCGTGGGTGGTGCGCAGCGTCTCGACACCGCGGATGTCGAGCGCGATGTCCTCGCCGCGGGCGGCCAGGATCTGGTCGCTCAGCAGCCGGTAGCGCGGGTTCGGGCTCAGCGACTCGGGGCGCATGTGCCCCGGCGCCAACGTCGGCAGGATGCCGATCATCACCATGTGCGCCCCCGCAGCGGCGGCCTTGCTCTCGGCATCGTTGAGGCTGCGGCGCAGGGTCTCCTCGTAGGCGCCCAGTCCGCCGTCGCGCAGCAGCCGGGGCGGCACGTTGATCTCCACGTTGAACTGGCCGAGCTCGGTCTGGAAGTCGGGGTCGGCCAGCTCGGCGAGCACGTCGGCGTTGCGTAGCGCGGGCGCCTCGTCCTCGTCGACGAGGTTCAGCTCGATCTCCAGCCCGGTCATCGGATCGTCGACGGCGAAGGCCTGCTCGCGCAGCATCTTGGCGAACACGTCCACGCACTGCCGCACCTTCTCGCGGTGCCGGGTGCGGTCGGCTCGTGTGAACTCCTGGGGTGCCACCTCTTCGCCCATTGCCCCACCGTAGCGGCCAGGGCGTGCCTCCCCAACGGTTGCCGTCGCGAGCGGCCTAGCTGTCTCCCCAGCCGGTGAGCAGGTCGAGGGAGCGCCGGCTCGGCGGCACCGCTCGCTCCAGGTGCACCTCCAAGAAGGCGCGCACGGGATGCTGCGGCGCGCAGACGACGAGCCGGTCGACCGCGCACCAGCCCAGGGCGCCGTCACCGATCAGCCAGGCGGCCAGTCCGAGCACCGCCAACGGCTCACCGCTGCGGGCGGCGGGGGCTGCCCGGACCACCGCGGGCCAGAGCCGCAGATGCGCAGCGGGTGGACGCATGGCGAGCAGCCGGCGCAGCTCGGCGCGGCCCGGGTCGGAGTCGAGCGCGACCAGGAGCTCGGCCACCTGCTCCGGCGTCGGCGGACCGCCGACCGCCAGCCGGCGCTCGACCAGGCGCCGGACGGACTCGGGCTCCGGCGGCGTCTCGACGCCCTGCGCGAGCGCCGCCTGGACCTGGTCGGCACGGTCGGGGTCGGTGCGCAGGGAGGCGACCAGCGCGCTCCGCGACGCGTGCACCGCCCGGCCCGAGCGCCGTGCCTCGGCCAGGAACGGATGCCGCTCCAGGTGCAGGGCGCTGCCGCGCCGCGACGCATGGCGCCCGGAGAGTGGGAACCAGGCGCCGTCCGCGACCCGGATCGTGGTGAAGACGGCGATGCCGGCTGCGGCGAAGCCACGCTCCAACTCGGCCACCAGCAACCGGGCCTGCTCCGGATCGACGGCGTAGCAGACCGCGATCACCGAGGCGATCGCGTTGCTGCGGGCAGCCTCCAGGAGTTGCAGCACCGCCCGCATCCGGTCCAGATCGGTGGCGGGCAGGTCGATCCGGGCATGGAAGCCGGCAGGTGCGCCGAAGGTGAGCAGCACCAGCGACTCCTCGGGGTGGAAGCCGAGCACGCAGGGCACCAACGCCGCGACGTCCTCGGGAGTGCGGATCACCAAGCGTCGTGAATTCGTCATGCCGTCCTGCTCCCCCGGCGCCCTTGCGCCAACCACCCACCCCGACCTCCTGGGCACGGGTCGGGGCGAGGCACGGTTGTGCAGGAGGTTCGGGCTACCGTGCGTGTCATGAGGTCGGAGGCATCGGTACTGCACCTCGACCTCGACGCCTTCTTCGCCGCGGTCGAGCAGCGCGACAAGCCCTCCCTGCGCGGCAAGCCGGTCGTGGTCGGTGGAACGGGCGGTCGGGGCGTGGTCTCCACCGCCTCCTACGAGGCCCGCGCGTTCGGCGTCCGCTCCGCGATGAGCACTCGGGAGGCACGCTCCCGCTGCCCGCACGCCGCCTACCTCGGCGGCCGCTTCGACGCCTACCGGGCGGCGAGCCGGATCGTGATGGGCATCCTGCGCTCCCACTCCCCGCTGGTGGAGCCGCTCTCCATCGACGAGGCGTTCGTCGACCTGGCCCACTGCGAGCCGGGCCGCGGCCCACGCGACTTCACCCTCGGCGGCCTCACCGAGTTCGGCCAGGCGCTGCGCGCCGAGGTGTTCGAGGCCACCGGCGGGCTCACCGCCAGCGTCGGCATCGGCAGCTCCAAGTTCATCGCCAAGGTCGCCAGCGAGCTCGACAAGCCGGACGGCCTGCGGATCGTCGAGGCCGGCACCGAGCGCGAGCTGCTCCGTCCGATGCCCGCCACGGTGATCCCCGGCGTCGGGCCGGCCACCTCCGCGCGGCTGCGCCGGATCGGGGTGAACACGGTCGCGGAGCTGGAGGCGATCGGCGAGGGCGAGCTCGTCCGGGTGCTGGGCAAGGCCTCGGGCAGTGCGCTCTTCCACCTCGCGCGCGCCGAGGACGACCGCACCGTCGAGCCGGAGCGGGAGGCCAAGTCGGTCAGCGTCGAGGGCACCTACGCCACCGACCTCACCGACCCGGCGATGATGGCCGCGCGGCTGACCCGCTTCGCCGGCGAGGTCGCCCGGCGACTGCGCAAGCACGGGCTCTCCGGGCGCACGGTGAGCATCAAGGTGCGCCTGTACGACTTCACCACGCTGAACCGCTCCGCGACCCTGCCCGCCCCGACCGACGACGCCGCGGTGATCGGCCGGCTGGCGCGGAGCCTGCTCGGCGACCTCGACACCACCGGCGGCGTGCGGCTGCTCGGCGTCGGCGTCTCCGGCCTCGCCGACTGGGTCCAGGACGACCTCTTCGGCGACACCCTGCTCGCGGCCGCCGAGGAGGACGAGCCGCCGCTGCCCGAGATCCCGACCGACGTCGAGCGCCGTTGGGTGCCCGGGATGGACGTCGAGCACGCCGAGCACGGGCGGGGCTGGGTCTGGGGGTCGGGACGCGGCGTGGTGACGGTCCGCTTCGAGACCGCCGAGACCGGGCCGGGGCCGGTGCGCAGCTTCTCCGCGGACGACGTCGCGCTCAGTGCGGCGGTGGCGGTGACGGCCGAGGAGCCGGACGCCGTCACCGAGCCGGAGTGAAGCCGACCTCCGCACCGGGGCGCAGCTGCGCGCAGCGGGCGACGTCGTCGGCATGCAGCACCGCCACCACCGGGTAGCCCCCGGTGGTCGGATGGTCGGCCAGGAAGATCACCGGCTGCCCGTCGGGCGGCACCTGCACCGAGCCCAGCACCACGCCCTCGCTGGCGAGCTCCCCGGTGCGGCGCCAGGCGACCGCTGGCCCCTCCAGCCGGAGCCCGACCCGGTTCGAGGCCTCCCCCACCCGGTAGCCCTGCGCGCAGAGCCGGGCCAAAGGGTCGACGCACCAGTCCGCGCGCGGACCGGGCCACAGCCGCAGTGGCCCCGAGGCCGGCGGCAACGCGACGTCGAGCGGCCGCGGGCCGGTGACCGGGGCGCCCAGCGGAAGCACGTCGCCGGGACGCAGCGGCGCCGGGCCGACGCCGGCCAGGACGTCGGTGGAGCGCGAGCCGAGGACCGTCTCGACGGCGATCCCCCCGGCCAGCGCGAGGTAGGTCCGGACGCCGTCGGGTGGCGCCGCCAGCCCCAGACGCGCGCCCGCCGGCGCCCAGAAGGCCTGCGCATGCGGCAGCGCCCGGCCGTCCAACGCCGCGGGTGCGTGCGCACCGGTGAGCGCGCACCACCCCGCTCGGTCGATCCGCACCTGCAGCCCGCCGAACGTCGCCTCGACGACGGCGGCGTCATCGGGGTTGCCGACCAGGCGGTTCGCGAGCTCGGCAGCCGGCCGGTCCAACGCGCCCGCGCGCGGAACGCCGAGGTGGGCGTGCCCGGGCCGGCCCTGGTCCTGCACGGTGGCAAGGGGTCCCGGTGCCAGCACTCGCAGCGTCATCGGACCACGAACCTGACCCGGGTGCCCGGCGGCAGCAGGCTCGGCGCCGGGCGCTCGAGACTCCACAGCACGGCGTCGGTGCTGCCGATGAGCTGCCACCCGCCCGGGGACGCCGTCGGATAGATGCCGGTCCAGGCGCTCGCCACCGCGACCGAGCCGGGCTCCACCCGCGGGCGCGGGCTGCGCCGGCGCGGCACCTCGGGCAGGGCGAGCTCGCCACCCGCCGGACGGAGGTAGGCGAAGCCGGGCGCGAAGCCCGCGAAGGCGGCCTCCCACAGGATCGCGGCATGACGCTCGGCCACCTGCTCGGGGCGGCAGCCCCAGGCCGTGGCCACCGCGGCGAGGTCCGGGCCGTCGTAGCGGACGGCGATCTCGACCAACTCCGTGCCGGCCTCCCGGTCCTGGGGCTGCCAGGCGCTCAGCCAGGCCAGTGCCCCGGGCCGGTCGCGGACGCCGTCGAGCAGCACGCTCTGCGCACCGGGCACCACGTCGCAGGCCCAGCCCGCCCGGCGCGCGGCGTCGGCGAGCTGCAGGGTGTGCGCGGCCTCCACCTCGACCAGGACGGCATCGAGGCCGATCTCGATCAGTCGCACCTCGCCGTCCTTCCTCGCCAGGACCCCGACACGCCGTCGCGGTGCGCTCACGGTAGCCAAGGCAGGCGCAGAATTGGGCTGAGGGGCCCTGCGCCGGTATGAGCAGCGCAGGACCCCTCGCATCAAGTGACCGGGTGATGACGGCTTCCGATCGGCCCGACTGGTTCTCTGGTCCCGGTCACCGCGTCATCGGCGCCCGCTCTGACTCCGGTGGAGGAGCCGTGATGGACCTGCTCGCCTGCCTGGCCCGTCCCTGGCCCGGTGCTGCTCCCCGGTGACGGTTCGCGGCGCTGGACTGAGGACGTGCTGCCTTTCTACGTGGGCCAGGTCACACTGGCAAGGGTTGGCGGCGGAATTGCCGCGGTATTTGCGGGCCCTCCACAGATCCCGCTCGGCTCTCCACAGACATGGCCCTCCTCTCCACAGAGAAGTCAGCGACCTGTGGAGAAGCTCGCCACCACGAAGCCGGCCTCCTCCAGGGCGGCACGCACCGCGCGCGCATGGGCGACCGCGCCGGCGGAGTCCCCGTGCAGGCAAACCGAGTCCACCCGCTCGGCCAGGCGCAGCGCGCCGCGGACGATCTCGGCCTCCTCGGTGATCAACGCGCCGGCCTCATCGCGGGGCACCAACCGGCCCGCCGGGGTGTAGCCCCGGTCCGGGAACCCCTCCTGCCAGACCTGGCGCCCGGCGGTCCGGGCCTGCTCCAGGAGCAGCCCGCCCGGCAGTCCGAGCACCGGCAGGTCGCCGGAGCCCGCCAGCACCGCGGCGGCCTGCTCGGCGTCGTCGACCACCCGGTTGTAGAGGGCACCGTGCGGCTTGAGGTAGCGCACCGAGATCCCGGCCGCGGCAGCGATCTCGCGCAGCAGCCCGACCTGGTCGGCGACCTGCTGGGCCAGCAGGTCGAAGGGCACGTCGAGGCGTCGGCGTCCGAAGTGCTCGCGATCGGCGTAGCTGACCTGGGCGCCGATCGCCACGCCACGCTCCGCCGCCCGATCGCAGACCTCGCGCATGATCGCCGGCGTCCCGGCATGGAAGCCACAGGCCAGGTTCGCGCTGGTGACCACCGCGAGCAGCCCCGCGTCGTCGGTGATCTCCTCGCCGAGGTCGGCGTTCACATCGATCTGCCTCATGGCGACATCCTCTCCTGTCGGCTCCCGTGGATAGGGTCTCCCCATGTCGTCACAGTCCTCGCCTGCTCAGCCTGCACCGATCGCCGCCCGGGTTCCGCTGGAGACCACCCACCACGGCCATCGCCGGGTCGACGACTACGAGTGGCTGCGGGAGAAGGAGAGCCCCGAGGTGATCGCCTACCTCGAGGCCGAGAACGACTACACCCAGGCACAGACCGCCCACCTCGCCGGCCTGCGCGAGAAGATCTTCGAGGAGATCAAGAGCCGCACCCTGGAGACCGACCTCTCGGTCCCGGTGCGGATCCGCGACCACTGGTACTACTCCCGCTCCTTCGAGGGCCGTGAGTACGGCGCGAGCTGCCGGGTGCCCGCGGACGGCGGCGACTGGACGCCGCCGGTTCCCGCCACCGACACCGCGCCCGACCAGCCCGCTCTCGAGGGCGAGGAGGTGCTGCTCGACCTCAACGCGCTGGCCGAGGGCCACGAGTTCTTCTCCCTCGGCGGCTCGACCATCTCCCCCGACGACGCACTGCTCGCCTACGCCACCGACGTGGTCGGCGACGAGCGGTACACGATCCGGGTCCGCGACCTGCGCACCGGCCTGCTGCTCGACGACGAGATCACCGGCGCCCTGGGCGGCGCCACCTGGGACCGCGCCGGCGAGCACTTCTACTACACCACCGTCGACGAGACCTGGCGCCCCGACAAGGTCTGGCGCCACACCCTCGGCACCGACCAGGCCGACGACGAGCTGGTCTTCTTCGAGCCGGACGCCCGCTACTGGGTCTCGGTCGGCCGCAGCCGCACCGACCGGTTCCTGATGATCGTGGCGGGCTCCAAGACCACCACCGAGTTCCGGGTGCTCGACGCCGACGCACCCGATGCGGAGTTCACCGTCTTCGCGGAGCGGGTCGAGGGCATCGAGTACAACCTGGAGCACGCGGTGATCGGCGGCGAGGACTGCTTCCTCGTCCTGCACAACGCCAGCGGCCCCGACTTCGAGCTCTCCCGCGCTCCCCTGGCGCCGACCGCGCACACCGGCTGGCAGCCGCTGATCCCGCACGACCCGGCCGTCCGACTGGAGGACGTCGACGCCTACGCCGGGCACCTGGTGGTGCACCAGCGCAGCGAGGGCCTCACCCAGCTGCGGGTCCTGGACCTCGGCCCGGACGGCATCGCCGACGACCACCTCGTCCGCTTCGCCGACGCGCTCTACACGATCGGCTCCAGCAGCAATCCCGAGTTCCACGCACCCGTGATCCGTCTCGGCTACACCACCCTGGCCAAGCCGGGGGCGGTCTACTCCTACGACGTCCGCGAGCGGAGCCTGACCCTGCTCAAGGAGACCCCGGTCCTCGGCGGCTACGACCCCAGCGACTACGCCGAGCACCGGCTGTGGGCCACTGCCGAGGACGGCGAGCAGGTGCCGATCTCGCTGGTCGTGCCCGCCGACGCCGCCACCGACGGCACCATGCCGGTCCTGCTCTACGGCTACGGCTCCTACGAGGCGTCGATCGACCCGTACTTCTCGATCGCCCGGCTCTCGCTGCTGGACCGCGGCGTCGGCTTCGCGATCGCGCACGTGCGCGGTGGCGGCGAGATGGGCCGGCGCTGGTACGACGACGGCAAGCTGGCTCACAAGGCCAACACCTTCGACGACTTCAACGCCTGCGCCCGGCACCTGATCGCCACCGGCTGGACGGCCGCCGACCGGCTGGTCGCCGAGGGCGGCAGCGCCGGCGGGCTGCTGATGGGTGCCGTGGTCAACCGCGCCCCCGAGCTCTACGCGGGGATCGTCGCGCAGGTCCCGTTCGTCGACCCGCTGACCACGATGCTCGACTCCTCCCTGCCGCTGACGGTGATGGAGTACGACGAGTGGGGCAACCCCGAGGACGACCCGGACGCCTACGCCACCATCGCGGCGTACGCGCCGTACGACAACGTCACCGCCCAGGACTACCCGCCGATCCTCGCCGAGACATCCCTCAACGACACCCGGGTGCTCTACGTCGAGCCGGCCAAGTGGATCGCCAAGCTGCGCGCCACCGCCGTCGGCCGCCGCGAGTTCCTGCTCAAGACCGAGATGTCGGCCGGGCACGGTGGCGTCTCCGGGCGCTACCGGGCGTGGACGGACCGGGCCTTCACCCTCGCCTGGATCCTCGATCGGGTCGGTCGCGGCTAATTCCTGAGGCTTCCCCTGAGAAGTCCCTGAGAAGTCGGCATCTTGGCAACTTCTCCGTCTTCCCGCACGTCGTTACGTGTGAAGGCGTCCACCACGGGTACGGGAATGACCCTGTAGCTCGGATGGTTGGACCAGATGTGTGGCACTCGCCTACCGGCGGGGGTCACTCGGAAGAGGAGGGTTGTTCAGATGGCCACGAAGACCACTGCAAGCCGCGAGATCGAGGGCCGTGACAGTGTCGGCCTCTACCTCGACGAGATCGCTCGTACCCCGCTGCTCGACGCAGTGACCGAGGTCGAGCTGTCCAAGACCATCGAAGCCGGCCTGTTGGCCGAGCACCTCCTCGCCGAAGGCCGCGTCGGACGCAAGAAGGGCGGTGCGCCCAAGTGGGCCACCGAGGAGGAGCTGGAGTGGCTGGCCGAGGAGGGCCAGCGTGCTCAGCGCACCTTCATCAACGCCAACCTGCGCCTCGTGGTCTCCATCGCTCGCAAGTACGGCCGCTCGCAGATGCCGATGCTGGACCTGATCCAGGAGGGGAACACCGGCCTGATCCGCGCGGTCGAGAAGTTCGACTACGCCAAGGGCTACAAGTTCTCCACCTACGCCACCTGGTGGGTGCGCCAGGCGATCACCCGCGGCATCGCCCAGCAGGCCCGCGTCGTGCGGCTCCCCGTGCACGTGGTGGAGGAGCTCAACCAGGTCGGCAGTGCCCGCCGCACCCTGGAGCGCCAGCTCGGCCGCGAGGCGGAGCCCGCCGAGATCGCCGCCGAGCTGGGGCTGGAGGTCGAGCGGGTGCTCGACCTGATCCGCTGGGGCCGCGACCACGTCAGCCTGGACACCCCGGTCGACGAGGACGGCGACACCAGCCTGGGCGACCTGATGGCACAGGAGAGCACGCCGAGCCCGGACCTCGAGGTCCTGGACACCGAGAGCCGTGACCGGCTCAGCGCCCTGGTCGGGCAGCTCGACGACCGCGCCGCCGACATCATCCGCTCGCGCTACGGCCTCTCCGACGGCCGCCAGCACAAGCTCGCCGACATCGGCGCGAAGCACGGCATCTCCGCCGAGCGGGTCCGCCAGCTGGAGCGCGAGGCCCTACAGAAGCTGCGCCGCTTCGCCGACCCCGACCTCGCCGCCTGACCCGAACCTGCGCTTGTTTCAGCCGAACTTGCGCTTGTTTCGGCCGAACTTGCGCTTGTTTCGGCCGAACCTGCGCTAGTTAACGCCTGATCTCCTTGACGACCTCCGCAACCCGGTTGCGGAGGTCGTCGAGCGTTCCGGTGTTGTCGATGACGTAGGTGGCGATCGCGAGCCGCTGCTCACGGGTGGCCTGAGCCGCGATCCGGGCCAGCGCGTCGTCCTCGCTCATGCCGCGATCGCGGACCATCCGGTCCACCTGCACCTGGGTGGGCACGTCGACGACGATCACGGCATCGAACGTGTCCGCCCGGCCGGACTCGGCCAGCAGCGGGATGTCGTGCACCACCAGCGCCCCCTCGGGCGCGGCGGCCTCCAGGGCGTTGATCGCCTGGAAGACCAAGGGGTGCACGATCGCCTCGAGCCGACGGCGTGCGGACTCGTCCGCGAACACCAGCGCGCCCATCTTCGGCCGGTCGAGCTCGCCATCGGCTGCCAGCAGCTCCGGACCGAACTCGGCCACGATGGCGGCCAATCCCGGCGTGCCGTTGGCGACGACGTCGCGGGCCAGCTGGTCGGCGTCGATGATCACCGCGCCCAGCTCGCGCAGCATCGCCGCCACCGTGCTCTTGCCCGAGGCGATCCCGCCGGTGAGTCCTACCCGTGCGCCGGTCATGGCCGTGCCCTCTCTGCCGCGTGACGCCGTCCGCGTGGGCGGGCGGCTGCGTGGAAGGATACGGGGGTGCCCTCCCCCGCCTCGCTACGCCCTGGTGACCGGGTCGCGCTTCTGGTGCCCGGCAGCCGCGACTATCTCGACCTCGTCATCGCACTCTTGGCCGGCGGGGTCTTCCCGATCCCGTTGGACCCACGGCTGACGGCGACCGAGCGGGCCGGCGTCCTGGACGATCTGGCGCCGACGCTTGCGATCACCGATCCGGCCGACGTCCCACGCCTGCTTGCGCAGCTTCCGGCGCCCGCCCGTCATGGAGTTCCGCTGGGCCGTCCGATCCACGTCACGAGTGGCACCACCGGGCACCCGAAGGGGGTCTTCAGTGGGCTCCTCAAGCCGGACCAGGCAGCCGCGCTGGTCACCGAAGAGCGTGCCCTGTGGGGCTTCACCGCCGACGACGTGAACCTCGTGCTCAGCCCGCTCTACCACTCCGCCCCGCTGCGGTTCGCGACCGGCACACTGCTCGCCGGAGGCCGGGTCGTCGGCTTCGCCGAGGACGGTCTCCAGGCCCCCTTCGATCCGGTCACGGCCACGCGGCTGATCGAGACCGAGCGGCCGACGACGATGTTCTGCGTTCCCGCCCACCTGCAACGGCTCTTCGCCCATTGGGACCGCGTCGGAGTGCCCGACCTGAGCAGCTTCCGGCTGGTCGCGCACGCAGGCGCACCCTGCCCTCCCGCGATCAAGCGGCGGCTCATCGAGCTCTTCCCGCCCGAGACCACCTGGGAGTTCTACGGCTCTACCGAGGGCCAGTTCACTGCTTGCCGCAGCGAGGAGTGGCAGCAACGGCCGGGAAGCGTCGGCCGTGCACGACCGGGTCGCAGGTTGCTCGTCGAGGATGACGGCACGATCTGGTGTGTGGTGCCCGACGCGGCTCGGTTCAGCTATTTCGGCGCGCCTGAGAAGACGGCTCAGGCCTGGCGCGACACCCCGCAGGGCCCGGCCTTCACGGTCGGCGACCTCGGCCACCTGGACGACGACGGCTACCTCTACCTGAGCGGTCGTCGCGAGGACCTGATCATCACCGGCGGCGTCAACGTCTACCCGGTCGAGGTGGAGAACGTGCTGAGCGCTGTGCCGGGGGTGCTCGACATCGCGGTGCACTCCGTGCCCAGCGACGAGTGGGGCCAACAGGTCATCGCGACGGTCGTCGGCGACGTCGACGAGGACGCGCTGCGCAGCTACGCCCGCGAGCACCTGGCGCCGCCGAAGCGTCCCAAGGAGTACCGCTTCGTCGAGGCGCTGCCGCGCACCCTGACCGGCAAGGTGCTGCGCCGTCAGCTCTAACCGAAACAGGCGCAGGTTCGGGTGTGAACAAGCGCAAGTTCGGGCTAGGTGAGGGCAGCGGCGCGGAAGGCCTGGCGGTAGCGCTGCGGGCTGACGCCGCGGGCGCGGGTGAAGTGGTGGCGCAGGGTGGCGGCGTTGCCCAGCCCGACCCGGGATGCGATCCGCTCGACCGACTCGTCGCCGGACTCCAGCAGCTCCTCCGCGGCGGCCAGGCGCTGGGCCGTCACCCAGGCGTGCGGGGTCGCCCCGGTCTCGTCGCGGAAGCGGCGGGAGAAGGTGCGCACCGACATGTGGGCACGCTTGGCCAACGCCTCGATGGAGAGGTCCTCCTCGAGGTTCTCCACCGCCCAGGTGAGCAACGGCCCGAGGGTGTCGGCGTCGCAGTCCGGCACGACCCGTGCGATGAACTGCGCCTGTCCGCCGTCGCGGTGCGGTGGGACCACCATCCGGCGGGCGATCCGGCTCGCCGTCGCGGCGCCGTACTCCTGGCGCCACAGATGCAGACAGGCGTCGAGCCCGGCTGCGCTGCCGGCCGAGGTGATCACCTGTCCGCTGTCCACGTAGAGCACCTCGGGCACCACCCGGGCCAGCGGGAAGCGGCTCGCCAACTGGTCGGTGTAGCGCCAGTGCGTGGTGCACTCGCGCCCATCGAGCAGGCCCGCCTCGCCGAGGGTGAAGGCACCGCTGCAGACCGAGATCAGCCGAGTGCCGGCCGCGTACACCTGGCGCAGCGCCTCCAGCACCTCGGGCGGAGTCGCCTGACCCGACGACTGCGCCGGCACGGCGACCAGATCGGCCTCGAAGACGCGGTCGATGCCGTGCTCGACGTTGAGCGCGAAGCCGCCCGAGGAGGTGGCCACCGGGCCGGCCTCCAGAGCACAGACCGCGAAGTCGATCGGCGGCACGCCGTCGTCGGAGCGGTCGAGGGCGAACGCCTCGCACAGCAGCCCGAGCTCGAAGGGCGCGACGCCGTCGAAGCAGAGGACGGCAACGTTGGTCAGCACGATCTCAGCCAAACACCACAGTGGCCGAAAATCAATGGATACCTGCAGATCTGCCACTGGTGGCCGATAATCGTCGGGCGGAGAATTAATGCCATGACCTTCCTGCTGATCCTCCTCGCCGCCCTGTCCCTGCTCTCCCTGGCCAGCCTGCCCGCCGTCCTCGCCGGCGACGGCCACCGCGACCGCGGCCGCCGCACCGCTCCGCGCAGCCACCCGGCGGACGCCTTCGAGGCCCGCACCCTGCTCTCATGAGCCACGGAAAAGCCGAACGGCCCCGAACACCAGGTGTTCGGGGCCGTTCTCAGTTCAAGCGCTGAGCCGCTGGCAGCGGATCAGTTGCCGCCGGTCAGCTTCTCGCGAAGCGCCTGGAGCGCCTCGTCGGAAGCCAGCGAGCCGCCAGCAGCGGCGCCGGTCTCGGCGTCCGAGCTGTACGAGGTGGCCTCGCCGGCCTCAGCCTCGGCCTGCTTGGCCTCGGCCTGCTGCTTGACGTGGGCCTCCCAGCGGGCGTGGGCCTTGGCGTAGTCCTCTTCCCACTTCGCGCGCTGGTCGTCGAAGCCCTCGAGCCACTCGCCGGTCTCCGGGTCGAAGCCCTCCGGGTAGATGTAGTTGCCCTGCTCGTCGTACGAGGCGGTCATGCCGTACAGCGTCGGGTCGAACTCCTCCGCGTCGGTCGCGGTGATCGTCTCGTTGGCCTGCTTGAGGGACAGCGAGATCCGGCGACGCTCGAGGTCGATGTCGATGATCTTGACCATGACGTCGTCGTTGACCTGAACGACCTGCTCCGGGATCTCCACGTGGCGCTCAGCCAGCTCGGAGATGTGCACCAGGCCCTCGATGCCCTCCTCGACGCGGACGAACGAACCGAAGGGCACCAGCTTGGTGACCTTGCCCGGCACGATCTGACCGATCTGGTGGGTGCGAGCGAAGTGCTGCCACGGGTCTTCCTGGGTGGCCTTGAGCGACAGGGAGACGCGCTCGCGGTCCATGTCGACGTCGAGGACCTCGACGGTGACCTCGTCGCCCACGGTGACGACCTCGGACGGGTGGTCGATGTGCTTCCAGGAGAGCTCGGAGACGTGCACCAGGCCGTCGACGCCGCCCAGGTCCACGAACGCACCGAAGTTGACGATCGAGGAGACGACGCCCTTGCGGATCTGGCCCTTCTGCAGCTGGGTCAGGAAGCCCTGGCGAACCTCGGACTGGGTCTGCTCGAGCCAGGCACGGCGCGACAGGACCACGTTGTTGCGGTTCTTGTCGAGCTCGATGATCTTGGCCTCGAGGGTCTGGCCCACGTACGGCTGCAGGTCGCGGACGCGACGCATCTCGACCAGCGACGCCGGCAGGAAGCCGCGCAGGCCGATGTCCAGGATGAGACCACCCTTGACCACCTCGATGACGGTGCCCTCGACGACGCCGTCCTCTTCCTTGACCTGCTCGATGGTGCCCCAGGCACGCTCGTACTGAGCGCGCTTCTTGGACAGGATCAGGCGGCCT
>NZ_BAAALG010000003.1:257402-292431 GCF_039528155.1 Nocardioides dubius | reverse complement strand
TGCTTGATGGAGAGCTCGCGGGAGGGGATGACACCCTCGGTCTTGTAGCCGATGTCGAGCAGGACCTCGTCGCGGTCCACCTTGACGATGGTGCCGTCGACGATGTCGCCGTCGTTGAAGTACTTGATCGTCGCGTCGATCGCGGCGAGGAAGTCCTCTTCGGACCCGATGTCGTTGATCGCAACCTGGGGCGCGTCGTAGTCCGGAAGAGCGGAGATGCTGGTCATAAGGGAAATGATTCCTTGGATGGATAGAGGTCGTACGGGCACGCCACAAGTCCCGTTTCACTACCATCGAAGGCGCGGGAGCGAACCACCGCGGGCGATAGCGAGCGAGAGTCCACTCCGTCTGGGACGCAGGCAGACTTCTGGCGCACAGTAGAGACTACGCGGGGTGGAGTTGCCGCGTCCAACCGGGTCACCCCCTCGCACTCCCCTCGTCTCCGCCGCGCCCAGCGCCGGATTTACGGCTTGTACCCAATTTGGGGGACAAACGGCCGTCACGATTCCGTCACATCGTCGTTTCCTAGGCGGGGGGACGACGTGACCGGTCACCAAATGTGGGTACGGACCGGTCAGCACCACAGGCACTCTCCCCATCCGTTCCGCACCGCGAACCAGGGAGAGTTCCATGCGCATCCGAAGAGTCGCAGCAGGCACAGCCAGCCTGTCCGTGGCAGCCGTCCTGACCTTGGCCAGCGTGCAAGCGCCGGCCACGGCCGCGCCCCTGCCGGCCGAGTACACCGCCGCCGGGCACGCCGACCTCGCCGTCGTCGACGCCAAGCTGCTCACCTTCGATCTGGCCAACATCGGGGTCGGCCACACCCAGAGCGCGGTGGACAGCACCGCGACCAGCGACAACGTGACCGGCGAGAGCAAGAACCTCGAGGCCGCCGTCGCCGGCTTCCCGATCAACCCGACCGAGATCAGCACCGCGGCCCCGGCCAGCGAGACCGACGAGTTCACCTCGCCGGCCGTCCCGCTGGCGCCCGTGCTCTCGCTCGGCGTCGCCAACGGCTACTCCGAGTCGAACTGGGAGACCACCGCCACGGGCGGCCCGTCCTGCGTCACCGACGCGGACGACGACGGCATCCGGCTGCTGTCGAAGAACAGCAGCGACCTCGCCTCGCTGGCGGTCGCCGACGTCAACGTCGGGATCTCCTCGGTCACCGTCGCCAAGGTCGACGCCTCCAAGACCACCACCGAGACCTTCCTCGACGACGCCGACGGCGACGGCCACTCCTCCGTGGTCACCCGGACCACCACCGAGCTCGGCGACATCCGGCTCTTCGACATCCTCGGCACCCAGGGCGTGGGCATCCACGTCACCGACGACGTGGTCACCACCGCCACCTCCGACGGCGTGAACCCGGGCGAGGTCACCTTCAACAACCCGACCGTCGAGGTCGTCGTTGCCGGTCAGCCGGCGCAGATCCTCAACAACGCCCCCGGCGGCAAGATCACCCTCCCGGCACTGAACGTGCTGGGGCTGGCCTCGGCCGGCATCGAGATCAGCCTGCTGAACCCGACCGACACCTCCTCGGGCACCACCGCCTCGGCGAGCCTGGACGCACTGCTCGACATCAAGGTCGACCTCGACCTGCTGCCGATCGTCCCGCTCGGCCCGCTCAACGACCTGGCCGACGTCCACCTGGCCCTGGCGCCGATGAGCGCCACCGCCTCGGCTCCGGCCGGCGGCGTGGAGTGCGGCAGCGTGGACTCCGACGGGGACGGGCTGACCGACGAGCAGGAAGTCGTGATCGGCACCGACCCGAACAACCCCGACACCGACGGTGACGGCACCGGCGACGCCGACGAGGACGCCGACGGCGACGGCCTGACCAATCTCGAAGAGGTCTCCGGCTCCGAGAACGACGCGTACGGCAACGAGCCGACCAACCCGATCGTCGCCGACACCGACGGCGACGGCCTGACCGACGGCCAGGAGGTCACCCTCACCGGCACCGACCCGAACAAGGCAGACACCGACGGTGACGGCACCAACGACTTCGACGAGGACGCGGACGGCGACGGTCTGAGCAACGGCGAAGAGGTCACCGGCTCCGAGAACGACGACTACGACAACGAGCCGACCCACCCGACGCTGGGCGACACCGACGGCGACGGCCTGGGCGACGGCGCCGAGATCACCGCCGGCACCGACCCCAACAAGGCGGACACCGATGGCGACGGTCTCACCGACGGGGCCGAGGTCAACACCCACGGCACCGACCCGACCAAGGCGGACACCGACGGGGGTGGCGTCAACGACGGTGCCGAGATCACCAACGGCACCGACCCGCTCGACGGCTCCGACGACGTCCCGGCACCGGCCGACACCGACGGCGACGGCCTCACCGACGCCCAGGAGGCCACCCTCGGCACCGACCCGACCAAGCCCGACACCGACGGCGACGGCCTCACCGACGGGGCCGAGGTCAACACCCACGGCACCGACCCGCTGAAGGCGGACACCGACGAGGGCGGCGTGGCCGACGGCGCGGAGCTCAACAACGGCACCGACCCGCTCAACCCGGCCGATGACGTGCCGGCCAACACCGACGGCGATGGCGACGGTCTCACCGACGCCGAGGAGGCCGCCCACGGCACCGACCCGGCGAACCCGGACACCGACGGCGACGGTCTCACCGACGGCGACGAGGTCGACCACCACCTCACCGACCCGACCAAGGCCGACACCGACAACGGCGGTGTGAAGGACGGCGCCGAGGTGGGCGCGGGCACCGACCCGCTGAACCCGGCCGACGACGTCGCGCCGGTCAACGACGCCGATGGCGACGGTCTCACCGACGCCGAGGAGGCCACCCACGGCACCGACCCGACCAAGCCCGACACGGACGGCGACGGGATCACCGACGGCGACGAGGTGAACACCCACGGCACCGACCCGACCAAGGCGGACACCGACGAGGGTGGCGTCAACGACGGCGTCGAGCTGGCGGCCGGCACCGACCCGCTGAACCCGGCCGACGACCTCCCGCCTGCCACGGACACCGATGGCGACGGCCTCACCGACGCCGAGGAGGCCACCCACGGCACCGACCCGACCAAGCCCGACACCGACGGCGACGGCCTCACCGACGGAGCCGAGGTCAACACCCACGGCACCGACCCGACCAAGGCGGACACCGACGAGGGTGGCGTCAACGACGGCGCCGAGCTGAACAACGGCACCGACCCGCTCGACGCCTCCGATGACGTCGCGACGCCGGCCGACACCGACGGCGACGGCCTCACCGACGCCGAGGAGTCCACGCTCGGCACCGACCCGACCAAGGTCGACACCGACGGCGACGGCCTCAGCGACGGAGCCGAGGTCAACACCCACGGCACGAACCCACTCAAGGCGGACACCGACGACGGTGGCATCAACGACGGCGCCGAGATCACCAACGGCACCGACCCGCTCGACGGCTCCGACGACATCGGCACCGACCCGGACGCCGACAACGACGGCCTGAGCGACAGCCAGGAGGCGACGCTGGGCACCGACCCGACCAAGCCCGACACCGACGGCGACGGCGTGAACGACGGCGCCGAGGTCACCGGATCGGCGAACAGCGCCTTCGGCAACCGGACGACCGACCCGCTGAACCCGGACACCGACGGTGACGGCCTCAAGGACGGCCAGGAGATCAGCGGCGCGGCCAACGTCCGCTTCGGCAACGCGAAGACCGACCCCACCGACAGCGACACCGACGGCGACCACATCGCCGACGGGCTGGAGGTGAAGGGCTTCACGATGACCCAGAAGGTGACCCGCAAGGGCGCCAAGCCGAAGGCGATCGGCAAGGTCTTCACCAACCCGCGCGACAAGGACACCGACGACGACGGCATCATCGACGGCGTCGAGCGCTCGGGCTACTTCATCAACCAGAAGGTGCTGAAGAAGAAGGGCTCCTACAAGATCGGCAAGGTGCACTCCGACCCGACCCGGAAGGACACCGACGGCGACAAGCTGGCCGACAACGACGAGCGCACCGGTCGCAAGAACGTGAAGAACGGCAAGCGCAAGAGTGACCCGACCCATTGGGACACCGACCGGGCCGGCATGAACGACGGCGCCGAGGTCAAGAAGGGCTACGACCCGAGCCGCGGCGGTCTGAAGGACGTGCGCGCCACCCGCGGCATGAAGCGGATCTCGCTCCGCTTCTGATCGGCCGCAGCCACACCAGCCCAGGGGGCGCCGGGGAGCTTCCCCGGCGCCCCTTCGGCGTCACCGCGCCGTAGAATGACTGCTCGTGGAACAGCAAGCGTTCGTGCACCCACCTGTCAGCGCGGAACGGCGGCCGGCCGACGAGACCGAGTCGCGGCGGGCCAATCAGGCCGACTGGGATCGCTACGCCGACGAGTACCAAGCCACCCACGGCGCCTTCCTCGGCGACGTCGGCTTCGTCTGGGGGCCCGAGGGCACCACCGAGGCCTCCTTGCGGATCCTCGGCGACGTGCGTGATCGCGACGTCCTGGAGATCGGCAGCGGAGCCGGCCAGTGCTCGCGTTGGGTCTGCGCCCAGGGCGGGCGCGGGATCGGCCTCGACCTCTCCTACCGTCAGCTGCAGCACTCGCGCCGCATCGACGAGGCGACCGGGGTGCTGGTCCCGTCGGTCTGCGCGACCGCGACCGCGCTCCCCTTCGCCGACCGCAGCTTCGACGTCGTCTTCTCGTCCTTCGGGGCGCTGCAGTTCGTCGCCGACGGCGAGGTGCTGCTCGGCGAGGTGGCCCGGGTGCTGCGCCACGGTGGCCGCTTCGCCTTCTCGGTCACCCACCCCACGCGCTGGATGTTCCCCGACGACCCGGGCGAGCCGGGCCTGGTGGCCAGCCAGTCCTACTGGGACCGCACCCCCTATGTGGAGGTCGACGACGCCACCGCCCAGGTGAGCTACGTCGAGCACCACCGCACCATCGGTGACTGGGTGGACCTGCTCAGCAGCGTCGACATGGCGTTGGTCCGGTTCGTGGAGCCGGAGTGGCCGGCCGACCACGACCGGGTGTGGGGCGGCTGGTCGCGCACCCGCGGACTGCTCACCCCGGGCACGGCGATCTTCGTGGCGAGGCTGCTCTCCTGAGCTCAGCCCAGGAAGGATCGCGGCCGGAACCGGGCCAGCAGCCGACGGTGCCACGGCACCGCAGCACGCTGCTGCGCCGCAACCGCGCGGACCTCGTCCCAGAAGGCGACCACCTCGGCGTCGCTGGGCCGGCGACCCCCGAAGGTGTGCGCGTCCGCGATCCTGGCCAGCCGGCCGGCCCCCAGCAACGCCTCGGCCTGCTGCGGGCGGGGCCCCGGCGCGATGGGTCGTCCCAGGTCGCCGGTCTGGTCGACGAGCTCGCGCCAACCGCCGGCGATCCGCTGCTCCGGGGTGCCCCGGGTGCGGCGCCGGTTGCGCCGCACGCCCTTGGCGGCCGGCACCGCCACCACGAGCAGCCCGAGCAGCACCGCCAGCAGCAACCAGCGCCGCGGGCGCAGAGTGTCTGCGCGCTCCTGCTCGCGCTGCTGCCGCTCGATCGCCTCGGCCAGCTGCTGCTCCGCCGCGCGCTCCGCCTCGGTGGGCACCCGCGGGGCCGGCGGGGCGAGGGTGCGCTGACGGCGGGGCTTGGCCGACACGTCCTCCTCGGGCGGACGCCGTCCCATGAAGACGCTGGTCTCCAGCGTGCGCCAGCTGCCGTCGGCGACCTGGACCTCGACCCACGCCGACACGTCGCTGCCCGCGACCACCCGACCCCGCGGGACCACGGCCCCGACCACCACGCGGGCGGGGATCCGCATCCGGTTGGCCAACAGCGCCACCAGCGCTGCGTACTGCTCGTCGTTGCCCACCATCTGCCGCGCCCGGACGAACCCGGCGTCGAGCCGCCGCTGGTCATGGCCCGGAGCGAACCGGGTCTCCCACCCGAACGCGCCGTCGCTGTAGCGGCCGCGCTGCTTGAGCGCCGCCGCGGCGTCCAGCAGGGCCGCCATTGGCGAGGGCGCCGACGCCAGCCATCCCTGGGCGAGCTCGTCGAGGAAGGCGGCCTGCTCCCAGACCTGCGCGTCGATCGGCTCGGTCGAGGGCTGCAGGTCGGCGCTCAGCGTGTCGTCAGGGAGCCGCGCGGTGAACTCGTAGTCGTCTCCCCCGTTGAGCCGGGAGGTGAGCAGCGCGGCCGACGTCGCCTGGTTGTAGCGGAGCTCGGGCCGGCGGTTGCGCTCGCCGGGCCAGTCGAACTCGATGCTCTGCAACGCCCCGGCGGTCGGGACCCAGTTGCCCCGCCACGCATCGTGCACCTTGACGCTCACCTCGACCGCGGGGCCCGACGACGGGTTGTCCAAGGTGGCGCCGACCCGCAGGTACCGGTTCTGGGAGTCGCCCGGCGAGGGATCGGCCTCGGCCCGCCACTCCCGCCCGTCGTAGTGGTCGAGCACCGCGAACCGGAGCCGCAGCCCACGCCCGCCGCGCACCGTCAGCAGCCGCTCGTCGTAGACGTTGTCGACGTACCCGGCCGGTTGCCGGGTGTAGCGGCGGAACCCGGCCAGCGGCATGGCGATGTTGCTGGTGTCGAGCCCCTCGGCGAAGCTGTCGCGCCACAGGACGCGTTGCTGCTCGGCCACCAGCACCTGCATCGAGCCCACGGCCAGCAGGACGGCCAGCGCGACCATCACCAGCCGGACCGCATCCAACATGGGCTCGCGGGTCTGGTCCTCGCCGGTGCGCCGGGCGCCCCGCAGGGCGATCCAGCCCAGCCCGATCACCGCGAAGCAGGCCCCTTCGAGCAGGTGGACGCCGTCGTCGGCGCGGCCCGAGATCAGAGCCAGCGTCCAGGCCAGGCCGGAGATGATCATCGGGAGGCCGGGCCGCTGGGTGTGCACCGCCAGCAGGGCCGGCACGCCGGCACCCAGCAGCCCGAGGATCAGCGGCACCAGCAGCACGATCCCATCGCTGTCGACCAGGGGCAGGGTCGCGGCGAGCTCGCCCCAGGACGAGAAGGTGCCACGCAGCACGTTGCCCACCGCGCTCCGGTCCGGGATCAACAGCTCGGCCCCCGACCCCGAGGAGACCAGGGGGGTCGCGAAGCCGAAGTAGACCCCGGCCAGGATCAGTCCGCCCGCCCAGCCCGGCCACTGCCAGGAGCGGGTCGCGGCAGCGATCCCGACGCCGGCCGCGATCCCCAGGCCGCCGACCACCCACCAGCCGTTGTCGGCGAAGGTGCTGCGCAGGGTGGCCAGTGCGAGCGCGGCGAGCAGCGCCGCCGCGGCGAGGTCGACCGCACGGCTGGGGACGGCGCCGGGCACCGGTGCCTCGGTCGTCACCGGGCGACCGTCTCGGCGAGGGAGGCCTCCAGCCCGGAGAGCCCGGGCACCGTGAGCACCCGCAGCGCACCGCTGACCTCCAACGCCGCCTGGGCACCCGGCGCGCACCGCAGCGCCAGGATCTCCACGCCCGCCTCAAGACCGGCGGCCAGTCCGGCGAGCTCCCGCGGCTCGGCCCGGGAGCCGGTGACCACGACCAGGGAGGCCACCTCGGCGACCAGCTCCGGGTCGCTCACCGCCAGCGCGGTCAGCGGCTGCGGCCCGGTCTCGATCCGGGTGCACGCGTCGAGGATCGCCGGCTCACCGACGCCGACCAGACGCTCCGGCCCGCACAGGAACAGCACGTCCTGGTCCGCACGCGCCGCCTGGACGCCGAGCGACGCCGCCACCGAGACGGCGAGCTCGAACTCGTCGGCGTCGGCGAAGGAGGCCGCGGCGGAGTCGAGCACGATCACCGACCGGCTCCGGCGGGTGTCGTGGTACTGGCGGACCAACAGCGTGTCGGCCTTCGCCGAGGAGCGCCAGTGCACGTGGCGAAGATCGTCGCCCGGCACGTACTCCCGCAGGGCATGGAAGGAGAGGTCGCTCATCGAGATCTCCGAGCTCGGCACGCCCTCCAGGTCACGCACGCTGCCCAGCCCGAGCAGCCGCAACGGCACCGTCACCGGGTGCACGTAGAGCTCGACCGGCTGATGGACGGTCCGCGGACGGCGGACCAGGCCGAGCGGGTCCGCGCGCAGCAGGCGGATCGGCCCCAGCACGTGCACCCCGCGGCGCTGTGCCGCCACCTCCACCCGGCGCACGATCTCGCCACCACGCGCCAGCCACGGCACCGGGGCGGAGCGGCGCCGCTGCCCCAGGTCGAGGACCGGCAGCAGCAGCGGCGCTCCGCTGCGGTGCCGCAGCCGGACCTCCACCTTCGCGGCGCGGCCGACCACGGTCACCGCCGGACGGAGCAGCACCCGGGCCTCGACCCGCGCGGGCAGGCTGACCACGAGCACCGCGAACGCGAAGAGCGCGAGCCCGGCCACCGCGATGAAGCCGAGCTCGGCCAGTCCGGTCAGCCGCGCTCCCACCAGTGCCACCAGGCTGACGCCCAGCACCGCCCGACCGGCAGGGGTGATCCGGTGCCGCCAGGACAGCATCACGCGCTCCCGAGCGCCCCGAGGCTCGGGGGCTGCACCGCGGCGAGCAGTTGCTCGATCACCGCGTCGACGGTGATGTCGGCGAACTGGGCATGGGCGTCGAGGAGCAGGCGATGGCTGAGCACCGGCACCGCGAGGTCGACGATGTCCTGGGGCACCACGTAGCCGCGGCCCTGGGTCAGGGCCCAGGTCTTCGCCACCCGGATCAGCGCGAGCCCACCGCGCGCCGAGAGCCCGAGCCGGACGTGCGGCAGGTCATGGGACTGCTCAGCGAGTCGACGCACGTACCCGGCCACCGCCCGGTCCACGCGCACCTGCCCGGCCAGCTCGCTCATCGCGAGCACCTCGGCACCGGTCGCCACCGGCGACAGCGCTGCGCTGCGGTCGCGCACGGCGGAGGAGAGCAACAGCTCCTCCATCGCCTCAGCACCCGGGTGGCCGATCGCGGTCTTCATCAGGAACCGGTCCAGCTGGGCCTCCGGCAGTCGGTAGGTGCCGGCCTGCTCCACCGGGTTCTGGGTGGCGATCACCATGAACGGGGCCGGCACCGGGTGGGTGACGCCGTCCACGGTGACCTGGCCCTCCTCCATCACCTCCAGCAACGCCGCCTGCGTCTTCGGCGAGGCGCGGTTGATCTCGTCGGCCAGCACCAGGTGGTGGAAGATCGGCCCGCGGTGGAACTCGAAGGTGCCCTTGTGCTGGTCGTAGACGGTGACGCCGGTGACGTCGGAGGGCAGCAGGTCGGGGGTGAACTGGATCCGCGAATGCGACCCCTCGATGGTGTTCGCCAACGCCCGGGCAAGCATCGTCTTGCCGGTCCCGGGCAGGTCCTCGAGCAGCAGGTGCCCCTGGGTGACCAGGCAGGTCAGCGCCAGCCGCACCACGTGCCGCTTGCCGAGCACGGCTCGCTCGACGTTGGCGGTCATCGCCTCGAAGGCGTCCGCGAACCACCGCACCTGTGCCTCGTCGTGCAGATGCTGTGTCGTCTCGGTCATGGTGTCCTCTCCCCTGCCTGGATGAGCTCATCGTGGTGACCTGCCGCTGACGCCGCGGCTCTGCGCCTGCGTGCGCGGCGCGCGTCGACGGCGTCCGCGGTGATCGGCCCGAGCACGTCGGGCACGCCGATCGCCACCGCCGCGAGGGCGATCCAGGCGAGGGCGAAGGTGGCCGGATCCGCGGTGGGCAGATGCCGGCCGGCGAGGCTGAGCACCGGCGCGCTGAGTGCGACGACCAGGTGCCAGCGGCGCCCGATCACGCCGAGGCTGGTCTCGGCCGCCCGGGCCACGCCGTTGCCGAGCGGCCTCGCCGCGCCGACGGTCAGGCCCACGCAGAGCGCCGCCACCGCGTTCAGCCCCGACCAGGCCGCCGCCACCGGAAGCTCGCCGACCACGACGACGCAGACCAGGAGGCCCAGCGCCCCGGTCACGGCCAGCGAGGCGCGCGGCCTCGGGGCGCGGAGCCCACCGGCAAGGAGCGTCCCACAGCCGCCCCAGAGCACCGCCGAGCCGGCCGCGACCGTGTCGAGCGTGGTGACGAAGCCGCCCTCACTCTCGCCCAGATGCCAGGCCCACCCGGTGCTGGCCACCGCCCCGGCGGCGAGGAGCGCGCCGATCTCCCACGGCCGACCGGCGAGGACGACGGTGAGCAGCGTGACCAGCCCCACCAGCTGCATCGCCACGCTGAGGACCCACAGCCCCGAGAGCTCGGGGGCGACCGCCAGCGGGTTGTTCGCGACGTAGGAGTTCCAGCTGAACGTCGCGATCCGCACCAGGCTCTCGCCACTCAGCGGTGCCCTCTCGTCGGTCGGGTCCAGGGCTCGTGAGGCCGCGACCACGGCGACGGCCGCCGCACTCGCGACCCAGAGGCCGACCGCCAGCGCGGCCAGCCGCCGCAGCTGCGCACGGCGCGTCCGGTGCAGCGCCGCCACGGTGGCGGAGCCGAGCGCGGCCAGGATCGCCACCACCCCGATGCTCCCGCCCCGGACCAGGAGCTCGGCCCAGCCCAGGCGGGAGAAATCGAAGAACGGCGCCACCAGGTAGCTGTGCCCGGCGACCACCAGCACGGTGGCCGCACCGAGCACCGCCAGGCGGCGCCGTTGCAACGACGGATCAGACGTGCTCGTCGGCGCGCTTCGGCGAGGCATCGTTCGACGCACCCTGGCCGCGGCGTCCCAGCACCAGGAGCACGAAGCCGGCCAGCAGGATCGGGATGCCCGCGATCAGGCCCACCAGGGGGACGACCTTGAGCGCCAGGTTGAGCAGACGACGGTTCGAGTTGGCGTCGTCGACGTTGGCCTTGACCTGTGCGTCGGTGAAGTCGAGGTTGATCTCGGCCACCGGCTCACCCTCGGTCGTGGTGCGGACCTGCTGCTCCACCTGACGGATGATCGAGCCGGTCAGCGGCTCGACGTAGAGCTCCTTGGTGGTGGAGTAGAGGCCGTCCACGCCCGCGGCGATCTCCACCGGGGTGGGCTCGACGTCGACGGTGAAGAGGTAGGTCTCCAGACCGCGGATCGTCACCGACTTCTGGTAGACCGCGTCGACCGCCTGCTCGGTGGTGTCCTCCCAGTACGGGTAGTCCTTCTTCTCCGTCTCGAACGGGAACTTGTTGACCAGGCCCTCCAGCTCGCCGGCGTCCGCCGAGACGTACTTGGACTTGTTCACCGCCATGCCGGTGCGCCGGTCGGCGGCGAAGCCACCCTCGGACGCCGTCACCAGGCGGTTCTCCGGGTCGTCCTGGGAGACGCAGTCGGCGACGTCGCCGATGTTGCGCACCACGCAGGTGGAGTTGCGGAAGACCACGACGTCGTCATCGGACTTCTCCGAGTCGACCCGGGTGATGTTGGTGGCCTTGATCGGGGACTCCTCACCGCTGATCAGGGCGGTGCCCTCGAGCCGGGTCGTGGTGTCCACGTCGAGCGGGGTGCGCAGCAGCTGCCCCGGCCAATACGTGAGCGAGAGGATCGCGATCACGACGAGAAACGCGCCGACTCCGATCAACCCGGATACAAGACCTTTACGCACGGTTTCCTCCCCAGTAACCAAGACAGTGACCGGAATGTACCAGCAGGATCGCGGTTAGAGTGCCGCCATGGCGCCAGACGTTACCGAGAAGTCATCAAACCGGCTCGCGCCTCTCGACGGCCTTCGCGGCATCGCGATCATCCTGGTGGTGCTCTCCCACGGCTGGATGCTGCAGTGGCCCCTCGACGAGATCTTCACCAACCCGTGGCTCAAGCCGTGGTTCAAGAGCGGCAACAGCGCGGTCACCATCTTCCTGGTCGCCTCGGGCTTCCTCACCTACCGGGCCCTGGCCCGCGGCGGCTCGTTGGAGGGGATGCGCCCGGGGGTGACCTTCCTGCGCCGCGTGCTCCGGGTGGCGCCCGCGGTCTGGGTGATGATGGCGGTGATCCTGCTGATCGCCTCGATCGACCCCACCGACGACTACTCCCAGGACACCAACCGGCGCAACCTGGTGCGGGTGCTCACCTACACCTGGAACTGGTTCATCCACGACTCGATCCTCGACGTCCGTGACGACCTCGGGCACCTGTGGTACCTCTCGGTCGACATGCAGGCCTTCGTGCTGATGTCCCTGCTGGCCTGGATGCTGCGACGGCGACCGCTCGGGCTGCCGGCCGCGCTGGCCGGCATCTGGCTGGTGCTGGCCTGGTGGCGCACCTACATCGCCGATCGCGAGGACCACCTGCTGGCTCTGTTGCGCACCACCGTGCGGATGGATGCCTTCGTGATCGGGATGCTCGCCGCAAGTCTGATCCCGCTGGCCGGCCAGCTGCGCGGGCACACCCGTGGGCTGCGGATCGGCACCGGGGTCGCGTTCGTGCCCCTGATCGTCTGGTGCGACGACAACGCCGCCTACCTGAGCCTGCCGGGCACCCTGCTCCAGGTGAACGCCGCGCTGTTCCTCTTCGCCCTGGTCCTCTCCACGGACCAGCCCCGACGCTCGCTCCTGGCCCTGCCCGGCCTGGTCTGGCTCGGACGCAACTCGCTGGCGCTCTACATCTGGCACGTGCCGGTCATCAAGTTCATGGTGCGCCATGCCGGCGACTGGAGCTGGCAGGCGCGCACCGCCGTGGCGCTGCTCGTGGTCGTCGGGATCTGCTGGCTCAGCGATCGGCTGATCGACCGGAAGGTGAGCACGCTGTTGGCGCGGCCCGGCTGGCGGCGCCTCGACGACGGCCTGGTGCCCGCCCTCAGCTCTTCGGTCGGCGGAGCCTGGAGATCTTCTCGAGCGCCCGGTGCACCGAAGCGTCGGAGAGGTTGAGCCGGCGCTTGAGCCTGTCGTAGAGGTCGAGCGCCATCCGGTCGGCTCCGATCGCGTACCGCTTCAGGCCGTCCTGGGGCCGCGCGCGATAGTTCGTGGAGACCCGGACCGCCTCGTCGGACTCGGTGAAGTAGTACAGCGCCATCGAGCGCCGGGCGACGTCGGGAGGACAGGTCAGCCCGTCCGGGTGGCCGTGGAAGCTGTCCGGCGAGGTGGTGAAGACCAGCATCCGGTTGGGCCCGGGGGTGACCCGGTCCTGGCAGGCCGTCATCTCGGCGTCCCACAGCTCGAGCTTGCCGCCCCACTCGTCACGCCACTCCTCGTTGAGGTAGAGCAGGATGTTCACCCGCCGCACCCAGTTCTGGCGCACGTGGTGGGTGGTGAAGTCGGCATGGATGTTGAGGTGCCCGTCGCGCAGGGTCTGGTGCAGGCCTCCGCCGTCCATGCTCCAGTCCGGGAGCAGCCCCTCGATCCCGGTCAGCCGCTCCAGGAAGGCGACGAACTCGGGCGAGGTGAACTCGCGCGCGATCCCCTGCAGTGTCGGGCCCCAGCTGTCGGGCTCGGTGTTGGAGTACTTCGTCTCGTTGACGTGGATGAAGCCCTTCCAGAACTCGTCGCCGATCGCCGGGAACTCGGCGACCGCCCCGGCGAACGCCTCCGGCGTCAGCACGTCGTCGATCACCACATGCGGAAACGGCGCCGCCTTGGCGTACTCCGCAGCGAGAGTGTCGACGTCGGCGTGCAGCGGGGCGAGATCAACGAGTCGATCGGCAGTCATGGCGCCATCCTAGACAGGTCCGAACCGTTATCTGACGAACCTGTTACTCGTCAGTCACTCATGGTTAACTGTCGCCCAGGTCACCGTGGAGGGGGGCCGTCTTGACTCGGGAGGAACCGAAGTGACCGAGGCCTATCTGCTACCTGAGAGCGCACCCGCACCGCGCATCGGGGTGCTTGTCGTCGCCTACAACGCAGCCACCACGCTGGCCCAGACCCTGGCCCGGCTGCCGGTCTCGTTCACCAAGACCGTCGATCACATCCTGGTCTGCGACGACGCCAGCTCCGACAACACCTTCGAGGTGGGGCTGGACTTCAAGAACGGCGTCGAGTGGCCGATCACCCTGGTGCGCCACGAGCAGAACCTCGGCTACGGCGGCAACCAGCGTGCCGGGTACCGCTGGGCGATCGAGGAGGGCCTCGACTACGTGGTGCTGCTGCACGGCGACGGGCAGTACTCCCCCGAGCACATCGAGGACCTGCTGGCACCCCTGGTCGCCGGCGAGGCTGACGCCGTCTTCGGCTCCCGGATGATGATCAAGGGTGGCGCCCGCGACGGCGGCATGCCGATGTACAAGTACGTCGGCAACCGGATCCTGACCACCTTCCAGAACAAGCTGACCGGCCTGGACCTCACCGAGTGGCACTCCGGCTACCGGGCCTACCGGGTCGACGTCCTGGCGCAGCTGCCGCTCGACGACTACTCGGCAGGATTCGACTTCGACACCGAGATCATCCTGGGCCTGCACGGCGCCGGCCGGCGGATCGCCGAGGTGCCGATCCCGACCTACTACGGCGACGAGATCTGCTACGTGAACGGCGTCAAGTACGCCCGCGAGATCACCGGCCATGTGCTGCGCGACTGGGCACACCGACGGGGCTTCGGCGGCGGGGTCGCCAACGACGAGTCCGCGGCGCTGTACGAGCTCAAGACCGAGCAGGGCTCCCACCGGGTCCTGCTGGACTGGCTGGGTCAGCGGGCGCCGAGCCAGGTGCTCGACGCAGGGTGCTACGACGGTCGCTTCGGCGCGCGCGTGCGCCAGCTCGGCCACTGGGTCACCGGCGTCGACAAGTACCGCTTCGACGGCGTCGACGAGCGCCTGGACGCCTTCGTCGAGGCCGACCTCGGGGCGCCGCTGCCCGCGAAGGTCGGCTCCGGGTACGACGTCGTGGTGGCCGCCGACATCCTCGAACACGTCGCCGAGCCGCAGGTGCTGCTCAGCGACCTCGCCGCGGCGCTCGCCCCCGGCGGCGAGCTGTTGATCTCGGTCCCGAACTTCGGTCACTGGTACCCGCGCGGCCGGGCGGCGACCGGCACCTTCGACTACGACCAGCGGGGCCCGCTGGACCGCGGCCATCTGCGCTTCTTCACCCGCAAGAGCCTGGAGCGCCTGATCGCCGATTGCGGCCTGCGGATCGTCGAGCGCACCACCGTGGGCACCCCGATCGAGGCCATGGCGCCCGGCAAGGGTGCTGCGATGCAGCGCTCCGTCCAGGCAGCAGCCGCCGTCGACGGCGGTCTGGCCAAGGCCTGGCCGACCCTGTTCGGCTATCAGCTGCTGTACCGGCTCGAGCGAGCTTGATGGCCAGTCCCCACCACAACCGCATCCGGTTCTTCACCACCCTCGGCCTGGCCGCGGGTGGTGTTGCCTTCTTCCTGACCCTGCTCGACTTCTCCACCTCGCTGACCCGCACCACGCTCGGCACCGGCTACGCCTCCGGGTTCTTCGACCTGCAGGCACGGGCCCTGCTCGACGGACGGTGGGCGGTCCCGGACGGCTCGCTGAGCATCGAGGGGTTCGTCCGCTCGGGGGTCACCTACACCTACTTCCCGCCGTTCCCCGCGCTGTTGCGGATGCCGATCCTGTTCACCACCGACCTCTTCGACGGCAGGCTCACCATCCTCTCGATGGGCGTGGGCTGGATCGTCTTCGCCGCGATGACCACCCGCCTGGTCTGGCTGCTGCGACGGCGGTTCACCGGGCGTGCGGAGCTCAGCAACGGCGAGGGCGCCCTGATCTCGCTCTTCCTGGCGCTCGCCACCGGGGGCACCACGCTCACCTTCGTGGCCGGCCAGCCGTGGGTCTACCACGAGGTCTACCTGTGGGCCTCGGCCGGCGCGGTGGGCGCCGCCTATTGGATGCTGCGGGTCCTGGAGCAGCCGACGCCGTCGGCGATCGGCTGGCTGGCGGCCTTCTGCGCGATCTGCGTGGGCAGCCGGACCACCGCCGGGTGGGCGGTCTGCCTGACCGTGATCGCCCTCGGCCTGTGGATCGCTACCGGTCGGCCCACGCCGGGCTACCGGCGCCGCTGGTGGGCGGTCAGCCTGGCCGGGGCCCTGCCCTGGCTGGCCGGCATCGCGCTCAACCTGCACAAGTTCGGCCACGTCTACATGTTCCCGCTCCAGGACCAGGTGTGGACCAGCCTCAGCGAGCACCGCCAGGAGGCCCTCGAGGTCAACGGCGGCACCATCACCGGACTGCAGTTCTTCACCACGGCGTTCATGGCCTACTTCCGGCTCGACGGCATCCGCTTCGTGGAGTGGTTCCCGTTCGTGACCTTGCCGGCCGCGCCACCGCCGGCCTACGACGGCGCCTTCATCGATCAGGCCTACCGGACCGGCAGCGTCACCGCCTTCATGCCGGCCCTGTTGATCCTCACCGCCCTGGCCGCGCTGGTGCTGCTCAAGCCGGGTTCCCCCGCCCACGTTCGCCACCTGCGCCCCGTACTGGTCGCGATGTTCCTGATCACCGGCGGCGTGATGGCCTACGGCTACTTCGCCACCCGCTACGTCAGCGACTTCGTGCCCGCTCTCGTGGTGGGCGGCGCGATCGGAACCGCCTGGCTGTGCCGCTGGAGCCACCAGCGGAGACCGCGCCTGATCGTGGCCACCACCTTCCTCGCGATCGGCGCCGCCTGGTCGTTGTGCGTGCAGGTCATCGTCGGCTTCTCGATGGCGGCGATCGTGCACGAGGGCGAGCAGCTGGAGCGGTACCTGAGCCTGCAGCAGTCGCTGACCCCAGGCCGCGCACCCGTCAGCACCGGTGACCAGCAGCCCACGGGAGGCCGCACCGATCAGCTGCACATCCGCGGCGACTGCGACACCCTCTACCTCAACACCGGTGACCCGTACCGGCGCTGGGTCGTGGTGAGCCAGCGCGACCGCCTGCTCAATGTCTGGCTCGAGCGCGGCAAGGACCGCGCGGCGCGGCTGGCCAGCGTGCAGGGCGAGGCCGGCTACGAGCTCTGGCTGGAGCGGCTCGACAAGAACTGGTTCCAGCTCAGCTTCCGCTCCGGTGACCAGGTCCAGGCCGCGCCCGTGCAGGAGATCCCGCTGGACGGACGGATCCGGATCGGCATCCGCAACCGGACCGACGTCGGCTACTTCGAGGTGACCAGCAACCCGGGCGGCCAGCCGCTGCTGATCCCGGCCTCCCACCACGACGAGGACTTCAACATCTTCCCCAGCGACTTCGAGATCGACGCCGACCCGGAGGCTCTGCAGCGTCTCAAGGCCGATCTCTCGATCCGCGACGGCGCCGCCTCCGACCTGTGCCGCCGGATCCAGGACGATGCGGCGGCCGCCCGATGAGGATCGCCTTCCTCACCTGGCGCGACACCGGACACCCCGACGGAGGCGGCAGCGAGGTCTACGTCGAGCAGATCGCCCAGCGCCTGGCGGCACGCGGCCACCAGGTCACCGTGGTCACCGCGCGCTACCCGGGGGCTCGGGCCGACGAGTCGCGGCGCGGGGTGCGCTATCGCCGCCGGGGCGGCCGGTTGAGCGTCTACCCGCGAGGCCTGGCCTGGCTGCTGGGGCGCGACGGTCGTCGTCAGGACGCCGTGGTCGAGGTGATCAACGGACTGCCGTTCGCGGCCCGGCTGGTGCGCCGCGACGGCCTGATCGCGCTCGTCCACCACCTGCACCGCGAGCAGTGGCGGATGATCTACCCCGGTCTCGGTGGCCGGCTCGGCTGGACGGTGGAGTCCCGGGTGACGCCGCGCCTGTACCGGCGGGTCCCCCACGTCACCGTCAGCGACGCCAGCCGCACCGACCTGATCGGCCTCGGCATCGCCGCCGAGTCCGTCACCGTGATCCACAACGGCAGCACCCTGGCCGGTGTCCTGCCCACCCCCGCCGGCGTCACCACCGCTACGCCGCGGCTGTGCGTGCTGGGCAGGCTGGTGCCGCACAAGCAGGTCGAGCACGCGCTCCACGTGGTCGCCGAGCTCCGCCGCCAGGGCACCGAGGTGCCGCTCGACGTGATCGGCTCGGGCTGGTGGGCCGATCGCCTGGTCGCCGAGGCGAGGCGCCTGGGCGTCTCGCACCTGGTCCAGTTCCACGGCCAGGTCGGCGACGCCGAGCGCGACGCGTTGCTGGCCGGTGCCTGGGTGCACCTGATGCCCTCGGTCAAGGAGGGCTGGGGTCGCGTCGTCGTCGACGCCGCGCTCCAGGCGACGCCGTCGGTGGCCTATCGCGCTGCCGGTGGTGTCCGCGAGTCGATCGAGGACGGCGTCACCGGGCTGCTGGTCGACGACCTCGACGCGTTGACGCGGGCCACGGCCGACCTGCTCGCGGATCGCGAGCGCTGCCTGGAAATGGGGCGTGCCGCCCGAGCCCGGGCGGCACTGTTCGACTGGGAGACCTCGACCGATCAGGTCGAGGAGCTGCTCAGCCCTGATCCCCGTAGGTGAGGATCTGGGCGTCAGCCGGGTTCTTCGAGGGCGCCTGGGTCTGCGACCAGACCAGACCGGCAGAGGCACCCACAGCGAGAACGGATCCGACGATGAGCGGAACGATGACCTTGAGACCGAGCACAGCTTCTCCCTCAGAGCGGCACTGAAACTACTGGAGAGTATCACCGGCGATAGCCGATGTCGCGCTTTCCGAGCGCCGACGCCGCAGCCGTTGTGCAACGGTGACCAACGCCCATCCGGCCGCGCCCAGACCGAGCGTGGCATAGAGCAGATGGGCCCCGATCACGACGGCGCGCTCGCGCGGCCCGGCATGGCCGGCCTCGGTCACGCCGGGGACCCGGTACAGCGCCAGCCAACGGTCGGAGTAGACGGGTTGCAGGCCCTGGGGGTCGAGCTTGGCCGCGCCACGGTCGTCGCGGTAGACCAGCACCCAGCCGATCCCCAGATCGCCCAGCTGGGTCAGCGGCACCTCGGCCCGCAGTGCCTCGCCCACCTGGCGACCGATCTTCGACTCCCCGGGAACCAGCCGCCGCCCCACCTGCAGGTCGTCGTCGACGACGACCGTGCGGTCGAACCAGCGGATCGCGGGGTCGGAGGCCGTCACCTCACTCCCCCACGCGAAGAGCCGATAGCTGCGCCAGGGCAGCGTCACGACTGCCGAGGCGTCGCCCTCGCGCGCCGCGGCGTCCAGGTGCTCGGCGACCTCGGCGAAGCCGGCCGGGTAGTGGACCGGGCGCACCGTCGGCCAGACCACGGTGGTGGCGTCCGGCAGCAGCACCACCGGTGCCAGCACCGCGACCACCGCCACCGAGCCGAAGACCTCGACGCCGAGACCGGCCAGCCTGCGGACCGCGGCACCGCTCAGCACGCCGAAGGCGACCGCGGCCAGGATCGCGTAGGGCGCCAGCAGCTTCTGGCTGTCGCGCAGCAGCCCGGCGCCCGGCACCTCGGCGACCACCGTCTCCAGCAGGCGCGTGCCCAGCGGCAGCGCGGTGAGGAGCACGACCGCCAGCGCGAGCAGGCCGAGCACCATCAGGGCCCGCAGCGCCGGCGCCGGGCGCCGCCGCAGCCACCACCAGAAGGCCAGCACGACGGCACTCACCACCACCGCGGTGAGCGCACCCCACCAGGTGGTCCGCGACGCCGGCTCGCTCAGCGAGTCCCAGATTCCGCCCAGGCCGAGGACCGCGACCACGGCGCCGCCGGGGCCCTCACCGTCGGGAGCGAAGACCGCCACCCCCGCCCTATCGGAGGCACCCGCCGTGGTGCCCAGCAGACCGGCCGAGATCCAGGTGCCCTGCATCGCCACCGCGAGGATCAGCGGCCACCAGCGACGACGCTCCGCACAGACCAGCACCACCGCCAGGGTCGCCAGCACCACCAGACCGCCCGAGGGCGTCAGCGAGCCGCACGCCGCCCACGCGACGACGACGGCCAGGTCGCCGTGCCGTCCGGTGCGCGCGTAGCGCATCCCGTGCCGGATCAGCCAGGGCACCGCCGCGTACCCGGCCAGCAGCGCCCACTGGCCGAGCGCCAGCCGCTCGGCGACGTAGGGGTTCCAGACCGCGAAGCCGCCGGCGACCAGGGCTGCGGTCAGGCCGTGGCTCCGGGCCAGGAGTGCCGCGCCCCAGCCCGCCCCCGCCAGGATCGCCAGGATCAGCACCCGGGCCCAGACGGCGCCGTCGAGCAGCGTGGTGAGTGCCGAGACCACCGCGTCGAGCGGGATCGCGCGCGGAGCGACCGGCCCCAGACCCCAGGTGCCGTCGGTCCACGGCTGCTCCGGCACGAAGATCAGGTCCCGACCGAGCGGATGGCCGGTGCTGCTGAGCAGCGGCCAGATCAACACCACGGCGAGCAGCAGCGGCCAGACGGCGATGAGCACCTGACGCACGCGGTTCGACACGGGCGACAGCGTAGTCACCGGCCCGCCGCCCCGGGCCACTACTGTGGCCCGAGCACCGACCCCAGGAAGTAGCGATGCCCCGCCCCACCACCCTCGCTGCGGCTCTCGCCGCCTCCGCCCCGATCCCCGGCTGGCTCACCGCCGCCCAGGGCACGGTCCTGTTCGACGCTGCCCGCTCGGCAGTGCCCGGCGGCGCGGTGGTGGAGATCGGCAGCCACCACGGTCGCTCGATGGTGGTGCTGGCCGCCGCCGCCCCCGTCGGCTGCCGGGTGGTGGCGATCGACCCGTTCGGCCCGGACTGGCGCTACGGGGAGGCGGGCACCGAGGCCGCGCTGCGGGCGAACCTGGCGCGACACGACCTCGCCGAGCGCGTCGACGTCCGGGTCTCCAGCAGCGAGCAGGCGCTGCCAGGATGGACGGAGCCGATCTCGCTGCTCTACATCGACGGCGCCCATGACCTGCGCTCGGTGCGCCATGATCTGGGGTGGCGGCGTCACGTGCTGCCGGGGGCCCAGGTGCTGATCCACGACGCGTTCTCCAGTGTCGGCGTCACCGTAGGGCTGCTGCCGGAGCTGCTCGGCCCGAGCCGGCTGCGCTACCTGCGCCGGGAGGGCAGCCTCGCCGTCTTCGAGCATGCCCGGCCGCGGTTGCGGGACCGGCTCCGGATGGCGTGCCAGCTGGGCTGGTGGCTGCGCAACGTGGTGATCAAGGTGCTGCTGCGGTTGCGGCTGTCGCGGGTCGCCGGCCTGCTCGGGCACCACGACACGGCCGACCCGTACTGACAGGCGCCGCCGCCGAGAACCGACCTGCTCTACTCTCGGCGCATGCCCCGTCGCCCCCACCGTCTCGTCATCGCGTCCGCCGCTGTCCTGGTGGTGAGCACCGCGGCGCTCACCGCGCCCCCCGCGCTCGCCGCCCCACGCGAGGCGCCGGTGGCTCCGCGCGCGGTTGCCGCACCCTCGATCAGCGTCACCGGCACCGGGGTCAGCACCTATCCGGCGTTCTCGGCGGACGTGAGCCGCTACGGCCTGCGGACCGGTCCCGGCACCGGCGGCACGGTCCAGGTCCGGGTGAGCGACGTGCCCGCCTCGAGCCTGGTCACCGTCAACGGCCGTCTCACCAAGCCCGGCACAGCGGTGACGTTGAACGGGTTGGGCGAGGGCGACGAGATCACCGTGCTGGTCACCGCGGACGGCGCTACCCGGCACTACACGTGGGTCTACCTGCCGGCGGGCTTCCCCCTGCCCCAGGCCACCACCACCGGGGAGACCGGAGAGGGCGGCGTCTTCCTGACCCTGGGCAGCATGCTGAGCAACGACGCGTTCGCGACGATCGTCGACGACAACGGGGTGCCGCGCTTCGTCCGCTCGCTGAGCAAGAGCAACGACTTCAAGCTCGCACCCAACGGCAACTACAGCGTGGCGGTGCCGACCACGACCCCCGGCAAGTCGGGCGATCGGATCGTCGAGCTCGACGCCCAGTTCAACGAGGTCGCCTCCCATGAGACCAAGGGACTGGTGAACACCGACTTCCATGACTCGGTGCTGCTGGCCGACGGTCACGTGCTGCTGGTCGGCTACGAAGGCGTGAACGGTCAGATCGACGCCACCATCCAGGAGCAGGACGCCGACGGCGAGGTGGTCTTCGACTGGACCAGCGCGGACCACTTCACTCCGCCCCAGGCGCAGGTCAGCCCGATGGGCGACTACGCGCACATCAACTCGGTGGCACCGACCGCGGACGGGAACCTGATCGCCTCCTTCCGCAATCTGTCGACGGTCGCCAAGATCTCCCGCAGCACCGGCGAGGTGCTCTGGCGGCTCGGCGGCAAGGAGAGCGACTTCACCTTCGTCGGCGACCCGTACGGCGGGCCCTGCGCCCAGCACACCGCCTACGAGCTCGCCTCGGGCAACGTGCTGATCTTCGACAATGGCGCCGCGGCGCGACCGGCCTACGCGCAGACCGGCCAGGCCGGGGACTTCTGCCCCGACCCCGCCGCCACCCCGCCCGGCTCCGGCGCGGTCGCCCGGCCGCAGTCGCGCGCCGTCGAGTACCGGCTCGACGAGGAGGCCGGCACCGCGACGATGGTCTGGCAGCACGTCCCGCAGGGGCGGTTCAGCATCTTCGCCGGCTCCACCCAGCGGCTGCCCAACAAGAACACGATGATCGGCTGGGCGATCAACGGCGACAACGACTTCACCCAGCCCGTCGCCACGGAGGTGGACGCCGCCGGCGACGTGGTCTGGTCGCTGCGCGCCGACGGCGCGATCAGCTACCGCGCCTTCCGGCACCCGGCGCCGGACGCGATCGCCCCCGCGATCACCGTGCCCGCCGCCGTGAAGGTCGCCCAGGACGCCGTCGCCCTGCCGGGCTTCGGGTGCACCGACCGCGGCGGGTCGAGCCTGGTGCGCTGCACCGCGCCGGGCCTGCGTGGCGGCTACCTGGACACCCGCACCCGGGGCACCCACACCGTCGCGGTGACCGCCCTGGACGGCGCCGGCAACCGCACCACTCGCTCGTTCAGCTACACCGTCACCCGCTCCGCGGCCCGCACCGACCTGATGGTCCGCAGGGCCGGTGCGCCATGGCGAGGTGCCGGCGTGCTCACCCCGAAGAGCCCCACCACGGTGAGCGCCAAGGTGGCGATGGGCTCGCGCGCGAAGCTGCGGCTCGCCCTGCGCAACGACGGCGCCACCGCGACCCGGCTGACTCTGAGGAGCACCGCCCACAAGCCCGGCTGGCGGGTGCGCTACACGGTGGGTGGGCGTGACATCACCCGCGCCGTCCTGCGTGGCACCTGGCGCACCCCGCGCCTGGCACCCGGTGCCCGCGCCACGGTGACCGTGGTCATCGCCCGGACCAGCCGCAAGCCGGCCCGCACCTTCACGGTGACGGCGCGCGGCACCAGCTCGCCGGTCTCCACCGACCGGATCGCGATCAAGGTGCGCTGAGCTGAACCGCTCGGAGACCGAGGACGGCCACGCTGGCACCGTCTGGAACACTCGCCGGGTGATCAAACGACTCGGGAGTGCGCGCTCGCTGTTGGCGAGCACCGCCGGGATCGCGATCGCGATGGCCCTGATGAACGTCGGCACCTACTCCTTCCAGATGGTCGCGGCCCGGCTGCTGGGCCCGGTGCAGTACGGCGCGATCGCCAGCCTGATGGCGCTGATGCTGGTCGTCGGCGTCGTCCAGCTCGGCCTCCAGGCCACCGCCGCACGCCGGATCGCGGCCGAGCCCGAGCACGTCGCGCGGATCGAGCGGGAGATGCTGCGGCTCGCCTATCGGGTCACCGCTGTGCTCGCCCTGGCCCTGCTGGCGCTGGCTCCGGTGATCGACCGCGCGCTCAAGCTGGGCAGCCTCGCCACCGCCGCGATGGTCGCCGTCACCTCCATCCCGCTCACCATCATGGGCGCCCAGGCCGGCATCCTCCAGGGCGAGCGGCGCTGGCTCCCGCTCTCGCTGCTCTACCTCGCCGTCGGCGTCCCCCGGGTGCTGATCGGTGCGGCGATGATGTGGTGGCAGCCGACCGCGCTGAGCGGGATGACCGCGGTCGCGATCGGCCTGCTGCTGCCGGTCGCGATCGGTGCGGTCGCCCTGCGCCGGCGCCGGCGCGAGGCCGGCGAGGCGCCCGAGCACAACGTGCGTGCCCTGCTGCGCGAGACCGCCTACAGCTCGCAGGCGCTGTTGGCCTTCTACGTGCTGATCAACGCCGACATCCTGGTCGCGCGCAACGCCCTCGACGAGCATCAGTCCGGCCTCTACGCGGCAGGCCTGATCCTCGCCAAGGCGGTGCTCTTCCTGCCCCAGTTCGTGATCGTGGTGGCCTTCCCGTCCCTCTCCGACACCAGCGAACGGCGCACTGCGCTGTTCCGCGGGCTCGGCCTGGTCGCGGTGATCGGCGCGATCTCGCTGGCGGGCTCCGTCCTGCTCTCCCCGATCGCGATGGTCTTCGTCGGCGGCGACGCCTACGGCGAGATCGAGGGCGACCTGTGGGCCTTCGCGATCCTGGGCACCCTGATGGCGATGCTGCAGCTGCTGGTCTACGCCGGGTTGGCCCGTCAGGGACGACGGGCCGTCTACCTGGTCTGGTTCGCCGCCGCCCTGCTTGTGCTCCTCGGCCCGGCGATCACCACCGGACGCGAGGCGCTGCTCGGCTTCCTGATCGTGCTGGACGGCGGCCTCTTCGTCGTCCTGCTCGGGATCAGCCTCTACCGGATGCGCGAGCCCGCCCGCGCCTGATCGGGCGCGAGCCCGCCCGCGCCACTAGTGCGCCGCCTCGTGCCAGCTGCGGCCGGTGCCCACCGAGACGTCCAGGGGCACCAGCAGGTCCGCGGCGCCGGCCATCTTCTCGCGCACCAGCTGCTCCAGCGCGTCGCGCTCACCGGGGGCGACCTCGAGCACGAGCTCGTCATGCACCTGGAGCAGGAGTCGCGAGGCGAGGCCCTGCTCGGCCAACGCGGCCCGGACGTCGAGCATGGCCACCTTGATGATGTCCGCCGCCGAGCCCTGGATCGGGGCGTTGAGCGCCATCCGCTCCGCCATCTCGCGACGCTGCCGGTTGTCACTGGTCAGGTCGGGCAGGTAGCGGCGGCGACCCATGATGGTCTCGGTGAAGCCGCTGCGACGCGCCTCGTCGACCACGCCGGCCAGGTAGTCGCGGATGCCGCCGAAGGTCTCGAAGTAGTCGGCCATCAGCACCCGTGCCTCGCTCGGCTCGATCCGCAGCTGCTGGGAGAGGCCGAAGGCCGAGAGCCCGTAGGCCAGTCCGTAGTTCATCGCCTTGATCTTGGCCCGCTCCTCGGTGCCGACCTCGTCGGCACCGATCCCGAAGACCTTGGCGGCGGTGATCGAGTGGAAGTCCTTGCCGGAGCGGAACGCCTCGATCAGGCCCTCGTCGCCGGACAGGTGCGCCATGATCCGCATCTCGATCTGGCTGTAGTCCGCGGTCATCAGCTCGTCGAAGCCCGCGCCGACCACGAACGCCTCACGGATCCGGCGGCCCTCCTCGGTGCGGACCGGGATGTTCTGCAGGTTCGGGTCGGTGCTCGAGAGCCGCCCGGTGGCGGCGATCAGCTGGTTGAAGGTGGTGTGGATCCGACCGTCGGTGGCGATCGTCTTCATCAGGCCCTCGACCGTCTGCCGCAGCCGGATCACGTCGCGGTGCCGCAGCAGGTGCAGCAGGAACGGGTGCTCGGTCTTCTCGAACAGACCCTGGAGCGCATCGGCGTCGGTGGTGTAGCCGGTCTTGGTGCGCTTGGTCTTCGGCATCCCCAGCTCGTCGAAGAGGACCACCTGCAGCTGCTTGGGCGAGCCGAGGTTGATCTCCTTGCCGATCACCGCGTAGGCCTCGTCGGCGGCCTGCTTGACGGCGTCGCCGAACTGGCTCTCCAGGCCCTGCAGGTGGTCGAGGTCGACCGCGATGCCGGTCTGCTCCAGCTCCATCAGCGCACCGACCAGCGGCAGCTCGACCTCGTGCAGCAGGCGGGTGCCGCCGTGCTCCTCGATCTCGACTGCCAGCACCTCGGCCAGCTCGACGGTTGCCTGCGCGCGCGCCATCGACGGCTCCACGTAGACGTCGACCTCGTCGAAGAGCAGGCCCTGGTCGGTGCTCGCCGGGGCACCGAGCTCGCGCTTGAGGTAGCGCACGGTGAGGTCGGCCAGGTCGTAGGAGCGCTGGTCCGGGCGGACCAGGTAGGCGCCGAGCGCGGTGTCGCTGGCCAGACCGCGCACCGTCCATCCGTGGGCGGCCAGCGCGAGCATCGGGCCCTTGGCGTCGTGGAAGACCTTCGGCCGCTCGGCGTCGGCGAGCCAGTCGGCCAGCGCGGCGTCGTCGTCGGAGCTGAGCCCCTCGACGTCGATGTAGGCGGCCGTGCCCTCCTGGGTGGAGAGGGCGATGCCGTCGACCCGGCCAGTGCCGCTGCCCCAGGTGCCCCGCACGTGGACGCCGACCGGCGACGCGTCGAGCTCGGCGAGCCAGGCCCGCACGGCGTCGTGCTCCAGGCTCAGCCCGCTGATCGTGGACGCCGACTCGACGACGTCCTCCTCGGACTCGAGTGTCTCGAAGAGCCGGTCGCGCAGCACCCGGAACTCCAGCCCGTCGAAGAGGGTGTGCACCTCCTGGCGATCCCACGGCTGGACGGCCAGGTCGTCCGGGCCGACCTCGAGCGCGAGGTCGCGCACCAACGCGTTCAGCTGCCTGTTGCGGATCACGTCGGCGAGGTGGGCGCGCAGGTTCTCCCCCGCCTTGCCCTTCACCTCGTCGGCACGGTCGATGATGTTGTCGAGGCCGTCGTAGGTGGTGATCCACTTGGCGGCGGTCTTCGGACCCACGCCGGGGATGCCCGGCAGGTTGTCGGAGTCCTCGCCGACCAGAGCGGCGATCTCCGGGTAGCGGTGCGGCGGCACCAGGTACTTGGCCTCGACCGCCTCCGGCGTCATCCGGGCCAGCTCCGACACGCCACGCATCGGGTAGAGCACCGTGGAGTGCTCGGTGACCAGCTGGAGGGAGTCGCGGTCACCGGTGAGGATCAGCACCTCCATCTCCTCGGCGAGCGCCTGGGTGGTGAGGGTGGCGATGATGTCGTCGGCCTCGAACCCCTCCTTGGTGATCCAGGTGATCCGGAGCGCGTCGAGCACCTCCTGGATCAACGGCACCTGCGACTTGAACTCGTCGGGCGTCTTGTTCCGCTTGGCCTTGTACTCGGAGTAGGCCTCCAGGCGGAAGGTCTGCCGCGACAGGTCGAAGGCCACCGCGACGTGGGTGGGCTGCTCGTCGCGCAGCACGTTGATCAGCATCGAGGTGAAGCCGTAGACCGCGTTCGTGGTCTGCCCCGTGGTGGTGGAGAAGTTCTCCACCGGGAGCGCGAAGAACGCCCGATAGGCCAGCGAGTGGCCGTCGAGCAGGAGCAGGCGGGGACGGTTCGCGGTCTGGGGAGAGGAAGACACGCCCCGACTCTATCCAGTGCGCAGCGCGCTGGGAGCGTCGGCCACAATGAGCCCATGACCGACGCCACCCCCGCCACGCCCGCTGCCGCCGACGGCCAGATCCCGGTCGCCGACGTGCTCGCCCAGCTGCCGCACGGCATGGGCCGCCTCAACGAGAAGATGGGCATCGAGCTGATCGAGGCCGGGCCCCAGCGCGTGGTCGCGACGATGCCGGTGGAGGGCAACACCCAGCCGTACGGTCTGCTGCACGGCGGCGCCTCGGTGGTGCTCGCGGAGAGCCTGGGCTCGATCGGCTCGGCGCTGCACGGCTACCCGGACCGGATCGCCCTCGGCGTCGACATCAACGCCACCCACCACCGGGCGGCCTCCTCGGGCACGGTGACCGGCGTGGCGACGCCCGTCCACCTCGGCCGCAGCATGGCCAGCTACGACGTGGTGATCACCGACGAGCGCGGACGCCGGGTCTGCACCTCGCGGATCACCTGCACCCTGGTGCCGGCCGACCGACTCGGCTGAGCCCGGGCCGAGGCCCGGGCGGCGGCGTCAGGCGCCTTCGCGCTGACGGCGTCGCTGGGCCAGCACCGCGCCCACCGAGCGCGGCATCGGCTTGCCGGCGGGCATCCGGCCGGCAGAGACCTTGGCGCGCACGACGTGGGTCGCGCCGACCCGCTGGACCGCCAGCGGGGAGAGCCCGAAGCGGGCCAGGAACCGGTGCGCGAGGCGCGAGTTCGAGGTGGACGCCGCCCGGATCTGGGTGATCCCGCGGGTCTCGGCCCACTGCACGCCGGCATCGACCAGGGCCCGGCCGACACCGTGCCGGCGCAGCGCCGGGACGACCGACGGGAAGAGCACGTTGACGGCCAGCTCCTGCTCCAGCGGCGAGCGCTGCTCGACGCGCAGGAAGACCGCGCCCGCGAAGACGCCGTCGAAGGTGGCCACCACGATCCGGTCGCTCTCCACGGTGGCGACCTGCTTGATCAGCAGCCGGAGGTCGTCGACCGGGGACATCGAGCGCTGGACCTGGTCGGCCCACAGCGTGGCGAGCGCCTCGGCGTCGTCGACGACGGCGTCGCGCAGGAGGACGGCGGTACGACTCATGCGGTGCTCCTCCTCGAAATGCGGTCGGCGCTGAGATGCGGATCGGCAGAACGGTCAGCGAACAGGGTACGCGCCCTGACCGGTGATGTCTCCGCCCGGTTCGTCAGTCCTCTGACAACCCGACTATCGGCCAATGATCGCGACTCCGAAGCCAGATCGTTGTCGTTCTGTTGCCCGATCAGGGACGCGGCCGGAGCCGGGTGAGCCTAGTGTGGTGCGCGCCACATGTCGGTTCGAGGCAGGAGACCTGGAACGTTGAGACCGATCATGCGAATCCCTGCGCTGGGCCTGCTCAGCCTCGTCCTGCTGCCGCTGTTGCTGCTGGCGGGTCCGAGCCACGCGGCCACGGCGTCCGCGGCCCCCGGAGCGCCCGCGAACTGCGCGAAGGCCGATCGCGACGACGGAACGATCCACGTCCGGGTCTGCCTGCGCGACCGCCGCGGCAACGCCAACGACCCGGTTGCCGGGGTCACCGTGCGGGTCAGCGACCTGGACGGGAACCCGATCGGCGAGGCGGTCTCCGACGCCGACGGGCTGGCCGACGTCAACCTCGGCGAGGTGATCGACGTGCTCGGCCAGCGCTACGTGATCGAGATCGACACCGAGACCCTGCCCGAGGGCACGGCGCTGCAGAATCCGAAGGACGTCAAGCGGACCACCGAGCAGTTCCAGTTGGAGACCGACTACTCGGTCACCTTCCCGATCGACGACAAGATCGAGGAGCCGTCGGACTGGGATCTCGCCCTCAACCTGTTGGCCACCGGCCTGGTCTACTCCGCCATCCTGGCGATGGCGGCACTCGGCCTGAACATGGTCTTCGGGACCACCGGGCTGACCAACTTCGCCCACGGCGAGCTGATGACCTTCGGCGCGTTGATCGCCTTCGCGATCGACTCCATGCCGGGCGAGATCTCGCTCTTCGGCCATGACTACTCGGTGCTGGTCGCCTGTCTGGTCGGCTTCCTCGCCTCAGGCGTCTTCGGCTGGCTCAACGACAAGGGCCTGTGGGCGCCGCTGCGCCGGCGCGGCACCGGCGTGATCGCGATGATGATCATCTCGATCGGCCTCTCGATCTTCCTGCGCAACTCCTACCAGTACCTGGTGGGTGGCGAGAACCGGAACTACAGCCAGTACACCGACCTGCAGCCGTACGAGATCGGGGCGCTGCGGATCACCAGCCTGCAGATCACCGTCTTCTGCATCGCGATCGGCGTGCTGGTCGCGGCCTGCTGCCTGCTGCAGTTCACCCGGCTCGGCAAGGCCACCCGGGCGGTGGCCGACAACCCGGCCCTCGCCGCCTCCTCGGGGATCAACGTGGACCGGGTGATCAACCGGGTCTGGATCTTCGGCACCGCGCTGGCCGGTCTCTCCGGCGCCCTGCTCGGCGTCACCCAGGGCTTCAACTTCCAGGTCGGCTACAAGGCGCTGCTCCTGGTCTTCGCCGCGGTCACCCTCGGTGGTCTCGGCACCATCTGGGGCGCCATCGCCGGCGCCTTCATCATCGGCATCTTCATCGAGCTCTCCACCCTGGTGGTGCCCGACGAGCTCAAGTACGTGGGTGCTCTCGTCGTCTTGATCGTGGTCCTGCTGATCCGGCCGCAAGGCATCCTCGGCAGACGAGAACGGATCGGGTGAGAGGAGTAACGACATGAACTTCAGCGACCTTCTCAGCGGCTCGTTCCAGCAGGGGCTGGGCACCAGCGCGATCGTCTACTGTCTGGCCGCGATCGGCCTGAACATCCACTTCGGCTACACCGGCCTGCTGAACTTCGGCCAGGCGGCCTTCATGGCGGTCGGCGGCTACACGATGGCCATGCTGGTGGTGCAGTGGGACATCTCCCTCTGGCTGGCGATGCTGGTCGGCCTGGTGCTGGCGGCGCTGCTCGCCCTGCTGCTCGGCATCCCGACCCTGCGGCTGCGCGCCGACTACCTCGCCATCGTGACCATCGCCGCTGCGGAGATCGTCCGCCAGCTCTACGGCTCGATCGCCCTGAAGAAGTACTTCGGCGCCCAGGACGGCCTGACCTCCTTCTCCGCCGACTTCCGTGCCCTGAACCCGTTCTCCGGTCCGGTCGACCTCGGCTTCGTGAGCTGGAGCAAGGACGACGCCTGGGTGGTGCTGGCCGGATGGGTCACCATCGCGCTGTGCTGCCTGCTGGTGTGGCTGCTGATGCGCAGCCCGTGGGGCCGCGTGCTCAAGTCCATCCGCGAGGACGAGGACGCCGTCCGCTCGCTGGGCAAGAACGTCTACGCCTACAAGATGCAGGCCCTGATGATCGGCGGCATGATCGGCGCCCTGGCCGGCTTCTTCACCGCGCTGAAGAGTGCCGCGATGAACCCGACCTTCGTCGCCACCGACGTCACCTTCTTCGCCTACACGGTGCTGTTGATCGGCGGCGCGGCCCGGGTGCTCGGCCCGGTCGTGGGTGCGGTGATCTTCTGGTTCCTGCTGACCTTCCTCGACCTCTTCCTCAGCGCGGCGACCGATGACGAGGGCAGCGTGCTGATCCCCGAGGCGATCATGACCAACCAGCAGGCGAGCCTGATGCGCTTCATCGTGATGGGACTAGCCCTGATGTTGTTGATGATCTTCCGACCACAAGGCATCTTCGGCGATCGAAGGGAGCTGGCGATCGATGGCCGCTGAGACCAACCTGCCCACCAACCTGGAGGCCTCCACCGAGGAGGGCCGCGAGCGCTCCAGGGCGGCACGAGCCGCCCTGGCCGACGTGGCCCGCGAGCCCGGCGCGAAGAAGCCGGACGCGATCCTGGTGGCCGACGGCATCACCCGCTCCTTCGGCGGCCTGCAGGCGGTCGACGTGGAGCACCTGGAGGTCCAGCGGGGTGTGATCACCGCGCTGATCGGCCCCAACGGCGCCGGCAAGACCACGTTCTTCAACCTGCTCACCGGGTTCGACCGTCCGGACGCCGGCACCTGGAGCTTCAACGGCAAGACGCTGAACAAGGTGGCCGCCTACCGGGTGGCCCGGCTCGGCATGGTGCGCACCTTCCAGCTGACCAAGGTCCTCGCCAAGCTGACCGTGTTGGAGAACATGCGCGTCGCCGCCCGCAACCAGACCGGCGAACGACTCTGGGCCGCAGTCATTCCGCGCATGTGGCGCTCGCAGGAGACCGACAACACCGCGCGCGCCAAGGACCTGCTCCAGCGCTTCCTGCTGGACGGCAAGGCCGACGACTTCGCCGGCTCGCTCTCCGGCGGCCAGCGCAAGCTGCTGGAGATGGCACGCGCACTGATGGTGGACCCGGAGCTGGTGATGCTCGACGAGCCGATGGCCGGCGTCAACCCGGCACTCAAGCAGTCGTTGCTCGGCCATGTGAAGTCGCTGCGCGACGAGGGCCGCACGGTGCTCTTCGTGGAGCACGACATGGACATGGTCCGCGACATCTCCGACTGGGTCGTGGTGATGGCCCAGGGCAAGGTGATCGCCGAGGGTCCGCCGGAGTCGGTGATGTCCGACCAACGGGTGATCGACGCCTACCTGGGCGCCCACCACGACACCAAGCTGACCTTCGAGGCCGAGGAGAAGATCCTCGCGGCCGCGCAGGAGGAGATCGCCGAGGAGGCGGGCAATGAGTGAGAACACCCCGGAGCGCGACGCGCATCTGGCAGCTGCCGAGGGCGCCCTGCTGCGTGCCGACGACCTGATCGCCGGCTACCTGCCGGGCGTCAACATCCTCAACGGCTCGGACCTCTACTGCAAGCGCGGCGAGCTGGTCGGGATCATCGGCCCCAACGGCGCCGGCAAGTCGACGCTGCTCAAGGCACTCTTCGGCCTGGTCAAGATCCACAGCGGCTCGGTCACCCTGGACGGCGCCGACATCACCAACCAGCGCGCCGACAAGCTGGTCTCCGCGGGGATCGGCTTCGTGCCGCAGACCAACAACGTCTTCGGCAGCCTGACCATCCAGGAGAATCTGGAGATGGGCGTCTACCAGCGCCCGAAGACCTTCAGCGAGCGCTTCGACTTCGTCTGCTCCCTGTTCCCGACCCTCGGCGAGCGGCGCGGCCAGCGCGCGGGCTCGCTCTCGGGCGGCGAGCGGCAGATGGTGGCGATGGGCCGGGCCCTGATGATGGACCCGTCGGTGCTGCTGCTCGACGAGCCCTCGGCCGGCCTCTCCCCCGTCATGCAGGACGAGGTCTTCGTGCAGACCCGGCGGATCAACCGGGCCGGCGTCTCGGTGGTGATGGTCGAGCAGAACGCCGCCCGCTGCCTGCAGATCTGCGATCGGGCCTATGTGCTCGACCAGGGCCGCAACGCCTATACCGGCACCGGCGAGCAGCTCGCCAACGACCCGAAGGTGATCGAGCTCTACCTCGGCACGCTCTCCAAGGCCTAACCGCTGCGGCCGACCGCGCTGCTCAATGTGACCTCAGCGCGCAGAATCGTCCCGAATCTGCGCGCTGAGGTCCCCCACTTCTTCTGCTTACTCCAGGACGCCGGAGACGCTGTCGATCTGGGAGTACTTGTTGCCCTTGTACTCCTGGATGCCGATCGTCGCCTTGTTCGGGCTACCGGTGTCGTTCATGTCGGTCGGACCCGACGCACCTTCGTAGTCGATGTCCGTGCCGGCCTTGACCAGCTCGGAGCACTGCGCCCAACCGCTGCACTTCTCGCCGTCCTTGGACATCTCCACGATCTTGGTCGCGATCGCGGCACCGTCGTCATCGCCGGCGGCCAACGAGGCCAGGGCGATCAGCATGACGGCGTCATAGGCCTGAGGACCGTAGGTGTAGTCCTTCAGCTTGCCGCCGTCGGCGACGCTGTCGAGCAGCTTGTTGAAGCCCGGGTCCACCTCGGCGGGCGCCGGGAAGGTGCCCTTCACGCCGGTGAGGTCGAACTTCTGGTCGGAGTAGTCGGCCATGTTGCCGTCCACGAAGTAGAGCTGTGCGTCCTGCGGACCCACACCCTTCGAGATCAGCTGCGGCACGATCTTGGTGGTCTCGTTGAAGGAGACCAGGACGATCGCGTCCGGCTTGGCAGCCGCCACCTTGTTCACTTCGGCAGTGAAGTTCTCGGCATCCGCGTTGTAGAGGATGAACTCCGAGACGTTGGCGCCCTTCTCCTCCAGCGTGGCCTTGACCTGCTCGGCCAGACCCTCGCCGTAGGCGTCCTGACGCGCCATCACCGCAACGTTGCTGTGACCGTCCTCGACGGCCATGTTGCCGATCACCTGGCCCTGCAGGCGGTCGGACGGCGAGGTCCGGAAGTAGAGACCCTTGTCGTCGTAGGTGTCGAAGGCAGCTGCCGTGTTGGCCGGGGAGAACATCACCTTGCCGGCGTTGACGATCTTGTCGATCACGCTCAGCGAGACACCGGACGCCGCGGCACCGACCACGACGTCGGCGCCCTGGTTGAGCAGCTTGTCGGTGGACGCGCCGGCGATGTCGGGCGTGCCGTCACCGGAGTCGGCCTTCACCTGGGTGATCTGCTGACCGTCGATGCCGCCGGCCTCGTTGATCTCGTTGATCGCCAGCTGCACGCCGGCGAACTCCGGCGGGCCGAGGTAGGCGAGGTCACCGGTCTGCGGGAGCAGGGTGCCCACCACGAGCTTGCCGTCGCCCTTCTTCTCACCCGCAGGCGAGGAGCTGTCGGACGTGTTGTCTGAACCGGACGAGCCCGAGTTGTCGTCGTCGCCGTCATCGGATCCACAGCCGGCGAGAGCCAACGAGCCAACCAACGCGACCGTGGCGATCCCGGCGAATGTCTTCCTGCGTTTCATGAAGCCTCCGGTTGTTCTACACCCGGCGGGGCACCGCCGAATTGACTCGAAACTACTGCCAATTCAGCCCGGACCCGTGACCTATATCACCTCGTTGTGAAGTTGTGACCTGCGGGTTCACTCAGTGGCGCGCCCCGCGAGCCCGGAGCCGTGCTCGACCACTCCGTCGGCGACCTGGCGCATCGAGAGCCGCAGGTCCATCGCGGTCTTCTGGATCCACCGGAAGGCGTCCGGCTCGCTCAGTCCGAGCTCCTTCTGCAGCACGCCCTTGGCACGGTCCACGGCCTTGCGCGTCTCCAGTCGCTCAGACAGGTCGGCGACCTCGCTCTCGAGCAGCTGGAGCTCGGCGAACCTGCTGACCGCCATCTCGATGGCCGGCATCAGGTCCGAGCGCGAGAAGGGCTTGACCAGGTAGGCCATCGCACCGGCATCGCGGGCCCGCTCCACCAGCTCGCGCTGGGAGAAGGCGGTCAGGATGACCACGGGGGCGATCCGCTGGGCGGCGATCCGCTCGGCTGCGGCGATCCCGTCGAGCTTGGGCATCTTCACATCGCAGATCACCAGGTCGGGGCGATGCTGCTCGGCGAGCGCCACCGCCTGTTCGCCGTCCGCGGCCTGGCCGACGACGTCGTAGCCCTCCTCGGCGAGCATCTCGGCGAGATCCATCCGGATCAACGCCTCATCCTCGGCGATGACGACGCGGCGAACGATGGACGAAGGCGCGCTGGAGTTCACTCCCCAAGGCTAAGTCATCGCGCCAGCGCGAACCGCAGGCAGGCAGACCTTCCCCGCCTCAGCCGGTGGTCGGGATCCGGCGGGTGGCGCCGTAGCGCTCCACCAGATAGGCCTCCACCTCGGCCCGCTCGACGCGCCCACGACTGAGCTCGAGGGCCGCACCGCGCGCGTTGCAGGCAGCGGTCTCGCGCGAACCGAAGATCCACTGAGCGAGCTGCTGCATGACTGCCTCCCGGGGCTGACGACGAGTATTACGCAGTAAGTTAGTTGACTTTAGGCAATATGTCGAACGCGCTACCGATCCGGTAGCATCTGGCGACGCGGCCGGGTTGGTGGAACGGCAGACACGGTGCACTCAAAATGCACTGCTCGAAAGGGCGTGCGGGTTCGAATCCCG